>CAKQIY010000013.1 GCA_934247115.1 uncultured Coprococcus sp.
ACCACAGAAGGCATTTATGTCTGTCCTGAAGCTTGATGAGGAATAGAGAAGACCGGGAACACAGTGACGCGGTTATAAAAATAATAGAATCTTAGAAAAGCCGTTAATGAGAGCATTCTGACAGGAGCATTCTTAGTAGCGGCTTTTTTCGTGCAGCAACGATAACAGAGAAGTATAGCGATAGGAAAATACAAGAATAAGAAAAAGGACAGATACAAATGATAGACCTAGTGAATACTGAAAATTTTGACGGGGATCTCGGTGGAGAGATCATGGATGATGAAACCTCCGTGACATACGAGAAAAAATCCCTCAGCATATATATACATATTCCGTTCTGTGTCAGAAAATGCAGCTACTGTGATTTTCTGTCATTTCCCGTTGGAAGATCCTGCATGGAAGGATACGGATTGTACAGGGAAAAATATATAGAGGCTCTGTGTGAGGAGCTGCGAAGCTATGCCAGTATAGCGGAGACGCACAGGGTAAAAACCATATACATAGGTGGAGGAACCCCATCCATACTGGAACCGGATGAGATCACAGTCATCATGACAACTGTCCGAAAGGTATTCGACGTTGCGGATGATGCGGAGATCAGCATAGAGGTAAATCCCGGAACACTCACCAGCCGCAAGGCAGCGGAATACATTGCAAATGGCATCAACAGGATGAGCATAGGACTCCAGACCGCCCAGAAGGATGAGCTGGAGGCCCTTGGCCGTATACACAACTACGACCAGTTCATCGCAGCATTTGACATGGCGCGGGAGGCTGGCTTTAGAAATATCAACATAGATCTCATGTCTGACATACCAGGGCAGACCATGAGATCATACCTTGACACACTGGAGAAGGTGCTCAGATGCAGGCCGGAGCACATATCATCCTACAGCCTGATAGTAGAAGATGGAACGCCTCTGGCAGCAGACCAGACTCTGCTCTCACAGATCCCGGATGAGGATGTGGACCGGCAGATGTACGACATAACGAACAAGCTGCTGGACACCGGCGGATATCACAGATACGAGATATCCAACTACGCCAAAGCCGGTTATGAGTGCAGACACAATATAGTCTATTGGACCCTCGGAGAATATATAGGAGTCGGAATCGGAGCAGCGTCCTTTCTGTACGGCAGACGCTACACCAACACATCCAGTCTGGAAGACTACATAGACGGAATGGAGAGACACCGGGAGCTGTTGACCTTCGGTGATCCCGTCGCAAATGCAGGAAAAGCCCGTGACATTCTGGAACAGATGCGCAATGTAGAAGAAGAACTTGATGCGGACAGGCTGATGGAGGAATATATGTTCCTCGGCCTGCGTATGATATCGGGTGTGAGTGCAGAGCGTTTCAACGATTACTTTGGCCACTCCATCTACGACATCTACGGTCCCGTCATAGACCGGTACAAAGCCTCAGGCCACCTCGAAGACGACCATGGCCTTATCCGCCTCACAAAAAAAGGCATCGACGTGAGCAACACGATCCTCGCGGACTTCCTCATAGAGGACTGACGGACGCGTCCTGAGGATGAAGAAAACTACACTGTATGGTTTGAAATCACGCTTGCCTATCAGCCTCTCGGACATTTCCAAAAATATAAAGTTTGGGGATATGGGCTTGCATTGTGAATTTGTGTGTACGTTATTTCATATGTATTATGTATGTCATTTTACATGCATGTGGTAGACGTTTAGAGTGTCAGCCTTTACATGTATATGGAAGACACTCAGAGTGCCAGCCTTTAATTCGTAAGTACAGTAGCATGCCTACAGCTGCCATATGCTCAATCGGTAGCGAAAGCGTCCTTGCTTCGGGATTTCTTTGCTAAGGCGGAGCAGGCAGATGCCCTTATTGCCTGCGAAGCCGCATGCATATAAGAAATCCCGAAGCAAGGTAAGATGAGCGTGATTGAGCATATGGCAGCTGTAGACATGCGTCCGTCATTCCAAAGGCTGGCACGACCGTTAAACATAAAAAATTCACAAAAAAGTCCGTTATTTTGTTGACAAAAAGGGGCGTGGGTGTTAGATTATGTTTAGTGGTTAGCACTCGGATATGTTGAGTGCTAATAAAGCAAAAAGCAAAAGGAATGATAGTATGGAACTTGACGAGAGAAAAGTCAGAATTCTTAAAGCGATCGTTTCTAACTACCTTGAGACTGGAGAGCCGGTGGGCTCGAGGACCATTTCCAAGCTGGGAGACATGAATGTCAGCCCGGCCACCATCAGGAATGAGATGTCAGACTTGGAGGAGATGGGATATATATGCCAGCCTCATGCATCAGCGGGAAGAATTCCTACAGATGCCGGCTACAGATTCTATGTTGACAGTATTATGGCAGACAGGGATGAAGAGAGAGCTGGAGATCAGGAGGAGAGGGAGAACCTTCTTCAGAGGGTTGATAAGCTCGAGAAGCTCCTCAAGCAGGTAGCCAGAGTGCTCGCAGCGAATACACAGTATGCGACGCTGGTCACCATGCCACAGTACAACAACACAGTGAAGTTCATCCAGCTGTCACAGGTTGATGATACAACACTGCTGGCGGTCATCATGGTAGATGGCAACATAGTCAAGAACAAGCTGATCAAGACAACGTACAGCCTGAAGAATGAAGACATTTTAAAATTCAATATTTTGCTGAACACATTTCTTCAGGGTGCTGCACTTCAGGATATCAACCTGGAACTCATACAGACCATGAAGGTTCAGGCCGGTGAGTATGCGGAGATTCTTGAGACGATATTCCAGGGAATCATGGAGGCGATCCATGAGGCCGATGACCTGAAGGTATATACAAGCGGAGCAACCAATGTGCTCAAGTATCCGGAGCTGGCGAACACGTCATCAGCCGAGAAGCTGCTGGGAACGCTGGAGGATATAGAGGACAAAGAAGAATTTGCAAAGCATGTTGAGGATGTGATCCAGCAGGACAGCGATATCCAGATCCTTATAGGACAGGAGAACAGCGATGAGAACCTGAAGGACTGCTCGCTTGTAACAGCCACGTACAAGATGCCTGAGGGCGCCAAGGGAACCATAGGAATCATTGGTCCGAAGCGAATGGATTACAAGAAAGTGGTAACAATGCTCAAGGAACTTACCGGAGAGCTTGATGATATATTTAACAACAATGGATAGATCAAGAGAAGGGATGCACCGGCAGGAGCAGGCCCTGTGATGAAAGTAGAATAGGAGGATATGTAATGGCTGATAGCAATAACAGTACTGCATCCGACAAGAAGGTCAAAACAGAGCAGACAGCTTCTGAGACAATAGTTGGAGATGCTTCAGCGGAGATAAAAGACAGCGAGGAATCCACAGTAAAGGTTACTGAGACCGTGGATGTTCCTGAGGAGCAGGCAGAGACTTCCAAGCCTCAGCATGTGGCAAAGGAGAACAGACGTGGAGGCAAGGCTCTCCGTGAGGAGAACGAGAAGCTCAAGGAGCGCTGCAAGGATGCAGAAGCTAAGTACACAAGACTTCTCGCAGAGTGTGAGAACATCAGACAGAGAAATGAAAAAGAATCCGGAAAGCTGTATGACATAGGTGCCAAGGGAGTTCTTGAGAAGCTCCTTCCGGTTGTTGATAACTTTGAGAGAGCACTGGCAGCCATACCTGAGGATGAGAAAGACAGACCATTTGAGTCAGGAGTTGCCAACATATACAAGCAGCTTATGACTTCACTTGATAACATAGGTGTAAAGCCTATGGATTGTGCTGGACAGCAGTTTGATCCAACATATCACAATGCCGTGATGCATGTTGAGGATGACAATTACGAAGATAATGTCATCGTCGAGGAGATGCAGAAGGGATACATGTACAAGGATCAGGTGCTCAGATTCAGCATGGTAAAGGTAGCAAATTAAACTTCATAAGAAGGGCCCACGGAGTGGGAGATTTCTTAATATTGTAAAATTTTTTCTAGGAGGAAAAGACAATGGGTAAGATTATAGGTATTGACTTAGGTACAACAAATTCATGTGTAGCAGTTATGGAAGGTGGTAAGCCTGTAGTTATAGCTAACTCAGAGGGTATGAGAACAACACCTTCAGTAGTAGGTTTCCTGAAGACAGGAGAGAGAGTAGTAGGAGAGCCTGCAAAGCGTCAGGCAGTTACCAACGCTGATAAGACAATTTCATCTATCAAGCGTCATATGGGTACAGATTACAGAGTAACTATTGATGATAAGAAGTATTCTCCACAGGAGATCTCAGCAATGATCCTTCAGAAACTGAAGGCAGATGCTGAAGGATATCTTGGAGAGAAGGTTACAGAGGCAGTTATCACAGTTCCTGCTTACTTCTCAGATGGACAGAGACAGGCAACAAAGGATGCCGGTAAGATCGCAGGTCTTGACGTAAAGCGTATCATCAACGAGCCTACAGCAGCAGCTCTTTCATATGGTCTTGACAATGAGCAGGAGCAGAGAATCATGGTTTACGATTTAGGTGGTGGTACATTTGATGTATCTATCATTGAGATCGGTGAGGGAGTCATCGAGGTTCTTGCAACAGCCGGTGATAACAAGCTCGGTGGTGATGATTTCGATAACGCTATTACACAGTACATGCTTGACGAGTTCAAGAAGGCTGAGGGCATCGACCTTTCAGGTGATAAGATGGCTATGCAGAGATTAAAGGAAGCAGCAGAGAAGGCCAAGAAGGAGCTGTCATCAGCTACAACAACCAACATCAACCTTCCTTTCATCACAGCTAACCAGGATGGCCCAAAGCATTTTGATATGAACCTTACAAGAGCTAAGTTCGATGAGCTTACAGCAGATCTCGTTGATAGAACAAAGGGCCCTGTAAACACAGCACTTGCTGATGCAGGCCTTACAGCAGCAGAGCTTGACAAGGTGCTTCTTGTCGGTGGTTCAACACGTATCATCGCTGTACAGGAAGAGGTTAAGAGACTTACAGGTAAGGAGCCATTCAAGGGAATCAACCCTGATGAGTGTGTTGCCATCGGTGCTTGTATCCAGGGTGGTAAGCTTGCCGGAGATGCCGGTGCAGGTGAGATCCTTCTTCTGGATGTTACACCACTTACACTTTCAATCGAGACAATGGGTGGTATAGCTACTCACCTTATCGAGAGAAATACAACAATCCCTACAAAGAAGAGCCAGATCTTCTCAACAGCACAGGATAATCAGGATGCCGTTGATATCAATGTAGTACAGGGTGAGAGACAGTTTGCAAAGGACAACAAGAGCCTTGGCAGATTCAGACTTGATGGTATCGCTCCAGCAAGACGTGGCGTTCCACAGATCGAGGTTACATTCGATATCGATGCAAATGGTATCGTAAATGTATCAGCAAAGGATCTCGGAACAGGAAGAGAGCAGCACATCACTATCACATCAGGAACATCACTTTCAGATGATGATATCGATAGAGCAGTTAAGGAAGCAGCAGAGTACGAGGCTCAGGATAAGAAGCGTAAGGAAGGCATCGAGGCAAGAAATGAGGCAGATGCACTTGCATTCCAGACAGAGAAGGCACTCGGTGAGGTAGGAGATAAGCTTTCAGATTCTGACAAGGCTGGCGTAAAGGCAGATCTTGACTCCTTAAGAGCAGCAATAGACAGCACAGATGCAGAGAATATGAGCGATGCAGATGTAGATAAGATCAAGGCTGCAAAGGATAAGCTGATGGAGAGCGCACAGAGCCTGTTCTCAAAGCTCTATGAGCAGAACGGTCCTGGAGCAAATGCAGGAACAGGTGCAGGCACACCAGATTTCTCAGACGGAGACGTAGTTGACGGAGATTTCACAGAGGTATAATAATATACGATGAAAGGTAAAGGTTATGGCAGAGACAAAGACCGATTATTATGAAGTCCTTGGTGTTACCAGGGGCGCCTCTGAAGCCGAGATCAAGAGAGCATATCGAGTAGTAGCCAAGAAGTATCACCCGGATATGAACCCGGGTGATGAGGAAGCTGCAGAGAAGTTCAAAGAGGCCGCAGAGGCATATGCAGTTCTCAGTGATCCTGAGAAACGTGCGAAGTATGACCAGTTTGGTCATGCGGCATTTGATCAGAATGCAGGTGCCGGAGGCGGATTTGGAGGCTTCGACTTCGCAGATATGGGAGATATCTTTGGAGATATCTTCGGAGATATGTTTGGTGGTGCAAGCCGTCAGAGAAATACAAATGGCCCTATGAAGGGTGCGAATATCAAGACCACCATCAGAGTAGCATTTGAAGAGGCTATTTTTGGTACACAGAAAGAGCTTGAGCTTCCTCTGAAGGATGAGTGTGATGTATGTAAGGGAACCGGTTCACAGCCGGGACATCAGCCGGAGATCTGTGGCAAGTGTGGCGGTAAGGGACAGATAGTCACAACACAGCAGTCACTGTTCGGTGTGGTACGTAATGTCCAGACATGTCCTGATTGTAGTGGTTCAGGTAAGATCATCAGGTATAAGTGCAGCAACTGTGCTGGTACAGGATATGTAAAGAGCAGAAAGAAGATACAGATAGCTATTCCACCAGGAGTAGATAATGGAACAAATATCCGTATCAAGGGCAAAGGTGAGCCAGGTATCAATGGCGGTGAGAGAGGAGATCTTACAGTTACAATTCTCGTAGATCGTCACCCTAACTTCCAGAGACAGGAGTACAATCTGTATTCATCTGAGCCTATCACATTCACACAGGCAGCTCTTGGTGGAACGATCAAGATCAACACCATCGAAGGAGAGGTTGACTACACGATACCGCCTGGAACACAGACAGATACACGTATCAAGCTGAAGGGCAAGGGTGTACCAAACCTTAAGAACCCTACACAGCGAGGCGATCACTATGTAACACTTGTCGTACAGGTTCCTGAGAAGCTGACAGAGGAGCAGAAGAAGATCCTCAACCAGTATGAACAGGCTACACTTGTAGAGACAAGACCTGCAATGGATTCAGCAGGACCATTTACATTTGGTGATCACAAGAGAAGAAAGAAGAAACAGTAGAATAATAAAAGCAGGTAAATAAATATATGAAATGGACGAAGCTCACAATAGACACAACATGTGAAGCTGAAGACCTGATAAGCGCCTTCCTCGAAGAGGAAGGCGTTTTGGGTGTTCAGATAGAAGATAATATTCCTCTCACTGAGGAGGAGATGGAGACGATGTTTGTCGATCTCCTGCCGGATGATATGCCGGAGAATGATGGAACCGCGAAGGTGTCATGCTTCCTTGACGATACATTTGATGTACAGGAGATCAAGGATAAGGTGGCTGCAGAGATCAGGAGACTTTCAGAGTTCCTTCCTGTTGGAACCGGAGAGATAACTGAGAGCGAGACAAAGGATGAGGACTGGAGAGATAACTGGAAGGCCTACTTCAAGCCGTTCAGACTCTATGACAATATCATCATCAAACCTACCTGGGAGGAGGTTCCTGAGGATGCCACAGATGATGATATCATCATAGAGATAGATCCGGGAACAGCATTCGGAACGGGCTCACATGAGACCACAAGACTGTGTATTGGACAGCTCAAGAAATATATGAAAGACGGCGACGAGATACTTGACGCGGGAAGCGGCAGCGGTATATTGTCATTTGTATGCAATAAGCTGGGCGCGGAGCACGTGCTCGGAATAGATATAGATCCGATAGCTGTGGATGTGGCAGGAGAGAACCGGGACGTGAACCATATTCCGGAGGATGCAGTGGAATTCAAGTGCGGCAATGTGCTTGAAGATCAGAAGCTGGTCGATTCCATAGGCGCGAATTATGACATAGTGGTTGCGAATATACTTGCAGATGTCATCATACCTATGTCTGCGGTGGTTCAGAAGTTCATGAAGGACGATGGGTTGTTCATATCATCCGGAATAATCAATATAAAGGAAGAAGAAGTGCGACAGGCTCTTCTTGACAATAACTTCGATATCGTAGATACTGTCTACATGAATGACTGGGTCAGCTTTGTTGCAAAAAAGCATGTATGATTCAGCGTGTGAGAGGGAATAATCATATATGAACAGATTCTTTGTGGATATAGATGGCAGAGAGATAGGAACAGATATAAGCATAACAGGCGGAGACGTTAATCATATCAGGAACGTTCTCCGCCTTAAAGTGGGTCAGGAGATACTTGTCAGTGACGGCAGGGGCAGGGATTATACCTGCAGTATCTCGGATATAGAAAGTGATGCGGTCGTATGCCGCGTTGAGGATATCAATGACAATTTTGCGGAGCTTCCTGTGAAGGTAACCCTTTTCCAGGGCTATCCGAAGTCGGACAAGATGGATCTGATAGTACAGAAGATGGTGGAGCTTGGAGTTCACCGTATAGTCCCTGTGTTCACTGCAAGGACCATAGTGAAGCTCGATGCGAAGAAGGCGGCGAAGAAGACAGAGAGATATCAGACCATAGCAGAATCTGCAGCCAAGCAGTCGGGCCGCGGCATAGTGCCGGAGATCACGGAGCCGATTACATTTGTACAGGCGGTAGAACTGGCGAGGGGGCTCGACAGGAATATCATTCCGTATGAAGAAGCGGAAGGTATTGAGAAGTCCAGACAGATCATAGAGGATATAACGGCTTCATCATGCAGGAGTCTGGGGATATTCATAGGCCCGGAGGGCGGATTTGCCCGGGAAGAGGTGGAGCAGGCTGTAGCGGCAGGAGCGGAATGTATAACACTTGGACACAGGATCCTCCGCACAGAGACGGCGGGGCTTGCGGTCATGTCCGTTATCATGTTTGGCGCAGACAGGGACAGTTAGCAACGTACTATTAAAGATTATTGAGAGAAAGAAGCTTGAAGCCGGATATACGTCGGCTTCGGAATGGTGGAAGACGACATGGAAGCATATTTTGACAATTCAGCAACCACCCCGGTTTATCCGGAGGTGAGAGATCTCGTGGTAAAGTTAATGGAAGAGGATTATGGCAATCCTTCCTCTCTTCATATGAAGGGAGTTCAGGCTGCCAGATATGTGACAGAAGCCCGGGAGAAGCTTGCCAGACTGATGAAGATTCAGCCGAAGGAGCTTGTGTTCACATCAGGCGGAACAGAATCCAACAATATGGCCCTCATAGGAGGTGCACTTGCCAACAGGCGTGCGGGCAACAGGATCATCACCACAGAGGTGGAGCATGCTTCTGTTGGCAGCCCGGTGGCATTCCTGGAGAGTATGGGCTTTGAGATTGTCAGGATAGGTGTTGACAGCCATGGCATAATAGATATGGAACAACTGATGGAAGCTGTGAACGATGACACGATCATAGTATCTGTTATGTATGTGAACAATGAGATTGGTGCTGTTATGCCGGTACAGGAGATAGCAAAGCGTATAAAGGAGAAGAATCCTTCTGTCCTGTTCCATGTGGATGCCATACAGGCATTTGGCAAGTATGTCATATACCCGGGAAGAATGGGGATAGATATGATGTCCATAAGCAGCCACAAGTTCCACGGACCAAAGGGCGTTGGAGCACTCTATATACACGACAGGGTAAAGGTTAAGCCTGTTATATATGGTGGAGGCCAGCAGAATGGTATGCGTTCTGGAACAGAGAATGTGCCGGGGATCGCTGGAATGGCGCTTGCGGCCGAGATGACATACAGGAATCTGGACAGCAGTGTGGAGCATATGAAGAATCTCAAGGAGCATCTGATCGCAGAGCTTACACAGATAGAGGATGTGTACAGCAATTCAGGGGACGCACCTCATATAGCCAGCATTACATTCAAGGGTGTCAGAAGTGAGGTCATGCTTCATGCGCTTGAGGAGAGAGGCGTATATGTGTCATCAGGTTCTGCGTGCTCATCCAACAAGCACTCTGTGAGCAGCACATTGAAGGCTGTCGGACTGCCGCCTGAGAAGCTGGAGTCCACACTCAGATTCAGCTTTTCACCGGAGAATACGATGGAACAGGTGGACTATGCAGTGCAGTGCTGTAAGGAACTGCTTCCGGTACTGAGAAGATACAGACGCAAAAAGTAACATGAGAATATAGTCGGACAGACAAGGAGGAACGATGCAGTACAAGGCTTTTATGATAAAGTATGCCGAGATAGGCACGAAGGGCAAGAACAGGTATATATTTGAAGATATCCTGTGCAAGAACATCAACAGAAAGCTCAAGAACTATGGAGATTTCTATATAAGAAAAGAACAGGGAAGAATATTTGTAGAGTGCAGATCCGATTATGACTATGAGGATGTTGTGGGTGCCCTTGGCAAAGTGTTCGGTATAGTAGGCATATGCCCTGTTGTTGTGGAGGAGAATACAGAGTTTGAGAATCTCAGACAGAAGGTTATAGATTACGTGGACGAAGCGTATGACAGGAAGAACTTCACCTTCAAGGTGTTCACGCGGAGAAATGACAAGACATACCCTATGACCTCCATGGAGGTCAGCGCTGAACTGGGACATTTCCTTCTTGAAGCATATCCGGATCTGTCCGTTGATGTTCATGCTCCGCAGGAGATAATCAATGTGGAGATAAGAAAGGTCGCATATATATATTCCATCACCATCCCTGGCCCGGGAGGGCTTCCTGTCGGAACAAATGGTAAGGGCATGGCGCTTCTGTCAGGCGGAATAGACAGTCCGGTGGCGGCATATATGATAGCCAAGAGAGGCGTTGTGGTTGAGGCAGTGTATTTCCATGCACCTCCATTCACAAGTGAGAGGGCAAAGCAGAAGGTTATAGATCTGGCATGCCTTGTCGCTGATTATGCCGGAGCCATCAGACTTCATGTTGTGAATTTCGCAGATGTGCAGATGGCCATATATGACAACTGCCCGCACGAGGAGCTCACGATCATCATGAAGAGATATATGATCAAGATCGCTGAGGAGATCGCTGAGAAGAATGACTGCCAGTGCACTATCACAGGTGAGAGCATAGGCCAGGTGTCAAGCCAGACTGTGTTCAGCCTGAACGTCATCAATCAGGTGAGCACCATGCCTGTGTTCCGGCCATGTATAGGTATGGACAAGCAGGAGATAGTGGACATATCAGAGAAGATAGGCACATATGAGACTTCAATTCTTCCTTACGAGGACTGCTGTACGACATTCGTTGCCAAGCATCCGGTGACACATCCGGTGCTTTCGGCTATAGAGAAGTCTGAGGCCAAGCTTGAGGGAATCATAGAGCCTCTGTACCGCAAGGCTGTGGATACAGAAGAGATAGTTATGTGCAGGGCAAAGCAGTAGAGCAGTAAAAGAGAACAGTGATAGATAAAACAAAACGATAAAAGAATAAAAGAAAAAGAGATGCTGCAAAGCATCTCTTTGAAATTCTTTGAAATATTCGGAACCAGGTCATACGTTATGATGTGTGGCAGAATATCGTTCTTCAGAATGTATTATTCTGCTATGTATGGCTTCAGAGTAGCCATGATCTCATCGAGACCGCTCTCTGCATGGATGTTAAGCTCAATTGGCTTTGAAATATCAAGGCTGAAGATACCCATGATGGACTTTGCGTCGATTACGTAACGTCCTGATACGAGATCAAATTCAGCGTCGAACTTTGCAATGTCGTTGCAGAAGCTCTTGACCTTGTCGATTGAGTTTAAAGAAATCTTAACTGCTTTCATAATTAGTCCTCCTAACCCTTATGAGTAATAGTTTTATGTACTCTATTCATTATATTTTTATGGAATACAAAAGTCAATATAAGGAGTGTAAAATTGATGTTAAAAGGTAAGTCGGTTGCCGCGACAACCCTTGGCTGCAAGGTCAATCAGGCGGAGACGGACAGTATGCTGGACATGCTGGCGGCCGCTGGTGCTGATATCGTGGAATTCGAGGAAAAAGCGGATATATATATAGTTAATACGTGTTCAGTGACGAATATTGCAGACAAGAAATCCAGACAGATGCTTCACAGGGCAAAGAAGAGGAATCACGATGCCATAGTTGTGGCTGCTGGCTGTTATGTCCAGTCCGCAAAGGAGCTTCTGGAGCAGGATGCTGCGGTGGATATAGTTATAAGCAACAACATGAAGAAGAATATCACCGGGATAATCGAAGAATACATGAATGATTCCGATAATGTGATAGATAGGCAGGACGGATCCGATGGAGCAGGGACGGGCGCTGCAGAGTATTTTATCGATATATCCAGGGAGACCGAGTATGAGGAGATGGGCGGACATGTACCGGTGGGACATACCCGTGCGTACGTCAAGATCCAGGATGGCTGTAACCAGTTCTGCTCATATTGCATCATTCCTTATGTGAGAGGAAGGATAAGAAGCAGGGGTGAGGAGGCGATCCTGGCGGAGGTCAGGGAGCTGGCTGATGCAGGGATCAAGGAGGTTGTGCTTACCGGCATACATATATCCTCATACGGCAAGGATAAGAATAATGAGGGAGCACTTATAGATCTTATAGATGCTATCTCAAAAATCAAAGGAATCAAGAGGATACGTCTTGGATCCCTGGAACCGGGGATCATAACAAAGGATTTTGTAGAGCGTGTGGCTGCCAATTCCAAGGTGTGCCCTCACTTCCATCTGAGCCTGCAAAGCGGCTGTAATTCCGTGCTTAAGAGGATGAACAGAAAGTACACAAGAGAGGAATACTTTGAAAAATGTGATATGCTTAGAGCGGCGTATAATAACCCGGCGCTCACCACGGATGTCATAGTGGGATTCCCCGGAGAGACGAATGAGGAATTTGAGGATACGGTTCAGTATCTGACTGACCTTAATCTGTATGAAATGCATATATTCAAGTATTCGCCGAGACAGGGAACCGTTGCGGCGGCTATGAAGGATCAGGTGGATCCGGAGATCAAGAATCAGCGCAGTGATGTGCTGCTGGCGCTGACGGAGAAGAACAAGAAGGCATATGAGAGCCAGTTTGAGGGGCAGGAGCTAGAAGTCCTGGTTGAGGAAGTTGTCCACAGAGAGGAAGGGACATATCTCAGGGGGCACACAGAGAGATATATGGATATCCTTATATCTGTCGGGGCTGCGCCTGTGCCGGAGAGCTTTGTGAACAGCTTTGTATATGTGAGATACACACAGGATGGGGATATCTATCTGGTGTGACAACTGTCAATCTGTTCCTTTACTTTTGATACCTTTTATATTAGAATGGGAATGTTAGATAGATGGCTCACTAGATAATTATAAGATGAGGACGTGATTTGATGAATAACGAAAGTACACAGAATATTGTGCCGATGAAGGACGCGGCTATCGACGTCAGGCAGATCATCGGCCAGGTATATGATGCACTTGCTGAGAAGGGATACAATCCGGTAAGTCAGGTTGTTGGATATATTATGAGCGGTGATCCAACATACATTACAAGCTACAAGAATGCCAGAAGCCTTATCATGAAGGTGGAGAGAGATGAGATCATAGAGGTTCTGTTCGAGGATTATATCAAGAACAATCTTATATGATGATGTACAACAGAGACTGATCATACAGGACGGGAATAGGACGGATTATGAGAATATTAGGATTAGACTACGGAACGAAGACTGTGGGTGTAGCTGTGAGCGATCCGCTGGAGATCACAGCGCAGCCGGTTGAGACTATAGAGAGAAAGTCTGCGAACAAGCTCAGACAGACACTTGCGAGGATCGAGGCCATCATAGAGGAGTATGGCGCAGTATCGGAGCAGGAGAAGATAGGTCGTATAGTGCTGGGATACCCGAAGAATATGAACAACACAGAGGGTGACCGGTGTGAGGCTACCCGTGCGTTCAAGGAGGATCTTGAGCGCAGGACAGGTCTTGAGGTAGTTCTGTGGGATGAGAGACTGACCACCGTGGAGGCGGAGCGTATACTCATGGACAGTGGTGTGCGCAGAGAGAACAGGAAGACCTATATAGACAAGATGGCGGCTGCAGTCATACTGCAGAATTATCTGGATGCACAGAATTAGAGGTTATATCGTATATGGCAGAGAACAACAGAACTGACGGAAGTATCGTATTTGAGGCAGAAGATGGAACAGAGGTTGAATTCAATGTGGTGGAGCAGACCACCCTTGGAGGAGTGAACTATCTGTTCGTGATAGACAAAGCGGATGATGAATCATTCCTTATTCTCCGTGAGAACAGCGGAGCTGATACGGAAGAGATGGCAGCATACGACATTGTTGAAGATGAAAAAGAATTGGAGGCAGTCATAAAGATATTTGATGAACTGCTCGAGGACGTAAATTTGGAGGTATAGGAAAATTGAATAAGAAGAATAATGAGACAGTGAAGATCATTCCATTGGGCGGTCTGGAACAGATTGGAATGAATATCACTGCGATAGAGTATGAGGACTCTATCATAGTCATTGACTGCGGACTGGCATTCCCTGAGGATGACATGTTAGGAATAGATCTGGTTATACCTGACGTGACCTATCTTAAGGAAAACGCGGACAAGGTCAGAGGACTTGTGGTTACCCACGGACATGAGGATCACATAGGTGCCATTCCGTATATTGAGAAGGAGCTCAATATGCCTATCTATGCAACCAAGCTGACGATGGGACTTATAGAGAACAAGCTCAAGGAGCACAACCTTATGAACAACACCAGAAGAAAGGTTGTGAAGTATGGACAGAATATCAACCTCGGAGCATTCAGGGTTGAATTCATCAGGACCAACCACTCTATAGCGGATTCAGCGGCGCTTGCCATATATACACCGGCGGGACTTATCGTTCACACCGGAGATTTCAAGATAGACTACACGCCGGTATTCGGTGGAACCATAGATCTTCAGCGCTTTGCAGAGCTTGGCAAGAAGGGCGTGCTTGCGCTCATGGCAGACTCTACGAATGCTGAGAAGGAAGGCTTTACACAGTCAGAGAAGACAGTTGGAAGAACATTTGACAACCTGTTCAATGACAACAAGGATCACAGGATCATCATAGCTACATTTGCATCGAATGTAGACAGAGTACAGCAGATCATCAACTCGGCGTACAAGTATGGCCGTAAGGCGGTCATCGAGGGACGGAGCATGGTGAATATCATCACCACGGCATCGGAGCTCGGATATATCAATATACCGGACAATACACTTATAGATATAAGCGAGATGAAGAATTATCCTGACGAGAAGGTAGTGCTCATCACAACCGGAAGCCAGGGAGAGAACATGGCTGCGCTGTCACGTATAGCGGCATCCATACACAACAAGATCGCTATCAAGCCGGGAGATGTGGTCATATTCAGCTCACATCCGATACCGGGCAATGAAAAGGCGGTATTCAAGGTTATAAATGAACTTGAGGCCAAGGGCGCACACGTTATATTCGAGGATACACACGTATCAGGACATGCGTGCCGCGAGGAGCTGAAGCTTATCTACGCACTGACAAAACCTAAGTATGCTATCCCGGTTCACGGAGAGTACAGACATCTGAAGAGACATGCGGAGCTTGCCAGAGAGATGGGCGTGCCTAAGGAGAATGTGAAGATCATGACCACCGGAGATGTGCTGGAGATAGGTGAGGACAGATTCGAGGTCGTGGGCAAGGTACCTGCACAGGGAGTGTTCGTTGACGGACTCGGAGTTGGAGATGTGGGCAATATCGTGCTCAGGGACAGACAGCTTCTGTCACAGAATGGTCTCATGATCATAGTTGTCACACTTGACAGATACAGCAACCAGCTTGTGGCCGGACCGGATATCGTGTCCAGAGGATTTGTGTATGTGAGAGAGTCGGAGACGCTTATGGAGGACTGCAGGATCACCTGTCAGGAGGCTCTTGACAGATGTCTCAGCCGTGGCGTGACAGACTGGGGCAAGATCAAATCCGTGATCAAGGATGACATGGGAGAATTCCTCTGGAAGAGAACGAAGAGAAGTCCTATGATACTTCCGATCATCACAGAGGTATAGAAGGGTGAGAATATGACAGATACATTGGAACTTAGCAGACAGCTGAACGCCTGTATCAAGGACTCAGATGTCTACAGGAATTATCAATATTGCAAGGATAAGCTCAGGCAGAAGCCGGATAAGCTTCAGCAGCTGATGGAATTTCGTAAGAAAAATTATGAAATACAGAACAATGAAATGCTTGACAATCCTTATGATGAAGTTAATAATCTATTCGTGGAATATGATTCCATAGTCCATGATACCATAGTGAATGACTTTATCAGGGCAGAACAGAAGCTGGTCCGCATGATGAAGCTTGTATATGAGCAGATAGCGGATGACCTCGACTTCGATATCATAGATGAGGATGGTCAGTAGAACCGGCGCGGATGTATTTGTGAATAAGGAGAACAAAAGTTATGGCTATAGATAGTGCTAGAAGTATGAAGAAGGTGTTGAGATTCCTGTTCGGTCTTCTCATCAATGTATGTATATTGTTTTTGCTGGTCAAGGCCTTCACGTATTCCTATGATTTTGCATATCAGGTATTTGCGACCAAGTCTGTGGATCCGGTGAACAACAGGAAGGTGTCCATTCAGATCACGGCTGACGAGAGCGTTCTGGATGTGTCTTCTGCACTCAGGAAGGCTGAGGTTATAGATAACAAGTATGCATTCATACTCAAGCTGAGGATAACGGGCAATGCAAGCAAGATCAAGCCTGGTACATACCAGATAGCACCAAGCAATACCAACAAGGAGATTATGGAGCTGATCACGGGAACTGCGGAGACATCCAGCTCGGACAGTGATTCGTCCGGCGGTGGTGACAGCTCAGATTCAGATACAGACACCTCTGCATCTGAGTAGGGAGAGAATATTATATGGTAACTGATGAGAGACTGGCGTCATTTATCAATTCCTTTAATACAGATTACGATGAGGTTATAACCTCTATCAGAAAAGAGGCAGAAGAGAACAGGGTACCTGTCATAAGAAGAGAGGCCGGGGAGTTCATCAAGATGCTCATCATGATGAACAGGCCGAAGAGGATTCTTGAGATAGGTTCAGCCATTGGCTTTTCTGCCATTTTTATGAGCAGGTTTCTGGAGGATGGCGCACATATAACAACTATAGAGAATTATCAGCCCAGGATAGAAGAGGCGAAGAAGAACATAGAGCGTGCAGGTGCGCAGGATGTGATCACACTGCTTGAGGGGGATGCCCTAGAGATACTTCCGGGACTGTCCGGTGAGTATGACATGGTGTTCATGGATGCGGCCAAGGGCCAGTATGGCAGCTTTTTCAAGGATGCCATCAGGCTTCTCAGAGAGGATGGCATACTTCTGTGTGACAATGTACTTCAGGATGGAGACGTTCTTGAGAGCAGATTCGCTGTCACCAGGCGCAACAGAACGATACACTCACGCATGAGAGAATATCTGTATGAGCTCACGCATGATCCTGAACTTGAGACAGCTATACTTAATATCGGAGACGGGATGAGTCTCAGTATAAAGAAGGGAAGAAATGATGAGAAGAGAAGGTAAACCGGAACTGCTGGTCCCTGCAGGGGGACTGGATACGCTTAAAGTGGCTGTGGATTACGGTGCAGACGCAGTGTATATAGGAGGAAGGGCATTCGGCCTCAGGGCCAAGGCTGACAATTTCTCCATAGAAGAGATGAAGGCTGGTGTGAGCTATGCCCACGAGCGCGGTGCAAAGGTGTACGTGACAGCGAATATATTCGCGCACAATTATGACCTTGATGGCATAAGAGGATATTTTGCTGAGCTCAAGGATACCGGTGTCGATGCTGTCCTTGTATCGGATCCGGGAGTGTTCACCATAGCCCGTGAGGTTATGCCGGATATGGAGCTTCATATCAGCACACAGGCCAACAACACCAACTACATGACATATAGATTCTGGTACGATCACGGTATCAGAAGAGTGGTATCAGCCAGGGAGCTTTCCCTTGCCGAGATATCAGAGATCAGGGCGAATATACCGGATGACATGGAGATAGAGTCATTTATCCATGGAGCCATGTGTATATCCTACTCCGGAAGATGCCTCCTGAGCAATTACTTCACCGGAAGAGATGCGAATCATGGCGCGTGCACCCATCCTTGCAGATGGAAGTATTCCATAGTGGAGGAGACCAGACCGGGAGAGTACATGACGGTGAACGAGGATGACAGAGGAACCTATATATTCAATTCCAAGGATCTCTGCATGATAGAATATGTTCCTGAGATGGTGGCTGCCGGGATAGACAGCCTGAAGATCGAGGGAAGAATGAAGACCGCGCTGTATGTGGCAACCGTTGCCAGAACATACAGACAGGCTATGGATGATTACTTCGAGTCGGAAGAGAAGTACAGGGGTAATATGGACTATTACAAGAGCGAGATAGCCAAATGCACCTACAGGCAGTTCACGACAGGGTTCTACTTCGGCAAGACTGATTCTGACTCACAGATATACGACAGCAACACCTATGTGAAGAATTACACATATATAGGAACTGTGAGATCTGTTACGGATGACGGACTGGTGTGCTTCGAACAGAAGAACAAATTCTCAGTTGGTGAGAAGCTTGAAGCCATGGGCTTTGGCGGAGATAATATAGAGTGTACGGTGACTGTTATATACGATGAGGATGGGGTATGTATGGAATCAGCTCCACATCCTAAGCAGAAGCTTCAGGTCAGACTGGATAAGGAACTGACTGCCGGAATGATCATAAGAAGAAAAGAGTAGATTACAGAGGATGCCATGGCTAACAGTCGAGGCATCCTCTTAGCTTGCTGAGGGCCTTTTTCTCTATTCTGGAGACATAGGATCTGGAGATGCGGAGCAGACCTGCCACCTCCTTCTGGGTGAGTGGGGCATAGCCGGTCAGTCCGTATCTGAGACTGATGATGCGCTGCTCCCTGGGTGTCAGGAGCCCTGATATGCATCCGGGCAGGGCTGCTAGCTGGTCATTGCTTATCATTTTGTCCAGCGGACACGCGCTGGAGGCACTGATGATATCCATGATGACGATCTCGTTGCCCTCCTTGTCGGTTCCTATGGGCTCGTATATGGACACCTCCCGGGCTTTTTTCTTCTCCTGACGGAGCGCCATGAGCATTTCATTCTCTATGCACTTGGCGGCGTAACCTGCCAGACGACAGCCTTTGTCAGGCTTGTAGCTGTCGATGGCCTTTATCAGCCCTATGGTGCCTATGGATATCAGATCTTCAGTATCCCTCACGGCTGAGTTGTATTTCCTGGCAATGTGAGCTACCAGACGCAGATTGTATTCTATGAGAGCACTTCTGGCAGAGAGATCGCCGGACATATATCTGCTGATATATAGCTTTTCTTCATCGGGAGTTAGTGGGTTCTTGAATGCTTCCATACCTGGGTTCTCCCGCAATATTTACCAGTGGGTCTTGTTATATGATATGTCTATTGTGCAGAAATAGTGCTTATCCACCCTGTAAAAGCGACAAGTATTGCCAAATGTGCAAAAAAACATATGAAAAATATGTACAAAATGTTTAAAATGTGAAAATACTGTGATATAATGCAGTTTAGGTATTTGTATAATTCTGTTAATTCGGAGAGATTAAGAGATCGAGGAGGATATTTAGAGAATGCGATTGAGCGTGGGACGTAAGAAGATCAGAATTGGAGATGTCCTTGTAGCAGCGGGGGCCATCACAGAGGAACAGCTCCAGGAAGGACTTGCAAAGCAGAAGGAGACTGGCAGAAAGCTGGGAAACGCCCTGGTTGATCTGGGATTCATAAGTAACGATATGTTGATCACGGTACTTACAACCCAGTTGGGAATTGATTACATAGAGCTGAAGGGCGCGAAGATAGAGGATAAGGTCATACACATGGTGCCGGAGGCCATGGTTACCAAGTATCAGGCTATTCCTATAGAGATAGACCCTGACAACCCGAACATCCTCAAGGTAGCTATGGCAGATCCTATGGATATCATGGCTATGGATGATATAGGACTTGTCACCAACCTTCAGGTTGAACCGATGCTTGCCTCGGAGGAAGGCATCAAGAATGCCATAGACAAGTATTACGGAAGTGCCCAGGCCATGGAGGCTGCGGAGGCCTACAGACAGGAGCAGGCGAATGCACTTGGCGGCGATGATGATGAAGAGGGCAATGACGAGATAGACAACTCGCCTATCGTTCTCCTCGTAAAGCAGATCATAGAAGGTGGAGTAAGACAGAGAGCATCAGATATACATATAGAGGCGCTGGAGAACAGCGTAAGAGTAAGATACAGGATCGATGGTGCGCTGAAGCAGGTTATGTCATATGACCTGAGTATCCTTGCAGGTATCACAGCGCGTATCAAGATCATCGGTGGAATGGATATAGCCGAGAAGAGAAAGCCTCAGGATGGCCGTATCACCATCATGGTCGATAGAAGAGAGTTTGATGTCCGTGTATCTATACTTCCAACCGTGTTCGGAGAGAAGACGGTTATGAGACTTACATCCAAGGACGGTCTGACCAAACCGAAGAGTGCCCTTGGTTTCGATGCAGAGCAGGAGAAGGTATTCGACAACATCCTGAGCAACCCACATGGAATCATCCTTGTTACGGGTCCTACAGGATCGGGCAAATCAACCACACTGTACACCTCACTCAGCGAGCTCAACACAGAGGATGTTAACATCATCACCGTTGAGGACCCTGTCGAGGCGAACATCAACGGTATCAATCAGGTACAGGTTAACAACAAAGCGGACATGACATTCGCGGCAGCCCTCAGATCCATCCTTCGTCAGGATCCGGATATCATCATGATAGGAGAGATCCGAGATGGTGAGACAGCTGGTATAGCCGTACAGGCCGCTATCACCGGACATCTGGTTGTATCTACACTGCATACGAACTCGGCAGCTTCGACCATCACCCGTCTGATAGATATGGGTATTGAGTCGTATATAGCCGGTGATGCCGTTGTCGGAGTTATCGCACAGAGACTTGTCCGAAGACTCTGTACCACATGCAAGCAGCCTAGACTGGTTGAAGACGATGAGAGAGCACAGCTTGGAATTCCGGAGGATGAGGAGGATGTGATCATCTATGAGCCACAGGGATGTCCTCTCTGCAACGATACCGGATATTCAGGACGTATCGGTGTGTACGAGATGATGCCTGTATCGAGAGCGCTTCAGGCAGTCATAGCTTCGGGCGCTACAGCAGATGTCATAGAGAAGCAGGCTCTGAAGGAAGGTATGCTCACACTGAAGATGGGAGCTGCCAAGCATGTTGTGGATGGTATCACATCCATAGCAGAGATGAACAAGATCGTACACAGTACAGTGACCGTAGCCGAGGGAGTGGATATGGGCGAGCTGTAAGACATATGTCAGAAGCGCATATATGTCAGGCGTGTGTCGCGAAGAGCTCGTACAGATATGATATATAATGAGATTTATATATAAAGAAGTAAGATGAAATTATTTAATGCAAAAAGGGAAAGGAAGGGAACAAAGGTATGTTAGATATGAAGGAACTGCTTGCCTTCTCGGTTGAGGCGAAGGCATCAGATGTTCATATAGCTGTAGGTATACCACCTAAGCTCAGAATCAACGGTAAGCTCACGGAGGTGGAGGTCCCGCCACTGTCACCGGCGGACGCAGCCGAGGCGATAGGATCGACCATGAAGGACCGCCACAAGGCTATACTTCAGGACAGAGGAGAGGTCGACTTCTCCTTCGATTCACCTGAGACAGGCCGTTTCCGTGTGAATGTATTCATGGACAGAGGCAACATGGCAGCAGCCTACAGACGAGTAGAGACACAGATACCGAGACCGGATCAGCTCGGAATACCCAGAGAGGTTGTAGAACTCTACAAGAGAAAGAGAGGTCTGGTGCTTGTAACAGGACCTACAGGATCAGGAAAGTCAACCACACTCGCTTCTATTATCAATAAGGCGAATGAGAATCTGACAGACCATATCATCACACTGGAGGATCCTATAGAGTATATCCACCATCACAACAAGGCCATCGTCAATCAGCGAGAGGTTGGTATGGATACACTGAGTTATGCGAATGCACTCCGTGCAGCACTCCGTGAGGATCCTGATATCATCCTCGTAGGAGAGATGCGAGACCTTGAGACGATCTCCACAGCCATCACCGCTGCAGAGACAGGACATCTGGTATTCTCCACACTGCATACCATCGGAGCTGCCAGTACGATCGACCGTATCATAGATATATTCCCAACCAACCAGCAGCAGCAGGTAAGAGTTCAGCTGGCCATGGTCCTTGAGGGAGTTATATCACAGTCACTTCTTCCTATAGCAAGTGGCAATGGACGAGTTGCCGCGTTCGAGGTTATGCTTGCATCACCTGCTATACGAAGCCTGATACGAGAGGCCAAGACACATCAGATCCAGTCAACTATACAGACGAGCAGGTCGCTGGGAATGGTAACCATGGATGACTCACTGTATGAATTGTTCGCATCAGGAACGATCACCAGAGAGACGGCCATGACATATGCTCAGGATCAGCAGTACCTGAGAAAGAAGATCAACGGACAGTAGATCTGAAACATGGATAAATGTCTGATTATTTGGCAATATATGGAATAATGTACGAATGAAATTGTGAATATATCCCAAAAAATAACGTGCAAATAATTAAATGTTGATAAAGTTTAAGTAGTATAGTAAGATATTTTACATATAATTTATGTTGCAATCTTGCGCTTTTAAGGCGCGGACACATGAAAACGTAAGAATATTAAGATTGGGTCGGAGGAGAGACAATGGCAGTATTTAATTACAAGGTTGTTGACAGAGATGGTAAGAACAAAAAAGGTACCATCGAGGCCCCTAACAGAGACGGTGCTGAGAAGAAGCTGAAGTCGGAAGGATACTCTATCATGAGTCTGACAGAGCAGAGCAGCCCGCTGGGGGGTATAGGATTTAAGAAGAAGGTCAAGTCCAGAGACCTGGGCGTCTTCTGTAAGCAGTTCTCGGCTGTTATCAAGGCTGGTGTTACTATCATATCGGCACTGGAGCTGATGGGGGATCAGATCGAGAACAAGACACTTAGAAAGGCGATAGCAGATGCCCGTACATATGTAGAGAAGGGCGGTACTCTTGCAGATGCTTTCAGAGTCAACCCTGATGTATTCCCACCTATCATGATCAACATGGTGGCAGCCGGCGAGATGTCCGGTAACCTGGAGATATGTCTTGACAGACTGGTGGAGCACTTCGAGAAGGATAATGCACTTACATCCAAGATCAAGGGTGCCATGACATATCCTATCGTGGTTCTCTGCGTTATGGTTATAGTTATCATAGTTGTGCTTGTGGCAGTTATTCCAAACTTCTCAAGCATGTTCGAAGAGATGGGAACACAGCTTCCACTTGCCACGCGTATTATGGTGGCTGCGGCAGATTTTGTAAAGTATAAGTGGTGGCTGCTGATCATCATCATTGCAGCTATAGTATTTGGAATCAAGTTCTTCAAGAAGACACCTTTCGGTGAACAGCTCTTCGCGAATATAGGACTTAAGGCGCCGATATTCGGTAACTTGAATGTGAAGACGGCATGTGCGAGATTTGCCAGAACCATGAGTACACTGATGGCGTCAGGTATATCCATGATAGATGCCGTTGAGCAGGTTGCCAAGATGATGGACAATAAGATCATCAGAGATGGACTGATGGATGCGAAGGTTCAGGTGTCCAAGGGCGTGCCACTTTCAAAGCCGCTCAAGGATATGACGATGCTTCCACCTATGCTCTCAGCCATGACGAAGATCGGTGAGGAGACAGGAGATATAGAGGAGATGCTTAGCAAGGTTGCTGACTACTATGACGAGGAGGTTGAGGCTGCTACGAATGCACTTACAGCAGCTATGGAGCCTTTGATCATGGTGCTCCTTGCCGGAGTGGTAGGAATGATAGTTGCGGCTGTATACGGACCTATCATGAGTATGTACAACGCATTGGATGGTGTATAAGCCAGAATGTGAATGCCAGGAATGGTGATGTTCTGAATGACCTGCAGTACATTACCTGTTAATAAATGATTAAGTTCGGTAGAACGAGGATGCCGGTTTAATATAGTGCGATGAGCACAATACAACAACAAACAATACAGACAATCAAAAGGAGAGTAAAAACTATGAAGAAGAACAACAAAGGTTTCTCATTAGTAGAGTTAATTATCGTTATTGCTATCATGGCAATCCTTGCTGGAGCACTTGCACCAGCCCTTATCAAGTACATCGCTAAGTCAAGAAGATCAACAGATGTATCAAACGCACAGACAATTGCAACAGCAGTTACAAATGCACTTTCAGTTGAGGCTGCTTATGATGACGCATCAGGAAATCAGTCATATACTGTAGCTGTTAATGGAACACAGCTTGGTACAGCTGATTCATTTGCTTCAGAGGTTACTAGTCAGCTCGGCGGAAGCAAGTATAAGCCAAAGTATGACAAGAATGCAACATTCTTTGTTCACCTTGGAGCAAACAAGGATCAGTTCCAGGTTGGAGTTACAGGTGGAACAAAGGAAGTTGTTCTTTATCCAGATGTTGATCCTGATTATAAGTAAAAAAGAATAAGCAAGTTTACTTATGATGTAAATAGCAATAAGGCATAGACGATATTTGTTGTATGCAGTCCTCGTAGTGTATAAATAATTATCGCCTGTGCCTGATAATAAGAATGGTTATTATAATAATTGAAAGATTTACTTTGATATTATTATAATGGATCATGAGGCTGGATACTAAAATCATTATGCGTATTCAGCCGTTCTTTGCAGTCAGCGGTTTATGTAAACAGATCGCATGGCGGCAGCTAGCTTACTAAGAAGCTGGTACTTGTTTTTAGCGTATAACCTCTTTATAAAAGGGTCATTATACGGAGGGAATAAGCAATTAAAAGGGTGACAGATTGTTGACCTTTATTTTATTAGACATTACTATGTCTGAATGATTTATGTAAATGGGGTGAACAGCGGTAAGCTGGTACTCAATGCGGACGCAGGCAATGCGTCTCCAGACAAAACTACTGATTAGCGAGGGAGGCTATTAAAATGGCGAGTAATAACAAAGTTTTAACAATCGACATTACGAATGAAAGTATTACAATCGTTGAAGTTACACCTTCAAATAAGAAGCAGTCAACGATACACAATGCGATCATCTTCGAGACACCTGAGGATGCCTATGAGGATGGCGTGATCAGAGACAAGGAGAGAGTGGCAGAGGCAATCAAGTCACAGCTCTCAGCAAATGGAATTACAAACAAGAACGCAATATTTGTTCTTACCTCTACAAAGATCGTTAACAGAGAGGTCCTTGTGCCTTTCGTTAAGGAGAACAAAATCAAAGGAATTATTAATGCGAACTCATCAGAGTATTTCCCTGTTAATATAGAGGATTACGTAGTGTCTCACTCAGTTCTTGAGACAGTTACTGATGAAGAGAATAACAAACAACTTCGAGTGCTTGCAGTTGCAGCCCCTGAGAACATGGTCAGATCATATTATGATCTTGCTGCCATGGCGGGACTTAAGGTAGTGGCACTTGATTATATCGGTAATGCAATGCTTCAGTTGATCAAGACTCAGACCACTGAGGCTATGACTACTATGGTAATCCAGTTGGGCAGTGAATCTACAGTGCTCAACATAGTGAAAGGAGACACACTTCTCCTTCAGAGAACGGTTCCATACGGAACTAATGTTGTGGTGAATGAAGTGATGGATGCCAAGGGCGTGGATGCAACCACCGCTATGACTCTGCTTCAGAATGAGAGACTTCTCACAGTTGATTTCGATGACAATGCGATCACAGGTGCGTTCAGGTATCTCATCAACAACATTGGTCGAGTTATGGATTTCTTTACATCTAAGAATCCAGACAAGCCTATTGATGATGTATTCCTCACAGGCGACGGAGCACTTATCAAAGGCATAGACGGACTCTTCAAGGTACAGCTTAATGTATCCACAAGAGTTATGGATACACTGTACAACATCAAGTTTGATCCAAAGATTGATCTCAAGATTTACAACCCTGTATATCTCACAGTTCCTATTGGAGCAGCATTTGATCCAATGGGATTTGAGCTTAGTGAGGCTGGAAGCAAGAATGTTTCAGCTGGAGTAGATACAACTCCACTTGTTATAGCGTTTCTCATACTCTCCGTTGTTATCGCAGGAGGTGTGACAGCGTATTCATTCATTGCAAAGAATAAGGCTCAATCACAGCTTGATCAGGTGAACAGAGATATAGAGGCAATTAAGGATATTGAACAGATAGTTCAGGCTCATGATGCTGCGGAGAGTACATATATGGACGCTCAGAATATGTACAGCTACACAGAGAATCTCAACGAGAATGTTGGTACACTTATTACTGAACTTGAGGATAAGATGCCGAAGAGCATAAGTCTGAACAGTTTTACTTCATCATCTTCAGGTGTCAGCTTCACTGGAAATGCAAAGACATACGAGGATATAGCTGCTTTTGCAATAAACCTCAAGGAAATAGAGTGTATAGATAATACATTTATACAGGCTGTGACTGAGAATACGGAAGTTGAAGGCGGAACAGCAACTTATGATTTCACGGTATCATGTATATATAAGGATCAGACAGTTGATACAGAAGAAGCTACGGATGAAGTAGCAGTTCAGTAAGGAGGGTTACAACATGGATTCAATTACAAAGGGCCAGAGAAATTTATTATTATTCATACTTGGTGTTGCTATATTGATTCTTCCAATTAGATTCATAGCATCAAGCAATTTTGATGAGAAGAAGACGATAGATGCAGAGAAGGCTACCAGAGAAGCATATTACAATGATTTGAAGACCAAGGATGCGAACAGACAGCAGTACATAGATGAGACAGAGAATTATAAGTCTCAGTATGAGGCAATTCTTGCAGAGTTCCCTTCGGAGCTTTATCAGGACAATACTATCATGTATTTACAGGGCGTGAAGGATAAGTATAAGTTTAATTTCCCTACAGTATCAATGGGTGAGGAGACATTATTCTACACACTTGGTTCAGGTGCAGTTGGAGATGTTACTGTTGATGCATCAGCAGACACATCGTCAGATGTAACTCTTGATGCTGGAATATCAGCGCCAAGTTATAACTGCTATTCAGCATCATTCCCTGTTACTTATACAGGAGATTATAAAGATATCAAGGATGTCATTGACTACATCAAGAACGGTGACTCAAGAATGACACTTGATGATATCAATATAGCTTTTGATGAGAATACAGGTAAGTATGCTGGTAGTATGACAATCACATCATACGCTGTAAATGGTGAGGACAGAACAACAGATCATGCTGATGTAAATGTACAGATAGGAACAAATAATATCTTTGGTAACCCTACAGTTAAGTCAACTACTACAACCACAACAACGCAGGCTGAGTAGTTCGACCATATTGAATGGAGTGAATAAAAAGAAATGGTAAAATCTAACAATAAAGGCTTTAGTTTGGTGGAAATCATAATAGCTGCGGCTGTATTTGCCATTTTGGTTTATCCTATTACAAGAGCCTTGATGATGTCAGTGAATACCGGTACACAGTCAACCAAGAAGCAGTATGCCGTGGAGAAGGCCGAGGAGATTATGGAGAATTTCAAGGCTGCAGAACTTGGTAGCTCTGTATCAGTAGCTGATGTTGACAAGGATGGTATCAGGTATACGTTTGCTGGTTCATGGAGCAATCCAAAACCAAAGCTTACCTTACCTGATGGAAAAGAAATAGAGTATACAAAGGTGTCATATGATTGTAATGACAGTATTTCTCTTGGTACTAGTTTTGAGAAGTATAATTGCACAGTAGAGTTGAATGATGCAGCGTATCAGGCTATGAAGAATGGATATGTACTTACCAAGTTTGATGATACAACTACACCTGCAACCGTTGAGTTTAAGCAGGATTCAAGTGGTAACACAGTGAAAACTGGCATTTCAGCATCTGGCACAGCGAGAAATCTCGACAGTAAGCAGGCCGCGATCATAGCAACAGCTACATATACAGGAAGAGATAGTCTTGTTGCTGAGAATAATCTGGATAATGATGCATATCAGCATTTTGTGAATGAAAAGGCCAAGGTGCTTTCAGCATATGATGTATGGTATAGCCAGTATCTCAGTGGCTCTGATTTCTTCTCAGATGATTACTTTTCTAAGAATACTATTATAGAAGTATCAAAACTTGGCAATAAGTATACAGTTAAGTGCAAGGTTGAGTATAAGGATACTACCAAACTTTCAATTATTAAAGATTCATATGAGAATGTCAAAAAGACGAATGTATACATTCCGTCATCAACATATGGAGATGGTGTTGTATTCCAGCAGGAATTCGAGGACGAATTGCCTCCGATATATCTGCTCTATGCACCAGCCATCTGCAATGGAGCTTATTGCCCGGTTGATACTATAACTATAGACAATAAGATAACAGATGCTGATGACAAGGTTAAGATATATCTTCTTCAGACAGTATCTGATATCAATAACAATAATAGTGATATTGCCAAGAAGTACAGACAGATCATATGTGAGCAGTTAGGTATAAATAGTTTGAAGGATATCACATATTCAAGCTCAAAGACAATAACTGGCGCAAAGGATATAAGCATCAGAACGAATCTTGCAACAGGTTCAACAACATCAAATCTTAAGGTTTTTGCAAATTTCAGTATTGATTCATCTAAATCTGGTTATACAGATGTGAAGTCAACAGATGAGGATGAAAGTGACGAGATATACATGTATGACATAAAAGTTACTCTCACAGACAGCAAAAACAACAAGACAGTTGTTACAGGTACAAGGGGGAAGTAGTTAAATGATTAGAAAGTTAAGGGAAAAGCTTAATAGAACAAATGATCACGGCTCAAGTTTCGTCCTTGTTATAGTAGCTACTACATTTATGTGTATACTCGTATCGGCACTGCTGATGGGCACATTGATGACATATAAACTCAAGTTTTATAAGCTCAATTCGTTGAATAATTTCTATGAAGTTGAGACTGCTCTTGATGAGATATATGCAGGTGTAGGTGCTGCAACTAATGAACATCTTTATTCAGCATATACAACTACAGCTGAGCTTGTTGTTGTGTATGATACAAAGAGTAAAGCGTACGTAAATCTGACAGATGAGGAAGCAAATGCACTTTTTAAGAAACTTTTTATGAGTGGCTTTATGTCAGATGCAAAGTATAAAGGAATCAAGGAAGTGAAATCAACTCTTGAGTCGTATATGTCCAATCAGAAGGGAATGCTGTTGTCAGATGGATCAACAAACACCGATGGAGTCTATCTTGATACATCCAACATGCAGCTGGTATTCACCGATGTGAATGGCAAGACCAGGACAGAGTCGTTCAATGCAGATGGTAATATGAGCAGTAAGACACAGTCAACATATAAAAAAGATAGTGTAGTGTCAATTGCATTCAAGAATGTCTGTGTCAAGAGAGAAGTGGAGGTACAGGGAACTTCAAGTGGTAAGTATATACAGTCCATAACTACGGACATGCTGCTTACACAGCCGGAGTATAATGTATCGTTCGACATGAGTACAACGTCTGGCAGTAGTTTATATGATTATGCGTTTCTTGCCGATATGGGTGTAGAGATTAACACAGGCAATGATGCAAATTCAAGTGCTACAAATGTTGCGACGGAGGCCAATACAGTACGTATAAATGGTAACATTTATGCAGCCAGTGACTTCTATAACAAAGATTATAATGCAAATAATAGTAAAAAGGTTACTGATATATATACCGATAAAAAGACAATGAAGTGGGGAACCACAGACAGCAGTTTATATTCGGGTATATATGTAAATGGTAATAAAACAAATGTTAACATAAGTTCAGATGTAATTGTATGTTCAGGAACTGTAGGAACACATAATGGTGCTAATCTTGTAGTGTCAGGACGTTCAAATGTACGTTCGGAATTGTGGGCAGATAATATAGTTCTTGGTGGTAGTACAGGTGGAACAATGACTGTTGCAGCAGATGCTTTCATATATGATGACACAGAGCTGAATGCACCTAAGTCTAATCTGTTATTTACACAGGGAAGATACTTCGGTTATAGCTACAATGCAGCTGATTCAAGAAGTATCAATTATCTTAAGGGTACTGCTGGAGGAGAAGGAATGACAAGACTTCTTGCTACTGGCTATAAGCTCCGTTCTCATTTCAGTGACAGTGCGATTATAGTTAATGGAAAGGGTTCAACTATAGATCTTTCAAGACTTGATTCACTGTATATTGCTGGTAAATCATATATAGAATTTTCCAAGATCACAGCAGCAAGTGCGGAAAATGCCACAGAAGCAGATGGTATTACGGTTGACAGGGATGCAGATTATGCATATACCAATCTGACTGATTACTCAACAGGTCAGTCTCTCGATGTTAAGTCCAATCAGCTTATTTTCCTCACACAGTGGTCTGTAGCTCAGGAGAATGATGATGGAACAGTATTGCTGAGATTCCCAAAGGAATTTGAGAGTATTGCAAAATTAAAGAATCTTTATAAAAAGTATAAATTTGCGAATAATCCGGATGGTGATGAAAGTCTTATAAAGGCAATAAAACAGGAGATTTCAGGTCATACATATTATTATCTCTACATTGATGAGAGTGTGAATGAAGATGCGAGAAGTCTTGCGGAGCAGTTCGCTGAGGATTATTATGCAATGTTTGATACATCAGACTCCAAACTGGAGGAGAGTGCATATAATGTTAGAAATTATGAGAATTTCAATGTTAAACTTATTCTTCCACAGGATGAAAATAAGGTAAAAACAAGCGGAGCTCTTACAGATCAGACTGAGAAGGATGTTGATGGAAATGAGAAGCTGTTCTTCAGAAAGTCAACAGATACTGTACTTAATGTAGAGAACGCATTGGAGAATGTGAGCGACAGCAAGCCATTCTCTTCGTTATATCAGACTCATGGTGGATTGTATGATGATAGAAAGCTGTATTCAGATCTCAAGAGTTCAGCAAATAATCTGTATGGTCTGTATCAGGTTAAAGATGATAATGGCACAACAACGTTGTCTAAGCAGAAATATTCCAGAGAACAGCAGGCAAGTAATACTTTGTCATATATGTATATCAACATGAAGGATCATCTGTCAGTTGTTGACAAGGAAGACAAAGATGGTACAAAGATCAGTGCTTGGGATATAGTTAATTACACAAAATCCTCAGGTGAATACAGTTATAATTATAATAAGATATCAGATGAATATTCATATGATTATAGTATTACACCTATTTCTCAGTATGTAGATATGAATGAAGTTTTCAATCATGTGAATACATCAGGTGCTAATGGTATAACTATTGATAAATCTGTAGGTAATACTGATGGAACATATGATAAGATCATAGTGAATAAGGGATCAGTTGTAATTGATGATGTCAATGGAGATGGAAAAGCAAAGGGAATTATCATAGCTGGTGGCGAGGTAAGCTTCTCAAGTAATGTTAAGTCATTCAAGGGATTGATAATTTCTGGATCCAAGATCAAGATTGATCATGTTATGGATATTACTGCGGATGCCAATTATGTAGCAACTTTATTGAAAAAGTGTGCAGAAGATAGTGATGTAAGTATTGTAACATCTACTGTATTGAAGAACTATGTGAACAAAAAGGAAGAGACGAAATCTGAGGGATCCACAGTATCAATATCAGATATCTCTTATGAAGATATTCTCGCATTCCAGAACTGGAAGCGAAATGTAGAGTAGGAGGTGTGCTGATGAGAGAAAAATTAAAAAATAATAGTGGTTATACATTGGTCGAAATGATCATTGTAATTGCTATCATAGCTGTTATGTCTGGCATGGGGGCACTTACTATTGCTTCCATAAGGACATCACAGGCGCAGGCCTCCATGCAGAAGTTTGATTCAGAACTTTCTGCCCTTGAGATGAGAACGAAAACTTTGAGTTCAAATGAGACCATAGAATTGGTCCAGAATGGTGCAAATTATGATATATATTATGCAACCTACGATCCAACTGCGAAGACCTATACACGAAAAAATCCGGGAAAACCAGATGCTACGTTGGAGAGAGTGGTAATATATTACAGTGATTCATATGATGCATCGACACAAATGAAGAATGGTGTGGCTGTTACGGACATGTTTATCCGCATAAGAAAGTCTGACGGACAGGTATTGAAAGGGGAAGGACAGTACATTTTCTGTAAGCAAAATTCTCCTACACAGTCTGTTGGAAGTGTTACACTGAACAAGTATACAGGCGGACATACATATGGAAAGAATGAAGATTAGGGGGTGTGGATTTTGAAGAAGATTACTAATAATAAAGGATTCACATTCATAGAACTTATTCTGTATATGGCCATACTTGGTATATTCATGGTAGCGGTTATAACGCTTGTTGCTTCAACAGTTAATACCAACAGAAAGCAGAAATCGATACAGAAGCTTCAGACTCAGGCGACAGAGACATATGATACAATCTCAGGAATGCTTATGGGAGCTACAGAGGTTAAGATAGTTGGAGCTGGATATGTAGGCTCTGGCGTAACATATAGTAGAACAATACCTGAGGCAACCAAGATAGAAGATGCAGCGACTGCAGACTTGAGCTGTTTTATGGTTCCAGGTGAGACTGACACAAAGGCATCTAATTTAAAACTTTGTTCAGGTAATTCTACATCACCTGTGTACAAAGAAGTAGTTACAGGAAGTTCTGGTTCAGAAGTTTCTGTAAAGATAAATAATTGTTATGATCTCACGGATGTAAAACCTTTTGATGAAAAGTCATCTGTAAATGATACAGAGTCATTGATTGATACAAGGTATCTTTGGATTGAATATGCATCAGATTATGTAAAGGATCCTGCAGGCAAGATAGTTAAGGATTCCAGTAACAATATAATTTACAATGTTCATGCATTTTGTACAATTACATTTGATGAAAAGAATCATAAACTGTACATATACAGAGATGAGGTGTCAGAGAGTGATTACGCAAAGTGGAAGCTGGAAGCTAAAAGTGATGATCCTGGTGTAGCAAATCCTGCTTTGGCAGAACTTCGCAAGACCGAGATTATTAAGGATGGAAGTTCTGAAAACGGAACTCTTCTTGCAAAGAATGTTGAGAATTTCCAATTGCAGGTGAATCCTGATGATAACAGTGTAGCTTTGTTAATCAGTTTTAAGGACAACAAAACCAGCGAGAAATATGATATCACAGGTATTGTTGGACTTAGAAATTCATTCGTGCTGAAGAAGCATGAGTGGAATTAATAGAGGAGGTAAAAACAGTGTTTAAAAACAAAAAGATACTTTTATCTTCCGTAGCTATTATATTTGCGCTTGTGGTAAGTGCAATATTCGTGAATTTTACTTTGGCCAATTCTGGGTCAAGCACATCTGATATAAGTGCTCAGAGTGGCGACAATGCTACGCTTCAAGTTTCAAAGCGTACTAATATTGATTGGGCAATTGCGAATTCTAATGATGCAAATAAAAAGAAAAAGGGACAGGATAAGTACAGAATAGTACAGATCGTTCCAAATTCTGCATCAAGTAAAGCTGCAGTTGATATGCAGATGAAAGCAGATTCTGAGGCAGGCAACAGTGTAAGTGATGCTGGTGCAACATGGCTTGGGAAGTATGTATATTCTGGAGAGTATTTTAGACGTGCGGTGTTTAATGGTTATAAGTCAGAAGGAAATTCTGAGCTTATGGCTAAGGGGGCAGTTTCACTTTGTACATTTACTGTAAGCGATCTGAGCAAGATGGATGCAACAGCGCAGGCATTACTTAATCAGGCTGATTTTGTATACATATGGGCTGATTCAGCAACTTCATATGGTTCAGCAGGTGATCTTAGTGAGGATTTGTATAATTGGCTTGATGCTTTTGCTACATCAGATTCGCATCCGATAGCCATATGTGAGGATGCTTTGTGTACTTCAAATCCAGGAAATATAAGTGGAAATAATGATGAGTACAGAATGGGCGCACTTGCATATAAGCTTATGACAAAGAATCTTGTTGCTCGTTACGACAATGTTCTTGTTACAAAGTCAGATTTCTTTGAGACGTTGTACAATGAAGCAAAGAAGAATGATGGCGGAACAACGCCTGTTCCAACAGGAAAGACAAATTATACACTTACAGATTTCATACTTAGAGCGAGACCTGTAAGTGAAGGTGGCGCTAACTATATAGGACTTAATACATACTACAAGTGGTATGATGGAGTTGATCTTATTGATTTCCTTGAGAGAACTAATAATGATCCTCTTGGCAAAGGTGATACCACATATGTAAAGGCCAGAGATAGATCTGGTACTACGGGTGATAAGAGTAGTTGGAAATATGATCATGCGAAGATTCTTGTTATATCAGAGAAAGATGATAGCAAGATGTTCAATGAGATGAAAGATATCAATGATAATACTGATACCAGAGAATCCAAGTACACATATGATTCGGATTCTGCTACATGGAAGTCTGTGGAGGCTGCTCCGAACAGTGAACTGACATCACACATGTATTCACAGGGTCGGGCGGATGATAGCTTGGGTCTGTCTCCATATGTACCTAGTGGTGCTGAGATATATCAGATAAGCAGCTTTGATATCAAAGAGGCTATCACAGATGGAACAAAGGGATTCAAGACCTCATCCATGCCTAATTCACACTATATGGATGTGAAGACAAAGAATATCAGTGGTAAGGTAACGACGACAAATGAGTCGATCAATATGTCAGAGGCAAAGGCATATCTTCTTATAGAGAATGTTCAGAAAGATGCAGATGGTAAAGTTGTATCAACAACAGTTTCACCTGCTGGAATGTCTGCTGCAGCTGGTGATGAATATGAAGTACCGCTTACATATGTAAAAGAAGAGAAAATTGATGATGATGGACAGCCGATACTTGATGAGAATGGTAATCCAATTGTAGAAGAGTATTATACATATGAATTCAAGCAGCTGAATTATGATTATAATTACAGAGTAGTTATAAGCATTCCGGAAACGGTTACATCGGATGTTGACGGATCAGACATAAAGTGTATTGCTGGAGTATCTTCACTTACTGGTGAGTCTGGTAATGATGATACCAACCTTAGCTTTGATTTCAACGTTATGCTTGACGGCGAGACACCTGCTGAGGGATATATCTATAGAACAGAGACAGATCCTGCTAATAATAAGAATACGTATATGCTTCCTGTAACTAAGAAGGATTTCATGGACAATGTGGCTACAACATTAGCAGGCACAGATATTGGCAAAACATATACAAGCCAGACCTTTGGTGATTATGTAGATTTTTCAACAGAGGCAAAGGTTACAGCGTATGTGGATAAGTGCTACAATGATTATCTTGCACAGCAGAGAAATCTGATAAATGATGCAGCAACAGGAAAACTTACTGAGATTAGTAAGCTGAAACTCACAGACTATGACTTCATATTCATAGATGCAGGAGATTACTTCCCTGCTGCGGATGCAACAGACGAAGAGATAGCAAAATATGAGCTTGGTAAGGATGTATTTGATCAGTTTGTAAAAGCAATAGAAGGAAATCTTTACTTTATTGTTTCATCAGAGGCTGGTGTTGAGACTGGTTCTGGTAAGCAGGATAATGACAATCCTGGCAATACAGGAGATGAGAAGAACAGTGTTATAAAGAGTCCATTGGCAAAGCCTGTTGCAGACGTCATCAATGCAGGTGTGTACAGGGATGGATATGATAACAAGTTTAAGGTCCTTGAGATTCAGCCAGATTATCCAATAGATCTTACTGTAGCAGAATCAAAGGCAGATAACACTTCTTCATATTCAAAGAGAACTGATGGTTCAGCTATAAAGGGAGATTATTATTCTGTGCCTTCGGATGTAGTGTCTAGTAAGGCGAAGGAAGAGATTGCTGAGGGTATAGAGTATTATGACTTTGATCTTACAAAGGCAAAGATAGCTCATGCATTGCAGCAGACAACGCAATATAAGCAGTATGGATATAGCAATATAGACATTACCCAGGTGTCAACAGAGGCGCTTATCGGTATGAATCAGAATATCCTCGCAACGTATGATCTTATATATATCGGTGGAGATATAAGTGCTGTTGATAGAGATATTGAGTCGATATATGGATATGCACAGGACTTTGCACCAGGTGGTGGTAAGGGTGTTCAGGCACTTGCTTATGCATTGCCAACATTCATCATGTATACTCATACAGGTATGCTTGAGAGAGTAAGTTCAAGTAAGATGCCATCTGCACTTTATGCCGGACAGCAGTCTTTCATTCCAGAAAATGGTAACGATCTTACGAAGAACAAATACAATGAGATTCTGAGCTATATAACGGCTAATAGACCTGTTATAGTGAGCAGTGAGCTTACATCAGTATATGAGAAGATGAAAGGCCTTAATGTAGAGAATGCTCAGGAATTAAGTCAGGTTCAGCTTCTTCAGGGCTATTGGTATAAGGATGATGGACAGATAGAGAGAAAGAATTACTATCTTGATCCTTCATCAAGAATGTATCAGCTTGTTGATAATATTTATGAGAGATATTCTCAGACAAGTACTGCCAGTGCAGAAGCAGCTTATCATAATGTATGGTGGGGATTTAATCCAGCGCAGACAAGAAATATAGACAATACAGATGGTAAGTATGGTAAGACTGTTACAACATATGCAGTTGCTATGAGTACTTCATACGAAGAAAGTTTGAATTCACTGCTTGAGAATTCTGCTGGCAGAGTGAAGGTTATCTTATCAGATAAGCCTACAAGCTATCAGCAGGGAATTGAGAATACATATCTTGATACAAAAAATCTGGAGTTCTCATTTACAGTGGATGGATCAGCTTCGTCATATAAGTATAGATTGTATGTTGATAAAGACAAGAATACGATTTTTGATAATACGGATTATCATTCTGATGGCATTGCAGAAAATAATGAACTTACAACAGTTAGCATACCTTTGGATGACAACTTCTTTGGTTCAGCATATTGGAAGCTAGAGATTACAGATGGTACAGGCAGCAATGTACTTGCGTCTTATACGGATGTATGTAAGATAAACAAGACTGTGACAGAGAAGAGCGATATAAAGGTACTTCAGATTCAGACTAACTATATTGAGAATGGTGGCGGAGATTATCAGAATCCTGCAGATATGTTGTATTTTGACATATTATCACAGAGATCTCATAGAATCATGTATTACAACGGTGTTCCTACAGGAAGCAAAGAAGGCTCCCAGCAGGAGGTTTCCCAGAAGAAAGTATTCGGTAGACATGAGAACGTATTTGGCATAGTTGAGTATGATACAGACAAAAATGATGATGACTGGTACTCAAATCTTGCAGATGTTTTAACAGATGAATATGATATAGATCTTGATATGGTCGTTGCAACTGAGAATAAGTCGCAGTTCAAAACTGATGATGGTGTGACTGGTAATTATGAGTGCCTTGACAAGTGGGTTGAGGAGGCTGAGATACTTGAGGCTGGTGGCGCTGTTGAGGTCGGATATGGCAATACAGATAAGCTGACTAAGGCACAGTATGCAGCTGGACTCAGCACAGTAGAATCTGATTACAATGCTGCGGTCAGTGCAGTGTCAGCACCGAAGACTGCAATAGACGAATATCTGGAAAGCGTTATAAAAGCGCTTTCAGGTGAAAAAGGATATAGCAGAGATACTTATAAGACATTTATTGACGCGGTAAAGACAAAAACGGATGCAGATAAGATAAAGTTGCTTGAGTACTGTGTGAAGTATAGCCAGTATTACATGATATTTGATACATATTATCGTGGAGGTTCAGGCTTTGGCGGTGAGAGTGATCTTAATGGCTACGGAGATTTTAAGGATAAATTCATTGCATACAGAGATGCAAAGGATGAGGAGCTGAATGCTAGAGACATTTATATGGCATATAAGCGTAGGGCAAATGGAAGTAATTTCCTTAACAAGATGTATTCAATTCTTGTGCTCGGACCATCTGATGATTTTGGTAATTATACAATAGACCTTAAACCAAAGACTTGTGAATACATTAAGAATTACGTATCTAATGGCGGAGACCTGTTCTTCTTCCATGATACAATGACATCATACAATGATAAGGGTGCGGTTAATCTTACAAAGACATTGCTTGATGTAGTAGGTATGAACAGATATCATGTAGATATGTCGGATATGTCCAGCTCATATGACATTATTAGGTCTATCACATATGGACAGCTAGGTGATAAAGGTGGATATGTATATACAGAGGTTTCTAATCCTGACGATGCAGATGAAATTGTAGATGGCAAATATTACAAGAAGTCATGGCAGAATGCATGGCAGTTTGGTAATATATTAAATGAGGATCTCGAATATCATTCTCCGGATGCTGATAAGTATTATTTGACACCATACGCATTTAATCCTGATCTTAATGAGACTGCAGGAATAAGAGGAAGTGCAAGCTTGAATCTTGCAGGAACTTCATATGGCAGCGGAGATGTATATTCTGGACTTAATATAAGCGCACTGGCTATGGGTCAGTTGAATCTTGCTCAGGATAACAATAATGCAAAGGGTAAGTTCTCGTATGTGTATGCTAAGATGGATTATGAAACAGCTCTGAGAAAGACTGTTCGTGATGGTAATCATGATGAGAGCGGACTGGCACAGACTGCTAAGGCAAGTCAGTTGAATAAGGGTCTGGTTACTCTTTATCCGTTCAGCATAGGTGCTTCACTTAATATTTCAGGAACGCATCAGCAGGCATATTCTCTTGATATGGAGAATCCAAACACAACAGTTTGGTATACACTTGCAGGATGTAATAATTCAGGTGACAAGTCATTTGCTAAGGTTGCTTCATCATATTATGCAGCAGATCCATATGATGGTATGGAGAACTACTTCATTTATACAACTGCTTACAATTCAGGAGCGGTTACATACTGTGGAGCTGGTCATACATCAGTTACTGGTTCAAAGACCAAGAACAATGATGAGAGAAAGCTGTTCATAAATGTAATAGTTAATAGTGCAAATGCCCTTATAAACGTTCCAACAATTAAGGCATATGAGCCAGATCAGACATTTGCTGATTCATCAGAGCTTCCAAAGAATAAGGTTGCACTTTCAAATGGCGTGACTGTATATGAGAAGACTGTTGACAGTAAGACTGATACACCAGAGTTTGACATGAAGGTTACAATACCTGATGGAACGAAGCTTACAAGAGTAAACGTTTACTATGACATTGGTTATGAGGATCCTACATTTAGGACTAAGCCTGGATTTGATAAGAATACAGATGGTACAGATAAGGATGTCATGATCAAGTCCTACACCAGAGTTGGTACAGGTGATGATCAGGTAGATCTCAAGACAATACAGAATGAGCTTAGAGATATGCTTCGTGGAAAAACAGATGAATCACTGAAGCTTCAGGAGACATATTTCAACTCAAGCCAGGATGCATACATAGTTATAGAAGTATACTATGAAGGCAAGGCTACTCCTGCATTTGTTATGATCAAGATCAATGCCGGTGATCCTCTGTTCAACCTGACAGAGAATACAATAGATTCTATTGGTGATTGTGTTGCAGAGAGAAGATACTGTGGAGCATAATTATTGAGATAAATTTATCGTAGAACACAGAGATTTATGGAAGAGTCTTACAACATGTATAAGATATGTGTTGTAAGGCTCTTTTTGTGTTATAATGGGCATTGCGACAACAAAGATGCATAATACGAATACGACAAGGATAAAAAATTATGAATATAAACGGAAAAACAAGACTGCTTGGACTCCTGGGAGACCCGGTCCAGCACACCATGTCACCGCTGATACACAATACCCTCAGCGACATACTGGATATAGACGAGGTATATGTACCATTTCACACCCATGCAGAAGGCCTTGGGGATGCTGTGAGAGGAGCATATGAACTGAACATACTTGGAATGAATGCGACGGTTCCGCACAAGAACAATATCATGAATTATCTGGTTGATATTGATGAGGGAGCCAGGGCAATAGGCGCTGTGAATACTCTGGTGAGAGTGGATGGTGGTTATAAGGGCTACAACACAGACATGATGGGGCTTTCAAGGGAGCTTGATACATATGGAGTAGATCTTCAGGGAAAGAATACGGTCATTCTCGGTGCTGGCGGTGCAGCCAAGGCAGTGGCTTATATGTGTATGAACAAGGGCGCAGAGAAAGTATACATATTGAACAGAACCCTTGCGAAGGCCCAGGCCATTGCTGATGACATGAATGCGCATTTTGGAAGAAATGCAGTGAAGGCTATGGAGCTTGCTTCGTATGGTGAGCTTCAGGACAGTGAAGGTTATATTGTGTTCCAGTCTACATCCATAGGGCTTGCCCCGAATGTGGATGCTGTAGTGATAGATGACCCTGAGTTTTATTCCAGAGTTAAGGTCGGAATAGACCTTATATACAATCCGTTCGAGACAAGCTTCATGAAGCTGTGCAGAGAGGCCGGAACATCTGCATACAATGGTCTCAGGATGCTGCTCTATCAGGGAATAATAGCATACGAGCTGTGGAATGATATATCCATATCTGAAGACATAGCAGATATCGTATATGATAAGCTCATGAAAGCGGTACGGCACAATATCATCCTCATAGGATTTATGGGATGTGGCAAGACGACGGTTGGCAGGACACTTGCGGAGAAACTGGGATATACATTGCTTGATGTTGATGAATATATAGAGGAGAAGGCTGGATGCAGCATCAAGAGTATATTTGCCGATAAGGGAGAGGAGTATTTCAGGCAGCTGGAGACGGATACACTTAAGGTGCTGAATGGCTCACTTACACATACAGTCATATCCACCGGTGGGGGTCTCCCGATGCGTAGTGAGAACGTTGATGAGCTCAGAAAGCTGGGAAGTATCATATATCTTGATGTGAGCGCGGAAGAGGTCATAAGGAGACTTGCCGGGGATCAGACCAGACCGCTTCTTCAGGGAGAGAATGCAGCACAGAAGGTACATGACCTGATGTCTGTGAGACAGCCGGTGTATGAAGCTGCGGCAGATCAGATAATAGGAGTGACAGGAGAGAGCGTAGAAGATATCGTTGATGAGATTATATCGGTTGTAGGGAGATGATGACAGATGTGTACAGGTTCAGACAGAATATATAGCAGACTTGACAGGATCATGCAGGAGAAGGATCTGAAGGCCATACTTGTGACAGACAGGTACAATATGAGATATATTGCATCGTATAGAGGAGAGGGTGTTCTTGTATATACGGGAGACCGCAGATACGTGGTGACTGATTCCAGATATACGGAGCAGGTTCAGAGAGAATGTGATGGATACAAATGCATGGACATAGCGGGCAGAGGCTATGTTGGGTGTATCAATGATATATTGGGTGATATAGCCTGCGATAAAGGCTCACTCAGAGTTGGATTTGAGAACCAGAGTATCAGCTACCGGGAGTATCAGGAGTATTCCGCAGGATTGACACATGCATGTCTGGTGGATCTTGACGGCAGTCTGGATGCCATGAGGCAGATCAAGACAGACGAGGAGATAGAGAAGCTCAGAACAGCGGAATCCATCGGTGATGCGGCATTTGCACACATTGTTGAGTATATACGCCCGGGCCTTACGGAGAAGGAGATAGCCCTGGAGCTTGAGTATTTCATGAAGAAGAATGGTGCGGAGGGGCTGAGCTTTGACACGATAGCTGCGTCAGGACTGAATTCATCCATGCCACACGCTATCCCTACTGATAAGCCGTTGCAGGATGGAGATTTCCTCACCATGGACTTTGGATGCCTGTATGAGGGTTACTGTTCGGATATGACAAGAACAGTTGCAATTGGTCATGTGTCAGATTATATGAGGGAGGTGTACGAGATCGTTCTCAGGGCACAGACGGAGTCGATGAAGAGCATAAGAGCGGGAGTGCCTTGTAATGAGGTGGATGGAGTTGCCAGACGGATCATTGCGGATGCCGGATATGGAGACTGCTTCGGACATGGCCTTGGACATTCGGTTGGATTATTCATACATGAGAATCCAAGATTTTCACCGAAGTGTACAGATATTCTGAAACCGGGAATGGTCATAACTGTTGAACCGGGAATATATATTCCGGGACAGTTTGGAGTCAGGATAGAGGATCTGGTGGCTGTTACAGAGGATGGATTTGTGAATTTGACAAAGTCTGACAAGCAGCTGATTGTCATCTGAGGAAATTGCAGGAAAATTAATAGTTGAAAAATTATTTCATATATTATAAAATGTGACAAGAAGTTTACATCTTTAAGGAGGATAAGACAGTTATGGCAGAGATGATCTCAGCAGGTGATTTTAGAAACGGCGTTACAATCGAATTCGAAGGAAATATTTATCAGATTATAGAGTTCCAGCACGTTAAGCCAGGAAAGGGTGCAGCTTTCGTTAGAACAAAGCTTAAGAACATCAAGAGTGGCGGTGTTGTGGAGAAGTCATTCCGTCCAACAGAGAAGTGTGAGAAGGCTCACATCGAGAGAAAGGATATGCAGTATCTGTACAACGATGGCGATCTCTACTACTTTATGGATCCAGAGACATACGATCAGATTCCTATCAGCTCAGCAGCTATAGGTGATTCACTTAAGTTTGTTAAGGAGAACGAGCTGTGTAAGATCTGTTCACACAACGGCAACGTATTTGCTGTAGAGCCACCTCTCTTCGTAGAGCTGGTTATCACAGAGTGCGAGCCAGGCGTAAAGGGCGATACAGCTACAGGTGCAACAAAGCCATGTACAGTTGAGACAGGCGCACAGGTATCAGTACCTCTCTTTGTCAATGAGGGTGACACTATCAAGATCGATACACGTACAGGCGAGTATCTTTCAAGAGTATAATTACAAATTATAATACAGGTATATAAAGAATCCCCTTGATTCAAGTGTATTGAATCGAGGGGATTTTTTTGTATATGTGTTTGGAATTCAGCCACATGACAATTCCCCTCAATCCCCGGTTCTAATATTCCCCCATCCTGAATATATTGTCTATGTAGCTGTATTAACAGTGTTATGTAGAAGAGGGACGATACATATGTGTGGAGAAGATATATTGCGCCTGCTTCCCATCAGGATCAGGTGCATGGTGGAGAAGCTGAGACTTGATTATGCAAGACTGTGGGAGATAAGACTGAGGGTGAACAGTCCATTCATACTCAGATACGAGGATGCGGAGATATACGTGAATGGACAGGGGCAGAGGGCTGACAACATGAAGAATGCGTATATAGTGACAGCCCGGGATGTAAATGACACGCTGGAGTGCGTGTGCAACCATTCCCTGTATGCCTATGAGGATGAGATCAGACAGGGATTTGTCACGGTGTGCGGCGGCCACAGAGTCGGTGTGGCGGGCAAGATCATACTGGATGGCACAAGGATCAAATGCATCAGGCACATATCATTTCTGAACATAAGGGTGGCACACGAGATCAAGGGCTGCAGCAAGCCGGTGCTTCCGTATATATATGCTGATGACAGGATACTGAATACACTGATAGTGTCTGCACCATGCCACGGCAAGACTACGCTGCTCAGGGATGTCATAAGGGTAGTATCCGATGGAGGAACCACTGTAGGGGTTGTGGATGAGAGATCGGAGATAGCAGCCTGCTACAAGGGCGTTCCACAGAATGACGTGGGCATGAGGACCGATGTGCTGGACTGCTGTCCCAAGGCTGCGGGCATGATGATGCTTGTAAGGACTATGGCACCTGAGCTCATAGCAGTTGACGAGATAGGGGGGCCGCAGGATGTGGATGCCATATTCGGAGTTGTGAACTGTGGATGCAGACTGCTTGCAACGGCACATGGATATTCCATGGATGATGTGCGTGACAGGGCCGGGATAAGACGGCTGGTGGAGAACAGGGTATTTGACAGGTATGTGGTGCTTGGAGGAGAGAAGGCCGGACAGATATCTGACATATTCGATGGCCAGGGCAACAGGCTGTGCTGGTGTGAATGAGTGGGGGATTGATATAGAATGCTGAAGGCAGCGGGCTGCTGCCTGGTGGTATACGCGTCATTTATGACAGGACATGCCATAGGGCAGAGACAGCTTAGGATGGTGAAGGAACTCGAAGAACTGCTGCTTTTCATCCAGCTTGTGAAGGGACAGATAATCTATGCCGGACCGGAGCTTCCAGAGATCCTGCAGGACAGTGAGGCGAGACTTTCGGGGACGATCAGGCAGTGGGTGCACAGACTTGTGGAGCTGCTGGACATGGACAGTGATATGACATTTGCACAGCTGTGGACGGAGTCCACGACAGTCCTTGCGGAGAAGAGCGCACTGAGTCCGGCCATGGTTGCGGATGTGGACAGGCTGGGGAAGATAGTAGGCGACATGGATGTGGATGCACAGATATCCAGGATCAATCTTGTGGAGGATATACTCACAGACAGATACCAGCGTGAACGTGAGCGGTGCGGCAAGGTCCGTAGATTGTCGGGTTCGCTTGGGCTGCTGGGGGGAATATTCATCGTGATATTGTTGATGTAAGGTGGAGGTTCTATGACCATACAGATACTTCTAAAAATAGGCGCAGTTGGTATTCTTGTGGCACTGCTCAATCAGATACTCAAGCATTCTGGCAAGGAGGAGCATGCCTATCTGCTGAACCTGGCGGGGCTGATCATAGTCCTGTCCTGGGTGATACCATACATAAGTGACCTTTTTTCGGAGATAATGGAGCTGGTAGACATAGGGAGGTAGGTGCAGTATGAGTCTCATAGGCGTGGTGTTCTCGGCTGTGGTGGTGGTGCTGATAGCACTCAAGGTGAAGGAAATTGATGCAGGCTATGGAGTTGTACTGTCCATAGCCTGTTGTATTATGATCATGTATTTTGTGGTGGGAAGATTCCGGCAGATCACCGGATACATAGACAGGCTGACATCATATGTGTCGCTGAACATAACATACATAGAACTGATACTGAGGATGATCGGCATAGCGTATATATGCCAGTTCTCATCTGATATATGTAAGGATGCCGGATGCGGAGCCATAGCATCCCAGGTGGAGATGGCGGGAAGGATAGCGCTGGTGCTGCTGAGCATGCCGGTGCTCATGAGTGTGATTGATCTGGTGGTGGAGATTGTTGAGGGGTAGGATATTGATATGCAGATATATTGTGGCATCTGTTATGTGTGCGGCACTCGTGACATGGATGGGGCTTCTATCCATGCCGGGAATTGATAATGTGTATGATGCAGATGAGCGACAGTGGCAGAGCCTGATACAGAAGAACTCCATACGGATATGTTCCGTGGACTGCAGGATCAGTGATGCGCTGGATGCGGATCAGCCGGGGGATGAGGAGAATGGGGATCCCGGGTCGCAGGACTGGTGGAGTATGGAGGATGAGGATACCTTCAGACAGCTCGACGATATCCTGTCTGAGCGGTCAGATATAACATTCTCCGATATATATGATGCACTTAGATCAGGCAGCGTTGACGAGGCGTGGAGGCAGGCTGTTCAGGTGCTCATGGACAGGCTGGTGTATGAGTTCAGGACAAGCAAGGCACTGGCACTTCAGATAGCGGCCGTGATCATACTTGGAAGCGCCTTCTCCCATGTGTCAGGCAATATGGGTGAGTATGTCATGGAGAATGGATTTATGGTCACCTACATGGTTCTGGTGTCTCTGCTCCTGGGGGATTTCGTCATAGTGCAGTCAGTGGTGGCGGACACCATAGGGGATGTGGTGGATTTCATGAAGGCATTCTATCCGATGTATGCGGCTTCCATGATGTGTGTCAGCGGTCCTGAGAGCTCAAGGTATTCGCAATCCATTATCATATTTGTCATATACATATGTCAGAACATCATGATCGGAGCGGTGATACCGCTGGTCAAATGCAGCGGCTTGCTGTCTCTTGTGAACAATCTGAACAGGGAGGATCACTTCTCGAAGATGGCGCAGCTGATGAAAAGCATAGCAGTATGGGGGATGAGGTCTGTGTTCGCAGTGGTCACGGGGATAAATGTGGTAAAGTCCATCATTGCACCATCTCTTGACAGGGTATCAAGGAATGGTGTCCTGAAGACCATCGGCAGGATGTCCGGAATGTCAACGGTGAGCTCGGTCCTGAGCGTGATGATCAGCACGGGAGAATTCATAAAGAACTGCATGGGTATGGCGTGCACCATCGTGATCATCATCATGGCTGCGGTGCCTGTGCTGAAGATACTGGTTGTGATATTTACCCTGAAGTGCATAGCTGCCCTGGTCCAGCCGATAGGTGACAGACGTTATGCGGATGGGGTTGGAATAGTGGCGGAGACCTCGGAGCTCATGCTGAAGGCCTGTGGTATAAGTGTCATGATGTTCGTCATAAGCATAGCACTTATGACCATGAACATATCCTGATGGGAGGTGTGTCATGCTGAGGGAGTGGATCAAGAATATACTGGTGTGCAGTGTGCTGTTCTCAGTCATGCTGCACATAGCGCCGGATGCAAAGCTCAGGCGTTATGTACAGATCGCCGTTGGATTTGTCATGATGGTGGTTGCGGTGAGTCCGCTCACCGGACTGTTGTCACTGGATGACAGGATGGAGTACAACCTGTACGAGGAATCTCTGGGGATGGACATATCTGAGAGTGACAATAGTGTGTATGAGACATGTATGGAGGGCGTGGTGGAGCGATTTGTGGCTGACAGATATGGCGGCAGCTGTAGTGTAAGCCTGACTCTGGACGAATCTCTTGGGATAGAACAGGTCGTTGTAACATTTGCCGGGCATCAGGCGGAGTCCTCCGACAAGGCACGTGAGGTGACGGCGGCGGTGGCGGAAGAGTATGGGATCGCCCCCGCCTGTATAAAAGTTGAGTGGGGTGGATTATGAATATAAAGGAGCTGTTAAAATGCGGCAACAACAGGATATACAGACTGATCCTCATTCTGCTTGCCGGGATATGTCTGATGATAGTGGTGTGGCCCACAGGAGACCGGAGCGGGCAGTCCGGGAAGAAATCTGATACTCAGGGCACGGCGGATACATGGAGCAGCATAACCGGTCAGGCAGACGATACGGACATATCCCAGGGCAGCGGACCGGGCCCGGAAGACACATCGGTGTATACAGAATATATGGAGGGCAGGCTTGCCGCCATACTCTCGGAGATGGGAGGTATATCGGATGTCAGCGTGATGCTCACGGTCAGGGACAGCGGGCAGCAGGTGACACTCAAGGACACTGATACCAGCAGGAGTGAGACGGACAGCAGCAGTCAGGTGAGCATCACAGAGGAGACTGTCATGAGGGATGACGGCTCAGTTACAGAGCCATATGTGACGCAGTACAGGGAGCCGGAGATAGAGGGTGTTGTGGTGTGCTGCCGCGGCGCGGAAAATGGCGAGACAACGCTGAAGATAACGAGAGCAGTTCAGGCATTATTTGATGTTCCCACGCATAAGATTGTGATATTAGAAGCAAATTAATCATGGAGGGACTATGAAGAAATTGGGTGGAAAGAACAGACTTGCTATCATTGCACTTGCGGTTATGATCGGTGTGGCCGGTTATATGAGCTTTGCAGATGCCGGAAAGGATAAGGCGAAGAAGGATAAGAAGCAGGGCAGTCAGGTGGAGACACTGAGCTATGAAGAACTGGCGTCCGGAGCGGAGGCGGAGAATTCCAAGGCACAGGCAGATGCGGCATCCACAGAGAGCAGTCTTCAGGAGGATGTGGAACTCAATGGACCCGAGGATTCCATAGGAGATGCGGTGCTCACCAGTGCACAGGTCAGCAGCAGTATGGCATCAGCGAAGCTCACAAGGGAGCAGAACAGGTCAAGGAGCAGAGAGGCGCTTATGGATATCATAGGTGATGAGGCTCTGAGTGAGGATGCCAAGAAGGAGGCTGCAGATACATATGTGAAGCTGAATGACACCATAGAGAAGGAGACAGACGTGGAGACTGCTCTTGCGGCAAGGGGATATGAGGATGCCATAGTGACCATAAGTGATGGAGCCGTGGATGTGGCTCTGGGCAACGCCGACATAAGCGACAGCGAGAGAGCCCAGATAGAGGACATAGTTACACGCAAAACGGGGTATGATATAAGCAGTGTAGTTATATCGGTGGCTGAGGACAAATAGCTGTCAGGCCTGAGACCTGTGCACACCGCATATACTTGCAAAAACCTTGCTGTGAGATTATAATAGGGTTCAAAGAGTCTAAAAATCAGATAAGGTGGCCTTTGGGCCTTTGAGATAGCGGGAGGTATGATCATGAGTGACAATGTTAATGAGAATATCGTGAGTGAAAGCGGCGCGGCAGTGGGCGGCGCAGTTCAGGATGGTTCATACAATATAGAAGAGAACAATTCTCTGGGCAAGGTACAGATAGCCGACGATGTTGTGGCTATCATAGCAGGTCTTGCCGCCGGAGAGGTAGAAGGTGTGTACAGACTTACAGGCAACCTGACGAATGAGCTTGCATCCAAGCTTGGAAGAAAGAACCCGGCAAAGGGAGTCAAGGTAGATCTTCTTCCCGGCAAGGTGAAGGTTGATATAGCTATAGAGGTTCTGTATGAGTACAGCATACCTTCAGTGTCAGCCCAGGTTCAGGATAAGGTTAAGCAGGCTATAGAGACCATGACCGGACTGAGCGTGGAGGAAGTCAACATAAGGATAGCCGGAGTTCGCATGAGCGAGGGCAGATAGATAACGTATAGATAACGGAGAGGAAGCTATGACTAGAAGAGAGATAAGAGATAAGGTATTCAAGATCGTGTTTACAGCAGAGTTCAACACCCCTGAGGAGATGCAGGAGCAGATAGATCTCGCATTCGACTGTGAGATGCCGGGGGATGAGGAAGATGATCCTATGCTGTACGCCATCGTGTCGGAGGATGACAGAGAGTATATCACAGCCAAGGTGAAGGATATAATCGCGAAGAAGGCTGAGATAGATGAGAAGATATCAGAGATATCAGAGGGTTGGAAGCTTCCACGTATAGGCAAGGAGGAACTGGCGATACTCAGACTTGGAGTGTATGAGATACTGTACGATGAGACCATACCTGCCAAGGTAGCGATCAATGAAGCGGTGGAGCTTGCCAAGAAGTACTGTGATGTATCTGCAAGCAAGTTTGTGAATGCACTTCTCGCCAAGCTGGTGAAGAAGGATGGAACACCGAAGAGCGCCGGTGAGACAGAGGAAGGCGGAACAGATGCCTCAGCAGAATAATGTATATACGGTCAGAGAGCTCAATGAGAGGATAAAGGATCTTGTGACAGGTGAGCCGTGGCTTGGGAATGTGTGTGTGGTTGGAGAGATAAGCGGCTTCGGCCGGGACAAGAAGAACCACGCATACTTCAGTCTCAAGGATCCAAGTGGAGTTCTCTCAGCAGTTATGTTTGCCGGCAAGCAGATGAATGGTTTAAGATTTGCGCCAAAGGATGGAGATAAGGTGAACGCCTTTGGACACATAGATGTCTTTGTAAGAGACGGAAAGTATCAGCTCTATGTAGACAGACTGGTGCGAGTGGGTGATGGTGAGGTGAATGCTAAGCTTGAGAAACTCATGGCCAGACTGGACGGCATGGGGCTGTTTTCGCAAGAATACAAGAAGCCGATCCCGAAGTACCCGAGAAGGATAGGCGTGGTGACTGCCGGTGAGAAGGCGGCCATAAGTGATATCAGGGCGGTTGCTGCCAAGAGGGATCCTTATGCACAGCTGATATGTTATCCTGCTACTGTGCAGGGACAGTATGCGGCAGCAGACATAGCCCGGGGAATAGAGATGCTGGATTCCATGGGAGTGGACGTGATCATAGTGGGACGCGGCGGAGGCTCCAAGGAGAACCTGTGGGCGTTCAATGAGGAACAGGTGGCATGGGCTATATTCAACGCTGAGACACCTATTGTCACTGCGACGGGACATGAGATAGACAATACCGTGGCAGATCTTGTGGCAGATCTTCGTGAGTCCAATCCGTCAACTGCGATGACCCGTATACTTCCGGAGGTGAAGAATACGGTAGCAGAATTCGACAGAAGGATGGCATATATGGAGTCGGTCATGCAGACGAGGCTGGACAGACTGACCAGAAGTCTGGAGGGATATGACAGACAGCTGAGACTGCTCAGCCCTGCGGCCAAGATGGACAGGCAGATGGAACAGCTTGACAGGATCAGGGACAGACTGGATGCGGGAATGGCTGCGAGATTCAGCAATACAACAGACAGATGCACCAGACTTGGAGACCGGATAGAGAGCTCCATGGAGAGGAAATATCAGCTCAGGAGCAATGCGCTGGCTGTCATGATAGAGCGTATACACGGACTGTCACCGACGGCAAAGCTCATCAATGGATTCGGATATATAGCGTCGGAGGGCGATCCGGTGAGGTCGGCTTCTGATGTTGAAGCCGGGGATAATATGGAGATCACTCTTCATGATGGCAGAATACAGGCTGTTGTCACAGGTACGATAAAGGACTGATGTCCAATTGACAGGAGGAACAGATATGGCAGAGGATATACAGAAGACTGCAGGTCAGGAGGATGGCCTGGGCGATTTATCTATAGAGGAAGCACTTGGACGGCTGGACGAGATCGCAGCTGCGCTGGAAAGCTCAGAGACAGCTCTCAAGGAGTCACTTGAGCTGTATTCGGAGGGCGTGCAGCTGGTGAACAGATGTAAGAATTATCTGTGTGATGTGCAGAAAGAGATGATCACACTCAGTGGACAGGAGGGTGTATGATGGGCGCAGGGAATGCAGATACGTATACAGGCGGCAATATTGACGATGTTATCAGGAGCAAGGCGGACAGGATCAGTGATATAGTGAGAAGTTATCTGCCTGATATAGAGGGATTCCCGAAGACGGTGTGTCAGGCCATGGAATATTCCGTGGATGCGGGAGGCAAGAGACTCAGGCCAATGCTCATGGAGGAGACCTACAGACTGTTTGGAGGCACCTCCGATGTAATAGAGCCATTTATGGCGGCTATAGAGATGATACATACATATTCACTCATACACGATGATCTGCCGGCTCTGGACAATGATGAGTACAGAAGGGGACGTAAGACCTCCCATGTGGTATTTGGTGAGGCCATGGCCATACTTGCCGGCGATGCCCTTCTCAACTATGCTTATGAGACGGCATGCAAGGCATTTGCCATGAATGCGGCTGCTGCGGAAGCAGACGGCGTGGATGTGAATGCCGGCATGAAGAGGATTGCCGATGCACTATGTGTCCTGGCGAGAAAGCCCGGCATATATGGCATGATAGGAGGGCAGGTTGTCGACGTGGAGATGACTGGCAGTGCCCTGTCCAAGGAGCAGCTCGAATATGTATACGAGAACAAGACAGGCGCGCTGATAGAGGCGTCCATGATGATAGGAGCTATACTTGCCGGTGCTGATGAAGCGCAGATACAGGCGGTGGAGAAGATCGCCTCAGATGTGGGCATGGCATTTCAGGTACAGGATGACATACTCGACGTGTGCGGCGACAGTGCAGTGCTGGGTAAGCCGGTGAACAGTGATGAGGAGAACGGCAAGGTTACATATGTCACGATCCATGGAGTGGAAGGATCAAGGGCTTATGTAAAGGAGTTGTCAGAGAGAGCAGTAAGAGAATTGGAAGAGATAGGCGGGGCAAATGAGTTCCTGAAGGAGCTCGTGGTCTGGCTCATAAGCAGAGACAGATAGAACGCTTGTCAAGGTGTGCATATGAATATACTGGATAGAATAAATAAACCGAATGACATAAAGGATATAGACAGGGAGGAGCTGCCGGTACTTGCGGATGAGATAAGGGAATTCCTCGTATCACGGGTGAGCGAGACCGGTGGACATCTCGCCCCGAATCTTGGCTGTGTGGAGCTGACCATGGCCCTCCACAGGGTGCTGGATTTCCCTGAGGATAAGCTTATATGGGATGTGGGACACCAGTCCTATGTCCACAAGATACTTACAGGAAGAAAGAATGAGATGGGCACGCTCAGGCAGTTTGGAGGCATGAGTGGATTCCCGAAGACCAGCGAGAGCGATTGTGATGCGTTCAACACCGGGCACAGCTCCACGTCCATATCCGTGGCACTTGGAATGGCGTGTGCCAGAAGCATCAAGGGGACCCATGAGAATATAGCAGCGGTCATTGGCGATGGAGCATTCACCGGAGGTATGGTGTATGAGGCCATGAACAACATGTCCCAGATCAAGACAAGCTGTCTGGTGGTGCTGAATGACAACAATATGTCCATAGATCAGAATGTGGGTGGTATGTCAACATATCTGAGCAAGCTCAGAGTGGGACAGCAGTACAACGATTTCAAAGGACATGTGGAGAATATGCTCATGAAGATTCCTGTTGCAGGAGAGCATCTGGCGAGGGGTCTGAAGAAGTCCAAGGATTCCATCAAGCAGATATTTGTTCCGGGAATGTTCTTCGAGGAGCTTGGTGTGACATATATAGGCCCCATCGATGGCCATGATATCGAAGTGATGGAGGCCACCTTCCGCAGAGCCCTTCAGCTGAATAAGCCTATACTTGTCCATGTCAAGACAGTGAAGGGCAAGGGATACACCCATGCGGAGCGCCACCCGAGTTATTTCCATGGGGTAGATCCATTTGACATACAGACTGGAAAGGTCCTGAAGGAGAAGAAAGCCATGACGAATACGGGAGTGTTCGCCAGAAAGCTTGTGGAGCTTGGAAGAAAGGATCCCCGAATAGCAGCCATCACAGCAGCCATGGGAAAGGGAACAGGTGTATCGAAGTTCGCTGCGGAATTCCCTGACAGGGCATTTGACGTGGGAATTGCGGAGGAGCATGCGGTGACATTTGCGGCTGGACTTGCTGCATCCGGACTTGTGCCTGTTGTGGCGATCTATTCATCATTCCTGCAGAGGGCTTATGACCAGATACTGCATGACGTGTGTCTGCAGAATCTTCATGTGATACTGGCTGTGGACCGGTCAGGACTGGTCGGTGCTGACGGAGATACGCATCAGGGAATATTCGACACTGCATTTCTGTCACATATGCCGAACATGACGATCATCGCGCCGAAGAACAGGTATGAGCTGACCAGAGCCATGGAGTGGGCAGTGGAGTATGACGGTCCTGTGGCCATCAAGTATTCCCGTGGTGATGCCTACTATGGACTTCGGGAGCATGAAGCGCCGATCGAGCTTGGACGCAGTGAGGTGATCCACAGAGGAAAGGGTATCGCACTGGTTGCGGTTGGCAATATGGTTGAGGAGACTGAGAAGCTGTGGAACAGATTCAGCCAGGAGGGCATGGATGTCACATTTGTCAATGCGAGATTCCTTAAGCCCGTTGATACTGAGCTTATAGAGGATCTTTCAAAGGATCATGACCGCATAGTTGTCATAGAGGAAGGAATCAAGCACGGCGGATATGGTTCGCTGGTGGAGGAATATGCCGAGGAGCATGCACTGCCTGTGAAGGTGACGGTATGCGCCATAGAGGACAGATTTGTACAGCACGGAAGTGTGCCTGAGCTTAGGAGAATGCTTGGACTTGATATGGATTCTGTACATGACAGGATCCTGGCAGATATAGAGGATGGAACGCGTAGTTAACAGATAAAGAGGAAGACAGATGAAGAAGAGATTGGACGTGCTTCTGGTTGAACAGGGGCTTGCGGATTCCCGTGAGAAGGCGAAGGCCATCATCATGTCGGGGATAGTATATGTAGACAACAATAAAGAGGACAAAGCCGGAACTACATTTGAGGAGACTGCGAAGATCGAGGTCAGAGGCAGCACCCTGAAGTACGTGAGCCGAGGTGGTCTGAAGCTTGAGAAAGCCATGGATCATTTCGGTGTGACTCTTGAATGCAAGGTTGCCATGGATGTGGGTGCGTCCACGGGCGGCTTCACGGACTGCATGCTCCAGAATGGTGCGGTTAAGGTGTATTCGGTCGATGTAGGTCATGGACAGCTTGCATGGAAGCTCAGGAATGATGAGCGTGTTGTGTGCATGGAGAAGACGAATATCAGGTATGTGACACCTGAGGATATAGCGGACAGGATAGAGTTCGCATCCATAGATGTATCATTCATATCCCTCACCAAGGTACTGCCGGCTGTTAAGGAGCTTCTCACTCCGGAGGGCGAGATAGTCTGCCTTATAAAGCCTCAGTTTGAGGCCGGCAGGGAAAAGGTCGGCAAGAAGGGCGTTGTCAGGGAGCAGTCCACCCATATAGAGGTGGTGGAGATGATCGTGGATTACGCAAGAAGCATCGGCTTCAGGACACTTCACCTCAGCTACTCACCTATCAAGGGTCCTGAGGGCAACATAGAATATCTTCTGCACCTGTCAATGGACAGCAGCCTCGAAGACGCGGAGTTCGACATCCCCGCGCTTGTGGCAGAATCCCACGCGGAGCTGAGCGGCGGGAAGTAAGGCAGGAATATACGTACGAATCGGCTGGATAGTGTTAGTGTATTATAATTTTTATATATTTGCGATATTAGCGATACCATGGAGGGGAATACGAGGTCGCCGGTCCTTAGGTGGCGCGAAAGCGGCATCTTAGTACCGCTGCAGACTGAGTTAAGCGGGAACGCCCCCGGAATGGTATGCTAATATCGCAAATATGTGATGTGGATAATACACTATCCAGCCGATGAGAAATAAAAGGAGTCGGATATGGATAAGTTTTTTGTAGTGTACAACCCGGATAAAGACAAGGATTCTCCCTTCAGATACGACCTGGAAGAATACATCAGGGCCCATGGCAGCAGCAGTGGGAGCATGGACTGCTACAGCTTCAGTGCCCTGACCAAGCAGGAGATCACAGGAGCGCTTGACAGCTATGATTGCATCCTGGTGCTCGGCGGTGATGGTACACTTCTGAATGCCGCATCCAGTGCCAGCCATGTGGACATTCCGATGTTCGGTATCAATCTTGGCACGGTTGGATTCCTTACAGAGGGGGAGGTCAACGACTGGCAGGTGATCATGGACAGACTTATGGCGGATGATTTCTCCATGCAGGAGCGCATGATGATCCGGGGAACAGTTCGTACAGGAGATGGTGAGGTGTGCCGCAAGAGGGCTCTGAATGACATCGTCATAAGCCGTGCGGGCTTCTCCAGACTCATAGGGCTGGATGTGTATGTGAATGGAAGCTTTCTGAACGCATACGAGGGAGATGGAATCATAGTGTCGACTCCCACAGGTTCAACAGGATATAACCTGTCGGCTGGCGGCCCCATAGTCGATCCTATGGCCAGACTGCTTATCATTACCCCTGTGTGTCCTCATTCGCTGACATCCAAGAGTATAGTGCTGCCGAGCGATGCCCATGTGTCCATAGCCATAGCCAAGAAGAGGAAGACTCAGGATACAGAGGCCATAGTATCATTTGACGGGGGCAACGATTACGAGCTGTCGGCCGGTGATGTGCTGGATATATGTGCATCGCAGAGAACGACGAAGCTGATCAAGGCCAGCGACGTGAATTTCTATGAGATACTCAGAAATAAGCTTGGGGGAAAATAGCATGAAGCAGAAGAGACAGGCAATGATATTGTCCATCATAGAGCAATACGATATAGAGACGCAGGATGAACTGCTGGAGAAGCTGGCTGAGGCCGGATTTTCCACCACGCAGGCCACCATATCCAGGGATATAAGAGAGATCAATCTGACCAAGGTGGCAGTGGCAGGCGGCAGACAGAAGTATACACTGGGCAAGGCTGCGGGACACGAGTCCCTGGAATCCTACAGGAAAGTGCTTGGAGCCGGCATACTGTCCATGGTTCCCGCGGAGAACCTGATAGTGATCAAGACCGTGTCGGGTATGGCCATGGCTGTGGCAGCGGCCCTTGACAATGTAGAGATAAATGGACTTCTCGGCAGCATAGCCGGTGATGATACCATCTTCCTTGCAGTCAGAAGCCGTGAGATGACAGCTTCGGTGATGAAGACCATAGATAAGCTGCAGAGATAATCGGGAGGGAAAATGCTACTTAACGTACATATAAAGAATATCGCACTTATAGATGATGCAAATGTTGATTTTACAGACAATCTGAATATCCTCACCGGAGAGACCGGCGCAGGTAAGTCCATCATCATGGGTGCTTTGAAGATAGGAATGGGAGATAAGCTTCCCAAGGATATAGTGAGGGAGCCGGACAAGGAGGGACTATGCCAGTTGTTGTTCGTTGTGGATGATGAACAGGTTCTGGCCCAGCTTGCGGAGCTCGGAGTCACTCCGTCAGAGGATGGAGAACTGCTTATCACCAGACGTATCATGAATTCAAGAACAGTAAATACGATCAATGATATGACGGTCACAGCAGCCAGATTGAAGGAGGTATCAGCCCTTCTGGTTGATATGCATACACAGCATCAGCAGCAGACACTTCTCAAGAAGGCGGAGCACATGAAGCTGCTTGACAGATTTGGCAAGGAATCTATAGATCCCCTCAGGGAACGTGTGGAGCAGTGCTACAGAGAGTATTCTGAGCTGAAGAGAGAACAGGACGAACTCACCATGGACGATGCGGAGCGAAGCAGAAAAGCGGAGTTCCTCAAGTATCAGATAGCAGAGATAGAGTCAGCGGCACTGAAGGATGGCGAGGATGATGATGTCGAGCGTCAGTATAACAGGATGGTGAATTCACGTGATATAGTGGCAGCTGCGTCAGAGGTATACGGTGTGACAGGATATGAGGCCGCGGCATCTGCGGGCAATGAGATAGGCAGGGTTCTTGGCACCATGAAGGGAATCCGTGAGCTTGACAGTGAGATACAGGGGCTGTATGACCAGCTTGAGAATATCGACGCGTTGCTCAACGATTTCAATGTGGATCTGAATAATTATATGCAGAGCATGGACTTTGACGACTCAGAGTTCAGAAGTGTTGAGACCAGGCTCGACACGATCAATGATATAAAGGGAAAATATGGAAGCACGATAGCAGAGGTCAATGAATATCTTGAGCAGAGCAAGGCTGAGTACGAGAGGCTTTCGGAGTACGATGAATATATTGCTGAGCTTTCAGGAAGAATAAAGAAGGCAGAGCAGAGTATGATGTCGGCAGCAGAGGCACTTTCGGCGGAACGTCAGAAGCAGGCACAGATCCTGTGCAGTGATATCAGGGACGCACTTGCCGATCTGAGCTTCATGGAAGTCCGTTTCGATATGGTATTTGACAGACTGTCACAGTGTACTGCAAATGGTATCGACGATTGTTATTTTGTCATTTCGACAAATGTTGGCGAGAAGCTTCGTCCTCTATATGATGTGGCATCCGGCGGAGAATTATCCAGGATCATGCTTGCCATCAAGTCGTGCATGGCGCAGGAGGACAATATAGGCACACTCGTATTCGATGAGATAGACGTGGGTATAAGCGGACGTGCAGCGCAGAAGGTCGCTGAAAAAATGGCACTTATTTCCAGAAGCCATCAGGTCATCAGCATCACCCATCTTCCGCAGATCGCAGCCATGGCCGACAGCCATTATCTCATAGAGAAGTCCGCCGATTCAGGCAAGACTGTGACGAAGATCGTCAGACTCTCAGAGGCGGAATCAGTCACAGAGATAGCGCGACTCCTGGGCGGAGCAAGCATCACCGACGCCGTCATGAGCAATGCCCTTGAGATGAAACAAATGGCAGAAAAGACAAAAAAATACTGATATAAAGTTATCCGTAACACAACATACTAAGAGTAATAGCCGAGGCTGTTACTCTTTTTTGCAATTTTCTAATGGTTGACTAACGTAAGTTTCACTGATATAATAAGTTTCACTAATTGAGTGAAAGTGGTGGAAACAATGAAAAATCAGAAAAGTGGATTTGATTATCTTACAAAGAAATTTTTGCAACTTCCAAATATTGAGAAAATTGAATATATAATGAAAACAGAAAAAGGTTTTATCTGTTCAGTAGAAATGAGTGATGGATATGAATTCAAAATAAATGCATATGTAATTTTGCGTGCTTTTCCATCTGATGTCATGCAATTGATAGACAAACAGGACAAAAGAGAAGGTGTTAGTGTGATTATTTCTCCATATATATCAGATCGCACAGCTCTGATATGTAGAGAGAATAGTATGGGGTATTTTGATTATGCAGGTAATTGCTGGTTTGTGGGACATTCACTATATATGTTTGAAAAAGGAAACAGTAATCCACAGCCTAAAGAATACAAGGCTATCTCTGTGTTTGAACAATCATCTGTTGTGTCATCAGTAATTTTACGTGAGCTGTTTGTGGATGTAAGTAAAAAATGGAGAATAAAGAGCCTGGCTGAAAGTGCGAAATGCAGTATTGGACAGGTTTCCAAGGTGGTGAACTATCTGGCAGATAATGCATGGGTTGAGAAGACTGCTGATGGTTACGTGCTTGCAGATCCGGAATCCTTGCTAAAAGCCTGGAGTGACGTATATGGAAAACAGAAAATGCAGTCATATTCCTGCTATAGTCTGGATAACATTACAGTTATAGAAAATAAGCTGGGCTTCCTTAAGAATGAGATGGGGATACAGAGTTATCTTACGGGGCTGGCAGGTGGAGTGCGTTATGCTCCGGTTGTCAGGTATAACAAAGTGTATATGTATATATCACCAGAGGATATTCAGGAATCCATTGATTATTTAGGAATGAAAGAAGTTGAGAGTGGAGCAAATGTTGTGATTTTTCCATTGGAAAACGATTCATACATAATAGATAGCAGGATAATCAATGGGACCATGGTAGTTTCACCGGTTCAGGTATATCTGGATAGTATGCAGTTAAAGGCACGAGGGGAAGAAATGGCAGAAGCTGTTTTGAGAAAGGAAATAATAAAATGATACAGGATGAGGATCTGAAAAGCATTGTTGACTACACTGAGGGTCAAAGGGATGCAGCGCATAGAGTTTTAATAGAACTGGTAAATATTTTTAGCGAATATGAAGAGGAGATTCGGATTGTCGGCGGATGGGTTCCAGATCTGATGTTTCCGGGAGAAGGCCATGTTGGAAGTGTAGATGTGGACATTTTGATTAATCATTTGACACTGGAGGATGAGGGATATCGCAATATGGCAAGAATTTTGAAAAAGTGTGGCTATATAGAGCATCCGGATAAATACTTTTCTTTTATTAAAAAGGTAGATATAAAAGGTGTTGTTTATGATGTTGATGTTGATATCCTTGCAGGAATGTATGGAGGCACACCGCCTAAAAGAAGAAGTCAGCATGTACAGGGTATAAAGGCACTAAAAGCGACAGGCGGCAATTTTGCCTTTGCTTTTCCCGCCCAGAAGATCTGTATCGAGGCAGAACGTACAGATGGGGCAATTGATGTGGCAAATGTCAATGTTATCGCTGTAGTTCCATACATAATTATGAAAGTTGCGGCCATGGGACGTGGAAAAGCGAAAGATGCATATGATGTATATTTTATTATTAAACATTATGACGGAGGTGCAAAAGCATTAGCTGATGAATTTAGAGATGTACGGGATAAAAAAATCGTTATGGATATGAAAGAAAAACTGTCAGGTAAATTCGCTTCGCCGGAACATGCCGGACCAAGAGATGTATCTGATTTTCTTGATCTGGATGATGATGAAGAAAAAGAAATGATAAAACGTGATGCGTATGAGCAGATACATGCATTACTGGATTTGATATAAATATGAGCAATGCCCTTGAGATGAAACAAATGGCAGAAAAGACAAAAAAATACTGATATAAAGTTATCCGTAACACAACATACTAAGAGTAATAGCCGAGGCTGTTACTCTTTTTTTAATGGCCTGGTGTTCAAAAATCAGGAGGAATGGATTATGAAAAGATATAAGAATGTGATCATATGGGTAGTTGTGGCGGATCTGTTGCTCCTTGTTGTGCTGTTGGCATTGTGTATTATAGCTGATAAACATAAGCTGATAAAAGGCTTTGATGGAAGTGAAGATAGTATTGTAAGGGAAATAGACAGGACAAGTCTGACGATGGATGATCAGGCGGGAACAGATATATCAAAACGGGGAGAATTCGGAAGTGATATATATGACAGGTTAGTGGTCCCATCAGGGGAGGCTATGGGAATATATATGAAAACAGACGGGGTTATGGTCGTCGATGTGTGTAGTTATAAGAATGAGGAAGGTGTGTCATGTTGTCCGGTAAAGGACATCTTACAGACAGGGGATTATATCATAAGCATAGACGGGACACCGATATCCAAGAGATCAGAAATGCTCTCAGTGGTGGCTGGAAGTGAGGGTGCCGATATGGAGATTGAGTATATCAGGGATGGCGAGACAAATAGTGCGATCGTGACACCTCAGAAAAATGAGAATGAAAATTACCTGCTAGGAGCCTGGGTAAAGGATGACGTATCAGGAATTGGCACAATAACATTCATAGACGGCACAAGCTTTATGGCACTTGGACATAGTGTATCAGATGTGGACACAGGTCTGATGATGAGATGCAGTACGGGTGGAGTATACACTACAAGCATAACCAATATAAGCAAGTCGTATTCTGAGCAGCCGGGACGCCTCCAGGGAAATATTGCATACAGAAGGGCTCTTGTCGGAATAATTGATGGCAACAGTGCAAGCGGGATATATGGGCATCTTGATAAGAATTATTGTGATGCGAAATACAGTGATGCAGAGCATATGTATATAGCCAGAGGCTCAGAAACCCAGATGAACACTGCATATATATATTCCAGAATGAGTGGTGAACTCAGAAAATATGAGATTGAGATAGAAGAAATAGATAGTGTATCTGATGATAAGAATATTGAATTCCATGTAACAGATGAAGAACTGCTCGACCTTACAGGCGGTGTGGTGCAGGGAATGTCCGGATCCCCAATTATACAGAATGGCAAGATCATAGGCGCGGTAACTCATGTGTTTGTCGATGACCCAACGAGGGGGTATGGAATATTTATTGAGAACATGCTGGAGGAGTGAGGGAAGGTTGTAGAGAGAGGGTATTGCGTGTGAAGGTCTGATAAGTGGCGTGAGGAAAGTTGCTGGTAATGGGTGGTTGTTGCTAGGTTATATTTGTCATTTGAGGAGCATAAATGTGAAGATTTATATATAATGGCATTGAGGCTTGGGTGAATATCCATAATGGTATGTGCATAACGATATGTTGCTTTTGGGGGGAGGAAACTCTTGTGAGGTGCATAAAATTATCACCATTTGCTGAATAAAGGGCAAAAATGTACAAGGAATTCTAATTTTGTATATTAAAAAGGGATATAAAATGGTTGGAGAGAATTCTGTGGCAAAATTTCATGGGAATCTCAATAAAGGCAAAAACTATATGTTATTCAAAGTGTGCCAGGTGAGTCTGTGAAGTAAGTTCCTTTGCTATTTTATTTGCAGGCTAATTTTGTAGAAGAAAGAATTTTATAAATATCACTAAATTATAAGCAATACTCAAAACGATTGAATTAACACACAAATGTATATACAATTTGTATAGTTTTATAAATTATATATAAAATAACGAATATTCACTTGAAAATTCCTTCGGTAATGTTATACTCTCATCAAAAACATAAACGAGGTGATGGGTTATAGAAGAAATGATGAAACTGAGAAGCCGGCAGTTGGAAGATAAGCTGGCTGATCTGGATACGAGGATCAGTAAGCTGCCGCAGGGAAACTTGTATGTTACGCACAGTGGCAAATACATCAGATGGTATCTTGCCAGGGATGGACAAAAGACATATATACCTAAGGGAGACAAGTCATTTGCGCAGGTCATGGCGCAGAAGAAATATCTTGAAATAAGGCTACCGCAATCCCACTGGCTTTAGACGGTGGGTTAAGGTAGCCCAAAATCAGAAATTATTGTATACTCATGGAATGGGAACCTGGAAATCTAAAAACAGACACAAATACCTATTACAATATCACATTATTTTCGTCTGTAAATACAGGAAGAAATTACTGGTTTCGAGACAGATATCAGATGATATAAAGCAGTTTTCATATGAGATATGTCAAAGACACAGTGTTATTATCAGATATATGGAAAAGATATCCCCAATATTTACGAAAACAATTTTGGAAAGAACATACCTTTTGGACAGATGGATATTTT
>CAKQIY010000014.1 GCA_934247115.1 uncultured Coprococcus sp.
ACAGGGAAAGGAATTGGAGGTAACAGAAATGAACGAGAATCAGGATCAGCAGTTTGGTCAGCCACAGGGAGAACAGCAGGTGGCATACAGCCAGCCACAGATGGATCAGCAGGGGATGTACAACCAGCAGGCATACGGCCAGCCACAGATGAACCAGCAGGGAATGAATAACCAGCAGGCATACGGCCAGCCACAGATGAACCAGCAGGGGATGTACAACCAGCAGGCATATGGCCAGCCACAGATGAACCAGCAGGGAATGTATAACCAGCAGGCATATGGCCAGCCACAGATGAACCAGCAGGGAATGTACAATCAGCAGGCATATGGCCAGCAGCAGATGTATGGCCAGCCACAGATGAATCAGCAGTATGCACAGATGCAGAACAAGAAATCATCAGCGGGAGGTGAGTTTATCAGTGGGCTCCTCAAGAAGGTGGTCGGATTGTTCAAGACACCGGCAGATGCTGCGGGAGAGCTTGTTGAAGGCGAGAATATGATGACAGGCGGCATACTTATAGGAGTGAATGCCATTGTCACATTTATATTCTCTATTATAGGTCTTTTAATCCTGGGTATGGATTTTGGCCCTGCTCTTGGAAGAGGCTTCTACATGCTGTTTTTCATGATAATGGCAAATATAGTCATAACTGCAGCGCTTTTTGTATCAGGCGGAATCATATTCAAGGGTGGAATGACATTCGGCAAGGCGATCAACACGGCAGGAACATTTGCCTTATATGAGACGATTGCAATAGTAGCAGGAATCATATTCGAGCTTATATCAGGACTCTTCCACAAGGTAGAATTCCTCAGTGGAATTATAGGTGGATTTGCATATATTCTCTTCGCAGCGGTAAGCATCGGAGGAATCATTGTTGCAGCTCATGCAGCATATGACAAGATGGATCTTGACGATAACAAGAAGATATATGCCATCATTGCAGCAGTTGTCATGGCGGTATTTGTGATCACTGTATTTGACAATATTGCACAGAAGATATTTGACAGCGGAGCATGTGCAGAGCAGGTAATATACTACTTCAAGCATGCAGCAGAAGTATTCGGATATCTTGACTGGCTGTCATAAGAATAATTACATAGTGAATAAGGCAGGGGCAGCTTGTATGGCTGCCCCGTTTTTATGCGGCAGGCTTATCATCCAGCAGACGGACTTCCACATAATTTGAGGAAAAGTTTTGTCAATTTTGACTGTATGTGCTAAAATATAATAGTGTTTTAGTCGGGGTGACAAAGTAGTAGTAAAGAAAGGACGGATTATGGTAAGAAAAGTTGGCTTAACAGACAGCGTTGGTTTTGCATGCCTGGAAGATCTCCAATTGTCTAACTCCTACATGTGGGGTACCGCAATCAGTCTGGACTATTGTGGCAGAGAGGATTGCATCAAGGGGTGGAAGTTCGGACCATATGTGAGGGAGTCATATGTCATCCACATAGTTAAGAAAGGCAGAGGAGTATTCACTATAGGCGGCAGGAGCTATGAGTTGGGGCCGGGACAGGCCTTCATCATCAGACCGGGAGAGGAAACGACCTACAAGGCTGATGACGATGATCCATGGAGCTATATGTGGGCGGGTTTTCATGGATACAGAGCAGAAGATTTTATAGAATCTATGGGCTATAAGAAAGATTCGCCTATCATAAAGATCGAGCAGATGGACATATGTACAGAATGTATCGACAGAATGCTCAGTTATTCACAGATTACGCGTATCAATGAGGTCAAGAGACAGAGTGCCCTCATGCTGCTTTTTGCGACTATTATGGAGGATAATGCAGCAGATGAAAATCAGACGGACAATGTGGAATATCCAAGTAAGATATATGTTAAAGCTGCCGTTGATTTTATTACAGAAAAGTACATGAACAAGATCAAGATAGATGATATTGCTGATTTCATAGGAATAAGCAGAAGTCATCTGACAGGAAGCTTCAAGAAGGAGATGGGTGTATCTCCACAGGAATATCTGATTAATTTCCGATTGGAGAAAGCTGCAAGTCTGCTCAGATCCTCAAAGGAACAGATCAACATAATCGCGTATCAGTGTGGTTATGAGGATTCGCTTTCATTCTCAAAGGCATTTAAGCAGAAGTTCGGGATGAGTCCGAAATCATTCCGAAATCTTGAGGTGGAGCTTGAGAAAGGTAAAGCTAAGGGTGACCATGAGGCATCTAAGCTTTAGATTATACTATTGATATGATACTAAAAAACAGGATATATATTCCACATGTCATATATGTGATGACGCGGGATGTATATCCTGTTTTTATGTTTTTATTTATTGGAATTGCTGGCCTCCAGCTTTTTAGTGACCTTTCTTGGGTCCTTCTGACCGGAAGATGACTTATCAGAACCTGTCTGATTAACTTTTGGCTGATCTGTATCTGGCAGGATGTGGCTGTTTGATTCACCTGAGTTATCATCTGATACTTCAATAGATCTCATCCATGAGTTCGGATCGTCATCTGTGTACTGCTTGGTGACATCCTCAAGGTATGGTGAAAATGCCTTTATGAACATGAATGATGATACATAAGCTATCAGTCCAAAGCCACATACTATCAGTATGAATATACCCACCATGAATACCTGCGGGCTTGCCAGCAGGAAGTATGCAGGCAGAGTGTACAGTATCATGATGAGAATGGTGAAGATGAAGTTCTTTGCAGCCATGTACATGGACTGGATGATGAGATTCTTCAGGGAATTCTCAAATGCGCTTATCACTGGGAACAGATAGATGGCGATAAAGCATATCAATATGAAGAATATCACACTGGTGTAATACATGAGCTTGTTTTCCTGAGGACCACCCTTGCCGAAGAGATTGAAGTCCAGTGAGAACACAAATGCTATCAGCAGGAATAAGAGCCATGCTATGGTGGATTTCTTGAAGTTATCTTTAAAGCCTCTGAAGAATAGCTTTGCAACACCTCCTGTTTCACCCGTGCGTTGTTTCTTAAGTAATGTGTAATACATGGCACTCATGGAAGCTCCCATGGTGAATACCGGAATGCTGCACAATATAAATAGAATATTCACGATTATGATATCGCCGATCGTTCCAAAAACTCTGGTGAACCAGCCGTCACTGCTGAATATATTCATAGAATTCCTCCTTTATATAATAATGTAGATAAACAGATATCATCTGATATCAGTATCCCGATAACATGAATTAACTATAGCACAAAAATACATACCAGAATATAGCATGTTTTACAATTTACCATATGCATTCTACATTTTACCATAAAATAGCACAAAAACGCCATCCCAAAACCCCGTTTTTTATACATTTTTGCTAAAAACCCATGATATTTTGACATTTTTCCATGTAAAAATATTCACCAAAATTTTATAATTCAATCATAGAAAGCACACAGAATGTTTTTTAAGGAGGAAGGTTTTATGAGAAGAACATTAAAGAAAACAGTAGCAGTTGGACTTGCAGCAGCAACAGCATTTTCACTTTGCGCATGTGGCGGAAGCGGCGACGGAAGCAAGGGCAGCAGCAAGGATGCACTTGAGGTAGTTATCTGGGATAACAACCAGCAGAAGGGTCTGCAGCAGATATGTGATCTCTTCACAGAAGAGACAGGAATCAAGGTTGATGTACAGGTTAAGGAGTGGGATTCATACTGGACACTTCTTGAGGCTGGAGCATCAGGTGGAGATATGCCGGATGTATTCTGGATGCACTCCAACAACTCACAGATGTACATGAAGAACAACAAGCTCTTAAAGCTTGACGACTACATCGAGAAGAGTGATAAGGTTGATATGAGCAACTACATGTCAGAGATCACAGAGCTCTACACATATGATGGCTCGTATTACGCAATACCAAAGGATTATGATACTATCGCTCTCTGGTATAACAAGAAGATGTTCGATGATGCAGGACTTTCTTATCCAGATGAGACATGGACATGGGATGACCTCTATGAGGCAGCTAAGAAGCTCACAAAGGATGACGGTTCACAGTATGGTTTCTGTATGAACACATCAAACGATCAGGATACTTACTACAACATGGTTTACTCAATGGGCGGCTACATCGTAAATGATGATCACACAAAGTCAGGATACGACGATGCCAACACTATCAAGGCTATGGATTATGTAGGAAAGCTCCTCAAGGATTGCTGCCCACCGGCAACAACAATGTCAGAGACAGGTACAGACGTTATGTTCCAGTCAGGTACAGTAGCAATGATCACACAGGGTTCATGGATGACAGCAGGATTCCTTGACAACGAGTATCTCGTTGAGAACTGTGACGTAGCGATTCTTCCATATGACAAGACAACAGGTATGAGAACTTCTATCTGTAACGGACTTGGATGGGCTGCATCAGCAGACACAAAGAGACCAGATGACTGCTGGAAGCTTATCGAGTGGCTTGGATCAAAGGAGATGCAGGAGAAGCAGGCTGAGCTCGGTGTAACAATGTCAGCTTACAACAACACATCAGATAAGTGGGTTAACTGCACAGACAAGTTCAACCTCAACGCTTACCTTGATATCACAAAGGAGTCAACAGTTCCAGGCGTAACAAATGAGCTTGTACTCAGACCTTACACATACAATTCAACAGTATGGTCACAGGCAGCACAGACATTCTTCGCAGATGCATGGGCAGACACATCAAAGATGGAGCAGTCATGTAAGGACTTCGCAACACAGATGAACGAGTACATCGCAGAGGAAGACAAGTAATCCTACAGAGCATTTATAAAATAACATAACAGTGGGTAGGATGATGGTCCTACCCATTGCTTACCAGAAACAGGCGGGGTGTTAATTACAATATAAATGAATAAGAGGAGGGATTTTATGTCAGATAATAAGAAGAAACCTGATACCAAGGCAGCTGAGACAAAGGCAGCCGAGGAGAAGGATGTTCAGACAAAGAAAGTAGAAGAAAAAGCCGCAGAGATAATCCAGGCTACAGAGACACAGACAGTTAAGCCGACGGTAGCAGAAGATAAAGAGTTCAAGAAAAAGAAGTCAACAACATGGGAAAGAAACCAGCGCAAATGGGGCTGGGCATTCATCCTCCCAACAATGATAGGTATTATAGTCCTCAACTTATGGCCTATAGTTCAGACAATATATCAGTCATTCTGTAAGGTTGGATCATTTGGTGATTCATCATTTGCAGGATTTGCAAATTACAAGAAGATGTTTGCTGACCCTGAGGTATGGCAGTCTCTTCTCAACACATTCAAGTATGCGATCATTGAGGTTCCGTTCTCAATTGCAATTGCACTTGTACTTGCAGTATTCCTGAATCGTAAGATGCATGGAAGAACTGTATACAGAGCAATATTCTTCCTGCCAATGGTAGTTGCACCTGCAGCTGTAGCCATGGTATGGAGATGGTTATACAATTCACAGTTCGGTCTGTTAAACCACATCCTTGGTGCAAAGATCGAGTGGATATCCAATCCAAAGATCGCTTGGATCTCAGTTGCGATCATCGGTGTTTGGTCAATCATAGGTTACAACATGGTTCTGTTCCTTGCAGGACTTCAGGAGATACCTAAGGATTACTACGAGGCAGCGGATATTGACGGAGCATCAGGAGTAAGAGCTTTCTTCAAGATCACTCTTCCACTTCTCTCCCCTACAGTATTCTTCGTACTCGTAACAAGAGTAATCGGAGCACTTCAGGTATTCGACCTTGTATACATGGTAATGGATATTTCCAATCCGGCCCTCAAGAAGACAGAGTCCATCGTATATCTGTTCTACCAGTACTCATTCCAGAATGGTAACAAGGGTTATGGATCAGCAATAGTAGTTCTTCTTCTCGCAGTCATCATGGTACTTACGGTATTCCAGATGATCGGTCAGAAGAAGTGGGTTCACTATAACTAGGAAGGGGGAATCGATATGACAAGAGGCGTACAGTTTAAGAGAAGAATGCAGAAATTATTGATTCACCTCATTCTGATCGTATTTTCAATCATTATGATAGTGCCATTTGCATGGATGACACTCACAGCATTTAAGACAGTAACAGAGGCAACTTCGGTAAGTCCATTCGTAATATTCCCATCACAGTGGCGCACAGACGCGTTCACTACTGTTTGGAATAACATGAACTTCCTTGTTCTCTACAAGAACACATTGCTGCTCATATTCTTCAGAGTTGTGTGTGCATGTCTTACAGCAACACTCGCAGGATATGCATTTGCAAGACTTAAGTTCAAGGGCAGAGACTTTATGTTCTCTCTGATACTTTTCCAGATGATGATTCCTTCACAGATATTCATCATCCCACAGTTCCTGATGATCAGTAAGATGGGCATGACAAATACAATGTTCGCTCTGGTATTCCCGGGAATTGTAACAGCGTTCGGTACTTTCCTGCTCAAGCAGGCATATATGGGACTCCCTGGAGATCTTGAGGAGGCAGCGAGACTTGATGGATGTAACATTCCAAAGACATTCGTGTTCGTTATGGCTCCGCTTGCAAGATCATCGATGGTTGCCCTTGGTATATTCACAGCAGTGTTCGCATTCAAGGATCTGATGTGGCCACTGGTTGTAAACAGCAGTGCAAACAAGATGCCGCTCTCAGCAGCTCTTGCAACAATGCAGGGACAGTATCAGTCCAACTATCCACAGCTGATGGCTGCATCTCTTATATCATGTATACCAATGATCGTTATATACCTGATATTCCAGAAGCAGTTCGTAGAAGGTATCGCAACATCAGGTGGAAAGCTCTAAAGAAAGTTAAAGAAGATATTATATATGACCACAGGGTGACGTCAGTTACTGACGCCACCCTTGTGAAATATATCGTAAGTGCGGAGCACTTGCGATGCTGCAGACGCCGCGCGAAGCGCCTCTCATGCGTCTGCTCCCAATATATCGTAAGTGCGAAACAAAAGGAGGACGTCTATGAAAAAGCCGGTAATCACGGAAGAGGAAAAACAGAAGATCAAAGAGATGGACTCCACACGCAACAAAATAGGATATATCTGGGATTATTACAAGCTTTGGATAATTGGTGCGGTCGTTCTCGTGGGACTTGTAGTGTATTTCACTGTTGTGTTTGCAACGAGGGAGGACAAGCCGATACTGGATGTCGTCCTTGTGAACAACTACGATGATGTTTCAGGGGACTGCAGGCTGACACAGGGATTTGTGTCGTATGTAGGGGAAGAAAATCTCCCGGGAAGGGTTACATTTGACAACAATGCATTTTTTAATCTGGCAAATAACTCAGATTATAAGAACAGTTACTATATGAAGGTGCTGGCATACCTTGAGGCGGACACTGCTCAGGCAGTCTTGTGCCAGTATGATAATCTCATAGGTCTGGCGAAGAGCGGCAGACTTGCAGACCTGTCGGATGAGAAGGTCGGCGATATATATGATAAGTATAAGGATAGGATAATTTATTACGAGGATGAAGAGGGAAAGAAGATACCTGTCGGAATAGATGTATCTGAAGGATACAAGGCGGCAGGACTTACTGAGTACACAGATGGCAAGGCATATATTGGATTGTCAGCATATGCGGCGGATTATGGATATGTGGAGAAATTTGTGGACTACATGGTGGAACTTGGAATACAATCCGGCGGAGCCGGTTGTAGATAAATTATGAGGAAAGACCAGTCAAATGAAATTTGGCTGTAGAGAAACTGGAGATCACGAAAAGGAGGACTTGAGCATGGCAATATTGATAAATGAAGAGAAAAAGCTTTTCACATTGAATACCAAAAATACTACATATCAGATGAAGGTGATCGACTATGGGTATCTGGCTCATCTGTATTATGGCAAGAAAATGGACGGGGATATGTCATATGTCATAACTCATTACGATAGAGGATTCTCAGGCAATCCTTACGAGGCACAGGAGAGCAGAGAGTTCTCTCTGGACAATATTCCACAGGAATACAGCTGTTATGGCAACGGAGACTTCAGAACTCCGGCATTCAACGTTAAGGATATAGAGGGCGTTCATGGCTGTGATCTCAGATATGTATCTTATGAGATCATGGATAAGAAATATAGCCTCAAGGGACTTCCTGCTGCATACGCAAACGATGGCGAGAAGGGAGAGACACTTAAGATAGTTCTTCAGGACCCACAGGCAGGAGTGGAGGTTGAGCTACTGTATGGAATTATAGAGGATAAGGATCTGATCACAAGATCAGCTATAGTCAGAAATATAAGCGATGCGGATATATTTGTGGCAAAGGCATCAAGTGTGAGCCTGGATTTTGTGACAGGTGATTATGATCTCATTCACTTCCATGGAAGACATGCTATGGAGCGCATGTATGAGAGAGAAGCTATAAATCATGGTGTGAAGAAAATCGGAAGCACAAGGGGTACATCAAGCCATCAGCACAGCCCATTTGTGGTTATAGCAGGCAAGGATGCGAATGAGGATGCAGGTGACTGCTATGGAATCTCACTTCTCTACAGCGGAAGCTTCAACTGTGAGGTTGAGAAGGATCAGACAGATCAGGTGAGACTCAATATGGGTGTTCAGGATGAGATGTTTGAGTATGTGCTCTATCCTGAGAGCGAGTTTGTGGCACCTGAGGTAGTTATGGTTTATTCACCTGATGGATTTGCTGACATGTCACATAAGATGCATGACGTTGTGAGATACAATATCTGCCGTGGCGAGTACAAGACAAAGAGGAGACCTATTCTCATCAACAGCTGGGAGGCTGTATACTTCGATTTCAATGGCGATGATATTGTAAACATAGCAAAGCAGGCTTCAGAGCTTGGCGTTGAGATGCTGGTTCTGGATGATGGCTGGTTTGGCGTGAGAGATGATGACAAGTCAGGACTTGGCGACTGGTTCGTAAATGAGGATAAGATGGGCGGTCCTATGGCTGATGTTGTGAATAGAGTGAAGGCTCTCGGCATGAAGTTTGGTATCTGGATCGAGCCGGAGATGGTATCTGAGAAGAGCGAGCTTTTCAAGGAGCATCCTGACTATGCATTTGTGATACCTGAAAGAAAGCCAGTCATGGGAAGAAGCCAGCTAAACCTGGACTTCTCAAGAAAAGAGGTCGTAAACTGCATATTTAATCAGCTGACAGCGGTGCTTGACAAGATAGATGTTGATTATATAAAGATGGATATGAACAGAAGCATCTTAAATGTATACTCCATGACTGAGGGAATCCAGAACAATGGAACTATCCTCTACAAGTATGTACTCGGTGTATATGACTTTATGGAGAGGCTTCAGGCGAGATATCCAAAGATGTTCATCGAGGGCTGCAGCGGCGGCGGCGGAAGATTTGATGCCGGAATGATGTATTACACACCACAGATCTGGTGCAGTGATGATACAGATGCCATCTGCAGACTTGACATACAGTATGGAACTTCATTTGGCTATCCTATATCGGTGGTTGGTTCACACGTATCAGCGGTTCCAAATCACCAGACAGGCAGGACAACTCCGTTCAATACAAGAGCCGTTGTTGCCATGGCAGGAAGCTTTGGCTACGAGCTTGATCTGAACAAGGTCAGCGATGAGGAGAAGGAAGAGGTAAAGGCTCAGGTAGAAAACTACAAGAAGTACTGGAATCTTCTTCATAATGGACTTTACTACAGACTGACGGATGCGGATAAGAGCAAAGGTGTAGCTGCATGGTCATTTGTCGCAAGGGACAAGTCAGAGACCCTTGTCAATATCGTGACGGTGGAGAGCTTCTGCAATGCCCCTGTACCTTTTGTCAGAATAAAGGGACTTGATGTGGATGCCACATATGTTGACGAGGAGACCGGCGCAGAGTACAGCGGACAGGGACTTGACCAGATAGGACTTCCTGTACCACTCAAGTTCGGCGAGTACAATGCTTACCAGATCCATCTTGTTAGGAAGTAGCAAATTTATCGTTCAAATTTTATTGTTCGAATTGGTGCCAGTCGCCATCGTCATGTCTGAAACGGCTGACGGTGGTGGCTGGCGCTTTTTTGTTACATAATTTGAGCTATTGTGAGCGCTTGTTTTCCGTAGCAGGTCTGTTTGTGCAGAAACAGAATATTATCCTAGAGAGTGGTTTTCATAGTTTGTCAGGATCCCGGAAGTCCGCCCTGAATATCAGTGTGGCTCCCATGATGAACAGGAAACATACGACCCATGTCACCGGTTCACATACGCACACGGCAACGTAGCCGTAGACTGGGACGAGAAATACAGCAAATATTATCTTGCCGATCATCTCCAGCGCACTGCAGATCAGTGGTGCCACTGAGTGGCGCATTCCCTGAAGGGCATTTCGCACTATAACGAGTATGGCCATAGGTGGTATCATCGGGATGCTGATCCTGAGGTACATGAGACCATTGGATATAACGGTATTGTCCGAGCTTCCGGTTATCAGTACCAGTATGGATCTTGCTATGGTAAATGTGGCAAGCATAGCGAGCAGCCACCATACACCATACATGGCGATGGCTGCATAGATTCCCTTCTTGATCCTGGAATTCTTGCGTGCGCCATAATTCTGACTCGAGAAAGTAGCTGCACTTGTTCCGAGGGCGATTCCTGGAGTGTAGAAGAATTCTGCAAGTCTTCGACCGCCAACCTGGGCTGCAATATATACATTTCCAAGGGCATTGATACTTCCCTGGAGGATAACACTTCCTATATTATATATGGCACTCATCAGGGCCATGCTGAGACCCGTCCAGAACATTTCAAATACAAAGTGTACAGATACTTTCATATCTTTCCTGCCAAATCTAAGCTCCGGATATCCCTTCATGATACAGAATAATCCAAGAACAGCACTTATTCCCTGGGAGGTGATGGTGGCGATGGCTGCACCGCGGACCCCCATGGAGAAAGGTCCCATGAACAGATAATCAAGGATCACATTCAGCACACTGCTGAATACAAGAAATATAAGAGGTGTCACACTGTTGCCTATGGATCTCAGCAGACTTGATTCCAGATTGTAGGCCATGGTGAGAGGAATTCCGGCAAGTATGACTGTCAGATAACTCAGCGCACCATCCATTGTCTCTGCAGGAACCTGAAGAAGAGTCAGCAGAGGCCTTCTGAATACCAGAAATGACGTGGTGAGAATGACAGTGGATATGGCAGATAACAAGACCGTCCAGCATACGGAGTGCTTCATCTCAGTTTCGTTGTCCGCACCGAAGTTTCTGCTTACGAACAGGGCAAAGCCATTATTCAGTCCGAACGCCACATTGGTGATTAGGCTGTACAGAGCGGCGGTGGCACCTATCTGAGCAAGTGCGTCATCTCCCAGAAGATGTCCGGCCAGCGATGTGTCAGCCAGATTATAAAACTGCTGAAGTATATTGCCGATAAAAAGAGGCATGGCAAAATAAAACAAAAGCTTTGCCGGGCTGCCTGTTGTCATGTCTGTTGTTCTTTTAGTACGTTTTGGTTTCTCTGTTTTTTCAATATCTAAGGTGGTGCCCATAAAGATTCTCTCCTTTAAAAAATGTTGTATTGTAAACAATGCGACAGAGACACAGAGACAGTCAAACCGTTCTGCCCTGTCCACGTTCAATTGATTCTTATGTTTTAATATGACTCCATAATAGCGAAAGAAAAGACTTGATTCTGTAACAAATGCGGCCCATAATATAACAAAAGCGACATATATTAGTGATTAACAGGTATAAGCAGGCGGTTTGACTCGTCTGCGGGTGAACATAGAGAAAACATAGAGAGGAGCCAGGTATGATACTTCACAGGACCACGGTCATGGTTGACACACATGGAAGGGAAAGCCGTGACGACGATGTACATCAGTTTGATTTTGCGGCATATGATGCTGACATGCACCAGTTTATATCGGGATGTATACCACCACACTGGCACGATGAACTGGAGATATTTGTTCTGCTCAGCGGGCAGGTGGAGGTCGCCACAGGCGATGTCTCATGTATTATAAATGCTGGTGAGGGATGTTTTATAAATGGAGGCGTCCTGCACACGTTCAGAACCCTGTCACAGGAGGAATGCCATTATCATTCATTTGTATTCGAGAGCTCGATAGTTGCCGGGGCGCCGGGAAGCATATTTGACACCAGATACATGAAGCCATTCGTCGAAAAGGGCCGTTCTCTGGTACATATGAAGAGAGTGGAAGGTACGGAGCCATTTTTCCAGGAATTTGACAGGTGTTTTGATGCATGTGCCGGGGAGGATTATGCATATGAGTTTGTGATCAGAGAGAGCCTTGCCAGAATGATTCTATGTATTGCGAGGAATATGAAAGCTCCGGAAGTGTCAGACATGCCACACCTGGCAGAGGTAAGGATAAAGGATATGCTGGGATGGATAGACAGAAATCTCAAGGACGAGATAACAGTTAGTGGAATAGCCGGCAGTGCAAATGTCTGTGTCAGGGAATGCCAGAGGATATTCAGCCAGTATGTGCATTACAGACCTATGGAATATGTTCAGCGTAGACGGATAACTCTTGCCGCGGAATTGCTCAGGACCACCCACAGACAGGTGACGGACATTGCATTGGAGTGCGGTTTCAGCAGCGTGAGCTATTTTATCAAGCAGTTTAAGGGCGTGGTAGGGTGCACACCTGCGGCATATAGAAAGCAGGGCAGCACGGAGTTATAGAAAATAGACAAAAATTAATATAAATTGTCTTTTTGATTGGACATGGAACATATAAAATGCTACGATAATAAATAACTTATTTCTATTGAATGAAATATGGTCAACACAGGGTTTAGCAGAAAAAGGAGAGCAATATGGACGAGAATAATGTAAATGGATTTGATAATATGGACGATGATGATGACGAGGGAACCACAGTCCTCACCACACCGGGTGTGAATGCGTTCTCAGCACCACAGAATAATAACCAGCCAGTTGGTCAGCCTGCACAACAGCCAGGACAGGCACAGTATCAGAATACTCAGCAGGGACAGTATGGCGGATTCGGCCAGCCGGAGCAGATGCAGTATGGTGGATTTGGCCAGCCGCAGAATCAGAATATGCAGCAGGGACAGTATGGCGGATTCAGCCAGCCGGAGCAGATGCAGTACGGTGGATTCGGTCAGCCACAGAGTCAGAACACCCAGCAGGATCAGCAGCTGGAGCAGATGCAGTATGGTGGATTCGGTCAGCAGAATGGCCAGCCGGGACAGTTCGGTCAGCCGGGGCAGCAATATGGCCAGCCAGGCCAGTTCGGTCAGCCGGGTCAGCAGAATGGCCAGCCAGGCCAGTATGGTCAGCCGGGTCAGCAGAATGGACAGCCAGGCCAGTTCGGTCAGCCAGGGCAGCAGAATGGCCAGCCAGGGCAGTTTGTGCAGCCGGGTCAGCAGAATGGCCAGCCGGGGCAGTTCGTGCAGCCGGGTCAGCAGTATGGTCAGCCAGGTCAGCAGTTCAATATGGCTCCGGGCAATATGGAACCGGGAAAGAAGATCAACAAGAAGCTTATCGCTATAATAGGTGGAATAGCAGCAGCGGTTATCATCGTGATCGTTGTTCTGGTTCTGCTTTTATCAGGTGGCGGACAGCGAAGCGCCGAGAAGGTTGGAGACAAGCTTGTCTCTGCATATGAGGACGGCGATGCTGATGCCATGGTGGATCTGATGAAGGATGACTATTATGAGCTCTACAACAAGGTGAGAAGTATCACCGGAAGTGATGATTATGTGAAGGATAATTTCAATGAACAGGTCGATGATATGGTCGATGAGGTTGGCAAGGTCAAGAGCATAACTATCGAGGACAGAAGCAATACAAAGTATGACAAGGATGAGCTTGAGGATGTAAACAATACACTGGATGTCATGAATATAGACATGAAGGTGGATGAGTGCCAGGAGATCGATCTGGATGTCAAGATAAAGGGTGCAGATGATGAAGCTGATGGAGAAATCACATACACCGTCGTAAAGTCAGGCGGAAAGTGGTATCTCGTTGATTATGATATGTATATATATTAAAGAATATGAGGCCATTGCAATAGTGCAGATTATTGCGATGGCCTCTTTGTGTGCATGGTGCTTAATACTGGTACGAAAATGTGTGAAAAACAGATATAGATATATTGTTATAAAGATAACCTGGTGATATTATTACAACATATGGACTGAACAACAGGTCTGAAAAGTATATGAAAGGGAGGACAAAAGATGAGAAGATTAAAAAGTTACATGGCCATGCTCATGGCGCTGGTGATCGCCATCACAAGTATCAATATACCATCCATGGCAGTCTATGCGCAGGACGTGGACGAAGGTCAGGCACAGCTGGCAACTGCCAGTGATGCGGTGATTGTTGGAGAGGGGACCACCCGGGTTGACATATCCGTTGTGGGTGAGAGAAAGAGGCTTAGATTTACTCCAACTGAAAGCTGCGGTTACGAGTTCTACAGTACGGCAGATGTTGATACTTATGCCACATTATATGATGCCTACGGAGATGATCTGATAAGTGATGATGATTCAGGGGAAGACAATAATTTCCGTATCAGGTATAAGCTGACAGCTGGTGAGACATATGAACTGGAGGTCAGGTATTTTAGCGACAGCAAGACAGGCAGTTTTGATGTGTATATTGGACGGATGCCTGAGCTGGATAAGATAGGATTTGGAAAAAACAGGACGGATTTCCTTGAAAAAGTAGACATAGATTACAGTGCCAATGTATATGCTGAGTATTCAGAAGAAGATAAGAATTCAGGTATGGAAGTCAGCGTGAGCGGCAGTGATGTGGTTGTTGATGGTATATATGAGTACAGCCTTAGTATAAAAAAAGACGAGTCCGGAAGTTATACTTATGAAGAAAATGGAGACACTTTTGCGTATAGCAGCCTTCTGGATTTGGAGGCCGGACTTCCAACTGGTACATATACAGAGGTTATCACAGACAGGCTTGAGGGTGGACAGATCCCTGATGAGGATACTGTGATATACGATACCCGTCAGATCCGTGTTCTCAGTGCAGCGGATTACTTCGCGGACAGGGAGGATATAAGTGAGTCAACTGCAAAGGAGTTCAAGGCGGGAGACGGATATTATGAATATTACAGATTTGTGCCGTCTAAGACTACAGAGTACCTGTTTACAGGACTTAACAATTATTATGAGTGGAAAGTATATGACAGTTCTTTTGAACGAGTGAGGGCAAATGATGATGGTGCATATTCATTAACAGCCGGAGAATCATATTATATCGGAATAAATGCATGGGACAACGAAGACAATAATATGGTGAGCATCAAGGCCGTAGAGTATTCCGAACCTGTGAGCATAGAAGTGACCATGGATTCTGAGTATGTGGCAGGCGTGGGGTTAGATGGAGAAGACTTCCTTAATGGTCTGTCTGCCAGGATAACATACGCTGATAATACAGAATATACAGTGGATAATATCAGCGGAAGTGAATTCACTGACAACAGAGGAATAGAATATACCAACTATATGTGTGATGAGGCGGATGAGTGGAATTCCCAGACGTTTGAAACAAATGGCTTTTATGAAAAAGGAACATATATATTCTCCATCGGACGTGGCGGCAAGCAGTTGTTCACAAAGAAGATAGAGATAAAGGGAATAGATTCAGTGGAGTGGCCGGAGCTCAAGGCTGGTAAGCAGGAGATAGAAAGTGGTGCAGACAGTGCACATGTCAACTACTATACATTTGTAATGCCTTATGAAGGACATGTAAGCATCAGTACAGGCTCCAATTACGTTATATACGATGTACTTGAAGGAGGAGTGCTTGCAGAGATTGTCAAGAGCTCATGGAATCTCAAAAAGGGTACAAAGTATTATGTTGGTTTCTATGGTAAACAGACAGATGATGATAATGAGACAGAGACAATGGTCGGCAGCGGGCAGGCAGATGTATCATTTGATCCGGCTGCAGTCAAGGCATCAGCTGTTCCTGGAAAGAAGGAATTCATAAGAGGCCTTGATGATTCGTATATAGAGGGAACTACGCTGAAGGTCACATACAGCGACGGAAGTTCAGAGGAGATGCTGTGTGGGAATCAGCTTGGATCTTCAGAGACCAAATATGGACAGTATATAGATACTGTATTTATTCAGAATGATACAGAATATAGCTATATGGCATACGCACCTAAGGGAGATCTCACCATCAGCTTTAGAGGCGGTGACAACACAGAATTATGTTCGTATGGCATACATGTGTACGATATGGATGATCTGTCAATTGGAACAGTGACCATCGGATCCAATCAGATAAAGCAGAATACGATAAGCGGTATGCCGACATATTACAAGTTCACAGCTCCTTCAAATGGTGAATATTCATTTGGTTCATGTGAATCAGAGCATATATATACAGTAAATACATATTATGACTATGATTATGATAACGATGATAAGAGATATGAATGCTGCGAAGTTTCACAAATCAACACAAATGGCAGTGTCTACAATCTCACGGCAAGGCTGTCGGAGAATGAGACATACTATATAGAGGTCAGTGACGGCGCCAGGGACAAATGGGGCGATATCCAGTATAGCTGGGATATGAAGGTCACCAGACTTAAGGAGTATGTATCTGCCAGAGACTGGAAGTTGACAAGTGAATATACAGATCTGTGCTTCCCGGCTGGAATTACATTGGATAGTATGGTAAGGCTGCTTGGTGGTGTAGATGTAGAGATCACATATGCTGATGACAGTACAGAGACTCTGACATGGGACAATAATGATATGGATATGATCAATAAAAATGGAGATCAGATCTATATATACATATATAAGAAGGATATAGATGGTTCCGACTATGATTATTATACTGAAGGCGGCGATGGTTCCGAAATGCCTCAGGGAAGCTACAAGCTGGTATTTTCATCTCATATGGATGCTGTGTCGGAGAATGAGATAGTCATACCATTCGAGGTCAAAGATGTAGAGGGTTTCGTGGATGGAACATGGAATGTCACCCAGACACTTACAGTTAAGAATGATAAGTCGTTGTATGTATACAAGCTGGATGTTCCTACAGGCACAAAAGCTCTTACATTTGCAGCAAATACATCGGGAAACTCACTTTCGCTGGTTGACAAGAATGGTAATGTGCAGAGGCTTGAAAGAAACTATGACAGCACTTATGGTTATGGCCTTAGCTGGACAGGAGAGCTACCTGCGGATGATGCATATCTGTATATATATACTTCAGAGGATCATCCAATTACAAAGTTCACAACTGACAAGGTCAGGGAAGCAGTAGAAGTAACTGTGGATGTAGATGATAAGGAATATTATACACTATTTAACGACATTGATAATTCACATATAAGAGCGAACGTGAAGTATTCTGATGGTACAGAGGAAGTATTATCTGATAATGATAGCCGTATACGGTTCAAGATAACAGACACCCATGGAGAAGAATATAACCTGGATAATGACCTGGACGAAGGTACATATACGGTAACAGCTTCGGTTTTTAATATGAGTGATGACTGTAAGGTTAATCCGGATGAGTTCACAGTAAAGACCCTTGACCTGGATTCTGCTGAGAAGATAGAAACCGGTAAGACATATACTCAGAAGAATGAAAAGGATCACACGGCATATCTGTTCTACAGATATGAGGCTTCTGCGACCGGAAAGCTCAAGATCCAGACAGATGGTTATGTGATCGTATATAAGCTTCCAGGACAATATAGGCTGTATCCAGCAGACAACAATACATATAAGGTCCAGAAGGGTGGAGCGTATCTTATTGTGGTCGAGATGAAGTCCGGCTCAGACAACAATCTCAGGGCAGAGTACGTGGAGTACGAGCATGAGGCTGGAGGAAGCCTTGTACTTGGTGAAAGTAAGGCAATAAAGATAACGGAGTACGGCAGAAAGACAGATTATACATTCACCCCTTCGACATCCGGCACGTATGTTCTCAGCATGTCATATGGATCAGATATAAACGGTGTAGCTCTGTATCAGGATGATACTTATATAGCAGGTGCTTCGTATGATGCGACAGAGCGTATATATAAGATCAGCTCATATCTCAGGAAGGGTGTGACATACACATATGTGGTTACAACCTACGGTGATATAGACGATACATTTGCCATAAAACTTGACAAGGGAGATAAAAATCCGGTTATCAAGAGTGCTGGCATTGTATCTGACAGTTGTGTATACATGAATGATTCATACGTTACAGGAGACATCACTGTAGACTATTCTGATGGCACTGCGAGTGATATGAAATTTGATTATAATGATAGGGCATGGTCATACACTGATAAATATGACAACAAGATACAGGTGGTAGTCACACTGTTAAGCACGGCTGCGGATCCGGTGGCCCTCGTAGAACTCAGATATAAGGCATATGATTCTGATACATGGAAATATACCGATCAGGCACAGGTGAGCCTGACAAGCAAGAGCACCGATGAATGGGAGAATGCCAAGTGGATCAGGACTCTGGCTGCCGGAGAGACATATACTGGAACAGCAGAGGACATGAATACTGTATATCTCAAGTTTATACCGGAAGAGGATGGAAAGTATTTAATCAATATAACTAACGCAGATGCCCATATGAAGGATATTACCTCAGATTCAGACGATGTCTGGATCGGTGATGATGCATATTCCATGAAGGCAGGACATGTGTATGGAATAGCGCTGAATGTGTACAATGAACTTAACCGCGAATATAAGATATCCATAAATACTGCCGACAGCATCACGGATGTGGAGATCACAGGATATGAAGGCAAGGCGTTTGCAATTGGTGGAAGCAGGAACAGTGACAGATATGTACAGGTTCGCGTGACATATGCAGATGGAAGCACCGAGATTGCCAATGGTGGAGAGCATCTCAGCGATGGAAGAAATGTGAGCTGTGAATGGAGAGAGTATGATGCCAATAAGGCGGTTGTCATAGCTACAGCAGGTGGAATGTCATCGAGATATCTTGTAAGATATTCACCTATTGAAAATGCTCCAAAGCTTGAGTTCACAGATAATGTGGCAGAATTCGAGGGAGATAGTTCATATCAGAAGCTTGTGTATAAGGTTACAGTCCCTCAGACTGGCGAATATGCAGCTGTCAGAGGAGCATATCTGGCTGAAAACAACATAAAGCTATACAATATGGACGGAACACAGGTTGATAGAAATGAGAACTACAGATACTCTCTTGAGAAGGGTGATACATATTATCTGTGCGTGGATATGTATGGAAAATACAACCTGAAGTTCGGTCTTGCATATGACGGTACATGGGAGATCACGAGAAAGGCCACATGTATTGAGCCGGGAGTAATGAGAAGAAAAAACCTTCTCACAGGCGCGTACGAGAGCAAGAATATTCCAAAGACAGATCACGATTATACTGAATGGCAGACTACACCGGCCACAACCAAAGCAGCGGGTGTTAAGAAGCTTGTGTGCAGCATGTGTAAGGTTGAGTCCGGCGAGGAGCAGATCATACCGATGATCAAGTCAGTAACCCTTGCAAAGACTGCTTATACATATGATAAGAAGACAAAGACTCCGGCAGTGACTGTCAAGGACATCAACGGTACAAAGCTTGGAAAGGAATCTTATACAGTAACATATAAGAACAATAAGAATGTTGGAAAGGCTAAGGTCACCATCACATTCAAGGGCGATTACAGCGGAACTGTGGATAAGTACTTCAACATCAATCCTGCAGGAACAACTGTAACAAAACTTGAGAATACGTCAGCGGGTGTGAAGATAACCTGGAAGAAGTCAGCAAGCGCATCAGGATATCTGGTGTACAGAAAGACATCAAAAGGCAAGTATACCCTGGTGGGAACCATTACAAAGAATTCAACATTATCATTTGTCGACAAGAAGGCGACAAATGGAACAGGCTACACATACAAGGTAGTTGCAAGAAAGCTGATCGGCAAGGCAAGCTATAAGTCCGTTGACAGCAATGTGAAGACTATTGTTCGCCTGTCAGCTTCAAGGATAAACAAGCTGACAAATGAAAAGGGCAATAAGATGAAGGTGACATGGGGCAAGAACACCAAGGCTGCCGGATATCAGATACAGTACGCTACGTCCAGTACATTCAAGGGTGCAAAGACATCAAATATTGCCGGTGCAAAGAATGTGACAAAGACAGTGAAAGGACTTGCAAAGAATAAGAGATATTATGTGCGGATAAGGTCATACAGGAAGTTCGGCAGAGTGACATACTATTCGGCATGGAGCACAACAAAGAATGTGGTTATAAAGAAGTAGAATAGTAAATTATTTGCGCATATTGCGATTGACAAACCACAAATACTTGCTATACTAATGAATGGATAGGTTCAGAAATGGCTTATACAGGCGGTTTTCTGGATCGTATAAGTTAAAAACGATGACAGAGACAGTACGGAGTCTGCGAGATCAGCAGCGAGCCGGGGGCGGTGCGAGCCCGGTGACAGTAGAGACTTTCGGAACATCACTCTGGAGTTGCAGACCAAAAGAGATTTGCTCAAGTAGGCTCTGACGTATTTCCTGCGTTAAGGGGAGCGCATATGTTAGTATGTAAGTAATAGGTGGTATAACGAACTCAAAGCCCTTCGTCCTGATTACGACGAAGGGCTTTTTTATATTTATCAAGAAAGGAAAGACGACATGTACGACAAGGTTTCGACTAAACTGGAATTCGTGAACAGAGAGCAGAAGGTATTGGACTTCTGGAAAGAAAATCAGGTATTTGAGAAGAGTGTTGAAGATACAAAGGATATGCCAACATACACATTCTTTGATGGACCTCCAACAGCAAATGGTAAGCCACATATCGGACACGTTCTTACACGTGTAATCAAGGATATGATCCCTAGATATCAGACAATGAAGGGACATAACGTAGTCAGAAAGGCAGGATGGGATACACACGGTCTGCCTGTTGAGCTTGAGGTTGAAAAGCTCTTGGGAATCGACGGCAAGGAGCAGATAGAGGAGTACGGACTGGAGCCATTTATCCAGAAATGTAAGGAGTCCGTATGGAAATACAAAGGCATGTGGGAAGAGTTCTCAGGCAAGGTTGGTTTCTGGGCTGATATGGACAACCCATATGTAACATACCATGATGACTTCATCGAGTCAGAGTGGTGGGCACTGAAGAAGATCTGGGATCAGGGACTTCTGTACAAGGGCTTCAAGATCGTGCCTTACTGCCCAAGATGTGGTACACCTCTTTCAAGCCATGAGGTTGCACAGGGATACAAGACAGTCAAGGAGCGCTCAGCAGTAGTAAGATTCAAGGTTATCGGAGAGGATGCATATTTCCTCGCATGGACAACAACACCTTGGACACTTCCTTCAAACGTAGCACTCTGTGTAAATCCAGATGAGACATACGTGAAGGTTAAGGCAGCAGACGGCTACACATATTACCTTGCACAGGCACTTGCAGACAAGGTTCTCGGCGGTCTTGCAAAGGAAGCTGCAGACGATCAGGCAGCAGTTCCTGCATACGAGGTTCTTGAGACATACGTTGGTAAGGATCTTGAGTACAAGGAGTATGAGCCACTCTATGAGTGCGTAAAGCCTGTATGTGAGAAGCAGCACAAGAAGGGCCACTTCATCACATGTGACACTTATGTAACTATGACAGATGGTACCGGTATCGTTCATATCGCACCTGCATTTGGTGAGGACGATGCAAATGTCGGAAGAAACTACGATCTTCCATTTGTACAGTTTGTAGATGGCAAGGGTGACCTCACTGAGGAGACTCCATTTGCCGGAATGTTCGTAAAGGATGCAGACCCTGAGGTACTGAAGGATCTGGACGCAAGAGGACTTCTCTTCGATGCGCCTAAGTTCGAGCATGAGTATCCACACTGCTGGAGATGTGACACACCACTTATCTACTACGCAAGAGATACATGGTTCATCAAGATGACAGCAGTCAGAGACAAGCTGGTTAAGAATAATGACACTGTAAACTGGATCCCGGAGAGCATCGGTAAGGGCCGTTTCGGCGACTGGCTGAAGAACGTTCAGGACTGGGGACTTTCAAGGAACCGTTACTGGGGCACTCCGCTGAACATCTGGGAGTGTGAGTGCGGTTGCAGACATGCAATCGGATCAAAGGAAGAGCTCCATTCGATGAGTGACAACTGCCCTGAGAACATCGAGCTTCACCGTCCGTTCATCGACGCTGTAACAATCAAGTGTCCTGAGTGCGGCAAGCAGATGCACAGAGTTACAGAGGTTATCGACTGCTGGTTCGATTCAGGATCAATGCCATTTGCACAGTGGCACTATCCATTTGAGAATCAGGATATATTTGAGAAGCACTTCCCTGCTGATTTCATCAGTGAGGCTGTTGACCAGACAAGAGGATGGTTCTACTCACTTATGGCGATCTCAACACTGCTGTTCGACAAGGCTCCGTTCAAGAACGTAATCGTTCTCGGACATGTCCAGGATAAGGACGGACAGAAGATGAGTAAGTCCAAGGGAAATGCGGTAGATCCTATGGAGGCTCTGAACAAATACGGTGCAGATGCCATCAGATGGTACTTCTACAGCAACTCAGCACCATGGCTTCCTAACAGATTCCATGAGGATGCGGTTGTTGAGTGTCAGAGAAAGTTCATGGGTACACTGTGGAACACATATGCGTTCTATGTACTCTATGCAAATATAGACAACTTCAATCCACTTGAGCATGAGCTTGAGTATGACAAGCTGTCACTTATGGATAAGTGGCTTCTGTCCAAGCTGAATTCAACAGTCAAGGCAGTTGACGCAAACCTTGGCGCATACAAGATCCCTGAGACAACAAGAGTTCTCGAGGAGTTCGTGGATGACATGAGTAACTGGTATGTCCGTCGTGGCCGTGAGAGATATTGGGCAAAGGGCATGGAGCAGGACAAGGTAAATGCTTACATGACACTTTACACAGCGCTCGTTACTATAGCACAGACAGTAGCTCCTATGCTCCCATTCATGGCAGAGGATATTTACCAGAATCTGGTTAGAAATATAGACAAGGATGCACCTCTCTCAGTTCATCTGTGCTCATTCCCTGAGGTGGATGAGAAGATGATCGATCCAGAGCTTGAGGTTGCTATGGACGAGATCCTGAAGATCGTTGTTCTGGGACGTGCAGCAAGAAATACAGCAAATATCAAGAACAGACAGCCTATCGGCAAGATGTATGTCAAGGCTGACAAGAAGCTTTTCGGTGAGGAGAAGGCTATCATCGAGGATGAGCTGAACGTGAAGAATGTTGAGTTCGATGATGATGTAAGCGCTTACACAACATACAGCTTCAAGCCACAGCTCCGTACAGTCGGACCTAAGTACGGCAAGCACCTTGGCAAGATCAAGGAGCATCTGTCAGCACTGGATGGCAACTCAGCCATGGCAGAGCTCAAGGCAGAGGGCGCTCTGAAGTTTGAAGCAGACGGAGAGGAGATCGTACTCACTGAGGCTGATCTTCTGATCGACATGGCTCAGATGGACGGCTTCGTATCCGAGGCAGACGGCGGCGTGACAGTAGTTATCGACACAAATCTGTCAGAGGAGCTTCTTGAGGAAGGATTTGTCCGTGAGATAGTATCCAAGGTTCAGACTATGAGAAAAGAGGCTGGATTCGAGGTTATGGACAAGATCACTGTATACGCTGACGGAAGCCAGAAGGCAAATGACATCATCTCAGCAAATGCGGATGCCATCATCGGCGACGTTATGGCAACAGAGATCATCACCGGCTCAGTTGATGGTTACTCTAAGGAGTGGAACATAAACGGCGAGAAGGTAACTCTCGGAGTGAAGAAGAACGACTAAGGGATGCGATAGAAAATATAGCTCGGAGGATACAAATCTTAAAGATTTTGTATCTTTCGGGCTATTTTTATGTGATTTAGGATAATTTTGTCCTTTCTTTAAATATATTTGGATATTTAGGAAAAGGTTAATGGTAAAAAGTTAAAGGTAAAAAGTTAAATACAATACAAGCTAGGTACATCAGAGAAAATAGTTCCTCTATTGTTTTGAGATCTCATGTGATAATATAATAAGAGCAGAGTATATTAGTTGAGTACGGGGGTGCTATGTATGGGACTTTATTTTAATCCAAACAATAAAAAATTTATAAAAGATATAAGCAGTAGTATATATGTAGATAAAACAGGTTTAATAGAGAAATTAAATGAAATTCTGTGCACAAACGATAATTGTATTGCAGTAAGCCATGCCAGGAGATTTGGAAAATCCCAGGCGGCAAATCTTATCGAGGCATATTATAGTGTGGGGTGCGACTCAAAGGATATTTTTTCAAAGTACGAGATTGCACGGGCAGATGATTTTGAGAAGCATCTGAACACATACAATGTAATCCATATTGACGTTTCATCATTTTCAGATTATGCCGGGGCAGATGTAGTAGATATGATAACCAAAAGGTTACTGAAAGACTTTAGGATAGAATATCCCGGCATAGATTATGAAGAGCCGTTGTATATGATAATAAGTGATATTTATATGGAGTCAGGCAGACGATTTGTAATAATTATAGACGAGTGGGACTGTGTAATCAGAAACTATGCAGACCAGCCGGAACTTGTTCACAAGTATATGCAGTTTTTGCATTCTCTGTTTAAAAGTATGGAAGCAACAGAGTTCCTTGCTCTTGGATATGTGACCGGTATTCTGCCAATTAAGAAGATAAATGATGAATCGGCGCTCAATAACTTCCGTGAGCGAACCATGATGGATTCAAAAAACATTGCCAGATACTATGGCTTCACAGAGGAAGAGGTCAGAGTTCTGTGTGATGAATATGATATACCATTTGATGAAATAAAAAACTGGTATAATGGATACCTGATAAACGGGATTCATATGTATAATCCCAATTCTGTGTGCCAGGCGATGATGAATCATGACCTGTGTTCGTATTGGACAAATACATCAGCTTTTGGTGCTATAAATCAGTATATAACGCTGGGATTTGATGGACTTCAGGACGATATAATAAAGATACTTGCAGGTGAGGAAGTTGCGGTGAATACCGGAACCTTCAGCAATGACTTGAGCAATATTAATTCCAGAGATGAGGCTCTCACAGCATTGATACATCTTGGGTATCTTGGATTTAAAAAGCAGGGTGATAACAGGGGAATAGCATATGTACCTAATTATGAGGTGAGACAGGCGTTCAGGCAGGCATTGTCCACCGGACCCTGGAAAGAGATAGCAAAGTCAGTTCAAAAGTGTGAGGATCTGCTGGATGCCACGCTTAAGGCTGATGAAGAACAAGTGGCGCAGCTTTTGGAGTTATCCCACGAAGCATATGTATCAATAAACAAATACAACGACGAAAATTCACTCAGTTGTGCTATCACAATGGCGTATTTCACGGCATCTGCTTATTATACTGTCATCAGGGAGCTGCCATCAGGAAAAGGTTTTGCGGATCTGGCGTTTATTCCGCTTCCGGGAAATAGTTCAAAACCTGCAATGATAGTGGAACTTAAATATGATAAATCAGCAGAAACCGCTATAGATCAGATAAAAGACAAGAGATATACCGGTGCACTTGCAGGATATATAGGGGATATCCTCCTCGTTGGGATAAATTATGATCCAAAGAGTAAGAAACATACGTGTAAGATAGAGAGGCAAAAAAGATGATCGCAATTTTCATTGCACCTTTTTACATAGCATTAAATATATATTTGTTCTGGAGAATAAAGGGCTGGGTACAGGCTTATTTCCCGAAACTCAAAGGCAAGAAGGGCTGGATAGTCCCGATAGTGCTATATGCATTTCTGGCGTCGGCGCTGGTGATCGCATTCTTCCTGCCGCAGGGAAGGTTCAGGCGAGGTATGAAGCTGGTGGGAAATTACTGGCTGGGTGTTCTGCTGTATATGATATTCTTCATAGTGATAGCCGAGCTTGGAAGATTCCTTCTGCTTCATGTATTCAGAGTGCGCAAAGACAAGATATGCGTGCCACGGGTTCGCAGGATAGTGGGCTGTGTGTGCGCAACACTCATCATATGTATATCCTTCTGGGGAGTGGTAAATGCGAGACTTGTGAGGGTGACACCTTATGATGTGACCATCAATAAGGAAGCACATGATGAGAATGGTCAGAAGATGGATTCAATGAAGATAGTGCTGGTTGCAGATCTTCATCTTGGATACAACATAGGGGTCAGACAGGTTCAAAGAATAGTGAATTCCATAAATAAGCAGGACGCTGATATTGTGTTGATAGCGGGTGATATATTTGACAACGAATGGGAAGCCGTTGACCAGCCGGAGGAGCTTGAGGAAATACTCCGGGGGATCAAATCAAAGTATGGAGTGTATGCCTGCTATGGCAACCATGATATACAGGAGCAGATACTTGCTGGATTTACATTTGGCGGACAGAAGGAGAAGACCAGCAGTCCGGAGATGGACGAGTTTATGGAGAAGGCGGGAATCACACTTCTTCGTGACGAGGGAGTGCTGATAAACGATTCCATATACATCTATGGCCGCCGAGATGCCCACAGACCGGGAAATGGAGTCATAGACAGAGTATCCGCGGACGAGATCACGAAAAATGTGGACAAATCAAAACCTATCATAGTTCTCGATCACGAACCAAAGGAGCTGGAGGAGCTGTCGTCGGCAGGTGTGGATATGGATCTGTGTGGACACACCCATGACGGACAAATGTTCCCAGGCAACATACTTGTGGCGATGATGTGGGAAAATTCCTGCGGCTACCTGAATGTTGACGGTATGCATAACATAGTGACATCCGGAGTTGGTGTATTTGGCCCCGATATGCGGGTTGGAACCAAGGCGGAGATATGCCCGATAACGGTGAATTTTAAACTATAACTTGAATGATAAATTATATAAGCTATAATATAATGAATCCAATGGGAGACGTTCCATTGGATTTATTTTTTGAGGCCTCAAAAGAAGTAAAAAATAAAAAAATATTGAGGCGATACATATGTATTGTGATGAGACATATCTGTATTATGACTGTTCGGATATAGATATGTATGAACCTAACATGGAAAATGATGTTTGCGCCGATCAGCTTTGGGAGTTCTTCCATGATAAGGAAACTCAGAAAGCAACTATCCCCGGAATGCACACTTCCAAAGTAGCATTCGAGAAGCAGTGTATAGAATTAGAACTGTATAAAGCTGTAGAAGAAATTGTCAACAGCAACTTCATTGAGGAATACAATAAAACCGTAAAGTTCTAATTAATGACATCTATTAACACAGAAAAGAGGTAGTCCCAATTAAAGGACTACCTCCTGTTTTATTACTTTGTAGCACCACAAGTAGAACACTTCTGTCCCACTACCTTGGTAACTTCTTTATCTTTGTACACTGCATCGTGATGTACTGTTCTGTATGCACCCTTCCAGCTAGCACCCTCATACAACCACTTATGGAAATCTTCATTGTAATACTTCTCTCCACAATATGTTATATGATCATCACCAACATCATTGACATTAGCACCGCAGTATGAGCAAACATAAGTAACAACCTGCTCATCCCAAGCATCCTTGACTTTTACACTTTCAGTTACTGTTTCTGTAACATCCTCCCAAGTATGCTGGTGCTGTGTTGTAGGAGCTTCTGTTGGTGCCTCAGTTGGCGCCTGAGTAGGAGCTTCTGTTGCTGGAACTGGTGCCTCAGTTGCTGGAGCTGGAGCCTCTGTTGGGTTATTCCAATCACCATTACCTGGATTATTTGATGGAGCCTGAGTTGTAGCTTTCTCTGTAGTTGCCTTTGTGTTGCTGTCATTCTTAGACTCTGTTGTGATACCACCGCTTACACTGGCTACCTTCTTTGCCTTCTCAGTAGTAGTTTTCTTAGCCTTTTCTGTCGTTGCTTTCTCTGTGGTAGCCTTTGTTGTAGCTTTGGCTAAAGTGGTAGTCTCGGTTGTAAGCTTGTCTGTGAAAGCTTTCTTATCTCCGCTACCTGATGCACTTCCCTTTGTGCTACGGAATACTCCGATGGCTACGCCCGATCCGATTATTACTAACAGTAGAATCACTACTGCAATCACAATTACTGCGATCTTCTTTTTCTTGTTGTCGTTGTTTTTCATAATACTCCTCCCCGTGAATATTTTTATTTATCTGTCTCAACATTATAGTAAAGTATCTTATATTTGCTGATGTATGGATTCTGTTTCCCTCTGGCTTGTAGTGTAGCACGTAGAGAATGAGAGGGCAATATTCTTTCTAAATCATGTCTCGTGTCATATTTTACAGATTTCCTTTGCTGTATTGATTAATATTAATTTGGATTCCAATATATAATTTTTCCATCATTCAAGGCTTCGCAAATTAGAATAATTTGCGAAGCCGCGTAAAACGGTTTTTAAATTCACCGAAAACAGAATAAAACAGTATGAAAATGCGTGTAATTAGCGCATTTTTATGAGCTTTGCGCTTATTTAGCGAGTTTCAGAAAAACTATAGACAAAGCAATTTCTCGGTGCTACAATCCGTTCAAAGCATAGATATACACATCTAAGATTTCTATTATCTATTTCGATGGTGGCCACCATATCTGATACAAATCTTATCTGTAATTCACATGCTTTATTTCATAATGAATTAATAGAAAAAGGGAGTATTCCGTGGCGAACCGGTGCATAGGTTTCAAGTGAATTCTCCCGGGAAGAAGCTAAACTAGGGAGGAATTAGATGCCAACGATAGATAACAGAAGTACAAATGATTATTATCTCGATTACTCAATACTGAAGAAGGAAGATACAGACATATTGAAGACTGCCGTTGCGGGTATGTCAAAGGTGGTCGGCAGCGCCAACAAGAAATATAAAGATACCGTGTTTCGTATGCTCATGCAGGACAAGTCCAGAGCACTAGAGGTCTACAATGCCATGAACAATACGAGCTATGATGATCCTGATGAGCTAATAGTGACGACACTTGAGAGTGCAGTCTACATGGGAGTCCGCAACGACCATTCATTTATCATTGATATGAGTCTTGTTATATACGAACATCAATCGACAATTAATAAAAATATGCCACTCAGAAATCTTGAATATATAGCATGCTTGTTCTCAGCACTTACCTATAATGCGAATTTATATGGAAGTCGATTAATAAGATTGCCAGAACCTCAATTTGTGGTATTCTATAATGGTAAGGAAAAGTTGCCAGAGAGATATGAACTCAAGCTTTCAGATGCTTACGAAAAGCATACAGGCGAGCCTGCACTGGAACTCAATGTTGAGGTTGTGAACATAAATCAGGGCTACAATAAGGATCTGATGAATAAAAGCCCTACATTATACCAGTATATGCAGTTCGTAGATGCAGTCAGAAGTTTTGATGAATCATATCCGTTTGAAAAGGCGATGGATCTTGCGATAGACAGTTGTATAAAGAATGACATTTTGGCAGAATTTCTAAGCAGGAATAGAGCGGAGGTGTTGAGAACGAGTATATTTGAATATGATCAGGAAAAACACATAAAGCAGGAGAAAGAGGAGTCTTGGGAAGAAGGACGGGCTCAAGGAATCGCTCAAGGTCGTACAGAGGGAATTCAAAAAATTTTAAAAACGCAGGTGGAACGTAAAATAAAAAAAGGACTTACCCTTGAGCGAATAGCAGAAGACCTGGAGTGCTCTCAGGAAGAGATAGCTCCAATATATAATATGGTTCAGGAAGAGATACGAGCAACGAGCTAAAATAAGTGTTTCACTACGATTTTGACGATTGCTGAGATAATACCACATAATATTTCGCCAACCGCCCGCATAACTTAATTAATAAAGGAAAACAACCATAACACCACAATACTCTGGACTTTGTGGCAAAAATACAGTAAATTTACGGGTATATAAACTGATTCGGGACAAAAATGAGGGGAGTGCCGGGTCGGATGATATGGATAACCTGGAAAGAGGAGGCGGTTGTATGGAAAAGTTAAATGAGATCGTGTCGGCGGTGGATGGATTTGTCTGGGGACCGGTCATGCTGGTGCTTCTGGTTGGAACGGGAATATTTCTGACGATCAGAACAGGGTTTCTTCCCTGGAGGAATCTCGGCTATGCGCTGAAGAGTACACTTAGCAAGGAGGCAAGGACAAAGAGCAGAGGAACTGGAGATGTGTCACCATTTTCGGCACTGACCACCGCGCTTGCTGCAACCATAGGAACGGGAAATATCGTTGGTGTTGCAACGGCCATGGTATCGGGAGGCCCGGGAGCGCTGGTGTGGATGTGGATATCCGCAGCATTTGGACTGACATCCAAGTTCTCAGAGTGTATGCTTGCTATCAAGTACCGTGAGGTGAATGCCAAGGGCGAGATGAGCGGTGGCCCTATGTATACTATGAAGAAAGCATTCAAGCATAAGAAGTTCGGTGCAGTGCTGGGCTGGTTGTTCGCACTCTTTGCAGTCATCGCCTCATTTGGAATAGGAAATATGACACAGGCCAATTCCATATCTGAATCTCTTAGCAGTACATTCAGCGTGCCTACATATGTGACAGGAATCATACTTACGGTTTTTGCCCTTCTTATAATAGTTGGAGGAATCAAGACCATATCTAAGGTGTCATCAGTTGTTGTTCCTTTGATGGCGATATTCTATGTTGTAGCCGGACTTATTGTAATAATCATCAATATCCAGAATCTTCCGGCAGGAGTTGTCATGATATTCAAGATGGCATTCTCAGTCAAGGCAGTCGGTGGCGGTCTGTGTGGTACGATCACAGCAGCTATGATGAATGCCATGAGATTCGGTGTTGCCAGAGGAGTATTCTCAAATGAAGCAGGAATGGGCTCTGCAGCCATCACAGCGGCAGCTGCCACAACAGACAATCCTGTCCGTCAGGGTTACATCAATATGACAGGTACATTCTGGGATACTATAGTAGTCTGCACCATCACAGGTCTCTGTATTGCATCATCGGGTGTGCTTGGAATCACGGAGAACAGCACAAATGGCAGCTATCAGGTGAGCGGAACGGAGGTTACTGTGGAGGCTGTTGATTCTGACAACAAGATTACCACGACGGATTATACATATGAATTCACAGATGACCAGCTCATTCTGACAGATACATCCAATTCGTCAAATACCCTGACGCTTTCAGTTCTTCCATCTGACGAACTCAACAAGGATGAGAATACAAAGCTTGCAAGTGAGCTTGTGGTGGAGGAGAGTCAGGCGACCATAGGAAGTCTTACCGGTACATGGACTGATGCAGCCGGAAACCATTATACATTTGCTGAGGATGGAACATTTGCCTGCTCAACTGTTATAAAAGGTGCAGCTCTCACGATCCTGTCATTTGGCTCTGCACTTGGCAAGGTGGGAGGCTGGCTCGTAACTATAGGAATTGTGCTCTTCGCATTCTCCACGATCCTTGGATGGGAGTATCACGGAGAGAAGGCATTTGAGTACCTGTTCAAGTCACACAAGTATAATATGATATACAGGATAGTGTTCTCGCTCGTTGTATATGTAGGCGCGACGATATCACTGGATCTTGTATGGAACTTCTCAGATATAGCAAATGCGCTCATGGCGATTCCGAACCTTATCTGCCTGCTGGCATTAAGCGGAGAGATCGCAAAGGATATGAAGGAATTCCAGGCGGTTATCAAAGCGGAGAAGGCTGAGAAAGCAGCAGAGTAAAATATGTATAAGAAAGAGGCTGGAAAACCAGTGTATAGGCTTGTTCTATATAGAAATTGAAAATAGTTAAGGGAAAGCTGCCCAGATAAAGACGGCTTTCCCTTATTTTTTATATTCTCTTAACCAGACTTTATACTTACTTTATTTTTTGTCCAAATTATGTTCATAAGTGGTGGGTATTATATACAACAGATAGTAAGGTGGATGCATGGATAGAATATCGGACGATGGATACAACAAATGTCTGATATGGATAGAAAATAAAACTTGCAACAGAGAGGTTGACATATATGAGCAGAGTAATAGGAATAGACCTGGGAACAACAAACAGCTGCGTGGCAGTCCTTGAGGGTGATCAGCCCACTGTCATACCGAATTCGGAGGGCGGAAGGACCACACCTTCCATAGTAGCCATCACAAAGAATGGCGAGAGACTGGTGGGTGAGGCAGCCAGGAGACAGATGACTGTGAATGTGGACAGAACTATCACATCCATCAAGAGAGCAATGGGAACAACATACAGAAAGAGGATAGACGGCAAGGATTATTCGCCGCAGGAGATATCGGCCATCATACTTGCAAAGCTGAAAAGCGATGCGGAGAGTTATCTGGGCGGACCGGTGACGGACGCGGTAATAACAGTTCCGGCATATTTTGACGACAGCCAGAGACAGGCCACCAAGGACGCCGGAAGAATAGCGGGGCTGAATGTACTCCGAATCATAAATGAGCCGACATCGGCGGCTCTCGCCTATGGTCTTGACAATGGACAGGCTCAGAAGATACTTGTATATGATCTGGGCGGAGGAACATTTGACGTGTCTGTTATAGAGATAGGGGACAGTGTTATAGAGGTTCTTGCCACTGCGGGAGACAATCATCTGGGCGGAGATGATTTTGATGAGAGATTGCTGGATCACGTCATCAAGACCTTTAAAAAGGAGACAAAGGTCAATCTGGCGAAGGATATCACGGCATCCCAGAGAGTGAGGGAGGCTTGTGAGAATGCCAAGAAGGAGCTCTCATTTGCGCAGACTGCACACATCAATCTGCCATTTATATCGACAGTGAAGAACCAGCCGGTGCATCTGGATATGACGATTACCAGGGAACAGTTTAACGAGCTAACTTATGATCTGGTGGAGAGAACGGCGGGACCCGTGAATCAGGCGCTGTCCGATGCGGGCATAACGAGAAATCAGATAGATAAAGTGCTGCTGGTGGGCGGATCGACCCGTATACCGGCGGTTGTGGACAAGGTTCGTGCCATAACCGGCAGGGAGCCATCCAAGAATATGAACCCGGACGAGTGTGTTGCCATGGGTGCGGCGGTTCAGGGAAGCAAGCTCAGCGGCGAGCTCACCGTGTCGAACAAGGTGAATGACATTCTCCTCATGGATGTGACGCCTCTCTCACTGTCCATCGAGACCCTTGGAGGTGTGGCAAATGTCATCATTCCGAGAAATTCTGCCATTCCGACCAGGGCATCAAAGATATTTACCACGGCGGGCAATTTCCAGAGAGATGTCGAGATCAAGGTGTACCAGGGCGAGAGACATTTCACAAGGGACAACAAGCTGTTGGGCAACTTCAGACTCAGCGGCATCAAGAGAGCCATGGCGGGAGTTCCTCAGATCGAGGTCACATTTGACATGGATGCAAATGGTATCCTCAAGGTTTCAGCTAAGGATCTGGGCCGTGGTGTGGAACAGCAGATAGTGATCACATCCAGCACCAACCTCTCGGAGGAGGAGATCCGTAGAGCCAGGGAGGATGCGAAGAAGTACGAGGATGATGTGGCTGGAGCCAGGGAGTTCAAAGACATTATGAACGAGGCCGAGGCGTATGTATATAAGGTAGAGAATCTTCTTGAGACCAAGGGTGCACAGCTTGACAAGAAGGAAATTAAGCGGATCAAGAGCGACTGTGAGTATCTGAAGAAGCTTGTGACACGAACCGATATGAACCATGTCGATGACGTGGAGATGGGCAGAATGAAGGAAGCCTACAGGCAGCTTCAGGAGTCGGCGGAGAAACTGGAGAGTTTGGCATAACGGAAATCTTCATATATAATATTAGGAAATTGCGAGGAGAATGGTGATTATGAAAGACAAATTTATAAGATTTATGAGATCCAGGTACGGCAACGACCAGTTGTCATCATTCCTTACCTGGGGTGGATTGATATTTATGGTGCTGGATGCATTTATCAAGACAGGGATATTTTATTTCCTTGGACTTTTTATGTTCGCTTATGGATATGTGCGGATCATGTCCAAGAACTATGACAAGCGCGCGGCTCAGAACAGATGGTTTATGGAGCACACCGCGGGCGTGAGAAATATATTCAAACGCGCGAAGAAACAGAAGGAAGCCGGCAAGGAATACAAGATATTTGTCTGCAGCAAATGCCAGCAGATGATCAGAGTTCCGAGGGGCAAGGGCAAGATAGAGATCAGATGTCCTAAGTGTGGCAACAGATTTGTGAAGAAGTCTTAGTGATGATGCGGACTTTAGATATTTTGAGTCGAAATACAGTGTGGAGATAGAGAGATGTTTGGATACATAGTGGTGAACCAGCCTGAGCTTAAGATGAAAGAATACGATGAATACCGCAAGTATTACTGTGGCCTGTGCAAATCATTGAAGGACAGATATGGTGCGAGAGGACAGATAAGTCTCAGCTATGATATGACATTTCTGGTCCTTCTTCTGACGGGATTGTATGAACCGGAGAAACACTCGGGCAGCAGAAGATGTATCGCACACCCGACATCGAAGCATACTTATGTGCAGAATGAGTACACGGACTATGTGGCGGACATGAACGTGATACTTACCTATTACAAATGCATAGACGACTGGGACGATGAGCATATGCTTACCCGGAAGCTGTATGCGGATGTGCTGCTCGCAGGACAAAATGGCAGGAGACTCAAGGAAGATTATCCAGAGAAGATCCAGGTTATAGTGGAGAATCTCAAGGCGATAAGCGAGCTGGAGGAGGCTGGATCCGATGATATGGATGCGTTGTCAGGGCATTTCGGCAATATAATGGCAGAGATATGTGCCCCGAAACATGATGAGTGGGAATCATATCTCCGCACCATAGGCTATTATCTGGGCAAATTTGTCTACATAATGGATGCATATGACGATATAGAGAAGGATATAGGTGCCGGAAATTACAATCCGTTCGTGTGCAGGCTTGTGCATGAGCTGGGTGTTGAGGTACAATCAGTGGGTGCGGATAACCCCATAGAACAGGACAAATGGCAGGAGCTTGCAGAGTGGACGAAGGATGTTCTGATGATGATGGTGGCACCACTTGCAAAAGAGTATGAGATGCTTCCTATTATTGAAAATGTAGGTATACTCAGGAACATAATATACTCAGGAATATGGGAAGCATATTATGCAACCACAAATAGAAGATGCGGCGATGAGGAATAGATTATGAAAGATCCTTACGAGGTGCTGGGGCTCAAAAGAGGTGCCAGCGAAGAAGAAGTAAAAAAAGCATATAGAAGGCTGAGCCGGAAGTATCATCCGGATGCAAATATCAACAATCCTCACAAGGATGAGGCTGAGGAAAAGTTCAAGGAGATACAGCAGGCGTACAAGTCCATTGTGAGTGGTGAGGCTGACCGTGCAAGTTACGGTGGTGCTGGTGGGTATGGAACCGGAAGCTCGCAGGGCTACGGCGGCGGTTATGGACCTGGCGGTTCTTATGGTGGAAGCTCTTATGGCGGTTCGTCAGGAGGTTACGGACAGTATGATGATCCATTTGGCGGTTTTGGCGGATTTGGACCATTTGGATTCAGCGGTTATCAGAGACAGAATGATTACGATCCGAATGACAAGGATTCCAGATATTTTCAGGCGGCAAAGAGCTACATGAACAGCGGAAGCTATGAGGAGGCGAAGAACGTCCTCAATCAGATAGATAACCACGATGCCAGATGGCATTATTATAGTGGTGTGTGCAACGCCGGACTTGGCAATCAGATAAGGGCCATGGAGATGATAAAGCGTGCGATGGAGCTTGACCCGGGCAATCAGGAGTACCGACAGGCATATGAGGCCATCAAGAGCGGACGCCAGTGGTATATGAACAGAGGTGCCGGATATGGAATGGATATGCCGACCGGCGGAAGGTTCTGCAACAACATTTGTACTATATGTACCCTCATGTCATGTTGTGTAAGCGGTATGCCTTGTGTGTGCTGCGTGCCTGGTGGATATGGTAGAAGTTAGAACAGAAAAGACAGACCTGTTGTGATGATGCAATAGGTCTGTTTTTGTGTAAAGTAATCCTATTTGGAGAGTTTGTTAAAAACTGTCGTAGAACATCAACTATTGTGTTACAATGGCAACATTGCCACCCCTAGACAGGCAAGGAAATGGTGATAGCATAAGATGATAGGTTTTTAATATCTTCTGTCTGGTCACATTATAGCATATACGTGATACGTTTATAATATTCTAGTAATCATCGAAAACGCATGAGCCCTCAATTAATTTCGATATTATCAGACATTTGTCGCCTTTTATGTAAAAAAACTGCAAATTCTATTTGACTATAGTCTAATTTTATAGTGTTATTTAACAAATTTTTTCTCATGTATTGTTAAAAAAAAGGGTTGATGATAGAATAAAACAGTGAAAATGGAAAAAAATATATCTATTTATCCAAGGAGGGAATGAATCAGATGAAGATGTTAGCAGATTTCGATAAGGAAGGCTTCAAGAAGGAAGTCATTACTAACGTAAAGACCCTTTTCCGCAAGCCTATCGAGGAGGCTACTCCACAGCAGGTATTCCAGGCAGTCAGCTACGCAGTTAAGGACGACATCATTGACAGATGGATTGCTACACACAAGGAGTATGAGAAGAAGAACGTCAAGACAGTTTACTATCTGTCTATGGAGTTCCTTATGGGTAGAGCACTCGGTAACAATCTTATCAACTTAACCTACTACGATGCAGTTAAGGAAGCACTTGATGAGTTAGGATTTGACCTGAACTTTATAGAGGATCAGGAGCCTGATGCCGCTCTGGGTAATGGCGGTCTCGGACGTCTTGCAGCTTGTTTCCTTGATTCATTGGCAACACTTGGCTATCCTGCATATGGATGTGGTATCAGATACAAGTATGGTATGTTCAAGCAGGGCATCAAGGACGGTTATCAGTTAGAGATGCCAGATGACTGGCTCAAGGATGGCAACCCATTCGAGGTAAAGCGTTCAGAGTACGCTGTTGAAGTTAAGTTCGGTGGATATGTCAGAGTTGAGAACAGAAATGGCAGAAACTACTTTATACAGGATGGATATCAGTCAGTTCGTGCCGTACCTTATGACCTTCCAGTCATCGGTTATGGCAACAACGTTGTAAATACACTTAGAATCTGGGATGCTGAGGCAATCCAGGAGTTCTGTCTTGACTCATTTGACAAGGGTGAGTATGAGAAGGCAGTAGAGCAGCAGAACCTTGCAAAGACTATCGTTGAGGTTCTCTATCCAAATGACAATCACTACGCAGGTAAGGAGCTCAGACTGAGACAGCAGTATTTCTTCATCTCAGCTTCAGTTCAGAGAGCAATCCTCAAGTTCAAGGAGCTCAACAAGGACATCCACAAGCTGCCTGAGAAGGTAACATTCCAGATGAATGATACACATCCAACAGTAGCAGTTGCCGAGCTCATGAGAATTCTCATGGATGAGGAAGGCCTTGAGTGGGATGACGCGTGGGATATCACAACAAGAACATGTGCATACACCAACCATACGATCATGGCAGAGGCACTTGAGAAGTGGCCTATCGAGCTGTTCTCAAGACTGCTTCCACGTATCTACCAGATCGTTGAGGAGATCAACAGAAGATTCGTTCTCAAGATCCAGGAGATGTATCCGGGCAACCAGGATAAGGTTAAGAACATGGCAGTTCTGTATGATGGCCAGGTTAAGATGGCTCATCTTGCAATCGCAGGTTCTTACTCAGTAAACGGTGTTGCAGCTCTTCATACCAAGATCCTTGAGGAGAGAGAGCTTAAGGACTTCTACGAGATGAGACCAGAGCAGTTCAACAACAAGACAAATGGTATCACTCAGAGACGTTTCCTGCTTCATGCTAACCCACTTCTTGCAAACTGGATCACAGACAAGATCGGTGACGAGTGGATAACCAATCTTTCACACCTTAAGAAGCTCAAGGTATATGTGGATGATGAGAAGTGCCAGCATGAGTTCATGAACATCAAGTACCAGAACAAGATCCGTCTTGCAAAGTACATCAAGGAGCATAACAATGTGGATGTAGATCCTCGTTCAATCTTCGATGTACAGGTTAAGAGACTTCATGAGTACAAGAGACAGCTCCTGAACATCCTTCATGTTATGCATCTGTATAACAGACTGAAGACAGAGCCAGAATTCGATATGTACCCAAGAACATTCATCTTTGGAGCAAAGGCATCAGCAGGCTACAAGAGAGCTAAGCTTATCATCAAGCTCATCAACTCAGTTGCAGATGTTGTCAACAACGATGCTTCAATCGATGGAAAGATCAAGGTTGTATTTATAGAGAACTACAGAGTATCCAATGCCGAGATCATCTTCGCAGCAGCAGATGTATCAGAGCAGATCTCAACAGCTTCAAGAGAGGCTTCAGGTACAGGCAACATGAAGTTCATGCTGAACGGTGCACCTACACTTGGAACTATGGACGGAGCAAACGTAGAGATCGTTGAGGAAGTTGGCATCGAGAACGCATTTATCTTCGGACTTTCAGCAGAAGAGGTTATGAAGTATGAGCGTGAGGGCGGCTACAACCCAATGGATATCTACAACAACAACCAGGCTGTAAGAAGAGTTCTCACACAGCTTATCGATGGCACTTATGCAAAGGATGATCCGGACAGATTCAGAGATCTCTATGATTCTCTCACAAAGGAAGATGTATACTTCATCCTCAAGGACTTCGATTCATATGCAGATGCTCAGCAGAAGGTTGACAAGGCATACCAGGATGAGAAGGGCTGGGCAAAGATGGCTATGCTCAACACAGCATGCGCTGGTAAGTTCTCATCAGACAGAACTATCGAGGAGTATGCAAAGGAGATCTGGAAGCTTAAGAAGGTTAAGGTTTCCCTTGATAAATAATTATCATATAGAATGAAATAATAAATAACAAACGGGCATCATATGGTGAAAACCATGTGGTGTCTGTTTTTTTGTAGGCTGGTAGCTGTAATAGCACATATTATATATAGTTAAGTTGACTACATGGTAGGGGGGATATAGTCAAAATAATGGTGATGGAAAAACTTACAGGTTACAAGGAGGAGGTAAACATGAGTGCATTCGTAGAACGAGGAAGAAAAAGGACAAACATAATACTGATTATTGGTGTGATATTATTATTTGCCATAAGGTGCATGGACTTTTATGGAGTCGAGGGAGTGTCGGTATACAGCGGCTTAGTAAGTGTGGAAAAGTACTGGCTTGTATTTGCTGTGTCTGTGGCAGTCATGCTGGTTACGGTATGTGTGAAGGCGATAAACATAACAGTCAGCCTGGTGCTGCGGATATTGTGCCTGCTGTCCATGTTTATGTGCGATCTTGCATGTATGTATTCTGCTGACTTTGCATTTGCAATGAGCAGCGTATGTGTGGGATTTGCCATATATACGGCAGCTACAGTTGTCATAATAGTTGTATGCATCATTTCTGACAGCAAAAAATAAATATGTATCTATCAATACCCCCATTGCTGTGATATGATGGATATATCTACAGTACGCTGTGATGAAAAGGGGGTAAATACATATGAAGAAAAAAGTAGCATGGCGCAGACTCACTGCGATCCTGCTGACATTTGTCATGGTGTTCATGGTGATCGCTGTAAGACCGGACACAGAGGCCTTTGCTGCGACAAAGACGCCGGTGGCAACCCATGGAAGGTTGTCGGTGAAGGGTGCAGACCTGGTGGATGCGAAGGGCAGAAAGTTCCAGCTCAGGGGAATCAGTACACATGGGATCAACTGGGATGTGGGATATCCGTATGTGAATAAAGCAGCATTTCAGACACTGAGGGATGACTGGGGTGCGAATGCAGTCAGACTTGCAATGTATACTTCAGAGTATAATGGCTACTGTGCAGGCGGTAGCAAAGCAGCACTCAGGAACCAGATATACAAGGGCGTGAAGTATGCAACAGATCTTGGGATGTATGTGATCATAGACTGGCATATACTTAATGATGGCAATCCTATGACGCAGGTAGCAGAGGCAAGGAAGTTCTTTGCGACTATGGCAAAGAAGTATAAGAATCAGAAGAATATTATATATGAGATCTGTAATGAGCCGAACGGCTGCAGCTGGGGTACGATCAAGAAGTACGCGACTCAGGTTATCAGGGTCATAAGAAAGTATGACAAGAATGCAGTCATAGTGGTGGGAACTCCAACCTGGTCACAGCTAGGATCTGATGGAACCCACAATGAGGTAGCAGATAACCCTATCAAGGGCTACAAGAATATCATGTATTCACTTCATTTCTATGCAAATGAATGGAGTCACAATCAGTATCTCCCTGCAAAACTCACCTATGCGAGAAAGAAAGGGATAGCGGTGATGGTTACAGAATTCGGTATGTCAGCGGCAAGTGGCGGCGGAGGAATAAGCTCTGCCAATACAGGCAAATGGCTGACCAGACTGGACAAGTATAACATAAGCTATTTCTGCTGGAGTCTCAGCAACAAGAATGAGTCGTGTTCATTGCTTTCATCTAAGACAAAGAAAACAAGCAAGTGGAAGACTACAGAGCTGTCTGCAGCTGGCAGATACATAAGATCGAAATACAGAGCCCGCAAGAAAGCGCTCGGCAGCAAGGCATAGCGGATATGATTTTATGAAGATATACAGAAGATAATAAAAAACAGGCACCGGTCGTCGATAAGATGGCTGGTGCCTGTTTTTAATGTTAAAAGGTAATTCTTAGAGTTGATTAAGCAATAACTGTTACGTTAGTAGCTCTCTCCTTAGAAGCATCCTTAGGATCTGCCTCTACATCGAATGAAACCTTCTGTCCCTCGTTAAGAGTCTTGTATCCATCAGCGTTGATTGCTGAGAAATGAACAAATACGTCCTTTCCTGTCTCATCATCTGAGATAAAACCATAACCCTTTTCTCCGTTGAACCACTTGACTGTACCGTTCTTCATCACGAGTACCTCCTGAAATGTTAAATTTTGTACTCAATGAAAACACTACAATATACCTTATAGAGAACACCTTACGTAGATTACTCCAAAGAAAAGCTTACCTTATATAGCAATCGAACCGTTAATCTTGAATACGCTACTATCATATTATGTCGTGTTGCATTTGTCAATAAATCATAAGGGTAAAAATTATCTTAAAAATACGTCATATATGGAGTGTGCTGTGGATAATATATATATGGGGACAAGGAGTGGAGGCGAGGTCTTCCTGAAAGAAAAAGGCTTTGCCGGATGATTATATCTTGAGGGATGGAGGAATAAATGAGAAATGTAAAATATATATTGGTGGGAATCTTGTGCGCATTTGTCCTGTCCTATGTTATATCGGCTGTATATAACAGGTATAGTCCTGACGCCGGACCGCGGGGGCTGGAAAAGAGTGGGAAAAGCGTGTGTGTGTATGAGGATGGAGAGTATTCATTGATGGATGTTGAGGAGTATACAGCGTCTACTCTTGCCGGGATGATGAATCAGAACTGGAATGATGAGATGCTCAGGACGATGGCTGTGGTCATAAGAACAGGTATCTACTACCAGATGAATGAACAGGTACGGCAGGGCAACAGTCAGGGAGGCACCCTTATAAATGAGAGTGAACTCCGGGAGATAAGATACAATGAACAGGAACTGAAAGGGATATGGGATAATCAGTACAGGAGTGTACAGCGCCGCGCTGCTGCAGCGGTGACAGATACATACAGGCAGGTACTTCTGTACGATGGACAGCCTATTATGCCGGCATATCATATGGTGAGCATAGGACATACTGTCAGTGCAATGGAGATATATGGATATGATATTCCATATCTGAAGCAGACCTCCAGTGATGCGGACAGGCTAGCATCCAACTTTTCGTCCACCATGATATACAGTGAGGACAGACTCCGAAAGGCATTTCAAAAGTGGCTTGGTGATGAGGATGAGCAGACGGGTGAGATAAAGGTGGCGGCTGCGACCGAGTCAGGTTTTGCAACAGCCATAGACATGTATGGGACGGAAGTGGATGCGGAGACATTCAGGGATCAGCTGGGGCTTCAGTCGACCAATATACATATAGACCGCACAAAGGATGGTTACCGTATAATCACCATAGGGGTTGGAGATTCTCTGGGACTGTCACTGTATGGGGCCGCTATTTTATCTGAGAATGGAGAGAGCTATGATGAGATTCTTGCATATTATTATGCTGGAGCGGAACTGTCTAAACCATAGGATCAATCATATGTATGAAAATTTCAGTGTTGTCTGATATAAATGTATAAATGCCTCGTATTCAGGGAATGTTACATATGAGGTGATGAATATGAAGAAATTTATGAGCGGAGTAAAGAAAAATATATTTTATATCTCTCTCATCACAGGCATGGCAGTGCTTGTCACTGTGTTGGGGCTTTATAACGCACAGAACAAATCAAAGGATAACAGGATAGTAATAGGACAGAACGAACCATATGAGAATACATCAGAGCAGGGAGCAAAGGAGACGCTGAGTGATAAGAAGGAAGAGGAAAGCAGCCACGGAAAAAATTCGACCACAGCAGATAATGCAGAGAGTATGGCAGATAGAGAAGATACATCCACACAGGATAGAGAATCAGAAGAGATTGAAGATGGCGATGGAACAGATGACATAGAGGGACATACTGCAGAGACCGGTGCGACAGGCGAGACTCTTCACTATGATCCGGTTGACAGCATATCATGGCCTCTTACAGGTAATGTGATAATTCCTTACAGCATGGATACGACAGTGTATTTTGAGACATTGAAGGAATACAAGTGCAGTCCGGCCATGGTCATTGAGGCGCAGAAGGGCGATGAAGTCAAGGCTGTCTATGAGAGCAAAGTGGCTGAGGTTTCGAGCAATTCAGAGCTTGGCAACTATGTCAAGCTTGAGCTTGGGGACGGATATACAGTGACTCTCGGTCAGCTTCAGGATGTGAAGGTTGCTCTTGGAGAACATCTGGAGGCTGGACAGGTGGTGGGAACCATCGGTGAGCCGAGCAGATTCTATAGCGAGGAAGGAAGCAATCTTTACTTTGCGGTGGATAAAGACGGCGATCCTGTAGACCCTATGCTCCTTATACAGTAGGCGGAGATTAGCCAGAAATAGGAAAAAATCCCAGCCCTATCGATTTATATAGTGATAGGACTGGGATTTTTTTGATCTTTTATAAGCTCGGGTCTATATTAGCCCATTACAACCTCTACTGAGTGAGTCTTGCCATCGCCAAATGCTGGGATAACGTTGCTCTCGATAGCGTTGCCATCAACGAGTACGCTCTTAACGCCCTTGTTGATGTGATCTGGGTTAGAAACCTTGATGTCGTATGTAGCACCACGGAACTGACGTGTAGCTGTCATTCCATCCCATGCAGCAGGTATAGATGGATCGATCTTCAGACCATCGAAGTCTGCTGAGATACCAAGGATGTACTGTGATATAGCTACCATGTTCCATGCAGCTGTACCTGTCAGCCATGAGTTCTTGCCCTGTCCGAAGTGGTTGCCAGGCTTGCCGATATCAGATCCTGCATCCTTACCACCGATCATCTGGCCGTATACATATGGCTCAGTCTTGTGTATATCTGATGTCTCCTCAGTGAAAGCAGGAGCTATCTCTGAGTAGTACTTAAATGCCTGATCGCCGGCACCTGCGTAAGCAGCTGCACAGATGATCCATGCATTGTTATGTGTGAAGATTCCGGCATTCTCCTTGTATCCACCTGGGTATGTAGAAATCTCACCATACTGGATGTAATACTTTGTGAATGCTGGGTTGTTGAGTACAAGTCCATGCTGTGTGTTGAGTCTCTCATCAATTGCAGCAAGAGTCTTCTTGTCGCAGCCCTGATCCTTGCCGATATCTGACATGATAGCGAATCCCTGTGGCTCGATGAAGATCTGGCCTTCCTCGCACTCCTTAGATCCCATCTTTTCGCCATTAGCATCGTAAGCTCTGAGGAACCAGTCGCCGTCCCATGCTGACTCCATGATGTTGGCCTTCATCTTGTCGATCTCAGCCTGGGCAGCATCAGCCTCAGCGTCCATTCCAAGGTGCTTGAGGATAGCAACGTAGTTAGGACCTGCATATGTGAAGAGTGTAGCAACCATAACTGACTCAGCAACCTTTGAGTATCCGCCTTCAGCAGCGAACTTAGGGTTGGTGTATGTCTGGAAGCTCTCACCTGGTGTATCTGAGAAGCATGAAAGGTTGATACAATCATTCCAGTCAGCTCTCATTGCAAGTGGAAGTCCGTGTGGTCCAAGGTTGTTCACGATCTTGTAGAATGAAACCTTAAGGTGGTCAAGCATAGGCTTTGCGATTGACATATCGTTGTCATATGGAACCATCTCGTCAAGGATGCCCCAGTCGCCTGTCTCCTTGATGTAAGCTGATACTGAAAGGATCAGCCATAATGGATCATCTGAGAAGTCTCCACCGATATCTGCGTTACCCTTCTTGGTAAGTGGCTGGTACTGATGGTAGCATCCACCATCTGGGAACTGTGTTGAAGCTATATCGATGATTCTCTCTCTTGCACGGTCAGGGATCTGATGAACAAATCCGAGTACATCCTGGTTAGAATCACGGAATCCCATACCACGGCCGATACCTGACTCGAAGTATGAAGCTGAACGTGAAAGGTTAAATGTAACCATACACTGATACTGATTCCAGATATTTACCATACGGTTTACCTTGTCATCAGGAGTGTTGACGTTGAGGATACCTAAGAGTCTGTTCCAGTGCTCCTTGAGCTCCTCAAGACCTGCAGCAACCTTCTCAGGGGTGTTGTACTTCTCGATCATCTCAAGAGCCTTTACCTTGTTGATAGTCTTGCCATCAGCCTCGAACTTCTGGTCAACAGGCATCTCAACATATCCAAGTATAAATACAAGAGTCTTTGTTTCGCCTGGAGCAAGAGTGATCTTCTTGTAGTGTGAAGCGATAGGTGACCATCCATCAGCAAATGAATCATTTGCCTTGCCAGCCTCAACAGCCTGTGGGTTGTGGAAGCCGTTGTAAAGTCCGATGAATGAATCTCTGTCTGTATCGTAACCATCGATCTCGTCATTAACTGTGTAGAATGCGAAATGGTCACGTCTGTCTCTGTACTCTGTCTTGTGGTAGATAGTTGATCCGACAACCTCTACACGGCCAGTACTGAAGTTTCTCTGGAAGTTGGTGCAGTCATCCTGTGCATCCCAGAGACACCACTCCTCGAATGAGAAGAATGAGAATGTCTTCTCCTCTGAGCCTTCATTTGTAAGAACTACCTGCTGAACCTCTCCAGCGTAGTTCTGAGGAACAAAGAAAGTAACCTCAGCCTTAAGATCATTCTTCTTACCTGTGATGATTGTATATCCCATACCATGACGGCACTGGTACTCATCAAGCTCTGTCTTGACTGGAGACCAGCCTGGATTCCAGATAGTACCGTTGTCGTTGATATAGAAATAACGTCCGCCCATATCTATAGGCACGTTGTTATAACGATATCTTGTGATTCTACGAAGACGTGCGTCTTTGTAGAAGCTGTAACCTCCTGCAGTGTTGGAGATCAGTGAAAAGAAATCCTGTGTTCCAAGGTAGTTGATCCAAGGATAAGGAGTTCTAGGAGATGTGATCACATACTCCTTGTTGGCATCATCAAAATAACCAAATTTCATGTAGCATATACCTTCCTTCCAATTGTATTATGTTCGCTTTCAGATAGCTCTCATAAGCCCCCTCTGAAGCCTTCTGTATCGGCTCGTGCTATTTCTCCCTTAAAAGTCAGCCATACAGTTTGATTATATAATAAATGACCCTAAAAGACAACAAAGTTATAGTGAAAATTGCACAATTGCAGTTGACCACGGATGGCTATTTGAGGGAAGTTGACAGGCTGTTTGCGTGTGGAGGCTGTAACGTGTTATAATAAACAGACAGATATAACAAAACCGTGACAGGAGATAAGATATGAGTAAGGATAAATACAAAGATAAGAGTGATGCCTATGTAGGCGGGGGAGAAGAGCTGCCGGAGTTCGATGAGAAAGATCAGCAGATCATGGAAGAGACCAGAAAGGAACACAGGAAGCAGATCGTCATAGCACTGGTGGCTGTGGTGGTTGCGGCAGTCGTGGTTGCAGTGTATTTTCTGGTTATCAGAGGCGGAGTGGCAGAGTCCAGATGCAGAAAGCTTGTCGCCACATACATGGAAGGCCTTGACGAGGCTGATATTGATAAGGTAGAGAGCGTTATGGATCCGGATACGCTGGACGGAGATTCATCAGATACTCTTATGAATATATTTCAGACATACAAAGACAATGGCATAGAATACAGTGTTGATTATTCGATCGGGGATATCAGGAAGGCAGACAGCAGCAATCTTGAGGCGGTTGGAAGTACAGTATATGGAAAGCCGGTAGACAAGGCAGGTATCAGTAAAGGCTATGTTGTTCCTGTAAGTGGTTCGATCATGATGACATATCAGGGACAGTCGTCCCCGTATGATCTGGATATGGATATCATATGTTATGAGAAGGATGGAGAATGGTATCTTGGCGGAACTATAGTGACTGATGACAGCAGTGAGGAGTAGCTGGTATATATGCAGATACAGAAAGATTAATATATGAACAGAGGACAAATGGTGCGGATATTAAATGTAATATTCGCACCATTTACTGTCCTCAGATATTGCCATAAAGCTGTTTATTTTATTATTTTTTCTTTCTTCCTGAGGAGATCAGGATGATAATAAATGACACCAGTATGGTGGCAAGTACAGTTATGAGGATGACAAGCTGAAGGTTGTGTACCTTACTCTTACTCTTGTCCACTGAATTGCTTGCCCTGTAACTGTCAACAGTGAGAGTACTCTTCTCTGTGGTGGAGACAGTAGTAGTCTCTGTTGTAGCCTTTGTTGTAGGTTCCTCAGTGGTTGTAGCCTCTGTTGTCACAGCAGTATAGTCATATGTGTGTCTCTGCTGCTCAGTTGTCACCTCAGTGGTGGTCTGGGTAGTGGCTGTTGTGCTTGTTGTTACATCCTTTGCCACGATGGTGAAGTCTGTGGAGGCATCACCTGTGGCTGATCTGATGGTTAATGTGTGAGGTCCGCTCACAAGTGTCTCAAGGTACGTAGGCTTCAGCTCAACTATAATGCTGCCTTCACTAACAGTATAGCTAGATGAATTGAGCTCCCGGCCATCTACGAGCACGGCTTTGAAGTCGGAATAATTTGCATCAGATCTGAACTTGAGGTTGTCTGTTCCCGACTTTTTCCATGAAGTGTTTTGACCACCTGTTATGGTAGGCTTCAGCTTCGATGTTACGGTGTCGTTCTTTTTGATCTCTTTGGTGCAGGCCTTGTCTGAGAAATATTTGCCGCAGTCAGGGCAGTACCAGTATTCTATATTGCCCTCGTTTGCAGCAGTGGCCGGGACTTCGTCGGTCTTCTTTATATTCGGATGGTTGGTCTTGCTGAGTGAGCCATACTTGGCACCACACACCTTGCAGACTGCCTTTTTCTTACATGTGGCGGTTCCGCCGTGGCAGTCCTGTGTGACTCTGTAGCCACATCCCTTATTTGTACATTTCCTTGAGTGAGTTCCGTTGCCGTTGCTCTTCCATTTGGTCAGGGCGTGCTCTGCGTTGCCCTTTTGAAGTTCCTTTCCGCAATACTTGCAGACTATAGGGGTTGTGCAGTTGCCGTCGTCAGCCTTGGCAACGTGATCCTTGTTGACTGTGATCGTAATCTCTGTCTTGTTCCCGGCTTTGTCTGTGGCTGTGATGGTCTGCGGACCATCAGCTGGAGAGAGTGTAAGTGCCCCGCCATCCCCCAGACTTACCTCGTTGCCGTTTACAGTTACCTTGTCCAGATGAGATTCCTTTATAGTTATATCAACTGCGCTGCAGAATACATCGCCATCTGATGCCCCTTTTATAGAAGGGGCATGGGTATCCAGGATGAAGCCATCAGATGATATATATGCTGTTTTATCATCCTTTTTGAGCTGTGCATACACTACATGCTTTCCGTTCTCTTCTATAGTAAATGCACTGGTATACTCAGTAAACTCGCTGCCTGCCAGTTCGTCTTCAGACATGGCAGATCCACTGATAAGATATCCTATGGTCACGCCCTTGGCCGCCTCTATCTTAACAGAAACGGCTTTGCCATAGAATTTGTCGAATGTTATATCGCCCTGAAGGTCTGTCCAGCTTGATTTTCCTATAGTGATCTTGCCGGATGATTTAATGTCTGATGTCCACTGCGCATAGAAATGAAGATTTCTCGTGTCTGCTGTTCCATCAACGTCTGTATATTCATATCCGTTTTCGTCTGCCTTCTCGAATGCAGAATAATAAAGAATATCGACCTTCTGTCCGGAGCCGTCCGCCTTGCTGTTCCAGCCGGCAAATGTGCTTCCTTCCTTCTTGGGAACATACTCGGATAAAGCGATTCCGTATGTATGGCTTACCACGTCGAAGTCATATGAACCTGATTCGCTGTCGCCGATGGTTCCGCCGTTGGCGTCAAGGGTAAATGTGAGACCACTTCCAGAGTAACTATCCTTGGTGTACATGGCAACCAGCGTGATGCGGTTTTCTCCATCCTTGAAGTCAGCAGCTGAGATGCTGGTGACCTTTTTGGATTTGTTGTACCAGCCTGTGAAGGTGAAGCCGTCTCTGACTGGCTTATATTCGGACAGTTTTACTGTTTCGAATTCATCCTTTGGACTGCTGATCTCTGTGGTGTCTTCGTCTCCGATGCTGCCGCCTGCGGCATCAAGCACCAGATAGTAGTGATCTGTGTCGTCTGTGTCATCTGCCAGTACCGGAATACAGGTCAGGCAGAATAGGGCGCAGACGACAAGTGAGAAAAGTATCTTGTTAAAATTCTTCATAATAATCCCTCCTCCATAGAGAATTATCACAGCCGGACGCTGTGTGTTACTACCATAATTTTATTATACAAAAAGGGTAAAAACAATGTGGATAGAAGAAACTTAACAATTAATAAGAACGGGAGCCTGCAATGAAATAATGAAATACGCCCTCCTGTAAATAGTGACAGGGGGGCGTATTTATTAAAAGATATGAGATATGTAAATATGTAATTACATAGTGAATATTCTCTCTCTGACTGTCTTGGATTCGCCTGGTGCAAGCTCAGTGTAGCCGGTTACAGAAGGATCTGCTGATAGGTTCGGGGCGTCGATGTTCCAGCTCATAGGCTCTGGGCAGAAGTAGCCCTTGTCTCCTGAATCATTCCACATGATCCAGAACTTCATGGTCTCGTCAACCTCGTAACAGATACGCTTGCCAGTTGCTGTGTCAGTTATGTATACGCCATAGAATGGCTTGCCGTCAAGCTCGTTCATCTGAGCTGTGTAGAGATCATTGTCGATATCCTTGAGTACAGGCACCATAGTTCCGTTCTTGTACTGAAGGTCATAGTCAGTGATTGGCAGATTCTTCTCTGTAGGGATAGAGTGCTCGTCGAGTTCCCACTTATCTCCTATAGGCACACAGAGACGCACATCTTCGCCCTTGCCGGTGCTTGTGAAAGGTCCCTTGAATGCTACATGGTTGCAAACTCCATAAGGCATCTGCTTATCTGACAGGTTGGTGAGTGTGAACTCATAATTCATTCCCTCAGGAGTGAGTGTAAATGTAAAGTCTGCTCTGAAACTGACAGGATATGTGGAGAAAAATTCGTCTGACTCGTCATACACGTAGTATGTTTTTCCTATTGCCTTGTTGCCATCAACTGCGACATCGCCTATGCTGTGGTTTCTCAGATGAAGGAAGCCATGAAGATGATTTCCAAGTGGATCGTTGCAAGGAAAGTGATACATTGCGTCAGATGTTCTCAGATCGCCATGTGAAAGTCTGTTAGGAAGGTACAGTGTAGGCATGCCGTATATCTCAGCTGAAGCCTTGAGCTGTGCCGGTGTGAGTGATGGATCATTTCTGAATATATCTATATCCTGAGCTGTATTCTCCATCTTCATGATATTGCTTCCGTTGAATGGTGCGATAAGTGCGCGGTAATCTCCGGAAATAAGTTCAATGCAAGCCTCGTCTTTGTAGTCAACTGTGCGTGCTGTTGTGTTCATAAATGTAATCTCCTCTTCATTATTATAATGTTCAAGTCATTTTATCTAAATAGTATCACGATAGAATTGGCGTGTCCACTCAAAAAACATGGTAAAACAGCATAGACAACGGGGTGTCCTTGATTATTTTCTCATTAATTGTTATACTACCAAGAGAAATTTGACGGTTAATTGATTCGGAGGTCATCGTGACTAAGAATAATAACAATAATAATAGAAGAAAGATATCTGTACAGCGGCATCGCAGGAGCATGCGTGTATTCGAGAATATTGTAGCTGCAGTTGTCATGGTTATATTTGTATGTGCACTTGGGCAGGGCAATCTCAGAAAGAGCACAGCAGGAGAGGATGACTACAGACCCGAAGGTGCGGCATCTGCGGATATAAGCGAGAGTTCAACGGCTGTTCAGACCGATTCTGCAGATACTGCAGAGATAGCAAGGTATGATGCAGAGCTTGAGGTGATACAGCCACAGCAGGGACAGTATATCCAGTATGTAAACTATACTTCTCCGGAGCTTGCGTCCAAGGGGAATGATATTTATGATGCGACTTTGTATGCTCCGGCAAATGTGACGGATGACAGATATTTCCAGACATCATTGCTCATAGGAGACTCAAGGGCGGAGACTCTTGGTCTGTACAGTGATCTTCCGGACTGGGATGCGTGTGCGGCAAAGGATCTGAATATTGAGACGGTCAGAACCATGAAGCTGGTGGACGGCTCAGACGGGAATACATACACAGTGCCTGAGATGTTGAGCAGAGTATCTTATGAGAATATATATATATCATTTGGTGTAGAGGAGCTGAGCTGGTACAACGAAAGATTTGTATCGGCATATAAGGACCTGCTGGATGAGATTATAACGTTACAGCCATCGGCCAATATATATGTAATGTCACTGCTTCCTGTATCGGCAGAGCTCTCTGCTGTGAATCAGGTATATAACAATCCGGGGGTAGACAGACTTAATTCTCTCATGATGGATATGTGCAATGCTTATGATCGTGTGATATATCTTGATGTGGCCAGCAGTGTGGCGGAGAACGGGGTTCTTCCTGAAGATGCGGGAATCGATGGAATACATTGCAGCAAAGAGTATTGTCAGCGGGTTCTGACATATATCAGGAACAACACATATGTTAGGAAGTAACAGAGAGGAATAAAGATGTTCAGAAAGAGCGGAATGCTGATCGTGTCTGTGCTGCTCCTGCTTTGTATGGTGGGATGTGGGACAGGAGAAGAGCAGGAGACTGTTGTCCCGGATGTATATACGCTGTCGGAGAAGCTTATGGAGGGCCTGACATTTGAGGATTCTATATCTGAGGTGTCGGCTGACAGGGCTATGAAGTACTATGGGATAGACAGCGGTATGGTCAGAGATGGTGTAGTGTATGTGTCCACCGGGGCAACCTCGGAGGAACTTGCAGTATTTCAGGCGAATACGGATGTGGATGCGCAGAACATTCTGGCGGCTATGACAGCGCGCAGGGATTCACAGATAAAGATATTTCTGGATTACAAAAAATCAGAGATAGGCAGGTTGGACGATGCTGTTCTATATAGTCACGGAAGTTTTGTAGTATACGTGGTGTGCGATGACAGCGCTGTGGCTGAGAAGATCATACGTGGGTATCTGGAATGATGATTCGATGTTGGTAAGAAAATATTGGATCATGATTCCGGGTACTTTTTTTAATTCTGTGCATACTATAATGGTAAATCCGCTGTCGGTAAAATATGATAAATAAGTCCTGTTAAGCAGGTTGTAATTTAGACTGCCCACATGTATTATGTATGGTGTATACAATATACAATATACGAATAAACTGACAGCTTTTAATATCGGTGACAGACCGGACTGCAGCTGTGTGCAGCAGGTCTGTTGCTGAATGAGATGGCGAGTCGTAAATAAAGTGGACAGCGCGTACATAATAAGATGAAAGAATGACAGAAGAGAAAGAGGTGTAAAAATATGTCGAAAAGTAAGAAAAAACAGACATGGAAGCCGGGAAATATGCTGTATCCGGTGCCGGCAGTTATGGTGAGCTGCCAGAGACCGGGGGAGAAGGCCAATATAGTGACTATAGCATGGGCTGGAACTATATGCAGTGATCCTGCAATGGTGTCTATATCGGTCAGACCGGAGAGATATTCATATGACATAATCAAGGAGACCGGAGAATTTACTATAAATCTTGTGACTGAGAAGCTGGCATTTGCAACGGATTACTGTGGCGTGAAGTCGGGAAGAGATGTGGATAAGTTCAAAGAGATGAAGCTTCATACCTGTGATGGTGTAAATGTGTCATGCCCAGGCGTGGAGGAGAGTCCTGTCAATATTGAGTGTAAGGTGAAGCAGGTTATACCATTGGGCAGTCATGACATGTTTATTGCAGAGGTTGTCGGTGTTCAGATCAGCGAGGAATACATGGATGAGACTGGCAAATTCAATCTTAACAGCACAGGACTTGTGGCGTACTCCCATGGTGAGTATTTTGCCTTGGGGGAGAGGCTTGGCAAATTCGGATATTCGGTGAGAAAGAAATAGCTCCGGATACTGTTATATGACAAAGAATAGAAAGACAGGAGAGAAAAGGTGCATGGAAATATCGTTAAATGCATATGGTAAGATCAATCTGGGGCTGGATGTGGTCAGGAGAAGAGAAGATGGGTATCATGAGGTGAAGATGGTCATGCAGACGGTGGATCTGTACGACCGCCTTGTGTTCCGCGATATAGATGAGGATCAGATTATTATAGAGTCAGACTCGGATGAACTGCCTGATGTGGAGAACAATATTATATACAAGTCATATATGCTGCTCAAGAAGGCATATGGCATATCAAGGGGACTGCATGTGAATGTCGAGAAGCATATTCCGGTTGCTGCGGGCATGGCAGGCGGAAGTGCGGATGCGGCTGCTACACTGGTTGCGGTGAACAGGATCTTCGAGCTGGGATTAAGTGAGCAGCAGCTTATGGAATATGGTGTCAGGATAGGTGCGGATGTGCCGTATTGTATCATGCAGGGAACAGCACTTGCCGAGGGCATCGGTGAGGTTCTCAGCCCACTGCCGTCTATGCCGGAGTGCTGGATACTCATAGCAAAGCCAAATATAGGAGTGTCTACAAAGTGGGTATATGAGAATCTTCATGTAGACACATTGGACAGGAATCAGCATCCGGACATAGATATACTTGTGGATGCCCTGAAAGAGGGGGATGTATGTGCGGTTGCAGAACATATGGGCAATATACTAGAGACTGTTACGGTACGACGCCACCCTGAGATAGAATTCATACGGAGAATGATGGAAGATCATGGTTCACTGGGAGCGCGCATGAGTGGAAGCGGACCGACTGTATTCGGAGTATACGATAACGATTCAAAGGATACTGCACAGAAGCTGGCTGATGAGCTTGCACAGAGTGAGCTGATACAGGCTGTTCATGTGGTCAGACCATACAACAGATACGGAAAGAGGTAAGATCATGGATCTGAGATTGAATATGGATGAATATCTTCCTCTTCGGGAAGTGGTGTTTAAAACTTTGAGAAATGCCATAGTCCACGGCGAGTTTGAACCGGGAGAGCGTCTCATGGAGGTTACGCTTGCCAAAAGGCTTGGAGTTAGCAGAACCCCTGTGAGGGAGGCGATGCGTATGCTGGAGCTTGAAGGGCTGGTGGTAATGATTCCAAGAAGAGGTGCTGAGGTTGCCAGGATAACGGCAAAGGATCTGAGTGATGCCCTTGAGATACGGGTGGCCCTTGAGGATCTGGCCGCAGGGCTGGCATGCAAGAGGATAGACGATGATGGCCGGGCAAGACTTAGACAGGTGTGCGATGATTTCAAGAGGGCAGTGAATTCTAAGGTCATACCGGAGATCGTCGATGCAGATGTGGCATTTCACAATGCCATAATGGATGTGACAAACAATCAGAGGCTTATCAATATGGCGCAGAGTCTGAGAGAACAGGTGTACAGATATCGCGTTGAGTATGTAAAGGATTTAAGTTATCACGACAAGCTTGTCGCGGAGCATGAGGCACTTATGAATGCGATTCTGGATGGAGATGTTGATAAGGCAAAGGAGATTACGAGAAAACATATATATGACCAGGAACAGATAGTCATAGCCAATGTGACAAAGAGCCGGGAATGCTGATGCGTCCCGGCTTTTTATGTTGAATAATAATATGAATCGTGGACACCATAGATTACATATGAAAAGATTATTCAAAAAAGTTCAGAGGTTGGTTATATGGCAGGAATTAGTATCAGTATAGACAAAAACATCGCTAAAATACAATCAATATTCTCTAAATGGGATGATATAGTGGAGAGAAAATTCGTTCTGGAGCGCGGTGGTGTGACAGATGGCAGAGCCATATATGTTGTTTATATAGATGGACTCTGCGATCACGAACTGATAGAAAACACAATAATCAAACCAATAACCTGGGAGTGGCGGGGCGAGGATTCCGGAAGCCTGTGGGAACGAATTACTGCCAGGGAAGGTCAGACAGCGGATTTTAAAGAGGAACCTGATTTCGATGAGGCGGTTCATTCTGTGCTCAAGGGTGACACAGTGGTATTTGTATCTGGAAGCGATCATGCAATAGTTGTATCCTCCAAGCAGCTTCCGGTCAGGGGGATAGATGAAAGTGCTACTGAGGGAGGAATGAGAGGTCCCCGGGACAGCTTTAATGAGAGTTTCCGGACGTCCACAGCATTGATAAGAAGGAGAATACGTGATCCGAAACTCAAGCTGGAACAGGGCGTTATGGGGGTGAGATCACGGACCGACTATGGAATTATGTATATGGAGGATATAGTCCAGAAAAAACTGGTGGATGAGGTGAGGGACAATCTGGAAAAGTACGAAATAGATGCGGTATTCGACAGTGGAATGGCTGAGCATCTCATGGAAACCAGCTGGAAAGAGATATTTCCCGTTTATCAGTCAACCACAAGGCCGGATAAGGCTGCCGCAGCGCTTGTGGATGGGAGAGTTGTCGTGGTGTTTGACAATTCACCGGAGGTTATTATAGCTCCTGCAACCATCAATACCCTGTTCCAGACTGCGGATGACTACTATAACCGATGGCCGGTTGCTACATTTGCCAGGATGATAAGGTATGTGGCGGCATTTATTGCGGTTGGACTGCCGGGATTGTATATAGCCATAACCTGCTATCACAGGGAACTTATACCTGATAAACTTCTATATGCAATCGCTGATGCGAGGAGTCAGCTTTCATTTCCTATTGTTGTGGAGGTGCTTATCATGGAACTCTTGTTTGAATTATTACGGGAAGCTGGAATAAGGCTTCCCAGCCAGCTTGGCAACACGATAGGAGTGGTTGGCGGTCTCATAGTTGGACAGTCGGCTGTTGAAGCTGGCATTGTGAGTACCATAGTGGTTATTGTCGTTGCGCTCACGGCGATAGCTTCGTTTGCGATTCCGAATGAGGCGTTTGCGTCAGTGTTCAGGTTATTGAAGTTTGTCACCATACTTGCCAGCGCAGTGTATGGGATACTTGGTTTTATACTGTCTATGCTCGTGCTGATATTTCATCTTGCTTCTCTTGAAAGCTTTGGGGTCCCATACATGGCACCTGTTGTGTCGTGTGGATATGCGGATGATGGCAGGCAGGATTTCGTTGTCAGGTCTCCCATCAAAAAACTCACATTCAGGCCTAATTGGAGCCGCAGGTCCCAACGACGCAGACTGGCTAGAAGGAGAAGAAATGGGGATGAATGATAAATATAATGTGAGATTTCGCGCTTTTTTCAGGCTGACTATGCTTATTTTGCCTGTGTCTATACTATATGTAACCACAATGATTCCACCATATTTTGGTAGAAATTGCCTTATTTTATCACTTTTTTTGATGCTAAGTCTCGCTTTTGCTTACGTGATCATACTATATATTGTATATTCAAGGCTCTATGACGAAAATGGGATAAACTGTGTAAAAAGCCAAAACAGGGTTATTCGTTGGATTTATGAGGCAAGAATGGCTATAAAGACAGGGATCCTGTTGTTTATTATGGGGGATGCGGTCAAGCAGCTTATGCTCAGAAGATATTCGGAAATTGTGATAGTTATACCAATAATCCTTGCGGTGACGTATATGGGGAGCAGGGGCTTCAAGGGAGTGGTGAGATTTGCTGAGGCTGTGTACTGGTTTGCTCTGGCTGCAGTGGTTATCATTGGTGCAGCTTCGTTGAGCAACATGGATATGTCTCAGCTTGCGGCATATACAGATTTCTTTGAAGAGGATGGACTTAATGTCACTGTGAACAGGGTTATGGCGAGGGGGGGCCTGTTATTCCTTGGTTATTCAGTTCTGGAGATGCTTATGCCAGTGTATCTGAAGGTGAAGGACAGGAAGAGATCCATGCTTGTGGGCACAGTTGGAACCGGGACAATTATTGGACTGCTTGGTTCAGTAATAGTGACAACTACGCTCGGGGCTGGTGCGCTTATGGTGCATGACAAGAATCTACTATATATTGTGGGAGCAATGGAGCTTCCATATGGTGTAAAGATCAGGCCTCTTATGCTGGTCTGTTATCTGCTGGTGGTGAGCGGTGTGATGATCATAGTTCCCCATGTTGTATGTGGTCTGGGTACGATCGACAGGTCAGGTGTAAGGGTGCGTGCGTGGGTGTGGAAGATGATCTGGGTGCTTGCTGTCCTGGCAGTATGCATATGTATTCAGAGTCTGCTCACAAACGGTGAGCGTGTCAGACTTATATCAGCATATCTGATACTTGTGGATGTTCCGCTGTCCATGATACTTCCGGCCGTTGCTATTGCAGGCAGAAGAACATTAAAGAAATATATGCTGCTGTGTGTCTCACTGGTGATGACGGGAGTCCTTGCGGGGTGTGTTTATGAGCCTGTGGAGGACGTGGACTATCTGAACGTGATAGTCATAGATGAGCCAGAGACAGGAGACGATGGACAGGGTGCAGGGCAGACAGGATATCACTACAGTTTTGTTGTAACAGGTCTTGACGACGATGAGGATATACAGACGAAAGAGAATGTGTATGAGGTGGATGCGTTTACGTTGGAAGAAGCCTGCAGATCCTACAATGAGACCCATTCAAAGGTTCTGGATATAAGCCACACGGAGTATATAGTGTTGGGAGACGTTGACATCCTGGATAATGTATGTCAGGAGCTTGAGTCAACATTCGCAACCAGTTATGTTAATGTTGTGATTGAGAAGAATATATTGGAAAAAACAGGGAATAACAATACCAAGGAGTACCTTAAGTCTCATTACGAGGGAGCATGTCTGGCGACCTTGAAAAGATGACCGGGACATTGGGGTAACAGCAGGCAGATCAGTTGAGTATTTGCAACATCAGGGAGGTATTGTTATGTGGAGAATGTTCAGAGCAGGAATATTGGGAGTTTTGCTGGGAGTTGCCGGAGGAATAATATTCGGACAGGTGTCCTATGTAAAAAATTACAGGGATAAGGCAGACAGGGGGATCATGGCGGATGCGGTCATGTACAATGACGAGTCTGACGAGAGTGACAGGAAGATCAGGATACAGGTTGATTACAGCGGACAGACGGACTCAGAAAAGGACAGGGACGAGCTCGAAAGCTATGTAGGAAACAGTGTTATGAAACAGGTCAGCAACTGGCTTGGAGACAATTATAACAGCAGAATGAGCTATATAGATGTGAGACACAGTCTTGTTATGGCCATGGGGCAGATCAACAGTATTGCGAGTCAGGCTGCAGAAACCTGGGGTGTGGATGCTGAGGCGAATTCCGGCTTTTCTTATGAGTTTTTTCCAGCTGCCGGGGAGGATTGTCCAGCCGGATTTTATGAGACATTGTGTATAGATCTGAATGACAGGTAACGTTGAAATGTTATTCTGTAAGTGTTATACTTTGACCTGTGGTATGCCCAGGGCATGCCACGATTAAAGTATAAGGAGCACGTACTATGGCTAAGGAGAATTTAGTAGTAATATTTGGTGGCAGATCATCAGAGCATGAGGTTTCATGTATATCTGTACAGACAGTAGCGAAGGCAGTGGACCCGGAAAAGTACAATATGACGCTCGTTGGAATTACCAAGGATGGCAGATGGTTAAAGGTTGATAATATAGAGAGTATCGCAGATGGAAGCTGGTATGACAGCAAGGTCACAGCAGTTATTTCCCCTGATACTACAAGAGAGTTACTCGTAGTTGACGGAGATAAGGTTGAGAAGCAGCCTGTGGATGTTATATTCCCGGTACTTCACGGAATGTATGGTGAGGACGGAACCATACAGGGATTGTTCGAGATGGCCGATATCCCATATGTTGGATGTGGTGTAATTGCATCTGCTGCGTCCATGGATAAGTTCTACACCAAGATCATAGTAGATCATATCGGCGTGTGTCAGGCGAGATTTGTTCCTGTGCTGGCTGAGGACTTCAGCGATATAGACAGCGCCATGGACAGAGTTGAGGCAGAACTGGATTATCCAGTGTTCGTAAAGCCTTCAAAGGCCGGATCTTCAAAGGGCGTAAATAAGGCAACTGACAGAGCAAGTCTGCTGTATGCACTCAATGAGGCAGTAAAGCATGATAACAAGATACTTGTGGAGGAGACGATAGTAGGACGTGAGCTTGAGTGCGGAGTCCTTGGATATAAGGACGGAACTAAGGCATCTGGAGTGGGAGAGATTTTGGCTGCTGCTGAGTTCTATGACTTTGATGCAAAGTATAACAATGCCGAGTCCAAGACGGTTATAGGCGCAGATATACCTGCGGAGATTGAGGAGGAGATACGTACAGATGCGGTTAAGATATTCCGCGCGCTGGATGGATTTGGCCTTTCAAGAGTTGATTTCTTCCTTGAGAAGGACACCAACAGAGTTGTGTTCAATGAGATCAACACTCTTCCTGGATTTACAAAGATAAGCATGTATCCTATGCTCTGGAAGGCACAGGGATATGATATCACTACACTTGTCACAACTCTTATAGAGATGGCGAAGGAGAGATAGTCCTTATTACATATAGATTGGAAGATAGTATGGTAAAGAATGTTACGGTTACGGTGATAGGTGAACAGAAGAACAGCAGGGAAGAACAGACGGTGGAGCCCATCGAGCTGGTAACCCGGGGAACCCTTCATGAGAAGGATGGCAAATATCACCTTAAGTATGATGAATATTACGAGGACGTTGACAAACCGACAAAAAATCTGTTGAAGTTTGATACGCAGGGACTTGATATGACCAAGAAGGGGGAAGTGAGCGCGGCGATGTCGTTCAGACCAGGTGAGACCCGCGAGGCGTTCTACTCCACTCCTATGGGTACCATGAATATGAGCATCCTTACAGAGGGGTATCAGATGGTTGAGACGGACAAGGGACTGGCTCTTGTGGTTGTGTACATCATGGATTATGGAAGGGATTGTCTTTCCTTTAATGTATTAAAGATGTCAATAGAGTGATGAAGCTGTATGTTTTGAGGGATTATACATGGGTGAAGAGAAAGCATTTGACGATTTTCTGTCCATAGATACGACGGAAGGAATAGGAGAATCGGTGCCGACGGACGACAATAATATATATCAGGCGACATATTACAGAGATCTGGTGACGTTGTTCAACGAGGTAGCCATTGAACCGGAGGATACTCTGGTTGACTTTGGCTGCGGTCTGGGCCGTGTACTTTTCTATGGCAATTCCAGACATTATTGCAGGATCACCGGAATTGAACTGGACAAGGCGATATATGACAAGCTTATGGAGAATGCGGGCAGATATCAGAAGCGTTTCTATGATCAGGAAGAGAGGATGCATTTCTACAACATCCCGGCACAGGAATACAACGTAGGGGATGCGGAGAATTATTTTTACTTTTTCAATCCGTTTTCAGTGGACATATTTGAATCTGTGATAGGAAATATCATAGATTCAGTACACAGATGTCCAAGGGATATATACCTTATGTTGTATTATCCTACATTTGAATATCAGCGTGTGATGCGCGACAGCCGCTATTTCATCCTGAAGAATATCATAAAGCTGTCGGGGTATGAAGAGGATCCCGATGAAAAGGTATACGTATACCATATGTCAAAATATTTCGTGTGATTTAGCACCTTTATACATCCTGGACAATATGTATATGGTCACGATGTATAATATGGAGAGTACTCCGGAACTTATGAGAAACTGCGGCGTGATCCTAGGAAAAGGTATCACTCCCAATATATAGCTGAAGCCATTGATCACCAGATGCAGAAACATGCCTGGCAGGAGTGACGAGGTCCATTCTGCGACCAGAGCAAAAAGGATTCCGATAGGAACTGAGTAACAGAACTGAACGATGTTGCCGTGGTATAATCCGAAGAGAAGAGAAGATAATAATACGGCAGCGATTCTGGAGAATCTGAAACGGAAAGCTCTCTCGAAGGAGTGCATGCATACGCCTCTGAACACAAGCTCTTCACCTATAGGGGCAAGTAAAATGACGGTGAACACACGGAGAGCTCCATTTGAAAGGGAGAAAGATGAATCAGTCAGTTTTCTGTATGACTGCATGAGCTCCGGATGGTAACGGTCGACAAGGGTCAGTATTCCAGTTGAGAAATATTGCAGGAAGATACCTGCCGCCACCAGAGTCGCACACATCATAAAAATTATAAAAAAGCGTAGGACAGGTTTTCTTGCCTTTGCGCTTTTTTTGTGCGGTTTTTTATTATGATCTGTGGATGAAGAATACATCCATGGACATATGAAGTATGCACAGCCAAATATCAGAATAAGGACAACATATGACAACAGGGATGTCGGTAATTCGACACCCCTGTTGTTATAAAGTGCAGATGCGATCATATAGACGCAGTTCTGGACAAGCGGTACACATACCGTTGCCAGAATAGCAATTCCAAGATCACGGAGGTTGATACAAGTGTTCTTCATATTATATAACCTCCCTTCATCCCTTACATTTTCTGTATCTTACTTGCTCTTTCTCTCTCTTCTTTTGCCTTAGCCTTGGCTGCAGCCTTCTGTTCTTTGCTGAGTTTTGTCTCGGTCACATCCTTTTCGTACATATCCTGGTATTTTCTCTGCTTTGCTCTAAGCTTCTCGCCAAATGTCTTCTTACCAGGCTTTTCTACAACCTTGCCTCTGACGTTCTTGACGCTGATTATGTAGATTCCGCTGACCATAGCCTTTACTTCGCCGCGTACAGGCATCTGATCATATATACCATCATCACAGATGAGGTTCATGATCTGAGGTCCTATCTTAGCTTTTACGATCGGCATCTTAGCCTTCTGATAACGCTTTGGAGTCTGTTCCATAACTATCTTAGGCAATCCTGCATCCTTCATAGGAAGCATCTTCTTGTCGATGACAAGCATCGTTACAGGCTGTGCCTGTTCCTTCATCATTTCCTTCTGTGCTGACTGCTTTTTCTGCATCTTGTTGCCGACTATATACAGTGCAACAAATATGCCGATAACGATAACCAGTATGATTATCAACCATATCCACCATGCCATGTTAAGTTCCTCCTGAAAATATTGTGTCGTCAGACTATTATATCCTTATCACTTTTTGGTTGCAAGTGGAAGATTCTTAACCCTTGCTTCCTGAATGAGCCCTGGAATGGTTTCAAGAACCTCCTTGCGCTCCTTTGGTTTCATTCCGTTTATGTCTATAGGGTCAAGAAATTCTATGACCACCTTGTGACTTCTGATAAAGTTGTGCTTGTTGGCCTCCATGATATTGTCTGTTCCGCATATGGATACAGGCACGATAGGACATCCGGCCTTCTGCGCGATCTTGTATGCTCCGTCCTTGAAAGGAAGAAGTTCTTCGCCGTCATTTCTGTGTCCTTCAGGAAATACCATCATGGAATGCCCGGATTTTACGATATCAGCCGACTGCATGAT
>CAKQIY010000015.1 GCA_934247115.1 uncultured Coprococcus sp.
GCTGGAATTGGCAGACAGGCTAGACTAAGGATCTAGTGCTGGAAACGGCGTGTGGGTTCAAGTCCCATCTCCCGCATCTTTTTTATTTTCAGGAAAGCTTTCATTAGGGCTTTCTATTTTTTTGCCCTGTTGGAACTGAAATATGAAGTCAGGACTTATTTTTTAACTAATATTAACTCAGATGGATTTTCTTGATATATGGGCTGGCAGGGGGTAGAATCTTAATTGATATAATTGAGTGAGAAATGTGTACAATATACTTATATATTTATAAAACAGGAGGAATGGTGAGTGTCAAAAACTGTGTTTAGCAAGAGATTAATTGCGGTTATATTGACAGGCGCGATGTCGTTGTCGCTGTCTGCATGTGGAAGCAGTTCTGAAGATAAGATAGGCAGTGCCGGTATAAATATTGAGCCGTATAGCAAGATGGAATTTAATACGGAGAAGGTTAAGAATGGTGATATACAGTCGTCATTAACACTGGCCCTCAAGCCTGATGGATACAGCAGCAAGGATTATTCGATCCAGCAGTCGGACTATGAGGTTCAGGAGGTGAAGGTCAAAGAGGGGGATAAGGTAGCCAAAGGCGATGTGATGATACAGTTTAAGGCCAAGGAGATACAGAAGCTCATTGACGAGTACACTGAACAGAAGAACCAGGATGAGCTCCTTATTGATCATTACAACAGACTTGCAGCGATAGACAGCAGTCAGGATTATTCCAGCGATATATCAGCTGCCAGAGAGGATATGGATCTGGCAGATACATACATAAAAGAACAGAATGAGAGAATGAAGGATTACCAGGTTATAGCTGAAAAGGATGGTACTGTAACATATGTCAATTCAGATCTCCAGTATGGGTATGTCACTGCAGGTGCCAATCTTATAACAGTGGAGTCGGGTTCATCGAATTATGTAGCTGAAACCAGTGACACATATGCGTTCAAGGAAGGCGATATATATGAGGCAGATTTCCAGGAGGCAACATTCTCACTCAAGCTTATAAAGTGTGAGAAATACACCAGTAAGGCCACCGGCGAGGAGATGCAGAAGGTGATGTTCCAGCCTGTCAGTGATATGGCAGGAATTACAGAAGCGGACACGTTGAGGATGGTCATAGAGAAGCCGGTAGTAAAGAATGTTGTATATGTGAATAAGAAAGCGGTATTTGATGGATCGGATGACAAGAAGTACGCGTATGTTGTCAATGATGAAGGATACAGAAGTGCGGTTGAGGTGTCAGTCGGAGACACGGTAGATGATTACACGATAATTAAGTCAGGACTTAAGGCTGGAGAGCAGGTGGTGATAAATTGATAAAGCAATTATATAATAATCAGGATAAGAAGAGGTGTACTTCAGGTATGCCAAGAAGAATAGCCTGTATAGGAATGACAGTTGTCATGGCCATGGCACTTGCAGGATGTGGCAAGGAGCAGGCACAGAAGGCACCGGAGCTTATAGAACCGGTCAGCACCAATGAAGCGTATCGTCCTGTATCATATGGAGATATAGGAAGAATGGTTATCAAGAATGGAACGATAGTTCCAACAGATTACTGTTATTACTATGACACCTCGGCAGTTCTTTCAAAGGTGTATGTCAATGTTGGTGATGAAGTTAAGAAGGACACTGTGCTTGCAGAGACGGCTGACAATTCAGATACTTCCAGCGACAGCAGTACCGATGGAGGAGACTCTACGGAATCTGATATGGGGCTGGATGATTCCTCATCTGATGGTGAGAATTCACAGGCGGCAGAGCAATATGCCCATGAGATAAATCAGAAGATATTCAATGAGAATCAGACAGAACTTGACTGGAAGATAAAGGCCTGTGAGGAGACCGGGGACAGCGAGGGTGCCAGTGAAGCCAGGATTGAGAAAGCTATAAATGCCGAGAACAACAGATACGATAATGTTCTTTACGAATACAAGCTGAATAAACAGAAAGAAGCTGACAAGGAAAAGGAGAATCTCAAGAAGAACGGAACCCTCAAGGCTGATCATGCAGGATATGTAACTTACGCGAAAAAGATATCCGGTGATCAGAACAGTGTAAATGGTGGAGAGAATGTTGTAGTTGTATCTGACTATAACCAGCCTTATATAGAGATCACTGGTGAGAGTTATAAGAAGGACAGCTATGACATGTATAAGAATATGTACACGGTTATCGATGGACAGAAATATGACATAGAGCCATACAAGTACACCAATCAGGAGATAGCGGTGGCACAGAGTATGTCGAGCCTTCCATATACGAGATTCCAGCTGAAGGGCGTCAAGAATCCTGAGAAGATCATGAAGGTAGGAAGCACATTGTCACTGTACTTCAGTACATCAGATGCCAAGAATGTACTCACCGTAGGTAACGATTCTATATATGAGGAGAATGGACAGAGCTTCGTATATGTCAAGACAGAGACAAGTGAAAAGGAACGACGTAACGTTGAAGTCGGTGCCAGCGATGCCAACTATACAGAGATCGTGAGCGGACTTAAGGAAGGAGAACTGGTATATTATGCATCTGATGCTATCATGCCAGCAAACTATTCAGAGTATACGGTTGCGCTGGATTCATACACCAAGACGCAGAAGGCTGATTCATTCTCGGTCAAAGATCTGAGCAGTGTGAGCTATACAGCACCTTGTGATGGAAGATTTTCATCCATGAATGTCAAGAAGGGACAAAGCGTCAAGAAAGGTGATGTTCTGTTCGTGATAGACAGTGGAGGTGGAACTGCTGCTGTAAAGGATATAGATAATCAGATCCAGGATGAGAACCAGTCTTATTCTTCAGGTATGAAGGAATATGATGATCAGATCAACGAGCTGACGAAACAGATCCAGAGTTATCAGAAGCCTAGAAAGGCAACGCCTACAGATGCAGAGAACACTCTGTATATGGCAGAGCAGCTTATGTGTCAGAGAAATGTGGTGTCTTACAACAAAGAGCTTCTTACATATAATCACAATGCCAAGATAGCAAGCCTCAATGCACAGAGGACAAAGCTTAATAAGAATAATGATGGAAGTGGAAAGATAAGCGTATATGCAGAGGCGGCAGGAAAGGTTCTGTCGATATCGGCAAGTACTGACGCAGCTATCAAGGAGGGACAGAACGTCCTTACGGTGGGTGGCAGTGATAATCAGATAATAGCTCTGACCATAGGCGAAGGCACACTCGGCATAAATCAGAAAGTTACGATAAGCAACAAGCAGGACAAGTCAAAGAGACTGACCGGAACATGTGTAGGAACCAGTGGTGATGGAAACAGATCTTATGTTACAACTGATGCAGATGGAAATGTTCATATCACAAAGAGCTCGAGTGACGAGGAATTGTGCTATTATATCAAGGTTGACGATTCCAATGTGTATAAGAAGCCAAAATCATATGAGATAAGCTATCCTACAGCGGTATATGAGAATGTGGTCATGATTCCAACGAACATGATCTATCATGAGAACAGTAAAAATAATTCAAGTCAGTACGATTATGTATGGCTGCTTAAGGATGGAGAGATCGTAAAGCAGTATATAACTCTTGGTGATGCAAGTAATACGGCGACGATCATACTAACTGGTTTGTCAGAGGGCGATGTTATCATCAGGGAATCAGCACATGCTTCAGCGAAGAAGGATCAGCCATCATCCACAGATGACAGCAACGGATCGTCAGATAGTTCAGAAGATTCATCCGACACAGCAGAAGCGACAACAGCAGCTGAAGATGGTACATCAGATGGAATGTCAGATGACGCTGATAATGCCGGTGATGATGGAATCGAATAAAGGAAAGGAGATACAATGTTTAAATTTTTATCACATAAATTACTGAACAAAAAATGGCTTAATGCGTGTCTCCTTCTTGGAATCGTGCTTCTGGTAGCGGTGGCATCATGTAACCCTATGTTCAAGAATGGTGCGCTCGATATGCTCATGTCATCCAAGTTCGATGCTTCGATGGTAGAGCAGAATAAATATCCAAGCACTATAGGCCGTGAAGGTTCATGTGCAGTGGACGAGTATGCAGATTCAGAGGCTGTACTCAAGAGGATAAACAAGTATAACGATATGTGGAAGTATTATCTTGAGATAGATACTGTAGAAAGACAGACCAGCCTCAGACTTGAAGCGGGATATACACATAGCAATCTTGGACACAGAACCAATTTCAACATGGTGTATATGCCGAATATAGAGGATCATATCAATATAACCTATGGAACTGATCTTGAGAATGCCAGCACGGATGCAGGGGTTTATCCATGCCTTATATCCCAGAGATATCTTGATGACTATAATCTTGTGGTCGGAGAGGTGTTCACGGTCGACACAGGACTCAGTGATATAAAGGATGCCAGTGGCAATCCGCTGAAATATCAGATAGTCGGTGTGTTCGAGGAGAAGGATTACTCTGATATATTCTGGTATGATGAAATTGCAGACCTGGATCGACAGGTATATGTAAAACAGAGTGACTTTGATGATATGGTCAGCAAATACAACTTCCTTACTATATATTACACAGAGCATAATATGCTCGATTACTCTCAGATAACTCATGCAAATGCCATGGATACACTGTATTATATCCAGTCATTTGAGAAGTCGGACAAGAGCTTCGTACAGAACCTTACAGGTGTACTCATAGATTACAGAGGAGATGCCAAGACTATAGGCATCATAATATGGGTTCTTGAGCTTCCTATACTTGTACTGCTTCTTGCGTTTATCTATATGGTATCAAGCCAGATTCTTGAGATGGAGGATGGAGAGATCGCCATGCTGAAGAGCAGGGGAACAAGTACGAAGCAGGTTCTCGGCATATATCTGGGACAATCCGCGATCCTATCCGTGATAGCTATAATCATAGGAGTGCCTGTTGGATATCTTCTGTGTAAGATGGCTGCCAGCACAAGCTCGTTTCTTAAGTTTGAATTTAAGGATACACATTTCTACGGGATTGATCCGTGGATGCTGGTATACAGTGTGGCAGCAGCACTGATAGCAATATTGTTCGTTACGCTTCCTGTACTTAAGTATGCGAAGAATTCCATAGTGGAGCAGAAGAGCAGAGTTGGAAAGGTCAATTACAAACCATTCTGGGAGAAGTTCTTCGTGGACGTCATTCTTGTAGTGCTGTCATTGTATCTGCTCTACAATTACAATAAACAGAAGTCTACTATAGCACTTGACATACTGGCGGGTTCAAGACCTGATCCTGTCATATTCCTCAATTCCTCGCTGTTTATATTTGCAGTGGGACTGCTTGTGCTCAGACTTATAAAGTATCTCATACGACTTATATACAGGATAGGAAGAAAGAGATGGTCACCTGCAGTGTATGCATCCTTCCTGCAGATAACAAGAACTGTCAAGAAACAGGGATTTATATCTGTATTTCTGGTAATGACGATAGCCATGGGTATGTTCAATTCCAATATGGCCAGGACGATAAATGATAATAAGACGAAGCGTATAGATTATAACCTTGGTACAGATATGGTGGTTCAGGAACAGTGGACCAGAGGAATGTACATAGACAAAGAAAAGAAAACCCACTGGTATTATACTGAGGGGGATTTTGAGAGATATACCAAGCTGGAAGGTTCACTCTGTGAGAAAGTCACCAGAGTCATATACGATGATGATGCCGTCATAAAGGCAGGTGGTGAGGAACTTGCCGGAAGCGTGCTCATGGGTATCAACACCAAGGAATTTGGTGAGACTGCAGAGCTTCAGGATGGTCTCAACAAAGAGCACTGGTACAATTACCTGAATGATCTGGCCGAGGTGTCCAATGGTGTTATCATTTCCTCCAATCTGGCAAAGAAATATAACATAAAGGTAGGAGATTCCATCAATTATGCACGATACAGCCCGATCAAGAAGGGTAAGGAGAAGGAGGAGATAGCATCCCCAAGTGGTACGGTATGTGCCATAGTTGATGCATTCCCAGGCTTCCAGCAGTATGTATATCAGAAGAATTCTGATGGTGAGATGGAGGAGGTTGAGAGATATCTTGTTGTCGCAAACTATGCATATGTTGTAAGTGCGTTCAGTCAGACCCCATATCAGGTGTGGATGAGACTTGCACCAAAGACATCTTATACGGATGTACTGTCTGCTCTTAAGCAGGAGGACATCAATATAGTGCAGTACGACAGTCTTAAGCAGGATATATCAGAGATGCAGGAATCTCCACTTGTTCTTATAACCAACGGATTATTCTCGCTGTCATTCATAATTGCGATCATACTTTGTACAGTAGGATTCCTCATATACTGGATAACTTCTATCAAACAGAGAGAGCTTTTGTTCGGTATATACAGAGCTATGGGTATGAGTATGCGGGAGATCAACAAGATGCTTGTCAACGAGCAGATATTCAGTTCTGTACTGGCCAGTCTGGCAGGTTATGGAGTTGGAGCGGCAGCCACGGTGTTGTTCGTGAAGCTGGTGGCGATAGTGTATCTGCCGGAATCTCACAATATAGCTATATCAATAGCTGTTGATCCGTACGATATAGTAAAACTCACAGCGGTTGTAGTATTTATGTTTATCGTATGCTTCATAGTTATAAGAACTATCCTGAAGAAGATGAATATAACACAGGCATTAAAACTGGGGGAGGATTAATCTATGAGTGAAAATGAAAAGAACACAGAATATATATTTGATCCTGCCACAGATATGCAGAGGGCAGAGGATAAAGCGGCTGATATCATGATAGAGGCACGTGGGATCAAGAGGTGCTTCAGATTGGGAAGCGGCGAGGATTTCTATGCATTAAAAGGCATAGATATCCAGGTCCCTGCCGGAAAACTAACGATATTGAAGGGTAGATCGGGATCAGGTAAGACCACGCTCCTCAATATATTGAGTGCACTGGACGATCCGACGGAAGGCGATGTGATAGTTGGCGGCCATGTGTACAGTGAGATGAACGAGAAGGAAAAAGAGAAGCTGAGAAGATACAACATAGGATTTGTATTCCAGTCAGTTGCACTTATACCTATTATGAGTGCATATGAGAATGTTGATTTCGGACTCAGGCTTGCCGAATATGATGGCAACAGGGATGCCCGTATAAAGGAAGTGCTTGATCTGGTTGGATTATCATCAAGAATGTCACATTTCCCAAATCAGATGTCAGGTGGAGAACAGCAGAGAGTTGCCATTGCCAGAGCCGTGGCACATAAGCCTAAGGTTATATTCGCAGATGAGCCGACAGGAGCGCTTGATACAGCATCAGGACTTGCAGTTATGAAGCTTTTCCAGGAGCTTGTATACAAAGAAGGAATAACAATAGTGATGACGACCCACGATCCAAAGCTTATGGAGCTGGGAGACGTAGTATATGAGATAGAGGATGGTGAGATAGTTGAGCGATAAGCATTTATTCAGAAAAAAGAAGAACGATGCTGTAGAGCCTGAAACTATGGCACCGGATATGGAGACACAGGATACCCAGGATTCACAGGAGTTTGTGTATGGGATGGATGCCCAGGAAAATGACAGCAGTGATAAGCTGGATGACACTGAAACAGCTGCCGAAACTGGCACAGATGAGGAAGAAGGCGTGGAACGCCTTGGGTCAGAGGAGAATATCATAGAGTGTGACAGTCTTGTCAAGATTTACAAGACGGATGATGTGGAGGTTATGGCTCTTCAGGGACTGGAGCTCAATATAAAGTATGGTGAGCTCATGGCAGTCATAGGAAAGTCAGGATCAGGTAAGTCAACTCTGCTCAATATGATAGGTGGTCTTGAAAGACCTACTGCCGGAAAGCTGTATGTAGATGGCAAGGATCTGTTTGCCATGACAGACAAGGAACTGGTGGAGTACAGAAAGCATACCGTAGGATTTGTATGGCAGAAGAATTCGAGAAATCTTCTTCCTTATATGACCGCGATAGAGAATGTCCAGGTCCCAATGTACTTTGACAAGAGCAACAAGGAGGACAAATATGCGCGTGCCCATGATCTGCTCTGTAAGGTAGGACTGGAGGACAAGATAAATTCCTACCCTTCACAGATGTCAGGAGGAGAGCAGCAGAGAGTAGCAATAGCAATTGCCCTTGCGAACAACCCTAAGATACTTCTTGCAGATGAGCCGACAGGAGCCGTGGACACCAAGACGTCCAACATGATACAGGATCTGTTCAGAAAGCTGAATGAGGAACTTGGGATAACGATAATCATAGTTACACATGATATAAGTCTTGCCAATAAGGTAGGACGTGTGGTTATGATCGCGGATGGCAAGATAAGTACAGAGAAGATCATGAAGGAGTCATATAAGGACAGAATGAACGAGTTGTCTACGGATGGCTTCTCGTCTGATGATTCACATGAAGAGTTTTCTATCCTTGATAAGGCCAATCGTGTACAGATCAGCCCTGATATTCTTGCAGCTGCTGGAATTGACAGCAATAAGGTAAAGGTTCAGGTTGTGGATGGCAAGGTCATTATAACAAAAGAATAATCGTCATAACAAAAATGTAAACAGCACAAGTGGGAGAAGGGGATTGTTTATGAAGAAAAAACTTGGGGTAAAGCCGGTTGCCATGACATTGATTCTGGCAATTATGGCCGGAATGGTATTTACTGGCTGTGACAGTAAGAAAAAAGTTGATTATGGACTGGATGAGAACTCTGATATGGAGGATTCGGGGGCTCTTCTTGTTTCTAAGCTGGATGTTCCTGAATCGTATAATGGAGATGTGAAGGGAATTGACAGTGCAACAGGTCTTACATCTGTAAAGATTGAAGCGGAGTCCATATCTGTTCCGGATACTGACAAGATGTCTGTGGTGCACTGTGAAAAGAATGTAATTGACAGTGATTACAAAAAGCGCATATGTGAGACCTTCCTTGATGTAAATGAAGGCATATACGTGTATGACTGGGAAAAACCTTATAAAGGTGATCTGGAGAATCAGATAGAGAAGCTTCAGGGATATGCTGAGCATGCGACTGATGATGATACGAAGGCCATGTATGAAGAAATAATAAGCGAGTACCAGAGTGAGCTCAGAACTGCATCGGATGAGAGGAAAGGAGCAGGAGAGTACACAGATGACTGTTTTGTAGGGTATAGAGACGGGCACATGTGGCAGATATCATTTGAGACAGATGAGAACTATAGACCAGGGTTTGAGATAAGTCTGTTTGATGAATATATAACCTACAGACCTAAGGATGATGCGGTCTCAGCTAACTGCTACAGCTCAGAATATAATAATGGCAGGACACTTCCCGACAATTCGGCCAAGATAAGCAAGGAAGAGGCGATAAATGAAGGCCTTGATTTCCTTATCAGCTGTGGAATAAAAGATATCGTGCAGACAGACTGTAATGATAATATGTGGGAGTACTACGATTCATCTGATGAGAATGTGGGAGTGGAGCTCGATGGATATGTTATAACTTACAAGAAAGGTGTAGATGGAGTTCCCGCATATACCCCTATGGTGTATAATCTGGATGCATTGAACACTGTTACGGCGGATGGTATGGGGGATATATCATATAATGCTGTGGATGAAGTGTATAATGTAACCGTGGATGACAGTGGAATATTGCATGTAAGTGCAACTGATGCCGTAAGGGCAACCGGGGAGAAAGAAGAAAATGTAGATCTTCTGTCCTGGAACGAGATCCTGGATGCTTTGCCTGCGGCTGTAAACTCATTTTATTCGGAGAATAAGACCAGCTACAGTGAAATAACCTTCAATGATGTGAGACTTACATATTACAAAGTAAAAGATGGCGATGGCTTCAAATATGTTCCAGTATGGGCATTTACAGAGTGCAGTCTGGAGCCGGACGGAAGCAATAGTGATCTGCTTCCACCGACACAACTTATCATGATAGATGCAGTTGATGGCAGTCTCATAGATCTGAAATCAGCGCTCTCCGAATCTTCTATATAGAACTTGTACAAATATGAACAAATGTTAACGAATTACATATCGGTTGTAACACCAAAAAAAATATATTATAATTCTATCAAATGCGCCAGAGGTGAAGGAACAGAGGAAAATGTTCCGATATGACGGGCAGGAAAGGTTGGTAATTTATGAGAAAAAAAGGTTATGGTAAGGCACTTACTCTTCTTCTTGTAACATCGCTTGTAGCAGGAACAGTGCTCACAGGATGCGGCAAGAAAAAAGTGGATTACAGTATGGGAGACGATGAGAATGGTTCCGGCGGTGGCGGTGGAAAGCTCGTGTCAAGACTGGATGTACCTGAGTCATATGAGGGTGAACTTGAGGGAATAGAAGCTGATACGGGGCTTTCCAGCGTGGCAATACATGCCAAGAGCATTGCAGTTCCAGATACTGATAAGATGTCGGTTGTATACTATCAGAATAATACTGTTGATAATGATTATAAGAAACGTGTGTGTGAGAACTTTTTTGATGTGAGTGCCGGTGTATATGCATACTACTGGGATAAAATGTACAAGGGAGATATTGAGCGACAGATAGCAAGTTATGAAGAGATGGCAAAGCAGATGACTTCAGATAGTGATAAGTCGTATTTTGACGATATGATAGCATCTCTTAAGGAGCAGCTCAAGACAGCCTCTGATGAGAGAGAGGGCGCCGGTGATTACAGTGCTGATGCGTTCGTTGGCTCAAAGGGTGAGAATGAATTCATGATCAGCTTCATGTCGGGTGATGGTGGAACTGGAGGTGGATTTAGTATAAATTATTATCCTTCAGACCAGATGATCAACTATAAGCCAATGGATGGTGCGACCAATGTGTACTGCTATAGCAGTGATTACTATTATGGTGAGGCTACAGCGAATACATCGTCAATGACCAGTGATGAGGCGGTACAGAAGGGACTTGAGTTCCTTGCAGGATGCGGTATATCAGATATTATAGAGACCAAAAGTACGGATCTTATATGGGAATACAGTGATGCATCGTACAATACCATATCATCACAGAGCGATGGATATTCGGTAAACTTCGCACGTTCCATTGATGGTGTGGCACCATATACAGTATATGTATATAATATTGATACACTGAACAGTGATGATGTATGGTATGACACTAAGGATGAGACATTTGAGCTTGATATGGATGACAATGGAATTGTGTCAGGTTATTGCTATGATTACTTTAAGGCAACCGGCGATAAGAAGGAGAATGTGGATATTCTTTCATGGGCTGATGCACTTAAGGCTCTTCCAAAGGCTGTAAATACATACTACACAGAGAATAAGACACAGTATAGCTCAATTGACTTCAATGATGTACGTCTTACATATTACAAGATACCTGAGGGAGACAAGTACACATATACACCTGTATGGGTATTTGCACAGTGCGATTCCACCAATGAGGATGGAACTATGGACACAACATCCCCTTCACAGCTTATCATGCTGAATGCAACTACAGGTGAGCTTATCAACCTGAAGGATATTCTTACAACAGAGGATTATTCAGTATCAGATGTAACATCGGATCAGATGATCATCGACGGAGATGAGGATGAGTCTGATATGTCAGATGTTGATATGACAGATGAAGATGTCGATGATTCACAGTCAGATAATGACATTGATACAACGGATCAGACAGATGACAGTGTAGAGGAGTAAATATATTCCGATTTATGGGTATCAGATTGATATAATACAACAGGCCTGCAGGCTGGATATGAACATCGGTTCATTATCTGGGTTGCAGGCTTTTTGTTTGTCAGAACGGAAAAATACCGTAACGATGATAATTTTCATTTGTGGATACATGACTTGACAAATACCCCTAGGGGGTATATATTAGACGCGGAAAAAGATAGATGATTAAAATGATTTTGGAGGAACATACTATGAGTGAATATACACAGAATGAAAAAGAAAGACACAGCTGTTGCTGCCATGGTAAGAGTGATATGGGAGACGTCTGTGATACAGCAGGAATAGACGGAAGGACGAAGATACGGACAGATGAGGAGTTTAAAAAGCTCCTGAACAGGCTGAGCAGGATAGAGGGGCAGCTCAGAGGCGTGCGTGGAATGTTGGAGAACGATGCGTATTGTACGGATATTGTGCTTCAGGTGTCTGCCATCAATGCTGCGCTTAACAGTTTCAACAAACAGCTCCTTGCAGAGCACATAAGAACATGCGTGGCCGACGACATAAGGAATGGTAAGGATGAGACGATTGAGGATCTGGTCAATACAGTGACAAGGCTTATGAAGTAAAAAGCAATATCATACATCCAGGTAAAGATATGAATATGCGTAAAGGAAGGTTAAAAAATGGATAAATACAATGTTACAGGAATGACATGCAGTGCCTGCAGCGCCAGAGTCGAGAAGGCTGTTTCCAAGGTGGATGGAGTCATGGTATGTCAGGTGAATCTTCTCACCAATTCTATGATGGTTGATGGCACAGCTGACAGCAGTGCCATAATAGCAGCAGTGGAGAATGCCGGATATGGGGCGAGCCCTGCAGCTGCGGCAGGAAAGGGAGACAAGGCAGTGACCTCAGCAGGGGGCAATGCAGGGAGCACCGAAGCTGACAAAGAGTTTGCAAGGATGATGAGAAGACTGGTGGCATCAGTCGTCATACTTATACCTCTTATGTATATATCTATGGGGCATATGATGTGGAACTGGCCGCTGCCATCATTTTTCGATGGCAACCATGTGGCAATGGGACTTGCACAGCTGCTTCTGACCATACTTGTCATGGTGATCAACCAGAGGTTCTTCATAAGCGGTTTCAAGAGTGCCATACATGGTTCCCCGAATATGGACACACTGGTGGCCATGGGTTCCGGTGCTTCATTTATATATAGTGTGTATGTACTTTTTGCAATGACTGCGGCACAGACAGCTGGTAATGACGCACGAGTGATGGAACTGATGCATGATTTCTATTTTGAATCAGCGGCCATGATACTGGCACTTATAACTGTAGGAAAAACATTGGAAGCATATTCCAAGGGAAGAACCACGGATGCACTCAAGGGTCTTATGGATCTGGCACCCAAATCAGCAGTGATTGAGAGAGCGGGTGCAGAGGTAACTGTGGATATAGATGAAGTTGTTGTTGGGGATATATTTGTTGTAAAACCGGGAGAGAGTATTCCTGTTGATGGAGTGGTGCTTGATGGAGAATCAGCAGTTGATGAATCGGCTCTGTCCGGGGAGAGCATCCCGGTTGACAAGGAGGCTGGAAGCAGAGTGTCGGCAGCTACCATAAATCAGTCTGGACATCTGAGATGCCGGGCAACCCAGGTGGGAGCTGATACAGCGTTGTCCAGGATCATAGATATGGTGAGTGATGCTGCAGCAACCAAGGCCCCTATTGCCAAATTGGCCGATAAAGTGTCCGGTGTGTTTGTTCCGGTAGTCATCCTCATTGCATTTGTGACAATGATAGTGTGGCTGGTTGTGGGCAAGGATGCAGGATATATTCTCGCAAGGGGAATATCAGTACTTGTCATCAGCTGTCCATGTGCGCTTGGACTTGCGACTCCTGTTGCAATCATGGTGGGCAATGGAATAGGTGCAAAGCATGGAATATTGTTCAAGACAGCTACATCCCTGGAGGAGACAGGCAAAAGCGGTATAGTGGTGCTGGACAAGACAGGAACGATAACAAGGGGAGAGCCGGTGGTCACGGATATCCTGGCAGCAGATGGAGTCAGCGAGGGAGAGCTTGTGCAGAAAGCCGCAGCACTGGAGAAGATGTCAGAACATCCGCTGGCAAAAGCAGTTGTTGGTTATTGGGATGAAAAGCGTGTGACAGAAGACGGACAGACAGAGAAGTTGCAGAAGATAGCTGATTTCAGGATTGTGGCGGGCAATGGCCTGATGGGAAGCGTGGAAGGAAGAGACCTGGTCGGCGGTAATATGGATTTTTTAAAAGCTTATACTTCTATACCAAAGGATATGTCAGACAGGGCAGAAAAAATAGCACAGCAGGGAAAGACACCTATGTTCTTTGCAGAAAGTGTGGATGGAACATACAGAATGCTGGGAATAATAGCCGTGGCGGATACCGTTAAGGATGACAGTGCCGGTGCTGTAAAGCAGCTTCAGAATATGGGCTTATCCGTGGTTATGCTGACGGGAGATAACGAAAGAACGGCAAAGGCTATAGGAGAGCAGGTTGGTGTGGACCGCGTAATTGCAGATGTAAAGCCGGATGGCAAGGAGAAGGTTGTCAGGGAGCTCATGGAGCAGGCAAATGTGATCATGGTCGGTGATGGTATCAATGATGCTCCTGCGCTTACCAGAGCCAATATAGGAATAGCAATAGGCGCTGGAACAGATATAGCCATAGATGCTGCAGATATAGTGCTCATGAAGAGTGAGCTGTCCGATGTGCCGGCAGCTATCAGACTGAGTATGTCGACCATGAGGAATATAAAGGAGAATCTCTTCTGGGCATTTATATATAATATAATAGGTATCCCACTTGCGGCCGGAGTTTGGATCCCGATATTTGGCTGGACTCTCAATCCTATGTTCGGAGCCCTTGCCATGAGCCTCTCAAGTTTTTGTGTGGTTACAAATGCTCTGAGGTTGAATTTGACAGATATTTATGATAAAAATAAGAGATACAGAATCAAGGATGTATATAGAGCTTCGCTTTCGGATGAGAAGGCTGCAGGCTCTGACACATATAAAACAGAAAGTGAACAGGAGGATAATGATATGATAAAGACAATGAAGATCGAAGGTATGATGTGTGGACATTGTGAAGCAAGGGTCAAGAAGAGCCTTGAGACTCTTGATCAGGTACAGGAGGCAGTGGTAAGCCATGAGGCAGGAACAGCCATAGTAACTCTCAAGGAGAGTGTAGATGACAGTGTGCTCAGGAAGGCTGTAGAGGATCAGGATTATAAGGTGACATCAATTCAGTAAAGGCAGGACAGATATGAAGAAGATACTGAACAGATTGCTCAGCAGGATGGTCATAACATGCTTTCTTGTGGTCGTTCAGCTGGCGATCATGATACTGGGGGTTGTTTTCCTTCAGGACAGATATATCTATATATCGGGTGCGCTCAAGCTGCTCAGCGTAATAGTTGTCATGTATCTCATAACAAAGGATACGAACCCTATGGTGAAGATGGCATGGATGGTGCCGATACTCATATTCCCGGTGCTGGGAGGTCTCATGTATGTGCTCTATGGACATGTGCTGATACCTAAAAAACTCAGAAAGAATTTTCTGCGGGTTCTCCAGCAGGAGGTATATGAGAACGTCAAGGGTGACAACTGGGTCCCAGCGGAGAATTTAAAGTCGGAGCCTACATACAGGATATGTAATTATATGGAGAATGTGGCTGAGGCGCTTCTGTATAAGCACACCAGTGTAAAGTATTATGCCATAGGCGATGATGTGATGGATGATCTCATCAGAGACCTGGAGAGTGCGGAGAAGTATATATTCATGGAATACTTCATCGTGGACAAGGGTTATATGTGGGATACCATACTTGAGATATTGAAGCGCAAGGCTGCGGAGGGACTTGATGTCAGGTTCATTTATGATGACATCGGTTCTGTGTTCAACGTTCCAAAGTATTACTGGAAGGAGCTTGAGTCCTATGGCATCAAATGTATGGCGTTCAATCAGGTGGTTCCATTCCTTGCAACTATATTCAACAACAGGGATCACAGGAAGATCACTGTCATCGACGGCAAGATAGCCCACACCGGCGGTTACAACATGGCTGATGAATATATCAACAAGATAGAGAAGTACGGCAGGTGGAAGGACAGTGGAGTGAGACTTGAGGGTGAGGGTGCCTGGAGTTTTACCGTGATGTTCCTTCAGATGTGGAACAGCTTCAGATATTCAGAGGGAAGCTACAACAACTACAGACCGGAGATTGATTACAGTGATGTAAGTGACGGATATGTTCAGCCGTACAAGTCCAGTCCTCTGAGTGGAGAGAATGTTGGCGAAAATCTGTATATACAGATGATAAATGATGCGCAGGAGTACATTTATATATTTACTCCGTATCTTATTGTGTGCAATGAGCTCATGCTGGCCCTGAAGCTGGCGGCAAAGAGGGGCGTTGATGTCCGTATCGTAACCCCGGCTATTCCGGACAAGAAGTATATATACAAGATGACGCAGTTCAGTTATAAAGAGCTGCTTCTGGCGGGAGTTAGGATATATCAGTACACGCCTGGATTTATACATTCCAAGACACTGCTCATGGATGGTAAGCTCGCATCTGTGGGATCTATCAATCTGGACAACAGGAGTTTCTACCACCACTTTGAGTGCGGTACTCTTCTATATGACTGCAAGGCGATAGAGGATGTGAAGAAGGATATGATGGATACATTTGCCGAGTCGGAGGAGATAGATATTCCGTGGTGCAGAAATAACATAAGCAGGGTGAATATACTTGGTGCGATACTCAGATTATTGTCACCGCTTTTATAAAAGGAGTACAGCCGTATGGGCAGAAAAGACAGCATTGCAGGAGACGGCAGGCGGGAACTTCAGAACGGGATAACCACGTTATTTCTTATATATATGGGGGCTGCATATCCCCTGATAATGCATGACAGATATTTTGATATAACACTTACAAAGTACAGGGCATTTTATATACCATTATGTATATATGCAGTGCTTATGGTCCTGGCAGTTCTGGTGGATGTCCTGTGGCGAGATGAGAATTCCGGGAAGAAACAGCATAGATCTGCAGGGCGTGTGGGCGCTTCAGCGGGTGAAGTGCAGGACCATGGACTTATCGGCCACCTGAGAAGATTTTTGAATTCACATAATATCATGGTCATGGATATATTCATGGCAGCGTTTGTTCTGGCAAATGTGATCGCGTTCTTTATGTCAGGGAATAAGGCTGCAGCATATACCGGGGAAGAGGGCAGACGGTGTGGACTTCAGTTCATACTTCTGGCCTTGTTTCTGTATGTGTGCATGGCGAGATATTGCAGGATAAGGCGGTATGTTGCAGTGGTATTCCTGCTTGCCGGATCGTTTGTGGGGGTAGTTGGTATATGTCAGTTCCTGGGACATGATTTCCTTGGCCTCAGGGAAGGCTTGATGCAGAGTATAAGAAGCATATACATATCCACATTTGGCAATATCGATATATTTGCAAGCTTCCTGTGTGTACTGGTTCCGGTGGCAGCAGGAGCGTATATCAGTGCATCAGGCAATGAGAGCATAGTGATACGTATATGCGCTATGATAACTGTATTTATAGGAACAGGTGCGGTGATCATATCCAATGCCAACCTTGCATATGCAGGTGTGGGTGGTGCTATGATTGTGGCATGGATATGGGCGTCATACCGCGGGAGAATAAGAGAAATTGCAGATGTATGCCTGGTCATGGCATGCGGAATTCTGGCGATCAGCATTATACTGGGACAGAAGGACGGTGGATATTCGGAGCTTGACGGACTGAGCTGCTTTGTGAGTGACAGCCGGATGGCGTGGATAGTGTCAGTGGTCGTTCTCATTGTATGGGCGGTCATAAGGCTGGCTTCAAAGTGGACTGTGAAGTTCCGCGGAAAGGCAGCTCTTGCTGTATCGGTTGGCGTATCACTTGCAGGCATCGTGACTGTTGTTATATATGCGGTGCACAACCACATGGGTATATTTTCATTTGAAGATTCCTGGGGAAACTACAGGGGTTTTGTGTGGAGGAGACTCATGGAGGCGTACAGTGATTTCAGTGTTCCACAGAGGCTGTTCGGTTATGGAAATGAATCAGTGAAGGCGATCATGACTGACAGGTACTATGACGATATGATGAATACGGTGGGGGTTATATATGATAATGCTCACAATGAGTATCTGCAGTATCTGATAACCACCGGAATATTTGGCGCAGTGAGTTACGTAGGACTGCTGGTTACTACAGGTGGTGCTCTTGTGAGAACTGCGGTATCAGGAGCTGTGATGAATGAGAATGAAAGCATGAGCAGTCGATTCGCAGAAAAAAGATCAAAGGAGAAGATGACCTCGAGAGACTCAAAAACTATAAGAGGTTCAAAGACTGGGACTGGCTGGGAGTGCCTGCTTGGATATGCTGAGGATGAGGGCAGTGTGATAGCTGTTCTGCTCGGGATAACCGGGTATGCTGTTCAGGCATTTGTCAATCTGAATCAGTCGCTCACAACGCCATATATATTTCTGTTTATAGCCATGGCAGGAGGACTGTGCCGCAGATACAGGTGTCGATCAGGAATCGGCGGCAGAAAATGATGTGTGGAATATGATTTATAAGAAAATAAGGAAAATAATACACGGAATTGTATGTAATACTTGCCACAGCACATAGCAAAATGTTATAATATTTGCCTGTGTGGTGCTAGTGGGCTGCACATGATATAAAAAATACAGGAGGTCTAGAGGGACATGCAGATTTATGACGAGCTTGTAGCCAGAGGGCTTATAGCGCAGACAACAGATGAAGATGAAATTAGAGATTTGGTAAATAATGGTAAGGCAGTATTCTATATTGGCTTTGATCCGACTGCTGACAGCCTGCATGTAGGCCACTTCATGGCGCTCTGTCTGATGAAGAGACTTCAGATGGCAGGCAACAAGCCTATCGCGCTGATAGGTGGAGGTACAGCCATGATCGGTGATCCATCAGGCCGTACAGATATGAGACAGATGATGACAAAGGAGACTATCCAGCATAACGTTGACTGCTTCAAGAAGCAGATGAGCAAGTTCATAGACTTCTCAGAGGACAAGGCGCTTCTCGTCAACAATGCAGACTGGCTTCTCGACCTGAACTATGTAGATGTTCTCCGCGATGTTGGAGCATGCTTCTCAGTCAACAACATGCTTCGTGCAGAGTGCTACAAGCAGCGTATGGAGAAGGGACTCAGCTTCCTTGAGTTCAACTACATGATCATGCAGAGTTACGATTTCTACGCACTGTACCAGAAGTACGGCTGCAACATGCAGTTCGGCGGCGATGACCAGTGGAGCAATATGCTTGGTGGTACAGAGCTCATCAGAAGAAAGCTTGGCAAGGATGCATACGCCATGACCATCACACTTCTCCTCAACTCAGAGGGCAAGAAGATGGGTAAGACACAGAAGGGTGCTGTATGGCTTGATCCTAACAAGACATCACCATTTGAGTTCTACCAGTACTGGAGAAATGTGGCAGATGCAGATGTTCTGAAGTGCATCCGTATGCTCACATTCCTTCCACTTGAGGAGATAGATAAGATGGATAGCTGGGAGGGCAGCCAGCTCAACCAGGCAAAGGAGATCCTTGCATACGAGCTTACAAAGCTTGTACACGGCGAGGAGGAGGCTGTGAAGGCTCAGGAGAGTGCAAGAGCACTGTTCTCCAAGGGTGTTGCAGCAGACATGCCATCAGTAACACTCACAGCAGATGACTTCAAGGACGGCGCCATCGATATCGTGTCAGTTCTCGTTAAGTCAGGTCTTGTTACATCACGTAACGAGGGCAGACGTGCCGTAGAGCAGGGCGGTGTTGCTGTGGACGGCGAGAAGATCGCAGATGTCCAGATTACAATTCCAGAGGAGAAGTTCGACGGAGAGGGCGTTGTTGTGAGACGTGGTAAGAAGAACTTCAGGAAGGTTAGTAAGTAAGAGACTTTGACGCTTTGAGTGATATCAAGGCGAATGGCCAGTGGTTATTCAAAAAGGGAAGCGATGAGCTTCCCTTTTTTATAACTTCTGTTATTATATATGATAATAGTGAAGGAGTCAGAAATATTAAATATATGAAAAAGTATAACGAGAATAATATAAGAGACAACTATCATAAATTGACTAAAATCCTTATCTCACGCAACCTAACAATCACAACCATGGAATCCGCCACCTCAGGTCAGATAGCTTCCCTCATCACCGACACGGAAGGATCATCCGCAGTGCTGAAAGGGGCATTTATCACCTACTGCAATGAGGCGAAGATCATGCAGGGGGTTCCTGCAGAGGTTATAGACAAGTATACAGTCTATTCAAAGGAAACCGCAGGTTCAATGGCGCAGGCGTGTAGAAAGGCATATAATGCGAATATAGGGATCGGCGTGACTGGAACCATGGGCAATGTGGATCCGGCAAATCCGGAGGCCTCAGTTCCGGGACAGGTATACTTTGCCATAGATATAGATGGTGATGTGGAAGAGTATTATGTGGAGCTCCCACCTCAGCCGACCAGGCTTGCGTATAAGCTGGCGGTGGCGGAGGAGATATATGAGGAGCTTGTGAAGAGACTGGAATAATATAACGATTGTCAAAGGAAGAATAAATGTTATATCTCATATCCGACATCCACGGGGATGTCATAGCATTCAGAAAAATGTTGAAAAAGATAAGCTTTAATCCATCCACTGACCACATGATAGTCATGGGTGACATATTCGACTGGAACGATGAGGGAATTTCTCTTCTTGAGTTTATGTCGGATTATCTTGTGGATGGTTCCATGCAGCTCATAAAGGGCAACCATGAACTGTTTGCCCAGATGTACATAGAGGGAAGTATGTCAGAGAGACAGTGGATCATATTCGGCGGTGGTGGAACAGTCAGAGATATCAAGAGGCTCAATGTGGATGAACAGATGAAGCTGCACGGGTATCTGGCTCATCTGCCACATTACACAGAGATACATTCGCCAAAGTTCGGAGATTGTGTTGTCACCCATCCGGGCATTCATTGCGGTTCGTACATTAGAAATGCGGACAGGACGATCAACATTACCGAGTCCATAACAAATGCAGCGAGAAGAGATGAGTACAGATTTCTCATCTCACCTGATATCCACAATGTTCCGTTTTCGGATAAGAAGGCATTTGACAGGTATGTGTTCTGCGGACATGTGACGACGAACAGGCTTAATGAAGATCATTCCTACGACGTTTACGTGACACCTTACTATATGGATCTCGACTGTGGAAATGGAGAGAGATACAGGGGCGGAAAGCTGGCATGCTACTGCGTGGATGAGGACAGTATTTTTTATATATGAGATTTTTTTTAAATTAGGGGTTGATTTTTGAAAGAATATGGAGTATTTTATATTCAACAATTAGATGATACGAAATGGACAAAGGTGTTCTCAAGAAGGAGGACACCTTTCTCTTTTTTTGAGGATACGTTAAGGATTCATTTTTGATCAAATTTATTTATCATGAAAAGGAGTAGTAATTATGATGAACAAAATTTCAGCCGTATTTGGCTCACACGTATTCTCAGATCAGGTCATGAGAGAAAGACTTCCAAAGGCAGTTTACAAGTCACTCAAGGCGACTATTGACAAGGGCGAGCCTCTCGATACATCAATCGCAGATTCAGTTGCAGCAGCCATGAAGGAATGGGCAATGGAGCTTGGTGCAACACATTATACACATTGGTTCCAGCCACTTACAGAGACAACAGCAGAGAAGCACGACTCATTCGTAAGCACAGTCGGTGATGGCGGCGTTATCCTCCAGTTCACAGGCAAGGAGCTCATCAAGTCGGAGCCGGATGCTTCATCATTCCCTTCAGGCGGTCTTCGTGAGACATGTGCTGCAAGAGGATATACAGCATGGGATTGTACATCACCAGCATTTGTAAAGACAACGGATGAGGGAACATGTATCCTCTGCATCCCGGCAGCATTCACATCATATACAGGAGAGTCACTTGACTACAAGACACCTCTTCTCCGTTCAATGGATGCCATCAGCAAGGAAGCCCTTAAGGCTCTTGCAATGTTCGGCAACACAACAGCCAAGAAAGTTACTGCATCAGTTGGCCCTGAGCAGGAGTATTTCCTGATCGACAAGAAGAAATTTGCAAAGAGAACAGATCTTAAGCTCTGTGGACGTACACTTTTCGGAGCAATGCCTCCAAAGGGACAGGAGCTTGACGATCAGTATTTCGCAGCAATCAAGGATAAGATCGCATCATACATGACAGAGCTGAACGAGGAGCTGTGGAAGTATGGTATCCTTGCCAAGACACAGCACAACGAGGTTGCTCCTGCACAGCATGAGCTTGCTCCAATCTTCTCAACAACCAACATCGCTACAGATCAGAACCATCTGGTTATGGCGACTATGAAGAAGATCGCTGCAAAGCATGACCTTGAGTGTGTACTCCATGAGAAGCCATTTGCCGGTGTAAATGGTTCAGGTAAGCACAACAACTGGTCGATCTCAACAGACGAGGGCGAGAACCTCATCGATCCAGGCAAGCATCCTGAGACAAATCTTCAGTTCCAGTTCTTCCTGGCAGCAGTCCTGGCAGCAGTAGATAACAACGCTGAGCTTCTGAGACTTTCCGCTTCATCAGCAGGAAATGATCACAGACTTGGAGCTAACGAGGCACCTCCAGCAATCATCTCAGCATTCCTTGGAGAGCAGCTCCAGTCGATCGTTGAGCAGATCATCGAGAAGGGTGAGGCTACAGAGTCACCAAAGGGCAAGACATATGTATCAGGTGCATCAACACTTCCTACATTTACAATGGATGCCACAGATAGAAACAGAACATCACCATTTGCATTCACAGGTAATAAGTTCGAGTTCAGAATGGTTGGTTCAACACAGTCCATCGCATTCCCAATGATGGTACTCAATACAATAGTTGCAGATCAGATCAAGAAGATGACAGACGAGCTTGAGGGCGCTGACGATTTCGAGACAGCATGCAAGGCACTCATCAGAAGAGAACTCACAGCACATCAGAGAATCATTTTCAATGGCAATGGTTACTCAGATGAGTGGGTTGAGGAGGCAGCAAAGCGTGGTCTTCCAAATATCAAGTGCATGGTTGATGCTGTTCCTTATCTTGCAGCAGACAAGAGTGTTAAGATCTTTGAGGATCTTGGAGTTATGGATAAGGCAGAGCTTGAGGCGAGAGCTGATGTAATGCTTGAGAACTATGCAAAGAAGATCAACATCGAGGCACTCACCATGATAGAGATGTCTAATGAGGAGATCATTCCTGCAGTTATGGAATATCAGGCAGAGCTTGCAAAGGGTGCAGCTGAGATCAAGGCTCTTGGAATTGATCCTACAGTTCAGGTATCACTTTTGAACACTATCTCAGAGAAGCTCACAGAGCTCAAGAGCGCTACAGTAGCCCTTGAGGAGCTGGTTACAAAGGCAGCAGATTACGAGGGAGATACAGAGGCTTGGGCTAAGTACTTCCACAACACAGTATTTGCAGCATTTGACACAGTGAGAAAGCCTGCTGATGAACTTGAAAAGGAACTTCCAAAGACAGCTTGGCCATTCCCAACATACGAGCAGCTGTTATTCGAGCAGTAAGACATAGATTGAGTTTGCTAATCCTACTAAATTCTATATAAAATAGCTTAGAGGCATCCTGTCTGCGCATGTCGCAGGCGGGGTGCTTTTTGCGCGTTATAATCCCGTCAAGCGCGCACATGCGAGAGCTTGCTCGCGGCATGCAGCGCATTTGACGGGATGACGCGACATGAACACGAAGGCCGATAGGCCGGAGTGTGAATGCCGCGTAGAATTGCGGGAGCACGAAGTGCGAAGCAATTCGGTATTAACGCGCAATGCGTGTGGAGAAGTGCGAAGCAATTCGGTATTAACGCGCAATGCGTGTGGAGAAGTGCGAAGCGGAGGAGCAGGCACCTCCGTCCCCACTTGCCCCCCTCCGCAAATTCTGCTATTATATACAAATGTGTTGTGATGTATTTTAGGGCGTATGCCACCAGAATAGGAGCATAATTTGAAGAATTTATATATAGCAGAGAAGCCCAGCGTGGCGAGGCAGTTTGCCGACGTGCTGGGAGTGAAGGGCAATGCGGGAAATGGTTATCTGGAGTCGGATACAGCGGTTGTCACATGGTGTGTCGGACATCTGGTAACCATGAGTTACCCGGATGTCTACGATCCGGATCTAAAGAAGTGGAGCCTTTCGACCATACCTTTTATTCCAACTGAATATAAGTATGAAGTCCTTCCGGACACAAAGAAGCAGTTCAATATAGTTGCGGGACTGCTTACCCGCGATGACATAGGTTGTATCTATGTGGCGACGGATTCAGGACGGGAGGGAGAATATATATACAGACTGGTGGATTCCATGGCTCACGTAACCGGTAAGGAGAAGCGCCGTGTGTGGATCGATTCACAGACAGAGGAGGAGATTCTCAGGGGAATCCGGGAGGCGAAGCCACTCTCAGAGTACGACAGTCTCAGTGATGCAGCGTACCTTAGAGCCCAGGAGGATTACCTTATGGGTATAAACTTTTCAAGGGCGCTGTCGCTGAAGTTTTCGAATGTCGTCCAGAGGTATCTCGGCATGGACAGATGTGTCATAGCCGTGGGCCGTGTCATGACCTGTGTCCTCGGGATCATAGTGAAGAGAGAGCGTGAGATCAGGGAGTTTGTAAAGACTCCGTTCTACAGACTTGTTGCGAATGTAGGAGAGGGAGGACAGACATTTGACGCAGAATGGAAGGCAGTGAAGGGTACGAAGTATTTCGAGTCGCCGCTTCTGTATAAGGAGAATGGATTTAAGGAGAGACCAGCAGCGGAGCAGCTTCTGGCCGAGTTGAAGGCCGGAGAACCTGAGGCAGAGGCCCAGGCTGTGGAGCGCAAGAAAGAGAAGAAACAGCCGCCGATGCTGTACAATCTGGCTGAGCTTCAGAATGACTGTTCATCTCTTTTCAAGATCAGCCCGTCTGATACCCTCAAGATAGTTCAGGAGCTCTACGAGAAGAAGCTGGTAACCTATCCGAGAACAGATGCCAGAGTTTTGTCAACAGCAGTGGCAAAGGAGATAGGACGGAACATATCGGGACTTAAGAATTTCCAGCCTGTGGCAGAATTTGCACAGGGAGCCATGGATAGTGGAACATATAAAGGAATCGCAAAGACGAAATACGTGAATGACAAGCAGATCACCGACCATTACGCCATCATACCTACCGGACAGGGATTTGGAGCGCTGAGAAGTCTTGCACCTACAGCTCTCAAGGTATATGAGATCATATGCAGGAGATTCCTCAGCATATTCTATCCTGCAGCGGAGTACCAGAAGGTTGCAATGACACTCTCCAAGAACGGAGAAAAGCTTTTTGCCAACTTCAAATATCTGATAAATGACGGCTATCTCAAGGTGGCTGCCAACAGCTTTTCCAAGAAGAAGGACGACGTGAAGTACAGTCCCGAATTTATAGCAAGACTTGCAAAGATAAAGAAGGGGGACAAGCTGAGCGTCCAGGGAATCGACATAAAGGAAGGTGAGACATCCCCGCCTAAGAGATACAACTCAGGATCATTGATCCTGACCATGGAGAATGCTGGACAGTTTATTGAGGATGAGGCGCTTAGAGAGCAGATCAAGGGTGCCGGTATTGGAACCAGTGCGACAAGAGACGGGATCATCACCAAGCTGGAGAAGAACAAATATATATCACTGAACAAGAAGACTCAGATAGTGACTCCGACATTTCTTGGAGAGATAATATATGATATAGTGTATTATTCCATCAATGGTCTGCTGAGAGCAGACCTGACGGCAAGCTGGGAAAAGGGGCTTGAAGGTGTGGCTGAGGGGCAGATATCCAAGCAGGAATACACGGACAAGATGACTACATTTGTCACCAAATACACAAATCTTGTGAAGCAGATACAGAACCAGAATGGAATAACCGGGGTATTCGACAAAACGAAGGTGTTCTACGCCAAGGGCGGCGGTACCCAGAAGAAGGATGCCAAGGCTCCGGCCAGAACAGGCTCAAAGCCTGAGAAGAATGCGGATACTCAGTGATTGAACATATGTATACAAAGGTGTATAACATAGTATGTATCAGTTATATGCGATAGAAAAGGAGACTATTATTATGGAAGATATACAGTCAGTTGTAACAATAAAGGAGCTCTACAGTCTGGATCAAACCATGGCAAAGCCACTTCTTGAGAAGCTTACCTATCCATGGGAGGCACTCCCTCTCATCAAGGATTTCGTGCTTGAGCTTGGAAAGAGTCTGGATAAGGACGAGTACAACGAGGTGGACGAGAATGTGTGGATCCACAAGAGCTGTAAGGTGTATGGAACAGCGACCATCCTTGGACCGACCATCATAGGTGCAGGCACAGAGGTCCGCCCGGGTGCATTTATCAGAGGAAGCGTACTGGTTGGAGAGAACTGTGTTATAGGTAATTCCACAGAGCTTAAGAATGTCATCATATTCAACAACGTCCAGGTTCCTCATTACAACTATGTTGGAGATTCAGTTCTCGGTTTCAAGTCACACATGGGGGCAGGAAGTATTACATCCAATGTGAAGTCGGACAAGACTCTGGTTCACGTTAAGGGAAAGGTGGATGGACAGAACTTTGACATAGCAACAGGTCTTAAGAAGTTTGGCGCAATGCTCGGAGATAATGTTGAGGTTGGCTGCAACAGCGTCCTCAACCCTGGAACAGTTATAGGAAGATTCAGCAACATCTATCCTGTATCAAGAGTCAGAGGATATGTGCCGGGGGGCAGCATTTTCAAGGATAAGGATAACATAGTTGCAAAGCAGTCGTGATAGCTGACCATGATGGGATGAAAAAAGGACATGAGATCATGTACATTTGATGTATAAGTGATCTCGTGTCCTTTTTCATTATTCTGATATATCAGGAACGGATTCATGCTATAATTAAAGGCATGTTGATATACGGATCAGTTTATGACAGCATCCTTCAGAGCATTGCGGATGGAGTCAATGATAAGCCGTGTTGTGTATGTACTATCTCCGGATGGAGTGATATCGTCCACAGATGATACATAGTGCAACTGGGTGTTGATGTCCTCAAGAGATGTCTCAAGCAGTGGGTACATGGTGGTTACAGCATCGTCTATCTGTTTAAATGCTACATCTGTAATATAATCAGCATCCACTGTGACCATAACTGACAGAGTATTGTCTCCGAGCTTCAGTGTTGAAGAGTATGTTCCTGGAGTATAGTGGGTTTCATTTACGGATGCTGCTGGATCGGTTCCCCGTGAAGTGGCCATAGTTTCAGAGGCCGTGTCTGATCTATGATCATTTTTGTTGTGGAACATGTTGATGAATATTATCACGAATACGATCACTAGTGCCAGTAGGATGGCGGTATATATCAGTTCTTTGGATTTTAATACGATCAGTTTAGTTGATGACATTGTTTTATCTCCCTGCTTTTTATACATCTTATTCATGGGTGGGGGATTTTATGACAGGCAATACAATATTCAATATGGAGGGAAAAATGGCAATACAGTTTGTACTAGGACCTGCGGGGACGGGAAAAACAGAATATCTTATCAGGACTCTTATAGCAGAATCCATGGATCATCATGATGAGAATTATCTCTACATAGTTCCGGAGCAGTTTACCATGGAAGCGCAGAGAGATATAGTGACCATGCATCCAAGACATGGTTCGATGAACATTGATGCCATAGGACTTAACAGACTTGCGTACAGGGTATTCGACGAGCTGTCCGTAAGCCCTGGAAGAGTGCTTGAAGATTTTGGCAAAAGCATGCTTATCAAGAAGATCCTGATTGAATGTCAGGATGAACTTCTGGTGTATGGCAGCTACTCGAACAAGATGGGATTTATTGATGAGATGAAGTCTATGATGTCGGAACTGTTTCAGTATGCAGTTGACAGAGACTCCATAGATGCGGTTATGGACAGGCTTGACAGTGACAGCGCTGTATACAGAAAGATTCACGACGTCCAGCTCATATACAGACATTTTGAGGAGTACAACCGCAATGATGGTTATATTGTTGCGGAGCAGCTGGCGGAGCTGCTGACTGCCAACATAGAACACTCAAAGCTGATCGCGGACAGTCATATGTATTTTGATGGGTTTACTGGATTTACTCCTGTTCAGATGGAGCTTGTCAGGAAGTTCATGGTGTGTGCAAAGAGCGTGACATTTGCATTTACCATAGATGTGGATAGGATAAGCCTTTCAAAACCAAAGGAGTATGAACTGTTCAGACTTACCAGGGAGACTATGATGGCTCTGTGCAAGGCGGCAGGTGAGGAGCATATAGATATCATGGATCATGTACTTATGGTACAGGCAGGGGACATTCCTCATCGTTTTGAGAGTAATCCTGAACTTGCGGAGCTTGAGAGATCACTGTTCAGATACCCGCACGGCAGATATGAGGATACCACGGACAAGGTCCATATTGTGGCGACAGAGCGGGCTGGGGAGGAGGCTCTGTATGTAGCAGGGCAGATCAGAAGGCTTGTGCGTGATAAGGGGTACAGGTACAGGGATATAGCAGTGGTCGCGGGAGATCTTCAGGATGTGGCAAGGTACTACAAGCAGGCTATGGAGGAGTACGACATTCCTGTGTTTATCGATGCAAATGTAGCGTTAAAAGGTGACCCATGCTCTGACAGCATACGTGCGTTCCTGGCACTTATGACTGATAACTTTTCATTTGACAGTATGTTCAGACTGCTCAAATCAGGAATGACAGATGTGGACATTGATGATGTGGAGCGGCTCGAGAACTATGCGCTCAGGCGAAATCTTAGGGGATATAAGATGTGGAACAGGTCCTTTGCAGAAGGTGCAGACGCAGAGGACGATTATGTGAAAGAGATGGAATCGATACGTGGACAGGTCATGGAGATGTTCACCGATGAGTGTATCGGAGTGTTCAATCCGACCAGAACGAATTCCAAGAAGACGGTTGTAGAGTATTCGGAGCAGCTGTATCAGTTTGCTATGCGGCTTGATATGTGGAAGAAGCTGGAGCACCGGAAGAAATTTTTGTACGATGAACAGAGCTTTGATGAAGGTGACGCGTATGGTCAGATATTTGACAAGGTTGTGGCACTCCTTGACAAGATGGCAGCTATCATTGGCGATGAGAAGATGACAGTTAAGGAATTTGCGGACATACTTGACGCTGGACTTGCAGATATGGAGATTGGAATAGTGCCTCCGACAGTCGACAGGGTGGTTGTGGGTGATATGACCAGATCCAGACTGAATCATGTGAAGATAGTATTCTTTACCGGGGTAAATGAAGGTATCATTCCCAAGCCTGCAAAGAAGGGGAGGATACTATCCACAGGGGACAGGCAGAAGCTTGAGGAGCTTGGAGTGGAGCTTGCACCGTCTGATAAGACAAATGCCTATACTGAGCAGTTCTATATATATACCATATTAACCAAAGCCTCCGATGAAATATATATAGTCTACAGAAGAATGGACGAGGATATGAGAGCGGCAAAGCCGTCATATCTGGTGGACAGGATCATGAACATATTTCCGAAGCTTGAGGTGGAGAATCACAACAGGTCAGGTGTGACTCCAGAGACTGTGGATGGTGTGCTCAGATATATCACAGAGAGTATAACGGACGAAGAGAACGTTATAAAACAGGATAGAGCGTATCGGCTTGTGGATCTTCTGACTGACAGGGGTTATAGCCGTGAGCTGGAGGCTATAGAGTGTGGCCGCAATTATGTCAACTCTGTTAAACAGCTGTCGCCGGAGACGCTGAGAATGCTGTATGGCAGAAATCTGACTGCAACAGTATCAAGACTTGAGAGGTATGCTGAGTGTCAGTTCAAATATTTTCTCACATATGGTCTTGCGCTCAGGGAGCGGGAGACCAGCGATATTAATGCGGCAAATGTTGGAACTATACTTCACAGTACAATGGAGAGGGTGTTTACATTTGTCAGGGATCTCAGACAGAATGACTGGGTCCATCTGGATGAAGCGGAGCTTGAGAAAAAAGCTTCGGAGTTCGTTGACCAGTCAGCCATGGAGGAGGCAGGCATGTATTTTGACGATTCCTTCAGAGCTGGATATATGAAGGGTTTGCTGACAGATATTGCGGTCAGGACGGCCAGGACACTCAGGACATTTGTGAGATGCGGAGATATGAAGCCTGAGAACTTTGAGAGGAGGTTCAACACGGCTGTGGATAAGGATAACATAGAAAGCTATGATTTCGCTCTTGCCAATGATATGACTATGAGCCTTACAGGTGTGATCGACAGAATAGATGAGTATATGGGCGATGGGGAATCGTATTTTAAGATAATAGATTATAAGTCGTCAGACAAGAAACTGGACATAAGGCAGGTCCTGGGTGGACTGCAGATGCAGCTTGTGACATATGGTGCCATAGCGTATGAGCTGGAAAAACGCAGGGCGGCACGGACTGGTGCGGACGAATCGGATGTTCATGTCGGAGGACTTCTGTACTACACCTTTGATGATCCAGTAGCTGATGTGACAGGACTAGGGGAACGTGTAAGATTCAATGAGGACGAGAGTGGATTTGAGACCGGGGATGACGCTTTATTCGGCGGAGTGCTGATGGATTCGTTTGAGAAAAAAGTCCTGGAAGAGTCCAGATATTCAGGGCTGTATAACAACAGCGACAGGGCTCTTGCAGTTATGGACAGGGATTCAGACACACTGAAGGGTGGACAGAGCCTTGATGAACAACTGTTAAAGAAGCTTATGGAGACGAACAGGCGTAATATAGAGCGGCTTGCCGGCAGTATATCAGAGGGCTATATTGATATCAATCCGGTTAAGGAGGGCAGCGTGAATGCCTGTCAGTATTGTGATTTCAAGGGGATATGTGCATTTGACTGCAAGTATTCCGGCAATTCATACACCAGGATATACAGAGGGGAGACGGAGGAATTTGACACCCTGTCCGAAAAGATCGATGCAGTAAGAAAGGAACTGGAGACAGCAGGCAAGGATCTGACAAATGCGGACAAGAAGTTGAAGTCTGCCAAGAAAAAACTGGATGATGCGGAGAAGAAGGTTCAGGACAAGGGTGAGAAGGCAACGCAGAAGATGCGGGAGAGTGTGGATGCCGCCAGAACAGCATTTGATAATGAGCAGAGAAATGTGGAAGAGATCAGGAAGCGTATAGATGTGTTGATGGATCAGGCTGATCAGCTGGGGATGAGTATACCTGATAAGCCTGACACGAATGCGGATAATTAGGAGAGGGGCATTGTATGGAGAATAATATATCAACAAAAGAAGAGAAGATAAGCTGGACAACCCAGCAGACCCATGTGATCGACACAAGGGACGGCAATCTCCTTGTATCCGCAGCGGCAGGCTCGGGTAAGACGGCAGTGCTTGTGGAGAGGATCATCGAGATGGTACTTGGCACAGATTCAAAGGGCAACAGACTTATGGACAAAGAACCCATGGATGTGGACGAACTGCTGGTAGTTACATTCACCAATGCGGCCGCGGCACAGATGAAGGAGAAGATAGGTGATGCTCTGCAGAAAAAGGTTGATGCCATGATGGCCAGAGGTGAGCACGATGAGCATCTCATCAGGCAGATGACTCTTATCAATCACGCCAATATATGTACTATAGACAGTTTCTGTCTGCAGATAGTCAAGGAATATTTTGCGAAGGTGGAGCTGGATTCTGCTTTCGATATTGCTGACGATACAGAGATGAAGATACTCAGTCATGAAGTGATGGATAACGTGCTTGAGCGGTGTTATGAGGATCCGGAGCTGGTGAAGGGCTTTGGAACACTGGTGAAGACATTTGCCAGAAAGGAGAGTGACAGGGCGATACCGGAGCTGGTCAACAGCGTGGTTTCAGTCATATCAAGTTATCCAGAACCACATAAGTGGATAGAATCGGCCAGAAAGGCTCTGGATCCCGGAGTGACACATGAGACCGGAACGAAGGTCAAGCGAAGGGCAGTCATGGATATACCGATGGTCAGAGCATATGGTGACAGAGTGCGGAGCATTATCTGCACGGCATTGGACATGGCTGTGGAGTGTCAGCAATATGCAAATGAATCGTATGGTCTTGAGGCATATGGACTGAGGATTGATCAGGATGTTGCCATGCTGGAGAGGCTTAAGGACAGCTGTGCTTCGCTGGAAGATATCGACCTGTTTGAATTGAAGGATATATACGTGGACTCCCTCAGACCGGAAGGACTTAAGATGGAGAAGGATGCCAATGGACAGAGTATATGCTATGCATTTGACAGACTTGTGAAGCCTTCCAGGAATGCTGATGTGGAGAAACAGCAGTTCATAAAGGTGAGACGCGACGTGTACAAGCCACTGATCACAGATATAATGTCGGTCATTACTGATGCGGACGATGTGATAAGCCAGACACATATGGTGGCACCGCTCATGAGTGCGCTGCTGGATCTCACAGAGCTTTATATGAATGAGTTCATGAAGGTGAAGATGGAGAAGAACCTGTTCGAATTCCATGACATAGAGGAATTTGCCTTCAGAATACTGTGCGATGGGATATGTGATGGGAAGGCTGTTCCGTCGGAGACCGGTCGTGAGGTCGCAGCGAGATACAGGGAGATCCTTATAGATGAGTATCAGGATAGCAATTTCCTTCAGGAATATATACTTGGAAGTGTATCCGGACACGGCGAGGGTACAGGCAATATGTTCATGGTTGGCGATGTAAAGCAGAGTATATACAGATTCCGTATGGCCAGACCGGATCTGTTCATAGGTAAGTACGACAGATACACCAGACTTGCGGATGATCAGACCGCAGATGTGGCAGATGAGGGGAGCACCATAGTGCTGACAAGGAACTTCAGGAGTGAGATCAACGTTCTGAAAACGGTAAACGCTATATTCACACAATTGATGCACAGGGAGATAGGAGATATTGAGTATGATGCTGCTGCACAGCTCAATTCAAGATATGCAGTATACGATGAAGCCGGGGATACTTTCTCGGAACCAGGTGATGTGGGTCATGGTCCTGTATCTGAATTTATCATGATAGCGAACAATACAGCTTCAGATGGTGATTCGCAGGAATACAGCAGCACGGAGGTTGAAGCTGCATATATAGCGGGCAGGATCAAAGAAATCGTAAACGGCAGCAGTCCGGTGTATGTGGATCAGGGCAGCAGAAAGGCCGAATACAGAGATATCGTGGTGCTGCTAAGAAGCGTGTCTTCAGCGTCGGAGATATTTGACAGAGCGTTCGAGGATGCGGGGATACCTATATATATTGAGAGCGAGAAAGGTTATTTTGACGCGGCTGAGATAAGCTGTCTTGTGAGCATGCTGTCGATTATTGATAACTGCTATGTGGATTATGATATGGCTGCGGTGCTCAGATCACCTCTTGTGGGTCTGGACGAGGAACAAATGGCCAGGATAGTTGGTGAGTACAGGATTGGCTGTGAGGCTGGCGGGACAGACTACAATGCCAGATTGTTTGATAAGCTCCTGTATTATATGGATAATCATGATGATGGAGAGACAGATATATCAGTGCGCCTGGGAGAATTCCTCAATATGCTTGATCACATCAAGACCAACAGAAATTACATGTCCATAAGTGACATGATAAGGTATATCCTGGATGCCACAGGATATTACTGGTTCGCCGGGGCAAGGCCAATGGGAAGACGGAGACAGGCAAATATAGACATGCTTATCAGGAAAGCGGACGACTTTGAGAAAAACAGTAAGGGAGTTTTTAATTTTATAAGATATGTGGATGAGCTGAAGACGCACGACCTGGATTTTGCAGAGGCGGATACAGTGTGTGGGGATGAGAATGTGGTCAGGGTCATGACAATGCACAAGAGCAAGGGATTGGAGTTCCCGATAGTATTTGTATCGGGACTTGGCAAAGCCTTCAACAAGATGGATACCAAGGCAAATGTGCTGGTGCATCAGGATCACTACCTGGCATGTAATCTTATAGATATCAAAGCGCATGTAAAAAGAGATTCGTTCTTCAGGAAGGTTATGGCAGACGATATCATCTCAGAGACATACGCGGAGGAGATGAGGGTTCTGTATGTGGCTCTTACAAGAGCCAAAGAGAAGCTGTATATGACGGCCTGTGTTAAGAAGCTGGATGATTTTAAGGATAAATGCGACAGTTATATCACTGGGAAAAGGATGAATTATGCGTCGGTGATGAAGGCGGGCTGTTATGCTGCATGGATATATACGGCATTACAATATGGAGATCATGATGACTGTGTGGTATCTGAGGAAATTTCAGTGGATAGTCTTGGTGAAGCTGGCACAGAATACAGTCAGAAGCCGGCCACAGAATCTGTCAGGGAGAATGAAACTCAGGAAAGCGGTGATGAGGTGACGGAGAACTTCTGTGCCGCTGTGAAGAAGGGGTTGGACTTCCGTTATGCTCACAGATACTCCGGACTCAAGAGCAAGATGTCCATCACTGAGATAAAGCGCCTTCAGGGACGGGGTGAGGAGATCAACACTCCGGAACTCCTGAGAAAACGTGTATATACTGAGCGTGAGAGTGCGCCGGTCCCAGCATTTATGCGTGAAGAGCGGGTGCTGCATGGCAATGAGATCGGAACAATATATCACAAGATAATGGAGCTTGCTGACTTTGATCAGAATAGTATGGAACAGGCCGAGGATACGGTGCGCAGTGTGTTTGAGCTGGGGCTGTTTGATGATGTATACAGAGACAGGATAAAGCCTGAGAAGATATACAATATGATACACAGCTCACTTGGACAGCGCATGGCAGAGGCTATGGCAAGGGGGGAGCTGTACAGGGAGAGACAGTTCTATATGATGATGAAGCCTGGTGAGATCCTGACGGGATATGATGATTGTGACGATGAGACTATAGTGGTGCAGGGAATCATAGATGCGTACTTCATAGAAGATGGCGAGATAGTGCTTATGGATTATAAGACAGATTCTGTTAAGGAAGTATCAGAGCTGGTCACAAGATATCACGTCCAGCTTGACAAATATGCAGATGTGCTGGAACAGCTTACCGGACTTAAGGTGAAGGAGAGAATAATATACTCGTTCTGTCTTGATGCTACTGTAAACTTGTAAACAGTGAAGCTAGTTGGTATAATAAGCATAAGTATGTGTACAGATAGAAGTATAGTATATGAAAGGGACTATATATGATCAGGGCAGAAGGATTAAAGAAGGTTTATGGTGGAGATTTTGTCTCGGTTGACAATCTCAGTTTTCATATCAATAAGGGAGAGATAGTTGGATTTGTCGGACAGAATGGTGCAGGCAAGACAACTACTATAAAGATGCTCACAGGCATACTTATGCCTACGGATGGAAGAGTTGTCATCAATGGATATGATATGCGTGAAAAGCCTATGGACGCGAAGCAGTCTGTGGGATATATAGCGGATAATCCGGATATATTCTTAAGGCTCACGGGCCTTGAATATGTCAATTTCATAGCTGATATATATGGAGTATCAGTGTCTGACAGGCGGACAAGAATAGAACAGATGGCGGAGCGCTTTGGTATGGAGGACAGTCTGAACAGGCAGATGGTCAGTTACTCTCATGGTATGAGACAGAAGATGATGGTCATGGCTGCACTGGTGCATAACCCTCCGGTATGGATTCTGGATGAGCCTATGACCGGACTTGATCCGAATGCCGCATATGAGCTCAAGAAGATGATGCGCGAGCATGCGGATGCAGGCAACTGTGTATTCTTTTCAACGCATGTGCTTGAAGTTGCAGAGAAGTTATGTGATAAGATCATAATGATACGCAAGGGAAAGGATATATATCAGGGAACCCTGGAGGAGCTTGAAAACCAGCATAAGAATAAATCTCTCGAGGAGATTTTCGTGGAGATGACGCATGAAGAATTTTAAAATCCTGCTCACGATGATAAGTCGCAATAACGATATGGAGATGCCGGAACATGGAGAGAAGGCTAAAAGCTATAAGGTTATGGGTTATATAGCCATGGGCTGCATCATGATACCATGCTGCCTTGTTGTGGGATTCATAGTGTATATCATGACTGCAGCACTGATGGAGGCCGGAGGACAGACAGAGGGACTCAATCTGGTGATACAGCTCATGTCAGTGTTCGGAGTTATATTCAGTATAATGGTTATATTTAATCTATTGTATTTTTCGTCTGATCTTGATCATCTGCTTCCGCTTCCGGTGAAGCCTGCTGAGCTTGTGGCTGCGAAGTTCACACACGCTTATTTTGCAGAGAGTGTCATGGAGTTCATGGTATTATTCTGTGGATTCATAGGTTATTTTGCCGCTGCTGATATTAGACCGGTATCGGTCCTGACATCCATCATGGGAGTGTTTCTTCTTCCAGTGTTGCCGCTGGTATATTGTGGTATTTTTTCATTGATAATCATGGCATTTTTCAGCCGCGCAAAGCTCTTTAAGAATGTGGATTTTATGGTGGGGCTTGCAGTGCTGGTATTTGCCGGACTCTTTATATGGTCATTTGCACAGATGGATGCCGTAAATATAAATAATTACATAGACAGCCTGAAAAATGGTGACAATATATTTATCAATATAATGAATAAGATCTTTTTTACCGTGCCATTGTTTCTGAAGGCTGTTGATGGCAACAGCGTGATGTATATGCTGGCATTTCTGACCGTCAATGCCGCATGTGTTGCACTGCTGCTTATCCTTGGAAATGCGTTATATCTCAGAGGCGTATATCTGGTATCATCGAATGGAAGCACAGGCAGAAAGAAAAAGGATGCAGTTACGAGGGATAGTTTTGAGATAAAGACACCATTCAGGGCATATATGGATAAGGAACTCAAGACGCTTGTCAGAACTCCTGCATACAGAAAGTACTGCGTGGTTGTCAATGCCATATGGCCGATACTTGTGGTGGCGCTATTTAATATACCTGCTACCGCCGGTTCCATACGGTCGTTCAGGGATACCTTCAGACAGGGATACTTCCTGGCGGATGTTATCATGCTGCTTGCTGTCATAGCTATAGCATTCTTTGCGACAGCTATGAACAGTATTGCATCCACTGCATTTACCAGAGAGGGGACCCATATCTCATTTATAAAGCACATACCTATGTCATATGAACTTCAGGTCAGAGCAAAAGTATGGGTCAGTATGGTATTCAGTGGAGTTACAGTGGTGATCACCACTGTGGTGCTGTGTATATATATGGATTGCAGTTTTGTTGATAGTCTGTACTATGTGATACTTGGAATCCTTTGTGCAGGAATCTGCACATATACAGGAATCCTTCTTGATTCCACCCATCCAAAGCTGGACTGGGAGGATGAGTATGGAGCGCTCAGGGGCAACCTGAATGCATTCTTTAATATGGCAATAGCGATCGTCATAGCAATCGTTTTGTGTGCAGCGGGATTTGTGGTATTCAGATTTACACGCATTCCGTCATATGCATTATATATAATTTATCTGATGATTATGGGAGCTATGTTCATTATCCTGCGTAGGGATACCATGATAATGAGTGCAAGAAATATCGACACCGATGTATATAGTGAGTAAGTGGTTCCGCAGGATGAAGAGCTTGTGGAGTGCGTGGAACACATATGCAGGTGGTAAATTATTCAATATAGGAGGCAGAAAGTATGTCACAGAAAAATGCATGGAGTAAGTACAAGAAAGAAGAGATAAAGGAGCTTGAGGGCCTGTGTAAAGGCTACAGGGAATTTCTGGATAGCGGCAAGACAGAGAGAGAATGCGTAAAAGAGATTGTCAGACAGGCTGAGGACAATGGTTACAGAGATCTGAAGAAGGTTATCAAGAACAAGGAGACTCTGGCAGCAGGCGATAAAGTGTATGCAGTGTGGATGAACAAGACGGTGGCCATGTTCAATATAGGAAAGAAAAAGCTTGAGAAGGGTATGAACATACTTGGTGCCCATATTGATTCACCTCGTATGGATGTGAAGCAGAATCCGCTGTATGAGAAGGGAGGATTTGCATACCTTGACACACATTATTATGGAGGCATCAAGAAATACCAGTGGGTGACACTTCCTCTTGCCATACATGGAGTGATAGTAAAGACCAATGGTGACATTGTGACTGTAAATGTGGGTGAGGACAAGAATGATCCTGTGTTCTGCGTCACTGATCTTCTCATACATCTGTCACAGGAGCAGCTTAAGAAGAGAGCAGACTCTGTGATAGAGGGAGAACAGCTTGATATCCTGTTTGCAAGCAAGCCTCTCGAAGGCAAGGAGAAGGAGGCTGTGAAGGCTGCTGTTCTTGAACTTCTTGAGAAGAAGTATGACATGAAGGAGGAGGATTTCCTCTCAGCAGAGCTGGAGATCGTGCCTGCTGGAAAAGCAAGAAATTGTGGTATAGATGAGAGCATGATTATGGCGTACGGACAGGATGACAGAGTGTGTGCGTACACATCACTTGTGGCTATGATCGAGGCTGAAAATCCGGATAAGACGACATGCTGCCTTCTCACAGACAAGGAAGAGATAGGAAGTGTGGGAGCAACCGGAATGCAGTCGCATTTCTTTGAGAATACAGTTGCAGAGATCATGAATGCCATGGGAGGTTTCTCAGAGCTTTCACTCAGAAGATGCCTTGCATCATCTAGAATGCTTTCATCGGATGTGTCAGCCGGCTTCGACCCTACATTTGAGTCAGCATTTGACAAGAAGAATGCTGCGGTATTCGGAGAGGGTATGGTATTCAACAAGTTTACTGGTTCAAGAGGAAAATCAGGATCAAATGACGCGAATGCAGAGTATATGGCGGCCATAAGAAAGATTATGGATGACGCAGAGATCACATACCAGACTGCAGAGCTTGGCAAGGTTGATGTTGGCGGTGGCGGAACTATAGCTTATATACTTTCACTGTATGGAATGGAGGTAATAGACTGTGGAGTAGCTGTTCTGAACATGCATGCACCATGGGAAGTAACCTCCAAAGCGGATATATATGAGACTAAGAAGGGATATGTTGCCTTCCTGAAGGAGGCGTAAGCATATCTTCCGGAGGAAGAGATGAGAGATCAGCTGAAGAAAAGAATAATATATGCATTGTTTGCTGCGCTGGTGATGATATTTATTCCGGGTATTCATGCAAGGGCGGAGGAAAACTTCACATCTGATTACAGCCAGCATACATTTGATGAGGATGAGGGGTTTGACAGTGGTGAAGCTAACTGTATATGTCAGTCCACCAGTGGTTACATCTGGGTAGGAACAGACAATGGTCTGTACAGATACGATGGAAGTGAGTTTACACTGTTTACTCTGGACAGCAATGAAGACGGCACTAAGTATTCGATCAACTGCATATATCTGACCAGTGATGACAAGCTGTATGTGGGAACAGACAATTATGGACTGTATCTGTATGATAATGGAACGTTTCACAGAATTCCGGAGACCTATAATCTTGGAGTGTCAACTATCAATGGAATGTACGAGGATGAAGAGGGAAGACTGTGGCTTGCCACAACCTCCGGAATATTCTATCTTTCTGACGATGGTGTGGCAGCGATAGATGACAGCAGTATAGCAGGACTCAACATAGGTAATATATCAGGATATGGCGGTAATGTGTATGCGACAGCCAACAACGATATACTTATTACCATAGATCCGGATGCGAATGTCACATTTAATGCCAAGTCAGAGTATAAGATAGACGATATCAATTCACTGTATGTAGACAGCAGGGGAAACAGATATTATGGCTCAGCAAGTTATAGTATATTGAAGATCGCCGCGGATGGAACATATGGACTTATCAATACGGGGAGTCTGCATGGTATCAACAAGATATATCATGATGGTACAAGACTATGGGTACTTGCGGATGACGGAATAGGATATCTTACATCCAAGAATAAGATAGTGACAGTGAGCAGCCTCAGGTTCAACGAATCGATGAGTGATATGATCCGGGATTTCGAAGGAAATTACTGGTATACATCATACAGAAAAGGACTGTTGCTTCTGGAACAGAGCAAGTTCCAGGATGTGACGATGAAATATGGAATTGACAGCGCCATAGTCAATTGTGTTACAAGCTACAATGGCAATCTGTTTATCGGAACAGATGAAGGCCTGTATGTTGTGGATTCAAAGGATAAGCTTGTTCCGGCCATCAATAATGAGCTGGTTTCTATATTGTCGGGAATAAGTATCAGAGACCTGTATGTGGATTCGGAGGACAATCTGTGGATAGCCACATATAAGATATATGGAGTTATAAGGGTTGAAAGAAACTGGCAGTATACATGCTTTAACAGAAGCGATGCTTCCCTGATAAGTAATTCAGTGAATTGCATAGCGGAGATTTCGCCTGGATGCATGGCTGTTGGAACCGAGAATGGATTGTCCATAATTAATGTTGGTAATAGTGTACGGAGTCTGTCAAGAAATGATGGCCTGGATAACCCGGACATCATAAGTCTGTATGTGACGGAGGATGGGGACTTGTATGCGGGTTCCAATGGCGCAGGTATATACAGGATCGACAGTAATTATAATGTTTTGAACATGGCACTTGACGATAGTCAGAAGATGAGTGTGGTGTCAAGCATGGTAAAGGGAAGCAGTGGCCTGTGGATAGGAACAGACAGTGGTCTCTATTATCAGGAGGGAACAATCAGACAGATAACTACTGTGGACACGACGAACAGTATATACGATATGATCCTTGATGACTCAGGATATCTTTGGCTGTTCGGATCAAAGGGACTGTACAGGTATTATGAGAAGGATATACTCAGCAGTGCAGAACCGCAGAGTCTGAGTTTTTCAAAGAATGATGGAATCATATCAGCGATAACAGAAAAGTCCTCCAATTACATATCCAGAACGGGAATAGTATATGTATGCTGTGATGAGGGACTGTGCAGAATCAATCTCAGCACGGAATATATCAATGAGGTAGCGCCTAAGGTAAGGATAGCATCTGTGGAGGTGGATGGTACCAAATATCCGTTCTCGGATCTTGATGGACAGATTGACGTGCCGAAGAATACTAACAGAATAACTATAAGATTCTCAGTCCTTAGTTATGTAAACCGCGCTGACATATCAGTGGATTACTATCTTGAGGGCTTTGAGAATGAGAAAAGAACTCTGTCGGGTACAGACAAGATGGAGGTTGAGTATACCAATCTTGAGGGCGGAACATATAAGTTTGTTCTGACGGCGAAGAATGCGGATGGTGTACAGTGTGACCAGCCCCTTACATTTGTCGTAGATAAGGAACTGGGATTCTGGGAGACCAATCTTGCGAGAATGATCATATCACTCATGATACTTTTGATAATAGTGGTTGGAATCGCTGTGGCGAGAAGTATATTCAGACTGCTCAGGAGACAGACCGAGCAGGTGGAGGAGCTGAGCAAGAAGAGTGAGGAGGCCGAGAAATCCAATCAGGCCAAGAATGACTATGTAAATTACCTGAACCATGAGATAAGAACGCCTCTCAACAATATAATCGCGATATCAGAGCTGGCCATGAGAAACTGTCAGGATACCCAGAGTGAGGAGTACACGAGATATAGCACTATGTATTCGGCGGGAAGAGAGATACTTGATATGTCAGATGGAATATCCAAGCTGTCCAATTTGAAAGATGACATAATAGAACCGGAGTACAAGCAGTACTTTGCCTCTGATCTGATCGATGAACTTTCAGATGAACTGAAGGCTATGGTGAACAGGGATCTGATAGATCTCAAGGTGAGTGTTGAGGATAAGATCCCGAATGGACTCATAGGAGATGCCTCGGCTCTCAGTGAGATCATAGAGAATGTATTTGCATGGTCGGCAAACACAACAAAGGAAGGCTATATAAGCATAGATGTCGATTGGCATATGGCACGAATGGCCGAGAATGATGGGGATTATGGTCATGATGTGCAGTATCCGGAGCTGATAGATGAACCTGAGACAGAAATTTCAAAGATATTTGACAGAGATCACGATGACATATATATTGATTTCAAGATATCAGACACCGGACTTGGAGTGAAGGAAGAGAGGCTGGCAACATTGTTCGAGCTTGATGATTCATATGAGAGATCGGATATAGGAATGTTCAGAGTAAGTCTGGGACTTGCTATTGCCAAAGAGCTCGTGAGAATGCTGGATGGCACGATCAGTGCGGAGAGTATATATGGTGCTGGAACTACGATCAGATTCAGCGTGAAGCAGTCGGTATTTGATTACAGCTATGTCAATTACAATGAGAGAAAACGTAAGGAGATGGCCAGAAGAAATGCCAATTCGCATCTGTGGCTTCCTGATGTCAGGATACTCATTGTGGATGACTCAGAGATCGGTCTTCAGGTCGAGAAGACCATATTTGATACCTATGATCTGACGTGCGATACAGCCTCATCGGGTTTTGACGCGCTGGATAAGGTCATGATAAATGGATACGATATGGTGTTTATAGACACTGTGATGCCGGTGATGGATGGACGTGATACTGTGAAGGAGATAAGAAACCTTGATGGTGAGGAGTTCAAGAAGATGCCGATCATAGCATTGTCAGCCAATACAGTTGAGACCTCCAGAGAGGAGATACTCACATCAGGCTTCAATGATATCATAGTTAAACCTGTTGAACTGGATCAGGCGGAGGCAATGCTCAGAACATATATATCTGAGGATAAGATCAAGGAGAGGAATACTGATCTCTCGCAGCTTGAGGATGACGTAAGTTACATGGAGGATGCGGTGCTTCTCAGAAGATTTGTTGCTGTCGAAGATGCGGTCAGAGTCATGGGAGGAAGCTTCAGGACATTCAACACATTTGTGAGAAATTACAAGGATGAATATCAGGCTGAGGTCCAGATGCTCAGGACATATATCGATGATGATGTGAGAAGGTACAAGAATATCATTCATGATATCAAGAGCAGCAGTGCGAATATAGGAGCATATGGCATAGAGAGAAAGGCGGCGAACCTGGAGTCTGCTATCAATATCGGAAATCAGCAGTATGCCCGTGACAATACCAGAGACTTCGTGGCCATGATGAATGACTTTTTCAAGCAGATAGACAAATATATGGCAAAAATCAATCATGTTGACCAGCCTGCAGAGAAGGAGTACCGGGATGGCATCAACAAGAGTAAACTCAAGGAATTGAGGGCGTTCCTGCGTGCCGGTGATAATGAGCCTGTCGAAAGCCTTATACAGGATATAGACAGATATTCATATGGTGATATAGATACAGAGTTCTTCACTGCGCTCAAGGAGTATGTGGGATCCGGTGATTACGAGACCTCAAGTGAGATGATCGATCAGTATCTGAACAGTATATAAGGCACATACGAAGAATCAGGTGCAGCCACAGGGCAGTGCCTGTCCAATAAAAATAAAGAAAAGAGGAAAAGAAAATGAGAGTAGCTATCATTATGGGATCAACAAGTGATCTGCCAAAGGTTGAGCCGGCAGTATCAATTCTCAAGAATTATGGTGTCGAGGTGGATGTGAGATGTCTCTCTGCACACAGAGCACATGCAGGACTTTCAGAGTTTATCGATGAGGCCAACAACAATGGAACTGAGGTTATCATTGCAGCAGCAGGTATGGCAGCAGCTCTTCCGGGGGTGGTTGCCTCACAGACAGTTCTTCCTGTTATAGGAGTACCGCTTTCAGGTGCAACTCTTGATGGAATGGATGCACTTCTTTCAATAGTTCAGATGCCATCGGGAATACCTGTTGCAACTGTTGCCATCAATGGCAGCAAGAATGCAGCATATCTTGCACTTCAGATTATAGGAGTGAACAATGAGTCAGTCAGACTTAAGCTTCAGGAGGAGCGTAAGGAGATGGAGAAGGCTGCCATGAAGGCAAATGAAGAAGTAATAGAGAAGTTTAAATACTAGAATTTATTACTGGAAACTGTTTTGTCATAAAAATCACAGTGTGTGAAAATGTTCCACACTGTGATTTTTTTGTTACTTTACTTTACAATTAAAAAGTGGAATGTTAGTATGTTGGATGGATGGTATTCGAAAGAAGCTGTACCTGAAAGACATATTCCCTGATGGGATATACACAGATACTGACTACATATTATGAGCAGGTGATTATTGTATGAGGATTGGATTTATTGGAGCTGGAAAAGTCGGATTCACATTTGGCAGGTATATTCAGGAGCGAAGAGAGCTTGTCAGTGGGAAAACAGACGGAAGCGTGTGCATGGAAGTTGGTGGCTACTACAGTGCCAGCAGAGAGAGTGCAGAGCTTGCAGCACAGTTTACCGATACCTGTGTGTACGAAAGCCTGGAGCAATTGTGTGAGTATTGTGAGGTTATCTTTCTCACTGTTCCTGATGGTCAGATAGGAGAGGTGTGGAAGAGTATAAAAGATCTTGACATATGTGGCAGGATCATTTGTCACGCCAGTGGTGCGATGACATCAGATATTTTCTCAGGTATAACAGAGGCGGGAGCCTTTGGTTATTCGATTCATCCTATGTATGCAATAAGTTCAAAGTACGAATCCTATAAAGAACTGGATAACTCTTTTTTTACTGTTGAGGGAGATGAAGCATATGCAGATAAGATATGCTCGGTCATAAGACTCCTCGGCAACAGCTGTGTTCGCATAGACGGCAGGAATAAGGTGAAGTATCACGGAGCAGCAGTGTTCGCGAGCAATCTGGTTACCGGACTTTTGTCTGTGTCACAGAAACTGCTGGTTGAGTGTGGTTTCACTGAGAAAGAGGCAGGTCAGGCGATACTGCCATTGTTTCTGGGAAATGCCAGAGCTGCAGCAGAGAATGGCGTAGTAGACAGCCTTACAGGTCCGGTTGAGCGATGTGACACAGATACAGTGAGAAAACATCTCGAGGTTTTTGACGGAGATGAGCGCGATGCATATGCATCTGTATCCAGATGCCTTGTGCCGGTGGCAGAGAGAAAACATCCGGACAGGGATTATAGCGGTTTGATACAGCTACTGAACGGAATAGGAGAATTTAATTATGAAAAACACGACGGCAACACTCAGGCAGATGAAGGGGACGGACAAGAAGATCTCCATGATCACAGCGTATGATTACACCATGGCAAAGATTGTGGATGAGTCAGGTGTCAACACTATTCTTGTTGGAGATTCTCTTGGCAACACTATCCTTGGATATGAGGATACGATCTCTGTAACTGTTGATGATATGATACATCACAGTGCAGCGGTGGCAAGGGGAGCAAAGAATGCTCTTGTTATCACAGATATGCCATTTATGTCATATCAGACGAGCGTGTATGATGCGGTTGTCAACGCTGGAAGGATCATGAAGGAAGGACGTGCCGGAGCAGTAAAGCTTGAGGGTGGTCAGGATATGTGCCCTCAGATAAGTGCCATAGTCAAGGCGAGCATACCTGTATGTGCACATCTTGGACTCACACCACAGTCTATCAATGCATTTGGTGGATTCAAGGTGCAGGGCAAGACTGAGGCTGCAGCCAAGAAGCTTATAGAGGATGCAAAAGCTGTTGAGGAGGCCGGTGCATTTATGCTTGTTATGGAATGTGTACCGGAGAAACTTGCAAAGATAGTCACAGAGACTGTAAGTATACCTACTATAGGAATAGGTGCCGGACGTTATTGTGATGGACAGGTTCTGGTTAACCAGGATATGTTTGGTATGTATTCAGACTTTGTTCCAAAGTTTGTGAAGCAGTTTGCAAATGTAGGTGAAGTTATGAGAGGTGCTGTAAAGGCATATATTGATGAGATCAATGCGGGAACCTTCCCAGGCCCTGAGCACACTTATAAGATAGATGATGAAGTTATAGAGAAGTTATACTAAAGGAGAAAATGATCATGGTAATTTTAAAGAAGATAGATGAGGTAAGAGCACAGGTAAAGGAATGGAAGAAGCAGGGACTCACGGTTGGCCTGGTACCTACAATGGGGTATCTTCACGAGGGACATCAGAGTCTTATCAAGAAGTCTGTGGAGCAGAATGACAGAACAGTTGTAAGTGTATTTGTCAATCCTATACAGTTTGGACCTAACGAGGATCTGGAGAGCTATCCAAGAGATCTTGAGGCCGACGCAAAGCTCTGTGAGAGCACAGGCGCAGACATTATATTCAATCCTGAACCAGAAGAGATGTATGCAGACGGATTTGTATCATTTATCAATATGACAGGTCTTCCAAATGCACTCTGTGGACTTACACGTCCTATACATTTCAAGGGCGTATGTACTGTTGTTGGCAAGCTCTTCAACATAGTCACACCAGACAGAGCTTACTTTGGACAGAAGGATGCACAGCAGCTTGCCATCATTATGAGAATGGTGAAAGATCTCAACTTTGATATAGAGATAATCGGCTGCCCTATCATAAGAGAGGAAGACGGACTGGCAAAGAGCTCAAGAAATATATACCTCACACCAGAGGAGAGAAAGGCTGCCGTAGTTCTCAGCAAGGCAGTTAAGCTTGGTCAGGACATGATAGCTGATGGAGAGAGAGAGGCTGCAAAGATCGTTGGTGAGATGAAGAAGCTTATATCAGCAGAGCCTCTTGCAACTATAGACTATGTTGAGATGGTTAACATGGATACCATGCAATCCATAGATAAGGCAGAGGGACATGTGCTCTGTGCCATGGCAGTTAAGTTTGGCAAGGCCAGACTTATAGATAACTTTATTGTGGAATTATAGAATATCAGCCCTGACAGAAAGGATACAACGTACAATATGTTAAAAGGAAAGACCGTAGTTCTCGGAGTCACAGGAAGTATCGCGGCGTACAAGATAGCCAATCTTGCAAGCATGCTGGTGAAAAAGCATGCAGATGTGCATGTGATCATGACGGAGAATGCAACCAACTTTATAAATCCGATAACATTTGAGACACTTACAGGTAATAAGTGTCTTGTGGATACATTCGACAGAAATTTTCAGTTCAATGTGGAGCATGTTGCGCTGGCAAAGAGAGCGGATGTGTTCATGGTGGCTCCTGCTTCAGCCAATATAATAGGTAAGATAGCGGGCGGAATAGCAGATGATATGCTCAGTACGACGATCATGCCGGCAAAGTGTCCTAAGATCATAGCACCGGCTATGAATACCGGAATGATAGAGAATCCTATAGTTCAGGACAACATAAAGAAGCTGGAGTCATATGGATATGAGATAGTAGAATCGGCTACAGGATACCTTGCATGTGGAGATACAGGCAAGGGAAAACTTCCAGATGCCGAGGTCCTACAGGATTATATTCTGAAAGCTATAGCAAAGGAAAAGGATATGGCCGGGGTAAGCCTGCTGGTGACAGCGGGGCCTACCCGCGAGGCTATAGATCCGGTCAGATATATAACCAATCACTCTACAGGCAAGATGGGATATGCCATTGCAAGGCAGGCTATGCTCAGGGGTGCTGATGTAACACTTGTCACAGGAAAGGTAGATATAGAACCGCCTAGATTCGTGAATGTAGTTGACATAACATCGGCACAGGATATGTACGAAGCGGTTATGGAGAGAAGCAGAGAGCAGGATGTGATCATCAAGGCTGCTGCTGTGGCTGATTACAGACCTACGGAGGTTGCAGAACACAAGATCAAGAAAGCAGATGGAGATATGAGTATCAAGCTTTCAAGGACAAAGGATATACTCCTTGCGTTAGGTAACCAGAGAATTGAAGAGGGGATACAGAATCAGATCATTTGTGGTTTTTCAATGGAGACGAGAGATCTCATAGAGAATTCAAGAAAGAAGATAGATTCAAAGCATATAGATCTTATTGCGGCAAATAATTTAAAGGTCGCAGGAGCGGGATTTGGTGTTGACACCAACGTTCTCACTCTTATTACAAAGGACAGTATCAGTGAATTGCCAATGATGTCAAAAGAGGAGTGTGCAGATATGCTTCTTGACAGGATCATGGAGATGAGGAAAGCTGCACACCTGTCCTAATAGGAGTAATATTTTGAAGCAGATAGATAGAAAAAAGCTCAGGGCGGTATGCTCTGCGCTGTTTGTGATTTATATAATCTGTATCGTGTATTTCCTTATTTTTAGTGATATGTTTGGACGGGGCGGATATACAGAAAGACGGTATAATCTTCATCCGCTGCAGGAGATACAGAGATTCATCACATATGGGGATCAGATGTCACCTATGAGTGTATTTCTGAATCTCTATGGCAATATCATTGCATTCATACCGTTTGGTATGCTGCTCAGATGGGCAAGGAACAAGAACACGACCCTTTTGCAGGCGTTTCTGTATTCTTTGGTATTTACACTTACCATAGAGACGGCACAGTACATAACCAAGCTGGGAGTGTTCGATGTGGATGACATTATCATGAATACTCTGGGAGGTGTCATCGGATATGGTATATATTATGTTACAGCAAAATTGATTAGGAGATATCATGCAAAGAAGTAAGGATTTCAAGGTCTCTACACCGGGACTGCCAACGGACACTATCATAGGATATTTCCTTGGGGGATTTGGCGGCGTGTTCGTTATCATTTCGATCATCAAATCCATACTTACCCAGGGGAGAGTACAGAGGGTATATGGTGTTCTGATGGTGAGTGCACTTATAATGACATTTACAGGAATCATATTCTCAATTATAGGCTACAGGGCTGATGCCGGAGGCATAACAAATAAGAAAATGGCTATCATACTGAACAGTGTAGTGCTTGCTGCATCTGTAATATTTATGTTGATGGGATTATAGAAAGAGGGTAGATGATGAATTATTATAAGGATCTTGTGGAAGAATTCGATGATATAGAGGAAAGATATGAGCTGGTTATGACCAGGATCAGGCAGATCACGCATGAGACGGTCATAGACGAACCATACAGGGAGTATTTCACCCGGGTGGCGGATTTTATAGCCAGGATAGGAGATGTGCTTGAGCTTATCAAGAAGGATGCTCTGTCTGGCAGGAGCCTGTCTCAGCTGGAAGCCATGAATCACGGACTTTACAGTGATATACTGGGCGATAGCTACAACCACAGCTTTGCCAATTACCAGTATGCTGCGCAGACGTTTGTGGCTGATATGAAGCGTGACAGAAGTGAGACAGACAGAATAGCCAGACTTCTGGGCTTTCTGTACAATGAGATCCGCGGAATGATAGTATATGCATTTGAGGGCAGGATAGTTGATATAACCCTGTATTCAGAACTGTTTGTACAGGTTTATTTTATGTTCCAGGATGAATTTACAGCTGATGAACTGGAGTCTGTTATTTATTATTTTGAGAATGATTACGCTGAGTATTTCATAACATACAGAATCAGAGAACAGCTAAGTCCGGATCTGACATTTGCTACTGATATAATTATGAACAGTGATCTGGAGGATGTATCGTATCTGTATAAGTATGGAGAGTATGTTGGACGCAATGAGATAGATACTGCAATATTCCTCAGTACCCTGTCAGAGTATGAGATAGAGTCCATGGCAAGGACATTCACAGAGGGATATAGATTGGGCTTTGAGGCGGCGAAGATAGACCTGTCTAAGAAGAAAACCGTCAATATCAGATATTTCCTTGGACAGGAAAGAATGATACGGGCTGCGATACGACAGTTCAGGGACATGGGACTTGAGCCTGTGTGCTACAGGTATGCAGTCAACAGGATAAACAGGAGATCCATCAGCAGGATAGGCTATTCATCAAGTGTTCCGAACAATCAGCTGGAGTATGACCATAGAATGGATGAGGCACTTTTCCTTGACAAGAAGCTTATGGAGAGGAAGCTTGAGGTCCTCAGGCAGGCATACAAGGGGCTGGCATATGAGGCTTCCGTATATGCTGGACCGGCTGTGGTTGAGGTGTTCGGTGAGAATCCATTTGAGCCTGTCAGTTGTGGGATCGCTCCGTCTCTAAGCAGTAAGCAGAAAGAGTTGACGGTGGCATACCAGACGGCGAGTGCCCAGATAGTCAACGAGTATATACATCAGGAGACATGCAGTTTCACGATCATCGCATATCCTGTTCCGGAGATAGGAGAAAGATACCGCGATATATTCAGGGATACGGTCAAGATCAATACATTGGATAACGATCTTTTCAGGGGTATACATCAGCATATTATCGATGAGCTGGACAGAGCGGATCATGTAAGAGTGGCAGGCCAGGGATCGAATGTAACAGATATGACAGTTATGCTGCATGAACTGGAGAATCCTGACAGGGAAACCAATTTTGAGAATTGCGTTGCTGATGTCAACATACCTGTTGGTGAGGTGTTTACTTCACCAAAGCTTACAGGAACACATGGCGTGCTCAATGTGAGTGAAGTGTATCTGGGTGGCCTCAGATATGTGGATCTTAAGCTTACATTTGAAGATGGACAAATTTCAGATTACACATGCCGCAATTACTCCGATGAGACGGCAAACAGAAAATATATAGAGGAGAATCTGCTGGGAGGCAGGGATACGCTTCCTATAGGAGAATTCGCCATAGGAACAAATACAACGGCGTATGTGATGGCAAACGAATATGATATAGTCTATAAGCTTCCGATACTTATAGTGGAGAAGATGGGACCTCACTTTGCAGTTGGAGATACATGCTATAGTTGGAGCGAGGATAATAGATTATTCAATCCTGACGGCAAAGAGATAGTGGCAAAGGACAATGAGTATTCCGTACTCAGACATACGGATGTATCTAAAGCTTATTTCAACTGCCATACAGATATCACGATCCCGTATGATGAAATCGGTGGAATATATTCGGTTCATCCAGATGGCACCGAGGTAGCCATAATAGAGAAAGGTAGATTTGTTCTGCCGGGAACAGAGAAGCTCAACGAAGCATTTGTCAGATAACATCATATCCGGATAATAGAAATGGTATACACAGGAAATCAGATTTCCGTTGTATACCATTTCTGCGTTTTGATATGAGTCCATTACGCTCGTCTAATATAGAAGAGCAGAACGGATTATTTGAGTATTGATATTCTCTTGTATCTCTTGTTGGAGTAGAGGGCTGTATCTGCCTGAGACAGTAAATCCTCGATCTTCTGCTCGCCGTCACAGGTGAATTCAGTGACGCCAACGCTCATCTCAATGAAGTATGGTTTGCCGCATGTTGAGTTCAGGTTTGCCGAGAAGTCTTTGATCTTCTGCTGGACTTGATTTATGTATGAGGAATCCTCAATAAAAGCAAAACATACGAATTCATCTCCGCCGATACGGCCGATGACATCGTGTGGTCCAAAACTCATGGTGAGGATGTTGGCAATATTGCGAAGCGCAAAATCTCCATCCTTATGTCCGAACTTATCATTTACGACCTTAAGTGAGTCCATGTCTGCAAAGAGAAGAATTGCCTTCATACCCATATTGGATGGAATGTTGATATAATATTCAACTCTTTCCATGAAGCCACGTCTGTTGTATATGCCAGTCAGTTCATCGGATGTTGACAGGTGATTGAGAAGTTCGTTCTTCTCATGGATCTCGTTCAGTGACAGTTTCAGCTGTTCCTGTGTTATCGTCTGTTCCCTTAGCAGTGTCATGTATTTAAGTGCAGCTCCAAGCTGGAGACTGGTGGAGTATATACTTCCAAAGTTAGCCACATCGGTATCACATATGAACAGTCCATGGTGATCCTCGTTGGTGAATATAGGAACTATGACAGAGGTGAAACGTTTGTCGTAGTAGGTGTATTCATTGTCAAATATCTCTGTGGACGGAACACGACGTGATTCGCCGAAAAGCACCTGGCAGTTGTTCCTGTTGTAGTATGCCTGAAGGAATACGGACTTTGGAACTGTCCAGCTTCCAGAATCAGTGAGACGTATCGGATCGTCGTATGTGTATATATATGCTCCGTCATATCCGAGATCTTCAAGCTTCCGCAGTATGGAAGAGTAGGTCTTATCTATGTCGTCTCCATATGTGAGAGTGTCCCTTGTTATATAGATCGACGACCAGCTCATCATCATATTTTTCCTCATTCTGTTGTAAAGCTGGTTGGATATGAACAGGGAGATAGTATTCGTTATGCTGGCATTTAGGTTGTTGAAGGCAAGTCTCTGTGATGCATCCAGCTCACAGCTGGACACGATGGAGGCCAGTTCTCTGAACATGTAAGCTATCTTATGCACAGAGTAGAAATCTGTTATATCCGAGTTCAGTATGATCTTGAGTTTGTCGATGATCTCATTCTGTGATGTGGTTCCATCTGCCCTGATTACGGATATGATATCTTCAAATATATTATTGAATGTAAGCTTCACATTTCTGGCAAAGAAAGCATCCTGGATCTCATCGAACAGGCATCTGTCCAGAGCGTCAATTATCTCTGTGTTGTCCCGTTCTGAAAAACTGATATTATATGTTGGCAAATCCCTGCAGGTGCAGAGCTTGCAGCAGCAGGAGAGCCTTTTTATAAAACGTGAGCTGAGTGTTTCTGACTTCATATTACCAGTCTGTGCCAGTTTGACTGCGGCATATATTGAGCGGTAGCCCAGTTCACATGAATTGATGTTGATCGTTGTGAGTGGCGGATCCATGCTGACAGAAGGCGTGGAGTCGTCGAAGCCGATAACAGATATATCCTCTCCAATGCGATATCCGCGTTCCTTGAGTTCGGCATATCCGCCGAGAGTCATCTGATCATTGGCAAACACGATGGCATCAACCTCAGGATTGTTGTCGATAAGTGTGCCAACCACCTCTCTGCTGTATTCTGAGAAATCCCCGTGTACGATCATATTGTCATTCAATGGAAGGTCATTCTCCTCCAGAACGCTCCTGTATATGGCGAGACGCTGGTTGCTGTCGGAATTGTACTCCTTGCCGGCAACAAAGCAGATATGTTTTCTGTTGTGTTCATGAACAAGGTGCTCAATGGCTTCCTTCATCCCTCCACAGTTGTCGGTTTTGATGCATGGGTATCCCGGCAGCTTTTCCTCAAGGGTAAGGATAGGTATTCCGTCAAAATGTGATATAAAGGAATTCAGATCCTTCTCTGAAAGAAAAGAGGAGATAGCCCCTAAAGATATGATAATGGCATCCAGACACTCAGGATTGGCATAGTAAAAAATAGAATTATATTGATAATCGTATAACTGGTTAGCCGGATCGTAGAAAGAAGCGTTTAAAAACATACCAGGAAATACGATGAGGTTACAGTCCAGCTCTCTGGCTGCGAACTCAGCTCCCTTACATACTTCGTTGGCATAATCATTATCGATATGGCATGTGAAAATACCTATATTCAGTCTGTTATTTGTCATGCTGTTACTCCTTTATACGCCCGCCGATACAAGGATACATAACAATGTGATATATATCCTTGTGCACAGTAATCACAATATATTGTGATTATATCACAGTGAAAACACATTATCAATTAGATAAACATTCTTTACAAAGTAATCGATATAATCTATAATTTATTGGAATATTTGAAATGGCGCCTGTGCGCCCTGTACAAAACAGATAACAGGAGGATAAGAAATTGGATTACAAGAATGCCGGAGTAGATATTGAAGCTGGATACAAGTCTGTGGAGCTTATGAAGAAGTACATCAAGACAACCATGAGACCTGAGGTACTTGGCGGAATTGGCGGATTCGCAGGAGCTTTCAGTCTTGCTAAGATCAAGGATATGGAAGAGCCTATACTTCTGTCAGGAACAGATGGATGTGGAACAAAGGTTCAGCTCGCTTATATTATGGATAAGCATGACACCATTGGAATCGACGCAGTTGCAATGTGCGTGAATGATATCGCATGCTCTGGTGGAGAGCCACTTTTCTTCCTTGACTATATAGCATGTGGCAAGAACTATCCTGAGAAGATCGCTACTATAGTGAGCGGTGTTGCAGAGGGATGTAACCAGTCTGGTGCTGCTCTTGTCGGCGGTGAGACAGCAGAGCATCCGGGACTTATGCCGGAGGATGAGTATGACCTTGCAGGATTTGCAGTAGGTGTTGTTGAGAAGAAGGAGCTTATCACAGGAGAGGATATCAAGCCGGGAGATACACTTATAGGTATCGCATCAAGCGGTGTGCACAGCAATGGTTTCTCACTTGTAAGAAAGGTATTCGAGATGACTAAGGAGTCTCTTGATACATATTACGATGAGCTTGGCAAGACACTCGGTGAGGCGCTTATTGAGCCTACAAGAATCTATGTAAAGGCTCTGAAGTCAGTGAAGGATGCAGGCGTTACGATCAAGGGATGCAGCCACATCACAGGTGGTGGATTCTACGAGAATATCCCAAGAATGCTCCCGGACGGGGTGCGTGCACAGGTTAAGAAGGATTCATATGAGGTGCCGGCTATATTCAAGCTTCTCGCAAAGAAGGGCGATATAGATGAGCATATGATGTATAACACATACAACATGGGTGTTGGCATGTGCCTTGCCATCGATCCAGCAGATGCAGACAAGACTATTGCAGCTATAGAGGCTGCCGGCGACAAGGCATTTGTCCTCGGTACAGTTGTAGCTGGTGAAAAGGGAGTAGACTTATGCTAAAGGTTGCAGTTCTGGTATCAGGTGGCGGAACCAATCTTCAGGCCATCATAGATGCCATAGATAATAAAGTCATAACAGATACAGAGATAGTTGCGGTCATAAGCAACAATAAGAATGCATTTGCTCTTGAGAGGGCGAAGAATGCGGGAATAGCAGCGGAGGTCGTAAGCCCTAAGGATTACGAGGACAGAGCTCGGTTCAACGAGGCACTTCTCGCAAAGCTTCAGGAGACCGGAGCGGATCTTATAGTTCTTGCAGGATATCTTGTGGTCATACCTGAGATAGTGATAGATGCATATCCGAATAAGATTGTCAACATACACCCATCACTCATACCGGCATTCTGTGGAACAGGCTACTATGGACTTAAAGTTCATGAGGCCGCCCTTGCAAGAGGTGTCAAGGTAGTGGGTGCTACGGTCCATTTTGTAGATAAAGGCACTGACACAGGTCCGATCATCATGCAGAAGGCAGTTGCAGTACAGAATGGTGATACACCGAAAGCTCTGCAGCAGCGTGTGATGGAACAGGCTGAGTGGAAGCTTCTGCCTGCGGTTATAGACAAGATCGCCCATGGCAAAGTACATGTTGAAGATGGAATTGCAGTTGTAGAAGATTAGGAGGAATATCCATGAAAGTATTGGTAGTAGGAAGCGGCGGAAGAGAGCATGCTATAGTTACAAGTATTTCAAAGAGTGATAAAGTATCCAAGATATATTGTGCACCTGGGAATGCAGGTATCGCAGCACTTGCAGAGTGTGTTGATATAGGTGTTATGGATTTTGATAAGCTGGTTACATTTGCAAAGGATAAGGAAGTTGATCTGGTGGTTGTAGCGCCGGATGACCCGCTTGTTGCAGGTGCGGTCGATGCATTTGAGGCAGCAGGGATCAGAGCATTCGGACCTCGTGCAAATGCGGCGATCATAGAGGGATCAAAGGCGTTCTCAAAGGACCTCATGAAGAAATATGGTATACCTACAGCAGCTTATGAGAATTTTACAGATGCAGACTCGGCGCTCAAGTATCTTGAGACAGCTGCATTTCCAATAGTATTAAAGGCTGACGGACTTGCACTCGGCAAGGGCGTTCTCATATGTAATGACCTTGAGGAGGCAAAGGCAGGCGTCAAGGAGATTATGCTTGACAAGCACTTTGGTTCAGCGGGCAACACTATGGTTATAGAGGAGTTCATGACAGGCCGTGAGGTATCAGTTCTCTGCTTCTGCGATGGAACAACCATAAAGCCTATGACATCAGCACAGGATCACAAGAGAGCAAAGGATGGAGATCAGGGACTCAACACAGGCGGAATGGGAACATTTTCACCAAGTCCTTTCTATACAAAAGAGATAGATGAGTATTGCATGGAGAACATCTACAAGCCAACTATGGCAGCCATGAAGGCTGAGGGAAGAGAATTCAAGGGAGTTCTGTTCTGTGGACTTATGATGACGCCAAGCGGTGTTAAGGTTCTTGAGTACAACGCAAGATTTGGCGATCCTGAGGCTCAGGTAGTTCTTCCACGTATGAAGAATGATATAATCGATGTCATGGAGGCATGTATCGACGGAACACTTGACAAGGTTGATCTTCAGTTCGAGGACAATGCAGCAGTGTGTGTAGTTCTTGCATCTGACGGATATCCTGTGTCATACAAGAAGGGTTATCCTATAAGCGGTCTTGAAAAGTTTGACGGCAAGGACGATTACTTTGTATTCCATGCAGGAACAAAGTTCGACGGTGATCAGATCGTGACAAATGGCGGCCGTGTACTCGGCGTGACAGCAAAGGGCAAGGATCTCTTTGAGGCGCGTGCAAATGCATATGCAGCAACTGAGTGGATTACATTTGACAACAAGTATATGAGACACGATATAGGTAAAGCTATTGATGAGCAGTAGGATTACTGTTTGTGTACAGCAGAACATAAGATTTCATATATAACAGTATATCTGTTGATATATGTATCGGCAAAGGAGGTTTTGAGATAATTAGTTTCAAAACCTTTTTTACTCTGCATCGCAGAGTGATTATTTATGGATTATGTGAGGTGATTGTATGAAACTGCCATATAGCAGAGAAACTGAGATAGTCATAAAAGAAGCAAAACGGGTAGCACGCAAGCTGGGACAGAATTTTGTCGGCAGTGAGCACCTGATAGTTGCACTTGCATCAGTTTCAGATACTACAGCATACAGTATACTGAATGAGAATGGGCTTGACATAGCCAAGATCATAGATGCACTTAAGTATACACTTGAGCCATGTGGAGTTGTAACAGGTGAGAGGGATAAGTATACGCAGAGTGCCAGGAGAATACTTGAAGATTCGCAGAACGAGGCGGTGAGACTGAATTCCAAAGAGGTTGGTACAGAACATCTGCTTCTTGCACTTCTCAAGGTACAGGATTGTGTAGCAGTGCGTCTTATGAATGCAGAGAATATAAATATACAGAAGGTATACACTGATATTCTCATAACGTGCGGATGTGATGCGAACACAGCCAAGAAGGAATATGCAGCACTTAAGAAGTCGAAGAATAAGGTACGTACGGCAACTCCTACTCTAGATCAGTATTCCCGCGATCTTACAAGAGAGGCGAAGCTGGGAAATCTGGATCCTGTGGTCGGCAGATTCAGGGAGATAGAGAGGGTTCTGCAGATACTCAACAGAAGAATGAAGAATAATCCATGTATGGTTGGAGAGCCAGGTGTGGGAAAAACTGCGGTAGTAGAGGGTATAGCATACATGATAGCTCATGACGATGTGCCAGATACGATCAGGGGTAAAAGACTTCTGTCACTGGATATGTCAGGAATGATAGCGGGCTCCAAATATCGCGGCGAATTTGAGGACAGAATAAAGAGGGTTATCCAGGAAGTAAAGGCCGATGGCAATGTTATATTGTTCGTCGATGAGCTGCATACTCTGATAGGAGCAGGCGGAGCAGAAGGTGCTATAGATGCCTCCAACATACTCAAGCCATCTCTGTCCAGAGGCGAGATACAGATGATAGGCGCAACCACAAGAAATGAATACAGAAAATATATAGAGAAGGATGCTGCTCTTGAGAGAAGATTTCAGCCTGTATATGTGGAGGAGCCTGACAGGGATGAATCAGTGGAGATACTCAAGGGACTCAGACCACGATATGAAGAGCATCATAAGGTTGATATAAGTGATGAGGCAGTGGAGGCTGCTGTTGACTTGTCTATGAGATATATAACAGACAGGTTCCTCCCGGATAAGGCTATAGATCTTATGGATGAAGCATGCTCGCGCAGAAGACTTGGATTTACGGCACAGGAGCATTCTCATGACAGGAGAAAAGCCGTTGAGTCTGAGCTTGCTACCCTGAATAGCGATCTGGAGTCGGCTCTTATGGCTGGAGATATAGAAGCGGCTGCGGATATCAGTTCCAGACAGAAGGAACTTTCTATAAAACTAGCGAGAAAACAGACTTCAGGACGGCATAATATAGTAGTCGGAGAGAATGATATAGCCGATGTTGTATCAGTGTGGACCAGGATCCCTGTGAGCAAGCTTACTGAGAAGGAGTCAAAGAGGCTGGAGCGCCTTGAGAGCGAACTTCACAAGCGTGTAGTGGGTCAGGAGGAAGCAGTTACAGCCGTATCACGTGCAATCAAGAGAAGCCGAGTCGGACTTAAGGATCCGAAGAGACCTATGGGATCATTCCTGTTCCTCGGCCCGACTGGTGTTGGCAAGACAGAACTTTCCAAAGCACTGGCAGATATTGTGTTTGGCAGCGAGGATGCATTGATCAGAGTAGATATGTCAGAATATATGGAAAAGCACAGTGTGTCCAAAATGATAGGATCCCCACCGGGATACGTTGGATTTGAGGAGGGCGGACAGCTTAGTGAAAAAGTCAGAGCAAACCCATATTCAGTTGTTCTTTTTGATGAGATAGAGAAAGCGCACAGTGATGTATTTAATATTCTTCTCCAGGTGCTTGATGATGGACATATAACAGATTCACAGGGAAGAAAGGTTGATTTTAAGAATACTATCATAATCATGACATCCAACACAGGTGCACAGGGGATAGTTGACCCTAAACAGCTTGGATTTGTCACAGTTAGTGATGAGACCAAGGAACATGAGAAGATGAAGAGCAATGTCATGGATGAGCTCAAGAGAACATTCAAGCCGGAGTTCCTGAACAGAATAGATGACATAATTGTGTTCCACGCCTTGAACGAGGCAAACGTGAAAGATATAACCGGACTTATGCTCAGGGAACTTAAGACCCGTGTTCAGACACAGATGGATATTGAGCTTAAGTTTACAGACCATGCAAAGAAATATATCTTTGAAAAGGGCTATGACAAGAAGTACGGAGCAAGACCTCTCAAGAGGGCTATCCAGACATATGTGGAGGATGCGCTTGCAGAGGCAATGCTCAGAGGTGATGTCAAAAAAGGTGATACAGTCACAGTGTCAACGAAGAAAAAGAAGGAAGATGATGGTAAAATCACTGAGGAAATATCACTTACAGTGAAACAAAAGACAGAGAAGTGATATAAGGTTCGATATATGTGATATGAGCATGATATATAGTGGTATTGTCTGTAAAATTAAGCAGTAGAAATTAATATGAAATATTGGTGAAAATGCATAATTTTGTAGAAAAAAAGGATGCATTACTGTATAATGAGAGTCACTAACGAATAGTATACAGAGATTATTGATATATATCAGGATATTATTGCGATAGAGTTAAGATCATACAAAATTAACAGGAGGATAAAATCAATGTCAGTAGTAAATGAATTGATAAATGCACAGGGGGAGTCATTGGAATTTGGTAATTATGAGCTTGGAGCAAAGACCAAGAAGGATGGTTTCGAGTTCCAGGGAGATATCTACAAGATAAAGACTTTCAACGAGATCACAAAGCTTGAGAAGAACGGAATGTTCGTATATGAGTCAGTACCGGGAACAGCAGTACATGGTTTCAAGGCTGATGAGAACGATGTTACATTTGTAGTTGAGGGACCAGAGAATGCGTCCATCACACTTGAGCTTGAGCCTGAGACAGAGTACAAGGTTCACGTAGACGATGTATATGTCGGCAAGAACAAGACCAACCTCGGTGGCAAGATGAGCATAAGCGTAGATCTTGAAGAGGGCAGACCAGTCAAGGTTGATGTTAAGAGAGCATTTGACTAATATAGCATACACAGGAGATATTTATGGCAAAAGGAAAACAGGTGTTTTTTTGCCAGGAATGTGGATTCGAATCGACAAAATGGATGGGGCAGTGTCCCGGCTGTAAAGCGTGGAATTCATTTTGCGAGGAGAAAGTGACAGTAGGCGCCAAGAGCCAGTCCGGCAAGCGGACGGTCGTGGCGCCTACAAGCATTTTGGAGGTGGAGACCACCGACGAGACGCGTTTTACCACAGGAATAGGCGAATTAAACAGAGTATTAGGCGGCGGGATAGTGAGCGGATCCCTTGTGCTGGTGGGAGGAGATCCGGGTATAGGTAAATCCACCATATTGCTGCAGATGTGCAGGAATATGTCAGAGATGGGACAGAAGATACTTTATGTGTCAGGTGAGGAGTCCCTTTCACAGATAAAGATGAGGGCAGAGCGTATCGGAAATTTTACAAAGGATATGCTGCTTCTCTGTGTCAACAATCTCGAGGATGTGGAGGAGTATGTCAAGAAGGACACTCCAAAGGTCATTGTTATAGATTCCATACAGACCATAGTTACGGATGACGTGGAGTCTGCACCGGGAAGTGTATCCCAGGTAAAGGAAGTTACAGCCAGACTCATGAGGATGGCGAAGCAGACAGGGATCGCCATATTCATAGTAGGACATGTTACCAAAGAGGGAACCGTGGCAGGCCCAAGAACCCTTGAACATATGGTGGATACGGTTCTCTATTTCGAGGGCGAGCGTAATGCCGGGTTTAGAGTCCTTCGTGCAGTAAAGAACAGATTTGGCTCGACAAATGAGATCGGTGTATTTGAGATGAAGGGAACCGGACTTGCAGAGGTGAAGAATCCGTCACAGCTTATGCTGGATGGAAGACCTGATGACACATCCGGGTCTGTAGTAGTATGTACAATGGAAGGAACAAGACCGATATTGCTTGAGATCCAGGCTCTGGTGTGCCAGTCAAGCTTCAATCTGCCAAGAAGAACAAGTGTGGGACTCGACTACAACAGGGTAAATCTCTTGCTTGCTGTTCTTGAGAAGAGAGGCGGCATAGTTATGGCGGGCTGTGATGCATATGTGAATATAGCCGGAGGTATGCGCCTTGATGATCCGTCGGCAGATCTGGGAATAGTATTTGCTCTTGTATCAAGCTTCAAGAACCGTGCCATACCTTCTGATATGGTCATGTTCGGAGAGATGGGACTTTCAGGCGAAGTGCGTGGAGTGTCAGGTGCTGAGCAGAGAGTACGCGAGGCCGCAAAGATGGGATTTAAGACCTGTATCATACCGAGATCCAATCTGGACAATGTGAAGAAGATGAAGGACCTTGGAGACATGAAGGTGGTAGGTGTCGCAAATATACAGCAGGCACTGGAGTATATATAGAAGAAAATATTCAATCATATAAAGCACGATAATAGCGGTGAGCATGGCCACAGTATCATTTGGTATTGTGGCCAAAATTATTTCGTGTAAAATTCAATAAAAGTGCTTGACTTTGCCAAATGATGGTGGTATCTTGTAAAAGCTGTCGCGTGAGACAAGATGAAACAGCTTGAAAAAAGATGAAAAAGTTGTTGACATTAAGAAATGAATGTGATAGTATTTAGAAGTTGTCGCTGAGAGGCGAGAACACAAAGAACCTTGAAAAATTAACAACATGACAACCCTGAAATTCCAAACAAGAATTTCAAGAACGTCGGATCGAAAGATC
>CAKQIY010000016.1 GCA_934247115.1 uncultured Coprococcus sp.
TGACACATTTTCAAATATTGCCCTGTCACCAAATCCATGGCTGAGGTTGCTTACATCTAATATCATAATCTCTCCTTGTCTTGTCTGACGGACGACACTTCATCCGCGCGGGCGAGTTTGTATCCGGGTATATGCCAAATCACGTTTGCCTTCCCGAACTTCGTCCCGCTTCCATCGTGCATGCGGCTGTGCGGGCGATAAGGGCGTTTGCCCGCTCCGCCTTAGCACAGAAGCGAAACGAAGCTCAGGCGGCTTCACTACCGATTTGGCATATACCCGGATACAAACTCACTCCTATGCGGATGAAGTGCCTGTCTTTGTAATAATTTCCTTTAATTTCTGCTGTTTACTTATATCACAAAATATACACTATGAACAGTCAATTATTTTTATTAATGTCACGTGCACCTTTAATGTACTCTTTCATAATTAGCCTGAACAACTATATTTGATCCATCAAAATGATCCCCGTGTTTCGAAGATCAACTGACTTTATACATCCGTAAAACACAGCCACTCCTAGTCCACCGGCTTTAAGTACATTACAGACAGAGCCGGGAGATCAAAGCCGAAGTCGCCGCATACGCCCTTGATACTCTTCACGGTGTCTTTGGTGCTGCCGCCATATTTGTTCCAATCCGTATTCATGAGGACTTTCATAGAATTGCCCTCGCCGTATCTGAAGTGATAATCCCTGTATGTATTTCCTGATAGGTTCATGACTACTACTATCTTATTTTCCTCAATAACTCTCTGGAATATATATACAACATCCTGCTCTTTGCCACAGAGTATCCAGTCAAACCCGTGTGGATCATCATCCCACCCTGACAGCGCAGGCTCTTTCAGATAGAGCTTATTCAAATCTTTTATAAATCTGTTAAATGAATCGTGGTTCGGGTATTTCAGTATATCCCAGTCCTGCTCGCGCTTCTCGTCCCACTCTCTAAGCTGGGCTATCTCGTTACCCATGAAGTTAAGCTTCTTGCCCGGATGCGCATACATGTAGGCGTAGAGTGCCTTTGCATTTGGGAATTTCTCTTCATATGATCCCGCCATCTTCTGGGCTATGGTTGCCTTGCCATGCACAACCTCATCGTGCGAAAGTGGCAGCATGTATCTCTCATTATAGAAATACATCATGGAGAATGTCAACTTGTGATACTGGTCACCTCTGCAAAACGGCAGAGTCCTGAAGAAGTTCAATGTATCATTCATCCAACCCATATCCCACTTGTAATCGAAGCCCAGTCCGCCATATCTGACTTCCTTGGTCGTTCCCTTGAAGTCCGTGGAATCCTCAGCGCAGAGAATACATGACGGGTGTCTGTCCTTAAGTCCCTGGTTGAGTCCCTTTATAAACTCGACAGCCCTGTCATTCACACCTCTGGCCTCATCGCCCATCCAGTATATTATCCTGCTGATGGCATCCATCCTGAGACCATCAAAATGATACTCGGTGAGCCAGTAATTGGCCGCACTCTTGAGAAATGTCTGAACCTCGCCCTTGGAGTGGATGAAGTTCTTGCTGCCCCACTCACTGTAGCCCACATCATCAGTCGGATGCTCGTACAGGTTTGTTCCATCATACTTAGCAAGTCCATATCCATCCAGCGCAAAGTGCACAGGTACATAATCCATGATGGCTCCTATGCCATTCTTGTGAAGCGTGTCAATAAGAAACTTCAGGTCATCCGCCGTTCCGTATCTTGCCGTCGGGCTGAAGAATCCCGTGTTCTGATATCCCCAGGACTCGTCGCAAGGGTGCTCAGAAAGCGGCATAAACTCCACATAATTGTAGCCCTGCTCCTTCAGATACTCCACAAGCATCGGTGCTATCTCTCTGTATGTATACCAGCCCTCAGCAACTCGGTCAGTCTCAATGACTTCTTCCGGTGTCAGCTGTTTTCCATTCTCGTCATACACCGGCTTGCAGTGCCACGAACCCATGTGCATCTCATACACATTGAGCGGTCCGCCCTTGCACTCATTCCGTGTCCTCATCCATCTTGCATCGCCAAATGTATACTCATCCATATCTCTTATTATAGATGCAAATGCCGGTCTCAGCTCCATGCCGAATCCATACGGATCACAGTGATCCACGCAATATCCATCTCTCTGATATATCTTATATTTATACATCTGTCCGGCCTTTGCCCCCGGCACAAAACACTTGAAAAAGCTGCCGTCGTAGCACCTCTCCATGGTGGTCTCCCCCCAGGAATTGAACTCACCTGTGACAGTCACCGACTCCGCATTCGGCGCATATGTCACAAAATCCACGCCTGTCACGGTCTTCCTCCTGCTCTTGCCCACATTCTCCTTCACAATATGTGCACCGAGCTCATTATAAGCATCAAAGCACCTTCCTGAATAAAACTCATACAAATCCATAACTTTTCCTCCATACAAGGTTAATATTCAAGTCTCATCACCCAAGCCCTCGCAGTCATTTCTTGACTGTAGTAAATTACCTTCAGTATACCGCTGCACATCCTCCATATGAATATTCGTTTTTTGATAAAAGTAAAATAATTTACTCAAGGCAATTATCGACAATTAGATTAAATTTGTATATACGTTTTTTTGACTATATCTTTCTTTTGTTGTATTCTATACTATAATGCATAGAGCGTCATTCGGACGCTTATAACCATTTATAATCACTGCCCTCGGACAGTTTTTGTATGATCAGAAAGGAGCTCTTATGGACAGAAGGATTCAGCGTACACGCAACAGCTTATTCAGCGCATTTATCGAACTGCGTGCCACCAAACCTGTGGAGAAGATCACAGTGAAGGAACTCACAGAAAAGGCAAATATCAGCAAGCAGACCTTCTATCTGCATTTTCAGGATATATATGATCTGTCGGAATACCTCGAAAATGATGCTCTTCTGTCCCTCATCGGTGACATTCCAAATCCCGAATATATGCTTACTAATCCGGCAGAAGCAAGCAGACAGTTGTGCAATGCATTTATCAATCAGGGACATTTGTTCTCCATACTCTTTCCTGATGACAATAGAAGCTACGGAGTCCTGACCAACAAGCTCGACGCCCTCATCAAGGAGAAGATATATGATGTCCGTCCCGAGTTCAGAGATGACCTTGCAAAAAATGTTGAGGTGTCAATGTTCGTACAAGGCTGTGCTTATACTTTCCTGAAATACAAAGATCAGGATGCCGCTATGGTCATAGATACCCTTGCTGGAATCATAGACAGGGCAACCAGAGCGTAAATAAATGGCATGTGAGCTTTTCAGACGACAAGCTCGCATGCCACATATTCATAATTCACTTTCTCTCTCATGTTTATCTTAAGCTGATATCCTTTATCTATACCACCAGAATGACCTGTATCAGCATTTTCATCGGAATGTAACTCCAGCACAGCATATACAGTTTCGCCTCTGCCAGCAAGCGTCTCATATGGATACTCTGCAAGCAGCCTGCCTTTTCGCACCTTCTCACCATCACCACATGTAAGTCTTATATCTACATAGCTCTGTGTCCTCTGCCATCCGGTGTCGATCTCTGATATCAGATATATCCTGACCACGTATCCTTCCTCAGATGTACACTCTATCTGGCCTTCTCCGGCTTTACTATATCCAGCCTTGCAGTCAAACGGCGCTCTGATCTCTCCCCGTGTGGCTCGAATCGCACACAAGCCGACACTCCCGTCTCCCAGGTTCTGTAGGCAATGTATATCAGATACGCGCACAACATCACCTTCAACAGGCACATACACCTTCTTAAGCACTCTTTCATAATCGATCTCAGCCTCCTTTTCAATATTATCTTTCCTGTGTCCATCTATATATCTTCCAAGCTCTCGGCATATCCTTTCCACCTGATCCTCATAGAATACCTGCACCTGCCTGCCCTTTGCCAGTATTCCCAGCGCTCCTGTGGCTTTCAGTCTTCTCCTGTCCACCAGCGCCCCGTTGTTTACCGTAACTCTAAGTCTTGTATCACTGCTCCTCAGACTGTAAATATTTGCTGTTCCTCCCAACGCTCCGGCAATGGCAATGGCTACAGCATCACCATCAATGTAGTTATCCTCCGATGAATACTCCCTGTCCTCCCGCTCATCCTGACTATCTTCCAGACTGCCTGAGGCATTTCCCCTGACGTATTTTCTTATCCATACGGTCAGACATACCGCAGCCGCCAAACAGACAATCACCAGCACAATCGCCACCATAAACTCATTTTCAATATTATTGATCCCAGCCAAAGCAAAAAGGACATCCATATCCGCATTCAAATTCCTCATAAGAATTCCTCCTACAAATATAATGTCCTTCTCTTAATTTTAATATTCATTTATCACTTCCGCAAACCTGTTCACATCCGCCTCCGGCAGCCTGTATATCTTCTCTATCTTGTTCTTCGTCATCTCCAGAATCTGCCTGTCGAACTGTGCACCTTTTATGTACTCAATCGTCTTGTCCGGGAACACGAAATAGCTCTCCGCCAGGCCAAAGGCTACACCGTCCTTTGCATAGTAGCCGCCATCCTGCATGTGTTCAAATGCATAAAGGCATTTGTCGATATACCTGTCATTCACAAAGTAGCACTTCAGCATGATAGCCACAAATCTGAGTCTGAAGTCATCGGACATATCCTGCCAGGTTCCCACGGCGATACCTCCCTGCCCCTCTGGAATCTCTGCCTCCTCCTTCTTTCTCCACGCAGGATTCAGCTCAGAATCTCCCATGTACTTCATGATGAACTCCCACACTATCTCCGGGTACATGGACGCCGCCACAAATGTACTGCAGAACGAGTCACACACCCACCAGTTGTCTATCTTCGGAACAAATTCATCAGCATATGCAAGTATCTCCTCCAGCTTGCCCTGTGCGAATCCGAGGACAAGTCCCTGAATGACCACATCCTCCAGCGTATCATCCGGTGCGTGCTTCAGATACTCCTTCCAGTTTATGTCGGCTATCTGTCTGGCTATCTCCTTCAGATCATCCAGCCTCACACCTATTATATTGCCACAGCCCGGGAGGTTCATGGCCAGATATTTGCCAAACTCCGGATCCATGTGCTCATATAGCTCAGACCTTACCAGTCTGTTCACATCCTCAAAAGAACTGCTCTCCATCTTATTGATCTATCCTTTCTTATTTAGAGCTGACTTTCTACTCTATCCCCATTCTTCTTATACAGTATTTACTGGTCTTCCATTAAGAAACGCTTCTATATTGCCACCCGCTATGTCGAGAAGTCTCTCCCTGACCTCCTTCGGCGCCCACGCAATATGCGGTGTTATGATCACATTCTTCGCTGTGAGAAGTGGATTATCCGCCGCCATAGGCTCCTGTGATATGACATCCACCGCAGCACCGGCTATGCGCCCCTCGTTCAGGGCATCCGCCAGATCCTTCTCCACTATGCAACCGCCTCTGGCTGTGTTGATTATGAATGCCGTATTCTTCATCCTGTCTATCGCATTCCTGTCTATCATCCCCTCCGTCTCAGGGAACAGAGGACAGTGTATGCTTATCACGTCCGACCGTGTAAACAGTTCATCCCGTCCAGCCCAGCTTATCCAGTCCCCATCCGGCAGAGCTTTTCTTGTCCGGCTGTTCACAAGCACCCTCATGCCAAATGCATGTGCTATCTCAGCCACCTTCATCCCTATACTGCCATATCCTATGATGCCCATAATCTTGCCCGCAAGCTCCATGGTCGGCATCACACTGTAGGAGAAATCCTTACTTCTTACCCAGCCACCATCCTTCACAGATGCGTCATGCACTCCGACCCTGTTAGCCAGTTCCAGGAGCAGTGCAAATGTAAACTGCGCCACAGCATCCGTGCTGTATGCAGGAACATTTGTAACCACTATGCCGTGTTCATGTGCCGCCTCCACATCTACCACATTGTAACCAGTTGCCAGTACACCTATATATCTGAGATCTGGACAGGCCTCGATCACAGCCCTGTCTATCACCGTCTTGTTCGTTGTTATGATCTCCGCATCACCAATTCTCGGGATCACATCTGATCTGTCGGTTCTGTCATACACCGTCAGTTCTCCATATCTGCCAATGCTATCCCAGCTTATATCACCAGAATTGGCCGCACATCCATCCAGAACAACTATCTTCATGTCCATCACCCTGCCTTGTCGTATATTGATATCTTACATTGTACATCATCTGTCTAATTTTTCAAAAACATTATACTATTTTATACAACTATACCATATTTACCACGTAAATATTACAGCTGCTTTATCATTTAACACAAAAATGCACAATTTTTTCTGTACGGATTGAATAATTTTATTGAAAAATGCAGTCAAACACATTAGAATATAAGTAACGTGCATTAGTAACAGATCATAAGAAATGGGAGGTTTGAAATGGACAGAGACGCATTAACAGCAAAAGTTTTGGAGGTTTTTTACGATGTTCTTCCAGAGATAGATACAGATAAGCTGGACCTGACCGCAGAGCTAACCGCAGCTTACGGTGTAAATTCAGTTTCCATCATTCAGTTCATCGTTGGACTGGAGAATGCTTTCAACATTGAATTTGATGATTCTGAGTTGGCTCTCGGCCTCTACTATGATATGAATGACGTAGTTAAGGCCGTTGCAAATAAGGTCGGCTAACATCGCCCGATTCTAATACGAAATGGAGGTAATACGCACATGAGCAAAAAAGTTTTGCCAATAAGTTATCCAATGATCACTTCATGGCAGTGGCATGCCACACTCTTCTCGATCATAGGGGATGATGAGAAGGCCAAGAATTGGATATTCAGCAATTACATACAGTTGAGATGCTACAATATCGAGGAGATTTTCACAGGAGACGAGATGCTTCTTGCCGACATGATGCCGGGAAGCAGTTCACTCAAGGAGTGCCCTTATCTTCTCTTCTCCATGCTCACCAAGGAACAGGTTGAGAGCTATTGCGGCGATATTCTCACATTTATCAAGAAAACCATCAACCTTGGCGGATATATATATGGTGTATTCGATGAGGCCAAGATCCTCTGCGATTCAGGCGCAGACTACAAGTTCCCACACGAGCTTTTCATCTATGGCTACGATGATGATAAGCAGGAATTCAATGTAGGCGACTTTACATTTGGAGAGCACTACTCATATTCTACCGTATCATACTCAGATGTAAGGAACGGCTATGACATCATAACCGCACCTGAGGATCACGTATTCAAGGATGATTACAAGGGGCGCCGTGGAATATTCGTTATCCAGCGCAATCTTGCAGACACATACTATGAGCTTGATACCAAATATATCAAGGATACTCTCATAGAATATCTTGAATCCAGGGATTCCAAGAATCATTTCCGTATGATGAGGAATCGTTTCAACGATACAGTATTCGGAGTTAACGTATACGATGCGGTGCTGAAGCAGATAGGCAAGCAGCTCTCTGCCGATGATCCTGACTTCGATATCCGTGCTCTTCACATTCTGTACGACCACAAGGTTCTTATGATGGAGAGACTGAAGTATATGATGGATCACGGATACCTTGAATTCGATGATGATATATTGAACGGATACATGGAGGTTGAGAACACCATGCTCACCGCAAGGAACCTTCTCATCAAGACATCCATCACAGGCAAAGTCGACTGTATGGACAGATTTGAAAAGTATTTCACGGGAGCAAAGGAGAAAGAGATTGAGATTCTCAGCAAGGTTGTAGAGCTTCTGTAGAACAGCACGACACATGTAATTCATCACTGCGGAACGGCACTCGCCGTTTCGCAGTTTTTTCTTATTTTTTACCCTTTTTTGCAAATAATTTCTTTCATATTTTCATCTATTTATATATACTGATTATTAAATGATTTCAGAGCAGCATCGGATAGATTCCGGTGCTCCGCTATAATTGGAGGTTTATATGAATATATGTATATACGGTGCATCAAGCAACGATATTGATCACTCTTATATAGAAAAAACCGAGTATCTCGGTCAGCAGCTTGCAAGGAGAGGGCACACCCTGGTCTACGGTGCCGGTGCCAACGGACTCATGGGCGCTGTGGCAAGAGGTGTTCACAGTGAGCACGGAACTATAATAGGTGTTACCCCGTCATTCTTCAACGTCGATGGAATTCTGTTTGAAAATGTCACCGAACTTGTGACCACCGAGACCATGAGAGAAAGAAAACAGATCATGGAAGACAGGGCAGACGCCTTCATCGTGACGCCAGGCGGCATAGGCACACTGGAAGAGTTCTTCGAGATATTGACCCTTAAGCAGCTCGGCCGCCACGGCAAAGCCATAGTTATATACAACCAGAACGGCTTCTACGACCATCTTCTGTCCATGCTGAAGGAGACGGCAGACAAGGGCTTCATGACATCGGCCACCAACGATATATATACGGTGATGGACGATGCCGATATAATTCTTGACTATCTGGAAAACTACAAGACAGACATAGGACGTGTCTTTAAGTTCTGATGAGCTTTCTTATAGCCTCTACAGCCACCTGTATGGCCTTATCAGTGTCGTGCACCTCAGGGTTTGGAAGTCCTGCTGCTGCACGCTCCTGATTCGCCACCACAAGGAAACAGGCTCCCACTCTCACTCGCAAAAACGAACCGACTATGAACAAAGCTGCAGACTCCATCTCAGAAGCCTTACAGCCCATACGCTTCCACGCTTCCCATTTATTCAGAAGTTCATATCCCACTGGCATGGACACAGGAGAATGCTGTCCATAGAACGAATCCTTGCTCTGGACCACGCCTGTATGGGCTGTTACATGGAGCTTTTCTGCTGCACCCCTGAGCGCATTCACCACATCTATATCCGCTATGGCCGGATACTCTATCGGTGCATATTCCTTCGATGTTCCTTCCATACGTATGGCACCCGTGGCAACCACCACATCTCCACCCACGACTTCAGTCTGCATTCCACCGCAGGTTCCAACTCTGATAAATGTGTGTGCCCCGGCATGTACCAGTTCCTGAAGTGCTATCGCCGCCGATGGTCCACCTATACCAGTGGATGTCACACTGACCTTTTCACCATCCAGATATCCTGTATATGTGATAAACTCCCGGCTGTCAGCCACAAGCTGTGCATCATCCAGATATCTTGCTATAGCCGCGCACCTCTTTGGATCTCCCGGCAGAATAACGTATCTTCCTATCATATCCTCATTCACCTTGATGTGATATTCCAACCCCTGTTCTGATTCATATACCATAATAGTACCTCCTGACTATTCCGTATTCTAAGCATAGAAAAAGCAGGCTCGCAGAAAAATATCTGCAGCCTGCTTTCCTCTCTAAAAGCTTTCTTATGTATCTTACAAGATCAGCACTTAAACTCATCAAGCTTTGCCTGAAGCTCTGGTGCCACTTCTCCATGAAACTTTACCGTGAGTGGTTTTTCAAGATCCAAGCTGAACACACCTAAGATTGACTTCCCGTCTACGACATACTGAGCTGATGAAACGTCAACATCATGTGGAAACTGATTCAGGTATGCAACAAACTTCTTGATGTCATCCATAGTGTTCACTTTAGCTTTCATCTCTGTAATCTGCATTGGCTGCGCCCCCTAATATATCTTAATATTTATAACGCTATTCTATCACTCCATCATGAAGTGTGTCAATGCATACTCCCCACGAATTGGCTATGGAAATTATTGTATTTTTGTCGCTTTATGCAGCCAGCATAAATGGCTGTAATGTACTTATAAAAGATTCTGTAGCTCCATCATAGAACTTGACTGTAAGCTCCTGATCAAGTCCAAGACTGAAAACTCCAAGGATTGACTTGCCATCTACAAGATAATTCTGGTTAGTTGAATATACATCAACATCCCCATCATACTTTCTCATTGTCTCTACAAACTGTCTGACCTGCTCCACTGAATTAAGCTTTACCTTGATATCTGTTGATTCCATGATAATTACCTCCATTCCTGTCCGTAATCAATGTTCAATTTATACTACTTTCTGGAATAATTTGCAAATTACATTTTTGTAAAAATGTAAACCTTTTTGTGCAATCAGCTTGTTTTTCTTAACCAAAACGTCCATTTATCCTTTCTTTTTGGTTATATTGCTTAATTAAGGCAGTGTTTTTTTACAAATGCGTCTCTTGTCGCGAACTGGCAGCACGGAAATTTTTGTATAAATTTTATCTTCTTGACTGCACAATTCTATACATTTAGAATATTACATAATATCGCAACGGATGCGTATACATTTACGAAAGGATAACCGGGATTGTCCGGTATGACTATGAACCTACTAACTATTAAGAATTTTTCCAAAGCATATACAGATAAGGTACTGTTCGATGGGGCGGACTTCTCTGTGAATTCCGGGGAGAAGATCGGTGTGATCGGTGTGAACGGAACAGGCAAATCCACACTGCTCAAGATCATAGCAGGAATAGACCAGTGCGATTCAGGACAGTTATCCAAGGGCAGCAATGTCGTTATCAGGTATCTTCCACAGTCGCCTGACTTCACCGATGAGGTCAGCATATACGACTATGTCATCACGGCCAATGTTGACGATGAAAACCAATGGAGCATAGAAGGAGATGCCAAAGCATTTCTCCACAGGCTGGGTTTTGACGACACCAGTCTCAAGGTCAACACATTGTCTGGTGGTCAGCGCAAGAAAGTGGCTTTGGCCGCTGCCCTCCTGTCAAGCTGTGATATTCTGGTCCTTGATGAGCCGACCAACCACCTTGACAATGACATGACAGAATATCTGGAGGATTACCTTGGAAGCTATAAAGGAGCACTCGTCATGGTCACACATGACAGATATTTCCTCGACAAAGTCTGCAACCGCATTGTGGAGATCGACAAAGGAAAGACATACAACTACTCAACCAACTACGAAGGGTATCTTATGCTCAAGGCCGAGAGGGAGAGTATCGCTCTGGCAACCCAGAACAAGCATCAGAACATACTGCGCAAAGAGATCGCATGGATGCAGAGGGGAGCAAGAGCCCGCAGCACCAAGCAGAAGGCGCACATACAGCGTTACGAGAAGCTGGCAAGTGAGGAGCTTATCAAGGAAACCCAGTCCGTCACCATGAGTTCCATCGCCAGCCGCCTCGGCAACAAGACTATTGAGCTGTCCCACATCGGCAAGACATGGCCGGGAAGAACCGTTCCGGTGATAAATGACTTCTCTTACAATTTCCTGCGCACTGACAGAATAGGCGTAGTCGGGCCAAATGGCTGCGGCAAGACAACCCTGATGAAGCTCATAACCGGCGTGACCAAACCGGATCAGGGTACCATCGACATCGGCGAAACCATCCGCATCGGCTATTTTTCACAGGAGAACGAAGCTCTGGATCCGAACATGAAGGTGCTGGATTACGTCAAAGAAACTGCAGAATACATCCAGACCACCGAAGGCCTCATGTCTGCATCCACGATGTGCGAGCGTTTTCTGTTCGATGGCACACTTCAGCATCAGCGCATAGAGAAGCTTTCAGGAGGAGAAAAAAGGAGACTCTACCTTCTCAAGATACTTGTTTCCTCTCCAAATGTACTTATTCTTGACGAGCCGACTAATGACCTGGACATATCTACGCTATGTATACTTGAGGATTATCTTGACTCATTCCAGGGCATATTGATAGTCGTATCCCATGACAGATATTTCCTCGACAGAGTAGTTCGAAAGCTTCTGGTATTCGATGGTCACGGCGGCATATCCCAGTTCGAGGGTGGATACACGGATTACTATATGACCCACGGATCATTTGCCAACAGTACAGCGGGACAGGACAAGTCTGACCAGGACAGTGCCAGTAGAAATTCCTGCACTTCGGAACAGAAATCAACATCCGCATCCACCAGAAAACCTTCTCCGAAGAAAAAATTCTCTTACAAAGAGCAGCGGGAGTACGACACCATAGAGGACGACATTGCCGCAAAGGAAGCAGAGATAGAACAGACAGACGCAGACATCAGTGCAGCCGCATCAGACTTTGTGAAGCTTGGCAAACTCACAGCCCGTAAAACCGAACTTGAGGCGCAGCTTGACGAACTTCTTGAACGATATGTATATCTCACTGAGCTTGCTGAGTCATTTGAAAAATAGAAAAAACGTTATACATGAAAAGGAGATATTGCACATCGCAGGCAATATCTCCTTTTCTACATCTGATGTCTGACGATCTTATACTCGTCATCGAGCTGGAAATATGGGCAATTGTCATATCCTCTCGCTATAAATCTGGCGAAATCATCCTCATCCATATTGACCAGACACTCATAGAAATCGTCCTCTTCATCGTACACATAATGTGCACACATATCACAATTCGACGCCATATACGTCCTCCTTCCTGCACTCATTATACACACCATTATGTATTTTTGGCTAGTAATAATATGTCAATTGTGTTATTATTGAGGGAAGTATATTAGGGATTACTGAAACGAAAAGGAGAGTGTTTCTACAATGAAGAAGAGATTATACGCACTATTGCTTTCTCTGGTATTCATCCTGTCTTTTGCCCCGGCAGCTTTTGCCGCAGATACAGCTACAGACGAAAGTGAGAGCAGCGACTCCGGCACGATCAACGGCAGAACTTACTTCTATGATCAGTTTGATAACAGTGCCTACAGAACGGTTTATAATCAGATCAACGATGCAGCAATCAAGTTCCACAACTCAGATGTGACTGCAGCCTACCAGGATGGAGGCTACTACACAGCATTTGTTCTGTCCGTAAGCAATAAGGACTGGGAAGTTATCGGGGACACGGGAATGCAGCAGGTTGTGAATTCTGTATTGGCCGATCATCCTGAATATTTCTGGATGTCCAGCGATTACATATGCAGGCAGGAAAGCTCAGGTGAATTGAGATACACATCTCTCACCATTGAATGCTACGATCTGTATGCTAATGGAAGCACACGTTCTGTATATAAGAATAATCTTGACCTTTCGATAAAAAATTATGCGGCAGCACTTGACGAGAAGGCTACCGATTACGAGAAGGTATATCTTATCCACAATGCGATCATTAACAAGACCTATTATGCGGCAGATATTACCGCTCCTGCCAAAGACAACATATATGCATACACTGCAGACGGAGTATTCAACTCCAAGTATCAGTCAGCCGTGACATACGGCTATGCCAAGGCATTCAAGGCTATCATGGACTATGTGGATGTTCCATGCATCTACATAGAGGGCCAGAATTCAGACCTTCTGGATGATTCTACTGATACACAGAAGAAGCTTCGCGAGAATGAATATATCAACAACTGCGCATGGAACGCAGTATACCTCGGAGGTGAATGGTATCTCATCAACATCGGACTTGACGATCCTATCACCACAACAGGAAAGGAGGCCCTGTCATATAAGTATTTCAACATCACTGACGAGCAGGCAGCCAACCTTACCGCTATACCTTCCCGTGTTCCAGGTATTCCGGAATGCACAGGAACCAAGTACTGTCTCACAAAGGTTCAGGCCGACCTTGAGGCCGACGGACTTTGGGAGAAATCAAGCTACAATTTTTTTGATAAGATACTGGACAAATATGGTTTGTCGGTGGTTCTCATAAGTATCGGTGTTATACTTCTTCTCGTTGTAGTACTCATCAAGAGCATACACAAGAAGAACAAAATTAAGAAAAAGGAAAAAGTCAAGAAAACGAAGACCACCATAGTTGACAATTCCGAGCTTGACGCGGAACTCAGAAAGCCCCCTATCTCATAAGATGTCGGGAATTACGTAACAAACACAAAAAGAAGTGAATGTCATTGGAATGTGTACCGGATTACAGATACACATCTCACACTACATTCACTTCTTTTTTGTTAATTCACATCCACTGTTATCTTCTTGGTAGATGTATTGCCCGCCCAGTCGCTGACAGTCAGTGTCACATCCACAACTCCGGTCTTGCTCGTATCAACCTCCGGGGAAGCCTTAAGCTTGCCCTGGATATCCGGATCTTCATCAGTCACACTGTAGTAGTCTGTCCAATTGATCTCGGAACCAACCGTGACTTCTATCGTGTCCGGACCGCTTATATATGGCGATACATCGTCAACTATATTTATCTTTCCCTTTTTGGTTTTGGACATCTTACCTCGCACAACCTTATATCTGACTGTGTACTCTCCCAGCTCATCAGGTTCAAATTCTGCATTGTCATATACAAGCTTTGCCTTGCTGCTGCCCGCTGCGAAATAATTATTTATATCGAACACATCACCCACATTGTAGTCCGTCTGAATCTGGTGTGATCTCAGCATGGAAGCTCTCATTATCAGAGTGATGATCAGAGCAAGTACCAGTCCAAGAACAACAGCAGCTCCCATCACCTTGACCGGATCAAGTGCATATCCACCCTTCTTATTGCCACCGGAGGTCTTTGAACCAGGCTTTTTCGACGACGGTCTCTGTGCTCCATGCCTGTCTGCGTCCGTTCTACGCTGCCGGGCTCCGGAAGCTCCCGCAGCCCGGCGCGAAGTACCTGTACTGCTATGTGCCTGTCTGTTCGGCGCAGTCTTATTCTGTGACGATGTTCTTCCGGCATCCAGCGGTCGTCCCGTACTCGTTCTGCTTCTCTCCTGAGCTGTGGCACTTTTGGGTCTGCTGGCAGCCGCTCTTGACGCAGATCCAGTTGATCCGGATCTCTTTGCCGTGCTCACAGTACCCCTTCCCGGATTCGACTTTGATCCTCCTTTTGGAGTTTTGTTATCTTTATATTCCAATGTATGTACCTCCCATTTCCCTTGCATTTGTTGCACGCCGCGTATGTCTATCCCCAATTCTCCAGCATGCTATCTTATCTATTATACATAATATTTTACAGCCATACAATCATTTCACATTGCAATAGTTGCGAATAAGTGAGATAATTCAGTGAAGAGTTACCTGAAAGGAGTATTATATATGTCAATCAATAATCTCAGCTCATTTACGAAGGAGCGTCTTGATCTCTGTATTGAGAACGACACTATAGATAATAATCTCTACGAGGAATACGGTGTAAAGCGTGGTCTTCGTGATCTGAATGGAATAGGAATAAATGCAGGAATCACCAACATCTCACTCAGCCGGGCATATACCATGGAGGACGGAAAACATACTCCTGCTGACGGTGAATTATATTATAGAGGTTACGAAATCCGCCAGTTGATAGACGGCTTTACCAAGGAAGGACGATTCGGTTTTGAAGAATGTACATATCTGTTATTGTTCGGAAAACTTCCTGATGAGGATGAGCTAGCCAGGTTCAAGCAGGTTCTCAACCTTGCATACGACCTTCCACATAACTTTATACAGGATGTCATCATGAAAAACCCTACCAAGGATATAATATCAAACATGACCAAGAGTATCCTTGCACTGGGATCATACGATAAGTCCGAGACAGATATATCACTGGACAACGTTCTTCAGCAGTGTCTTATGATAATAAGTGTATTTCCTAGACTTGCTGTATATTCATTCCAGGGATACAGACATTACGAGCTCGGCAAGAGCTGTTATATACACAAGCCTGATCCTGCGCTTTCATTTGCGGAGAATATACTGAGCATGCTCCGTTCAGACAGAAAGTACACCCAGCTTGAGGCAAAGGTTCTCGATCTTGCCCTTGTTCTCCACATGGAGCACGGCGGCGGCAGCAACTCGACATTTACAACACGTGTTGTAACCTCCTCCGGCTCTGATACATACGCAACGATCGCAGCAGCGCTCTGCTCACTCAAGGGACCGCTCAACGGCGGTGGAGACCTCAAGGTTATGGAGATGATGAAGAATATCCACAGCAATGTTGAGGACGTGACAAATGAGGGTCAGATCCGTGATTATATCCGTAAGATCGTGCGCGGTGAAGCATTTGACAAGTCTGGCGTAGTATACGGAATGGGCCAGCCTGTATATTCTCTGTCAGACCCAAGAGCCATCATTATCAAGGAATACGTAGAAAAGCTCGCCGAGGAGAAACACGAGAAAGACGAATTCAAATTATACGAGCTCATAGAGCGTGTCGCACCTGAGGTCATTGCCGAGGAGCGCGAGATCTACAAGGGTGTGTGCATCAACATAGATTACTATTGCGGATTGTTGTATAAGATGCTCAAGATTCCTTACGCTCTCTACACGCCGCTATTTGCCATTGGCCGCGTGGTTGGATGGAGTGCACATCGTATGGAAGAGTTGATCAACAGCTACAAGATCATGCGTCCGGCTTATCCAAGCCTTGTAGAGCCTAAGGACTATGTACCTATCAAAGACAGGTAATATGCCATGAACAATTCTGATAAATTCGAATATTCTGTCGTCAGGAGCAGGCGCCAATCTATCTGTATCGAGATAGACAGAGACCTCAACATAAAGGTTCGTGCGCCCCTCAGAATGACCGACAGTCAGATCCAAAGCTTTGTGGATTCCAGACAAAACTGGATCCGCAGCCATCTGGAAATCATGCAGAAAAGAATTTCCAATATGTCAGACGAAAAAAATCCAAGCACTGCCCTGACAGATGCCGATATAAAGGCACTGTCAGAACAGGCTCGGATATATATTCCTTCACGTGTAGAACATTTTGCTCAGATAATAGGCGTGACCTACGGAAGGATCACCATCAGACATCAGAAGACCCGCTGGGGAAGCTGCAGCTCCTCCGGCAACCTGAATTTCAACTGTGCACTGATGAACACCACTCCCGAAATCATAGACTACGTGGTAGTCCACGAGCTGTGTCACAGAAAGCAGATGAACCACTCCGCACTTTTCTGGGCCGAGGTAGAAAAAGTACTCCCAAACTACAAGGAGCTCCGTTCCGCCCTCAAAAATTACAGGTGTTAAAGCCTCTACCACTCCATCACCACAGCTCCATAAGTAAGTCCGGCTCCGAATGCCGACATAGCAATCTTGTCACCTCTCTTCAGGCCCTGCTCTCTCACAAGCTGGTCGAGAAGGACCGGAACACTGGCTGCAGACATATTGCCTGTATAGTCCAGCGTTGTAGGGAACTTCTCAAGCGGTGCCTTGAGTCTCTTGGCAACAGATTCAATAATTCTTACATTTGCCTGGTGAAGTACGAAGTAATCCACATCGTCAGCGGTCATGCCCGCCTTATCAAGTGCCTCCATAAGACACTTAGGGCACTGTCTCACCGCAAACTTGTATACCTCCTGTCCATCCATATACAGATAGTCATGATTGATCTCATCTTTTACAAATATATTGTTGGTCTTCCTGCTCTCGCAGTTGAGAACCATTCCTTTCTTGCCAATTGACCCTTGGACAATACTTATGATTCCCTTGTCAGATTCCTCTATATATGCAGCTCCGGCACCATCACCGAACAATACACATGTTCCTCTGTCATTCCAGTCAAGTATCTTTGACAAAGTCTCTGAACCTATTACAAGCGCATTCTTCACATACCCGGTCTCTATATACATCTTGGCAATATTCAAGGCAAATACGAAGCCTGAGCAGGCTGCATTCACATCAAAAGCAATGGCCTTGTCTGCTCCTATGGCCGCCTGAACCTGGCACGCGCCACTCGGTGTATAATAATCCGGTGTAACTGTTGCAAGTACTATAAGCTCCACATCCTCCGCAGCCTTTCCCGCCATGTCCAGAGCCTTAATTGCAGCCTCTGCAGCCATGCTTGTGGTAGTCTCTGTGACAGCTATCCTTCTGTTCTTAATACCAGTTCTGGAAGATATCCATTCATTCGATGTATCTACATACTTTGATAACTCATCATTGGACACTTCTCTCTCTGCCAGGCAGCTGCCTGTTCCCATTATTCTTATTGCCATTATTTATCTTCTCCCTTAGTCATTCTTTTTAGCACACCTGCAGTATCTACTGCTCTTCTTCCTTTTCGCAGAGCAGATCTGCCACAAACTCGCCCCACTTCGTCTTGTTCTTATATCCATTTTTGAACATAGCAGGCTCCGACTTGTAATCATAACTGCTTGCGATCCATCCTATATCATGCTTTTCCAGATATGATGAGAACTTTATACCAAACACATTACGCGTTCCCTTAAGCTTTTCATTCTTAACCTCCACATCGTCGTCCGCATATCCCCATTCTGTCACAACTATAGGATAGCTTGTCACATATCCGGACATGAACTTCTGCCAGAACACTTTATCCGGGTATACATGCAGCGAGAACGCCGTGTTGCTGTTCGTCTCTCCCAACTCATCAAGCCAGCCAAGATCATAACAGTAATCAGGACTTCCAACTATGATAAGCTGCTTTGCCCCGGCACTTCTGATGACACTTATGAGACTGTCCGCACATCTCTTCCACTCGGAATCGCTCATTCCCACCGGCTCATTATATATCTCAAATATAACATTTGGTGTATTCTTGAAATACTCTGCTGTATTCTTCCAGAATTCTGCAGAATAATCCAGAGGATTATCGTCTATATCCGGCATCTCATCTCCGCTGCCATCAATTGGATTACCTGTGTAATACCAGTCTATAATGACATAATTGTCATGTTCTCCTGCCCATGTGACCACGCGGTCAAGATATCTCCACATATAGTAATCATCATGCTTATACTCAGCAGGATCGACCGGAACTCTGATCGCATTGCCACCCATATCAAATACATCCTCGAAGAACTCCTCATCGAACTTCTCCTCATCATACAACCGATGCGATTCTGGAACAGTTACGCCCTTAAGCACAACCTGCTCATTCTCAGTATTCACTATCTGTATACCTTTCGTGCTGAGCATGGATGGGTACTTGTCTGTATTACCTATAAACTCCGCTCTCGTTCCCACGGGAGTCAGGAGATCCCTGTCACCATTCATATATCTGACCAGAACTATGACCGCAGCGGCAATTATAGCCGCAGCTATCACTATCAAAGTCACTTTAAGCTGTTTCTTCATAAACTGTCCTCCAATTCTGCCACCGGAACAACCCGGTGATCTTCGCTCATATCATAAAGTTTACCAAAAAAACATCTTTACTTCAACATATGCATAAATAAAAGGCATTTCTGTGCGAGATAAATTCCTCACCTGAGAAATGCCTTTCATCTATAGTCCATCTACGATCTACAGATTTCTGAATCTGTCATATCTGTCCTGCGCGATCTCCTCTGAAGTCTTCTCTGAATACTTCTTGAGGAACTCCTTGATGTTCATCTTCAGGTACTTGCCTATATATGGAACTGACTGCTCATCTGCTCCACCATACTCAGGTACAACCTGTTCAATAACATTCAGTCTCTTCAGATCCTGAGCTGTGATCTGCATAACCTCTGCAGCCTCCTCAGCTCTGTCACTGTCCTTCCAGAGGATTGATGCGTATCCTTCAGGTGAAAGGATCGAGTATGTTGCATTCTCAAGCATCCACACCTCATTACCAACTGCAAGGGCCAGCGCTCCGCCACTTCCACCTTCTCCGATCAGTATACAGAGAACCGGAACCTTGAGAGATGACATCTCGTACAGATTTCTCGCTATGGCCTCACCCATGCCTCTCTCCTCCGCCTCAAGTCCGCAGAACGCACCTGGTGTATTTACAAATGTAATGATAGGTCTGCCAAACTTCTCAGCCTGCTTCATCAGGCGAAGAGCTTTTCTATAGCCATCAGGAAGAGGCATACCAAAATTCCTCTCCATGCACTCTGCCATGGATGCACCCTTAACCTGTGATATAACAGTTACAGGTTGTCCATCTATATGACCGATACCACCCACGATGGCTCTGTCATCGTTCATGGTCCTGTCTCCATGGATCTCACGGAAATCATCACATATATACTTCACATAGTCGAAACCTGAAGGTCTGCTCATCTGACGTGCACCTCTGAGCTTCTCCCATGGAGTCTTCGGCTCATCATCCTTAAGTCTCTCCTTCAGTATCTCGCTTATATCAAACTTCTCATCCTCAGCCTCACTGTCAAAGTTCGCATAACCCTGTCTCTGCTTATGAGTAACGATAAGATCATACATTGTATCCTTCATCTTATCTCTTGTTATTATTCCATCTATGATACCATGCTCAACAAGGAACTCTGACCTCTGGAATCCCTCTGGCAGCTCCTGTCCAATGGTCTGTTTGATAACTCGTGGTCCTGCAAATCCTACGAGCGCACCTGGCTCTCCAAGGATAATATCTCCAAGCATTGCAAAGCTGGCTGTAACACCACCTGTTGTAGGATCTGTAAGAATAGATACATACAGAAGTCCTGCATCAGAATGCTTCTTGAATGCAGCGGATGTCTTGGCCATCTGCATCAGAGAAATGATTCCTTCCTGCATACGTGCACCGCCTGAACAGCAGAACATGAATACCGGAAGCTTCTCCTCTGTCGCCTTCTCGACAGCTCTGGCAATCTTCTCACCCACAACATATCCCATACTGCTCATGAGGAATCTTGCATCACATACACCGACTACAGCAGGTTCACCATTGATTGTTGCCTTTCCTATGGTAACGGCCTCCTTGAGGTTTGTCTTGGCCTGTGCAGCCGCAACCTTGTCCTCATAGCCCTCTGTTCCAAGAGGATTTGAGCTTGGCATATCCTCAAACCATGGCTCAAATGACTTTGGATCTGTGACCATTCTTATCCTGTTCTTGGTCTTTACTCTGAAGTAAGAACCACACTCATAACAAATATACTTTGCGTTCTTTACTCTTTCCTTATCGACTTCTCTTCCACACTTAGGACACTTTACAAGCTCTATCTTTGGCGCCTCAGAAACTCCCTCAGCTGCCTTGACCTCCTCTGCAGCCTTAGCTGCAACCATCTCTGCGTCCTTTGCTTTCTTCTTGATAAATAACATGATATTTACTGCTCCTTATACTTCTGCAAAACGATACATGCATTGTGGCCACCGAATCCAAGTGAATTGCTTATCGCAACATCAACGTCCATCTCGCATGGCTCCTTACAATAATCCAGATCAAGCTCCTCCTCGCTCTCCACAAGGCCTCTTGTTCTGTGGATATAACCTTCCTCTATACTCTTGACACAGGCAATACACTCGATGGCTCCTGCTGCACCGAGAAGATGTCCTGTCATAGACTTTGTCGAATTGATCTTGATATCCTTTGCATGATCGCCAAATGCCTTCTTGATTGCACGTGTCTCAACAAGATCGTTCAGATGTGTACTTGTTCCATGGGCATTGATATACTGAACCGCATCAAGTGGAAGTCCTGCATCCTTAACCGCATTGGTCATAGCCACTGCAGGTCCCTCACCTGACTCCTCAGGTGCTGTAATGTGGTGTGCATCGCTTGAGCATCCGTAACCTGAAAGCTCTGCATAGATCTTTGCACCTCTTGCCTTTGCATGCTCAAGTTCCTCAAGAATAACAATACCCGCACCCTCACCGAGAACGAATCCGCTTCTGTCCTTGTCAAATGGAATAGAACATCTGTCTGGATCTGTTGATGATGTAAGTGCTGTAAGTGAATCAAATGTAGATATACCGATTGGTGAAACTGCTGCCTCACATCCACCAGCTACCATGACATCAGCGTCTCCGTACTGGATTGTTCTGAATGCCTCACCGATACTGTTGGTACCTGAAGCACATGCTGTTACAACATCTATACTCTTGCCCTTGAGACCAAACTGGATTGCAACGTTACCTGCTGCAATATTACTAATCATCATAGGAACTACGAATGGGCTTACACGAAGTGGTCCCTTTGTAAGGATTGTTCCATATGCATTCTCAAGCTCCTGAAGTGAACCGACACCTGAACCAATACATGTACCAACTCTGTAAGCATCTTCCCTGCTCATATCAAGTCCTGAATCTGCCATAGCTTCCTGTGTAGCCTTCACAGCGAACTGTGTGAATCTTGCCATACGTCTTGCAGATTTTGGATCAATGTAGTCCTTTGCTACAAAGTTCTTAACCTCTCCCACAAGCTTGCACTTGTATGCTGAAGCATCAAACTGTGTAATAGGTCCGAAGCCATGCTTTCCTTCCTTAAGTGAATCCCAATACTCGTCAACTGTATTGCCAACTGGAGTTATGGCTCCTATACCTGTTATTACTACTCTCTTCTTCATACTTATCTCCTTGCATTACTTATTCTGCTTTTTATACATATTTAACCATTCAATTATACTCCAACTGTCAAATGTTTGGAAGTAATTGTATCCATGTTTTTCTATAAAATTTCGATAAACATTACCATATAGGCGCATTATCACAACTTTTCCTTTATCTTCCTGAATATAAATTTCTTGCTTATGTAGTAATTCAGGAAGATCACCAGCACTGATGTGAACGTCTTTATGCCCATCGCCCACAGGTGAAGCCTGTCAACCAGTATATAGATCAGGCCCTCCTCCACCACCAGTGTGAACACCCTGCTCACGTAGAATGACACCAGTTCTTTTATGAACTCCCACGCAGTCTCCGCCGCAGTGTGGAACACCGATTTACGATTTGTTATAAACGACACGAAATTGTACAATATCCAAGCAAGAAAATTCGCCCTGACTGGCTCGATTCCGCATTTGCACATAAATATCCAGGCAGATCCCAGGTTGACTGCCCCCACAACTATTCCCCACAGTATATATATGTATATCTCCCTGGGAATCTTCTTAAGCGTTTTATCTACAAACATGTAATTCCCTTATAACATCCGCCTCATCCGGAAATTCCCTCTCTATCCTTTCACAGAGACGATTGTTAAATTCTACCCTTTTCACATAATTAAACTTCAGAATATTCTTGTATCCCCACAAATGTGTGAACACGTCCTGCCTGTCGATATCAACCGCCTCCGGGAAAAACGAAGCTATACCCTTCCCCTTTCTCTCAGCGCACATCGCCAGCAATCTCTGCTCAGCAAATACCATGTGGCACAGATTTTCCTCAGTCTCCCTACAATTCTCCATAAACTGTATGGAACTGTCCACATAATAGTTCTTAAATTGCTCATCATCCATGTAAAGCATGCAGGTATTAACCGGAGGAACCTCCCAGCTCCACAGAGGATCGAAGCTGTACGACTTATCCATATTGAAGAAATCCCTGTCAGGATATACATCTGGATATATACCCTCTCTGTGTATGGCGCATATATCAGTCCCATCTATATATGTACCTATATTCTTCCAGACTATCAGATCCAGATCCACCATAACAGCCGGCATATGCACCTCCTTAAGTGCATACAACTTGCCCGCAGCCCAGAACACACGGGGTGATATATTGTCAGGAACCCTGATCTCCTTTACTCCCCCGTCCCATACATGTGACAAACCTTGTCTCTCAATATAATCAATGGCCCTTGCATCACCATAAAGTGTGATAGGGCCATTCATCTTACGCCACATAAGAGCAGACAGGATCATGGTCAGAAGCTCATAATCCTGCATACCATATGTGTCTTCTCTATTCTGTTTAAAATAAGGAGCAGTCCACAGTGTGTGGAATCCCTCTACATCTCTCATATATCCTCCAAGATCCGGTCATGCACTATATCAGATCCAGTCCATATCCAAACTTAGCGTTGCCGCCGATTCTGCTGACTGGCCTTCTGCCTCTGTTGATAAGCTGCCACTCCTGAGGAAACTCAACCATCAGCTCCTGACTGCCATTCCACCGGAATTGCTGACTGCCCATCAACATACGCTGACTGCCCGTCATTCTGTACTGACTGCCCGCCAGGTATCTGAAACCACTCTGGCTGCCGAACAACAACCGCATCTGGCTGCCATTCCAACGAAAACGCTGGCTGCCTGTCGTTCTGTACTGACTGCCAAACATTCTGTACTGGCTTCCCGTCAGGTATCTGAAACCGCCCTGGCTGCCGAACAACAGCCGCATCTGACTGCTATTCCAACGAAAACGCTGACTGCCCATCAACATACGCTGGCTGCCTGTCATTCCATACTGACTTCCCGCCTGAACTTTCTGACTGCCAGCATCCGCAGCTTGTCCTGCCGCATCGCATCCCAGTTCTTCGTATCTGTCCTCAAATGGAATCAGCACTCCACCGCCAAATTCCACGCTGAACGGTCTGCCATCCATCATAACGTATGTCCTGTAAGGATACAGTCTGCCATTCTGCGATATCAGCTTGGTATATATCGGCAATCCGCTGTCAAGTCTGTGAAATCTGTACGCCTGATGCGTGGTTGCTTTCACAAAATATCCACCAGCAGGTAACTGATACCCAAGCACATCAACCAGTTCGTCATCCCATTCTATATATGCCCCGAATTCTCCGATCTGAGCATCATAATTCCTGAGATCAAAATATGCTTTCCCCGTGACAAATGGAAGCATTCTCAATATTCTATTATCAAATTGCGCCGCGCTCTCACCGGCACCTCTATTTAAAGACGAATATATGAAACCCACACACAATCTCCATTCCCAAACTAGCCAATAATTATATATCCGACCATTTGCCTTATACTATGTATGGTACTCTATTTCTCCATATAATTCAATTTAATTTAAGGGATTTAACCGTCTTATTTTCCACTAAATTCCTCGTTAAAATTACTTTCCAAATGTAAGGACATAATACATCTTGAAGCCTTCCTTGTCCTTATCAAGAGCAACAAACACGGCAGCTCCCATCGTCTTGTAGGTAGTGTTAAGCATGTTGCTGTCATGGGCATATGACTTTGACCATGCTCTGAACACCAGATCCTCCTCGCTGAAACCACATGCAAGGTTCTCTCCATACAGCTCATACATAGAATTGATGCACAGTGTACCATTCGGTCTGTAATGACTGTACCTATTGCTTATCTCCTTAGCCCTCGTGGTTGCTGTCTCTGTAAGTGATGTGGATATTGTAAGTGGTGCAAGACCATTGTCTATACGGTGCTGATTAACCAGTGCCATAAGCTTTCTTGCGTCCCCAAGTTCATAATATCCATACACCTTTGTGGTCTTACCTTTGCCGAGATCTATCTTATAATATCTCTTAACTGACAGATCATACTCTTTCTTGTATACGATGCCTCTTCCATTGACATATGCAAGATAACCATTCGATGTCTTATACACGCCGGCCTTTGTCACACGCTTGCCGTTCTTATCAAAGTAGAAATTGGAATTTCCAACCTTCTGGATCGAAAGCTTTACAGCCTTCCACTTATTCTTGCTGTATACATATGCCTTATGTGTCTTTGTGTTGTAACTGATCGCAGCAATTCCCTTCGAACCAAAGTAATACTTATTGTCCCCTACTGTTCTCCAGGTATTCTTCTTCTGCACCCACTTCTTTTTGGAATAATCGTAATCATACAGCTTCTTTGTGCCCTTGACATCAGTATACCTGGATGTGACATAACTGTTCTTTCGCACATAATAGAGTGTGCTTCCTGCCTTCTTCCATCCACCTGATGTCACCCTGACACCATTCTTATTATAGAAGTAATATCTTGTTCCGTTGAGCTTGTCTATAGTATTCGTCGCACGTCTGTATGCCTTATATTTCATTGAATACTTATACAGCACCTTGCTCTTGCTGTCATACAGAACTGTTCCCGCGCCAGTACCATTGAAGTAGAACAGTCTCTGACCTGCAGTCTTCCACACATTCTTAACAATGTACCATTTGTTCTGTGAACTGTTATATGAATACAGTCTGTATACTGCGCCCGACTTATATATCTTGGATGTAACAGCCCCCGACCCGGATACATACACGCTTCCATTGCCAGCTGTGAGATACCATCCTGTCTTGTTCACTCTTGAACCGTTGCCATCAAAATAATATGTATTGCCATCCTCCAGTATCAGCAGCTGTTTTCTGGCGAGGACAAGTCTGCGCTCACTGTTGAGCACACTTGACTTCTGTGTATTGCTGTCATATATCTTGGTGCACACACCTGTTGCATTGAAATAATAAGCCTTTGCGTCTACACTCTGCCATGTACTCGTGTAAGCTATCCACTGCGCGTTATCCACAGCATAGCTGTACATCCTTATGATGCTGTCAGTTCTTGAATAAAACTTCACAGCTCTGCCATTCTCATCTATCTGATATCTGTTGTTGCTGTCCACGCTGTACCAGCCTTGGACTGACACCTTAACTCCATCATCGTCAAACGCGTATGCATACCCATCTGACATGACCTGAACAGTTCTTCCTGATATCCTCTGCTCACCCTCCTGATACACGCTCAATACCATGCCGGTCTTATCATAGCTCATAGTGACATGACCATAAGCATCTATGTACACATCCATGGTATCAGCACTGTACCAGCCCGGATTGTTATATAACTCTCCATCTACATAATAATAAAAATTGCCATCACCGCCTTTTACAATACCATCACTATTGTCTGCAATTCCCGGCGCATCTGTACTGGTAGCCATAACTCCGCCATCCGGCTGTATCTCATCAGCGCGGGTTATCAGGTTCACTGAAAATATTACAGCAGCCAATACAGCAAGTGTTATTCCTCCGCTCATGAGTCTTCTCGCAAGCAGACTAGTTCTTCTCTCTGTAGTATCAGTCTTTCTTGTAGACATCTCTCTGTCCTCCTTTTTATTCACAATACGCTTGAATCCATACAGAAACCATTCGCGCATTCTGCTACGCTCGTAGTATACACGTGTTACATATTTTTTACAAGTATAACTTTTTTACAAGTTTTTTGTTACAAATGTGTTAAGGCGTCGTGCATTGTTAATACCACCTATTCTGTGATACAATAAGAAGCACAGGCTTTTGAACTTAATAAAACAGATCATATGAAAGGACACATATATTATGGGAGCTATAGTTACTTTGAAAAAGGGAGAAGGTCGTCTGCTCAAATCAGGCGGGGCTTGGATATTTGACAATGAAGTAGAGTCAATAGCAGGGAGCTTTGAAAACGGAGACATCATTATAGTAAAGGATTTCGATGGATATCCTCTTGGAAAAGGCTTCATCAATACCAATTCCAAGATAGTCATAAGAATGCTTACCAGAGATGTTGACGCGGAGATCGACGAGGCTTTCTTTACAAAGAGACTGCAGGATGCCTGGGATTACCGCAAAAAAACAGTGGACACCAGCAGCTGCAGAATAGTGTTTGGCGAAGCTGATTTTCTGCCTGGTATTGTCATTGACAAGTTTGAAAATGTGCTTGTTGTCGAATCTCTGGCACTTGGAATCGACAAAGTTAAAAATTTGTTAATAAATATTTTAAAAAATATACTTAAAAAAGATGGTATAATGATCGTGGGTGTTTATGAAAGAAGCGATGCAAAAGTCAGAAAACACGAGGGGATGGATACCTATAAGGGATTTATTGGTGCCGAATTTGACACAAAGGTTCACATAAATGAAAATGGCGTTCGATATATTGTTGATGTGAAGGATGGTCAGAAGACCGGTTTCTTTCTGGATCAGAAGTATAATCGTCTTGCTATTCACAAAATATGTAAAAACGCAAAAGTTCTTGACTGTTTTACACATACAGGATCATTTGCACTTAATGCCGGCATAGCTGGAGCTTCAAGCGTCCTGGGAGTAGACGCATCTGAACTGGCTGTAGCTCAGGCAAGGGAAAACGCAGTACTCAATGGATTGGAGAATACTGTGTCTTTTGAATGCAGAGATGTATTTGACCTTCTTCCAGAACTGGAATCCAAGGGCGAAAAGTTTGATGTCGTCATCCTTGACCCGCCTGCTTTCACAAAATCAAGAAACTCTATAAAGAACGCTGTAAAAGGATATCGCGAAATAAATCTGCGTGCGATGAAGCTTGTAAAGGACGGTGGATTCCTTGCAACCTGCTCATGTTCTCATTTTATGGATTTTGAGCTTTTCACCAAGACCATCAGACAGGCTGCCATGAATTCACACGTAAGACTTCGTCAGGTTGAATTCCGCACACAGGCTCCTGACCACCCGATTTTGTGGGCTGCAGATGAATCATATTATCTGAAGTTCTACATATTTCAAGTAATAAAGGAGAGATGACACAATGCAACTAATTCAGAGAAATAAGGATTCAGCATATTTGCAGTATGACAAATACGTGAATTATGACAATCCTATCGTTGCCGCCAAAGCTAAGGAGCTTGCTTCAACATGTAAGAGCAGCGACGAGATCATACAGGCATGTTATTATTTTGTCCGGGATGAGATTTCTCACACATACGACAGTAATTTTACAGTTATAACCATCAGCGCTTCGGATGTACTTGAGGCCAGCACAGGCATCAGCTATTCAAAGGCAAATCTGCTGGCAGCCCTTCTCCGGGCCAACAATTTCTATACAGGATTTTGTTATATAAGAATCAAACACAAGGGTGGCAAGATGGCTATGCATGCGCTGAATGCAGTATACCATCCCGACCTCAAAAAGTGGATCAGACTCGATGCCCGCGGCAACAAATACGGTGGGTTCAATGCTGACTACACACACAATGAGACACAGCTTGGACATGTGATCGATTCTGCTGCCGGGGAATACGTATTCAACGACCTTATAGCCGTGCCTCTTCCATCAACTATGCGTGTACTTGAGCAGAGCACAAACTTCCTTAAGATGTACTTCAACGATATGCCAGATTATGACGCCTAAAAAACAGAGGGACCGATACATGTCAAAGACAAAATCAAAAACTATATTAAAGATATCATTTAACTCACCTTTGGTACTTACATTTGTACTCATTTGTCTGGGAGCATATCTTTTGAACATACTCACAGGCGGTAAGAGTAATTTTCTTCTGTTTGAGGTGTACAGGGCCCCTCTCACCGATCCATTGACTTATATCCGTATATTTGCCCATGTATTTGGACACGCAAGCTGGAGCCATCTGCTAAACAACATGACTCTTCTGCTGGTGATTGGACCTTTGCTCGAGGAAAAATACGGATCCAAGGATCTGCTCATCGTCACCATCACAACCGCACTGGTGACCGGGATCGTGCATTTTATATTTTTCCCTGGCACAGCACTGCTCGGCGCCAGCGGAGTGGTATTCGCATATATTCTTCTGTCTTCTTTTGCATGTATAAAGGACGGATCTATACCACTAACCTTCATACTTGTGGCAGTGCTTTATATCGGCGGACAGGTGGTTGACGGGGTGTTTATCAAAGACAACGTGTCGAACCTCACCCACATTATAGGAGGTATCATTGGAGCGTTCTTCGGATACATCTCCAATGTCAGGAGATGATTTGACAAAGGGACGGATGCCATACTCTCCGGGGACAAAAATTGGGTCTCTATATATGTAATCACGCTCGACTTACCTCACTTTGCTTTGCTTATATCTGCACGCGGCTCCCGCTCGCTATAAGAGCGTTGCGAGCTCCGCCTTGGCAAGAAGCAGCAAAGTTCAGGCGTCTTCGCTACCGATCACATATACACAGGCTCAATATTTGTCAGCGGAGGCATGGCATCCTGATCTTGTTGGATATATACTTTTCAGATCAATCTCCTGACATATTTCGATGCAAAATATATGCTATATACCGCTCAGTATTATAGCTATCGACTCTTACCTGTTTTTCTTTTATTCAGTTCCCCAGAGTGTCATCCCACAAAAATAATCATAGATATTTAATAAAATATATATCAACACAGACATCTATAAACTATAAGCTACCTTTCTATCTACAGATTCAGGATTTCCTCTGGTGTTTCTACTATGTTGTCGGCGCCGACAGCTTCGAATTCTTCCCTGCTGCCATAGCCGTAGAGGACTCCTATGGTCTGGAGACCGCAGGCTTTGCCGCCCTCTATGTCATAGCGTCTGTCGCCTATCATTGCAACCTGTCCGTCCTGGATCATTTCTTCTGTCAAATCGTGATCTTTTTTAAGGCTTTCAATTACCTGAGATATGATATGTTTCTTGTCTGATCCTATTCCATCAGGATTGCTTCCAACTACAACATCAAAGTATTTTCTCACGTCGAACTTCTCGAGGATACGGAGTGTCGGCTCCGTTGGTTTGCTGGTTGCCACCGATAGTATACAGCCTCTTTCCTTGAGGGCACGCAGGGTGTCCGCCACTCCGTTGTACACCTCAGCCTCAAAGAGCCCTACCACGTTGTATCTCTCCCTGTACTTGGCCACCATCTCCTTTGCCCTTGCATCATCCATGTCGAATTCTCTTACAAAAGAATCATACAGGGATGGCCCTATAAAGCTTCTGAATACTCTGTATTCAGGATATGGAATTCCAGCCCAGTCCAGAGCGTATTTTATACAGTTGAATATTCCTTTCTCAGACTTGGTGATAGTTCCATCAAGATCGAATAATAAGTATTTGTACATATACCGTCTTCCTCCTTGCGAAAATAATGGGTCAGGCACACCAAAAGCGCTTACCGAAATGCCCCGCAAATTCTATGAATCTGTGGGGCATCTGTACTATTTATATATTGAGACTATCCATGGATATTACATAATATCAACATCTGCTGAGTAATCCACACCATCAATCTTGAAACCAAACATGTTGTAGAAATCCTCCCAGTATCCATCGATATCTGCTATATCCTTGACATTGTCGTTGTTGACTGTATCCCAGTGCTCAGCAACCACTGCCTGAACATCCTCTCTCATCTCCCAGTCGTCCATACGGATAAAGCCGTTGTCATCCACCTGGCTGTCATCCAGGATCTTATCCATGAACAGTCTCTGCATCTGCTCTATGCACCCCTCGTGGAGCCCCTTCTCTTTCATAACTTTGTAGAGAAGTGTGATATACAGAGGTACGATAGGGATAGCTGCACTTGACTGTGTAACAAGAGCTTTGTTGATAGCAATCTTCGCCTTTATGTTAGGGAACTTCTCATTTATAATGTCTGCTGACTTGTACAGATCCTTCTTCGCCTGTCCGATAGAACCCTCAGCATAGATAGGGAATGTGATCTTTGGTCCTATGTATGAGTATGCAACTGTGATCACGTTGTCTGCCAGAACTCCTGCATCTGAGAGTGCCTGCATCCAGTCGATCCAGTCCTCACCACCCATAACCTTGATGGTGGCATTGATCTCGTCGTCATTCGCTGCTGTGATATGTGCGTCTGTGATAGTGTTGTCCTTGAGTACAAGTGTCTTGTTGGTGTACTCATCACCGACCGTCTTGAGTACTGATGTGTACTTTGTTCCATCAGGAGTTGTTCTTCTAGGGGCTGCCAGACTGTATACGATCATGTCGATCTTGCCCATGTCTGCCTTGATGGTCTCGATGACCTGCTCCTTGATCTCCACTGAGAACGCATCGCCATTGATAGACTTCGCATAGAGTCCAGCCTTGTGAGCCTCCTCCTCAAATGCTCTGTTGTTGTAGAAGCCAGCGGTTGCTGTACGGCGTCCATTGGACTCCTTCTCAAACATAACGCCGAGGGTATCTGCGCCATAGCCAAATGCAACTGCGATACGTGATGCAAGTCCGTATCCTGTTGACGCTCCGATCACCAGAACCTTCTTAGGTGCGTTATCACTTCCCACTGCTCCCTTTGACTTGACATACTCGATCTGATTTTTTACATTCTGTGCACATCCCACAGGGTGAGCTGTTGTACAAATAAAATCTTTAACTCTTGGTTCAACTACCATTTTCAATTCTCCTTATAAAACATAATATATTTAGTGCTCTTTGTTGGCAAACTTCGTGTATTCCTGCAGCCATACCAGATCCACAGATCCGGTGGCACCTTTTCTCTGTTTTGCTATGATTATCTCCGAGATACCCTTCTTGTCGGTATCAGGATTGTAATAATCATCTCTGTATATGAACATAACCACATCGGCATCCTGCTCTATAGATCCCGACTCTCGGAGATCCGCAAGCACAGGCTTGTGATCCGGTCTCTTATCAACCTCTCGGTTCAGCTGAGACAGTGCTATGATAGGCACATCCAGCTCCCTGGCAAGCATCTTCAATGATCTCGACATATCCGATACGAACTGCTGACGTGACTCAACTCGTCCCGTCGTGCTCATAAGCTGCAGGTAGTCGATGATAATGAGCCCAAGGTTATTCTTGCTCTTGAGCTGTCTGCACTTGGATCTGAGCTCTGATATGGTAAGCGCCGAGCTATCCTCTATGTACAGCGGTGCGGCAGCTATACTCTCCGCACTGGCAAGCACCTGATCCCAGTCGTCCTCAGCCAGCTGTCCTGTCTGTACCTTCTGGGAATCGACCAGGGAATCCATAGCTATCATACGTGTTACAAGCTGCTCCTTGCTCATCTCCAGGTTGAATATCGCCGTTGCAATTCCCTTGCGCACAGCAACGTGGTGAGCTATATTCAGGACAAATGCCGTCTTACCCATGGCAGGTCTCGCAGCCACCAGTATGAACTCCGATCCGTGCAGACCGGTGAGCATGTTGTCCAGATCTATAAATCCAGTAGGAATACCGGTCACCCTTGTATTCTTTCTGGAAGCCTCCTCTATCTGCTCGATAACATTCATGACGATCCTGTCGATCCCCACAAATTTGCTGGAGCCGTTCCTCTCCTTTATCAGATTGAACACACCGCTCTCGGCCTGTTCAAGAAGCTGTTCAACTCCCTCCGAATCAAGATAACAGTCCTTTTCCACTTCCTCACACAGCTTTATCATCTTCCTGAGTATGGATTTGTCCGCAACTATCTCGGCATAATGCTTGGCATTCACCGATGTCGGCACGGTCTCAAGAATCTCCGCTATAGACTTGGAGCTTATGACTTCATCAGGAACATTGTTCTCCTCAAGCTTATTCTTCAGGGTTACCAGGTCTACCGCCTTTCCCTCCTTGAACAACTCAACCATATTCTCGAACAATATTCCATACTGGCCATAGTAGAAATCCTCTCTGGTCAGCATATCAGATGCCTCCACTATGGCGTCTCTGTCCATGAGCATGGAACCTATAACAGACTTCTCAGCGTCCAGATTATAGGGAAGCTTTTTTCTTGCAAATGCATCTTCCATGTCTTATCAATACTCCTTATGCTTCCTCAACCTTTACAGCAAGCTCTGCCTGAACCTCAGAGTGAAGCTTTACTTTCACTGAAAAGCTTCCTATCGCCTTTATAGAGTCCTTCATAACGATCTTCTTCTTGTCTATATCCTTGCCGAGCTGGCTCTTGATAGCATCTGAGATCTCCTTTGTGGATACTGAGCCAAATGTTCTTCCGCCCTCTCCCACCTTGATCTTCACAGTTACAGAAGCCTTCTCAAGCTCTGCTGCAAGAGCCTTGGCATCAGCCAGATTCTCCGCTGCCACCTTCTCCTCATGAGCCTTGCGGAGCTTGAAATCGTTCATATTCTTAGGAGTAGCCTCCATACCGAGCTTCTTAGGAATTATGAAATTCCTTGCGTAACCCTCATTTACCTCTACCATTGCGCCTTTCTTTCCAAGGCTTTTAACATCCTGTAATAATATAACCTTCATATCTATATATCTCCTTCCTTATACATCTCATTCAGAATCTCAACCAGCTCCTTCTTTATATCCTCTGCCTTTGCATTTGTAAACTGGGCGGCAGCAATATTGGCATGTCCGCCTCCACCCATTCTCTCCATGATTATCTGGACATTGACATCATCAATGGCCCTGGCGCTTATCTTGACATCAGGTCCCATCTGGGCTATTACAAATGACGCTCTGACTCCTGCGATGTTCAGCATCTCATTGGCAATCTTGGCAGTGAGCACCACCGGCGACTCAGGACCTGCCACAGGAGTGATGATGGATATGGCAAATGCATCCAGTACCATCTCTGCATGGCTCACGCCCTCTGCTTTCTGCCTGTATGTCTCTATATCTGTTCTGAACATCTTCCTTACACGCATGACATCCGCACCGCTTCTCTTCAGGAATGCCGCAGCTTCAAACGTTCTGACACCTGTCTTGCTCAGGAAATTATCTGTATCAATGAGTATTCCGACATACATGGCATCAGCCTCTGTCGGTCTCAGCTTGATTTTCTCATCCATATACTGAAGCATCTCAGCGATCATCTCACACGCCGATGACGCAAATGGCTCTATATACGACAATGTCGCATTGGCAATAACATCCTTGGTCTGTCTGTGGTGGTCGAACACCACGATGCTCTTGGCATATGTCAGCAGCTCCTCACACTCCGTAAGAGTCGGATTATTGACATCCGTAACCACGACAACCGTGTCATCATCGACAAGGCTCAGCGCCTGGTCGTTGTCGATGATCATATCATCCGGATACACATTGTTGGACGTAAAGTTGCCATATATAGGACTTATGGCTGATGACACCTCATTGACAACTATATGCGCCTTCTTGCCCAGCGCCGTCACCATCTTATATATACCTATTCCGGATCCAAATGCATCCATATCCGGATTCTTGTGAGCCATAATTATAACCCTCTCCTTGGTCTCCAGAAGTTCCTTGAATGCCAGCGTCTTAACTCTTGCCTTTACTCTTGTAGACTTCTCAGTTCCCTGACTCTTACCTCCGAAATACGTGATCCTGTCGGCAGATTTGATAACTGCCTGATCTCCGCCTCGTCCAAGGGCAAGCTCCATGGCGGAACGCGCCGCCTCAAAGTTCTCTATAAAACTCTTGTAATCGGTTCCAAGGCTTATACTGAGTGTCAGCGGCAGGTCATTTCCTATATTGATGGCCTTTACCTCATCAAGCAGGGCAAACTTGTTCTCCTTGAGCTGATCCAGATACTTCTGTGGCATGACGAACATGTACTTATCCTTTTCAAGACTCTTGACTATAGCATCTACATTTGCCATATATTTGTTGATCTTTCGATCCACAAGGGCCACAAGAAGAGAATGTCTTACCTCCTCAAGCGACTCAAATATCTCATCGTAATTATCAATATATATAAGACCTGCGACCAGTTTCTGATCATGGTTCTCCTGTGTCAGTCGATTGACAACGGTTATGTCAAACATGTAGAACGCAAGGAATGTATCGGTCCTGCCATGATGCTTCGAACCATGTGCAACCGGCTTATCCGAATTCTTCTCATCGATCTTTTTATCTGGCTCCGGTTCGCCGGACTGTTCCTGTCCATCCAGCTCATCGAATTTGTTGACCTGGACTCTTCTTATCTCGTATCTGTACTCTCTTCCATTAAAAGCTATCTCTCCCTCGGTCACTGCTTCCTGATATGGCAGGCTCTCTTCAGTAACCTCTTCAAACACCTGGACTATATTCAGCTTCATGAGTTTTCTCTTGCTGGTTTCAGTTATACCTGAGAACTCATCATTCACCCAGACTACCTTTCCATCCTCATCCAGCAGCGCATACGGAACCGGGAATTCCTTTATAAGTTCCTTCTGCATCTTGCCATGCTCCATGGCAAACTCCACATATCTGTCTCTGGACAGAGAATTCATCCTGAGGAAAACTGCAACTGTTATGGTTCCATATATCGCCGTGAAGATAGTCGCTATCACACCGGCTCCTATACCTACAAAGTACATAAACACTGTCATCAGACAGAATAGTCCTATCAGATACAACGGAACCTGTCTATATCGGTTATACAGTCCCTCAACATCTCTCATTTCGTTCATATGTCACTGCCCTTCTTATCCTTCTATCCACAATGTAAGTATCCGGCTTTTTTTCTGAGCCTATACACTTCATAAGTATAACATCGTGCGAATCCGATTACAAGAAATATAGAATCCCAAAATCAGTGCAGCAGGAATCCCCCACAAAAATTGCAAAAAATATGCAGATAAATATGTATGCCATCTGAACCTGAGTTCATTCCGCATAGTCATATATATCTGCATATTCTTATATATTCTCTAAGTTGTCCGTCATATGACAGACTTGCTTATATTAACCATTGATTCTAGCAAGAAGCTCCTTGCCAAGCTCCTCATTGCCCGGCTTGCCGAGAAGAGCAAACATGTTCTTCTTGTAGCTCTCAACACCTGGCTGGTTGAATGGGTTTACCCCAAGTGTGTATCCACTTACACCACATGCGAACTCAAATGTGTAGAACAGTTCACCAAGAGTAAACTCATCGATCTTGTCGATGTTGATCTGGATAATAGGTATTCCACCATCTGCGTGTGCAAGGATTGTTCCGTTCATAGCACTCTTATTGGCGAAATCAACTGTCTTGCCTGCAAGATAGTTAAGTCCGTCAAGATCTGAGTCCTCAGCCTCCATAACGATCTCACATGTTGGATTAACAACATTGATTACTGTCTCAAAGTGGTTCTGTGAACCCTGCTGGATGAACTGTCCAAGTGAATGAAGGTCTGTTGTAAAGTCTGTAGCTGTTGGGAAGAGTCCCTTGCCATCCTTACCCTCACTCTCGCCGTAGAGCTGCTTCCACCACTCTGATACATAGTGGAGTGCCGGCTCAAAGTTAGCAAGGATCTCGATTGACTTACCCTTGTTGTACAGTACATTTCTTACTGCTGCGTACTTCATAGCATCTGAATCGTCGAAGTCCTGTGCAAGACAATCCTTTCTTGCTGAAGCTGCGCCTTCCATAAGCTTATCTATATCAGCACCGCTTACTGCTATTGGCAGAAGACCAACTGCTGTGAGAACTGAGAAACGTCCTCCTACATCATCAGGAACTACAAATGTCTCATAGCCTTCCTCTGTTGCAAGTGTCTTGAGAGCTCCCTTTGCCTTGTCCGTTGTGGCGTAGATTCTCTTTGCTGCGCCCTCCTTGCCATACTTCTCAACAAGCTTCTTCTTGAAGATTCTTGAAGCGATACCAGGCTCTGTTGTTGTACCCGACTTGGAGATGATGTTGATAGAGAAATCTCTGTCACCTATCACCTGAAGCAGATGAGCCATGTATGTACTGCTGATGTTAGATCCTGCATAGTAGATCTCAGGAGTCTTACGGATTGACTTGTCAACTGAATTATAAAAGCTGTGTCTTAAAGCTTCGATGGCTGCTCTTGCACCCAGGTAAGAACCACCGATACCGATTACTACAAGCACGTCTGAATCTGCCTGGATCTTAGCTGCTGCCTTCTTGATTCTCGCAAACTCTTCCTTGTCATAGTCTACTGGAAGGTCGATCCATCCAAGGAAATCATTTCCCTCACCGGTCTTGTTTACAAGTGTTGCCTTTGCAGCTACTACCTGATCCTTGATTGCTGCGATATCAGCGTCTGTAGCCATGGCTTTTGCATTCTTAAAATCGAAACTTACTGTCTGTGCCATTTGTTTTCTCTCCTTACTTGTATTAAATTTTTCACATTGAATCAATTTTAGCAAATAGGTATACCATAATCAACTATTAATCTCAAAAAACTCCCCCAAAGCCACAACCGGTTTGGAGGAGTTTTCAATTATAACCATGTCTAAAGCACTACTTAACTGTCACTTTGATCCTTGCACACACACCGTTGTCAGCCATTACATAAACCGTACATGTGCCCTTACGCACTGCCTTTATAACTCCTGCAGATGAAACAGTTGCCACCTTTGCATTGGATGTTATGAACCTTTCATTCTTCGTAAGATGGTTTAACGCCTTCTTCTTTGAATTCTCAAGCTTAACCTTCTTGGTGATCTTGAACGTCTTACCCTTTGCAAGGCTTACTGAAGTCTTGTTTACAGTAACTGTCAGGGCGTTTGTCTTTGATGCATAAGGCATTGCAACATGGACTATATTTGTCCTGCCGAGATATACCTTCTTGCCACCCGACATCTTGTATGCGACTGTAAAATACTTGTATTCTCTCTTATTATTGAGGTTCTTATCGGCATATTTCTGGGACTTCGGTACATTAGCAAGCTTATTGAAGTTGTTCTTTCCATTACAATATGACCAGTATACATCATATCCTGTTGCACCTTTGACCTTATCCCATGTCAGATCTATTCTTGTTCCTGTTCCCTTTCCTTTCATAAGGAAGAACGGAAGTGTCTTCTTATAGAGTTCTGTTCCACTAGGTTCAACATTTGGCGCTTTCTTTATAACCAGACGTCCAATGGCAAATGTTATCTTGTAGTTTGGATTTGCACCCTTCTTCTGGCTCACTGTGATCGTGTATGTTCCGGACTTCTCACCAGCAGCTCTCTTGAGAACAATTCCTGTAAGCTTATCCTTGCCAACAAGTCCCTCCGCTGTAAATGTGAACTTCGGATCCGCCTTGCCTTCATACTTAGATGCGTCATTTGCAGTTACTCTGATGGATTTTTTGTTTACCGTGATCGCAACCTTTGCAGTAGCTGCCTTATAGTTCTGATTTGCCGCAACGGATACTGTCACAACCGCCTTGCCTGCACCAACTATAGTTACCTTGCCTGTGCCATCCACCTTTACAACCTTTGTATTGCTGCTTGTAAATGTTTTCTTGTCATTTCTACTGCACTTCACATTGAGGGCAAACTTTGCACCTCCATATGTCTTAGCTCCAACCTTTCCTACAGTAAGAGTTGTTCCCGCAGGAGTGATATCTGCCTTTGCTGTCTGCTGCTGGGCATCTTCTGTAAGTACATAGTTTGAAGCAGCTCTTCCGCTGATCTGTATATCTGTGATGCTTACAGTTTTGCCTGTTCCCACATCTGCACTGTCGAATGTTCCTGTGGCTGTAACTGCAATCACATCTGCGCTGACCTTACCATTCAGAACAACGCCTGAATAGTCAAGCTTTGCTTCTGTCTGTCCATCGTAAGCCTTTGATGTAGCTTTGATTCCCGATACAGCAAGTGGTCTTCTGTTGATGGTGATAGCTGCATGTCCGGATATCGTGTCATATCCCCTTGCCGCAACCTTATAATATACAGTGTATGGTTCATCTGAAGCCTGGCTGTACTTCGGACTTACAGTCTTATCGCAGGCATCCTCAGAAGTTCCATATGTTACAACTGCATCCTCAGGGATATCACCTGTAACAGTTATTCCATATGCCTTGCCGTCATATGTCTTCACAATATCAGCCGCTGTTATGTCCGTCGGAGCTTCTCTCTTTGCAACTGTGAACTGAACCGGCTGTGTCACATACTCATTGTAATTGGTTGTAGCACAAACCTTGGCATACATATAATATGTGCCCGGATCTGCCGATCTGGAGTTCTCCCACAATGTTCCATCCGTGTTGCTGTTCTCTGTTGTGTAGTAATACTCTATAACAGGATCCTCTTGTGCTCCTGTAACCTCTGGAGCCTCTACACTGTCGCCAAATGTGTAATCGATTACATCAAATTCAACATTTTGATCAAGTCTCTGTATTTCAAATTCTGCATAAGCCGTAACATCAGCTATCTTCACAACAAACTTATAAGTACCTGCATTTACCGGCGCATTCTCATTTTCCGGATAATCGGTATCACCTGTTCCCTCATAATATGTAACAGCTGCCTCTCCGGTCTTCTCTGTTATCCAGTTATTAACAACTGCACCTGCATATTCTGTGCCGTCATACGCTCTGCTTTCTGCTGTCACAGTACAGCTGACCGCCTCGTTTCTGCCCTGATATGCGCAGTGTGCCGGATTCTCAGTTTCATTGCAATATGCAATTATCTTGTTACTGTGGCCTTCTTTTATCTCATGCGTCCAGTCATGATGATGAACCATATCCCATGACTTGTTCTGAAGTATGTAATTGGCTGCATTACCCGTAGTTGCAAGCCCAAATCTGTATGTAGTTACAACCGTCTCTATTCCAGGTGTAACGTCCCACAGTACTACAGTATAATCCTCGTCATATACAAGTTCATCTCCATCCAGCAATCCTGAGAACTGGATTCCCTGTATATATGCATTCTCATCAACGATTACCTTATCCGCTGTGATCGTTTTCTTTTCGATAGTCACAGTCACATCGCCAAATACCGGTGAACACTCATCTGCTGTAACAAGGTAATACACCTTATATGTTCCGGCATTTTTAAGCTCTGGAACCGTCTGTGTGTACGGCTCATCTGCTGCCAATGAATAACTGATAGAAGCTCCATCCAGGCTATCTGCAATTGTAACAGATGGGCTATGTATCAATCCATCATAAGTGCAGGTTGTATCTTCCGCAGTTACTCCGGCGATCAGGTCACGTGAGACTGCCTTGGCATCTGACCACAATGAAGCTGGTCTTGTTGTATTAGCCACGTATCTTGTTCGAACATATACCCTCTGATTCTCTTCAAGTCCTGAGATAACATAATTATCTGACACATTCAGATCATCGAGAACTGTCCAGGTTGCTCCATCCGTCGAATACTGATACTGCTGTCCGCCAAGCGGGCTTACAGTCACAGAATCGCCAGTCACGCTTACTATCTCAACACCTTCGCCGTCTGCAGCACTTTCCATATCGGCTGGTGTTGGATTCTGTATGTCTGCAAGAGTCTTCGGTGCAGATGGCGCCTCCGGTCTTGCTGCAACAGTTATATCAGCAGGTGTATCCTGACTGTCTTTCTTGCTGATACTTATATTTTTACCAAACAAACTATATGATACGTCGTTATCATCTGTTCCCTCAAGAGCTATATCACCATACATATCACTCACAATGTCATATGACTCGCCATCAACAGTGATGATATATGAAGTATCGCCATCAAGATCTGTCAGATTTTCTGTTATATAATCAACCTGTCCTGTAACTGCTCCTACATCAGCCACCGCTCCAACGCTGAATTTGAATCCTATATGTCCGCCATCTTCAACATTTGTCCATGACATTGTCAATCCCGAATCTATTCCTTCAACCAGGGATGCAGCATTCTGACCATTTATTTCAGCAGTTTCCTTTATGTAGCTTGATGAATCTGTATTGTACTCAAATATTCTTCTGGAATCATAGTACCCGATCCAGTAATAACTTGCCTGTGTTATAGGTGCAAGAACAAATGATGGAGTATCATCTGCCGCATCCGCCGCTTTAGCAACTCCCATCATCGCTATCTGCTGTAATTCGCCATTCTTGACAGTAGCAGCAAGCACCGCATCATCTGCACTGTCAGAGCTTGTAATTCTATTTCCAATGTTCGCATCCGCTCCTATTGCAAATGAGTGCTGTCCCTCACCAAGTTCAGCATCAAAAATCAGATCGTGAGTATTCATAGGATCAAACGACAATCTTAGAGCTGCAAGCGAAGCCACAGATACCTGTGATGTAGCCGTTTCAGATGAAGGTTCTGCATCACTTCTGCTATACATTGCCCAAGTTTTCGTATAGCTTGTTCCAAGCATATAGTTCTTTCCGTCCTTAGTATACAAGCCAACAATATCAAACTCATTGCCATTGGCCATATAGGCCATAACTCCATTGCTTATATACCAGCAAGTATTTGGCTTTGTCCACGTATTTCCATTGTCACTGGTAGGGATAACTGCCTTTACCGCTCTGCTGGCTGTACCATCCACCACGCATCTGTACCAGTATCCATGAGTCGGGGTGAACGTATATGTACTCTCATTTGCACCTTCAATATCTGTAAATGGTCCACGCTTACTGATCGCGCTCTGCCACTGATATGTTGCAGCTTCCCCTGTCACGTCCATAACGAGAGTGATTGAACTATTCGTCATATTCTTGCCATATGGATATCCATTGTTCATGAATACAACTTCTTCCTCCGAAGGATCTGTATTGCCTCCGCCTGAAAAGCCACCGATCTGGAATGTTATTTCATTGCCGCTGGCATCCACTATCTTGCCCGCATCCAGATCAATACTTCCTATGTAAATATCAGGGAATACATAACCATTGTAATATGTCCACGTATACAGATAATACACACCGGTGGTACCCATATCTATTCCCTCTCCGGAAATGGTATCCGTTCTGTCATATGTACCTGAACTCCTTGAGAACGAGTTCTCTGTTATCCAGCCTTTAAATCCGCAGCCTTCAGGTGACTCAGCACTCGCCCATCCACTGTACCTATGGTTGCTCAGATAATCACCAAAGTTTGTGAGATCTCCAGACAAGAACTTCTCAGACTGAATGCCAAGCTTGCAGCTCGCGCTGGCATAGCCGCTGGTCGTCCAACCCCACTTGAGACCTCTCAGATGTCCATCTGTGCTGATATCCACATCTGTTACCTTGATATTCTCCATAGCCGCTGCGTAGGCAGTATTCTTACCGCCTATCGAAATCAAACACGTTATGACCATGAAAGCTGTCATAAGCCATGCCATAACTTTTCTGCATAGAATTCTTTCTTTCATACACTTCCCTCTCTTTCTCAATAAAACCTCTTTTTCGTGTGTCCGTTAATGTTTTCTCTCTGCAACCACTACCTCCTGTTAATTCTTGACTCTTTCCCTTTAACAATTTATGATAATTATAATTCGTACATCAATGTTCAAGTCAACAATATTTTTGCGATATTTATGCAACATTCACAATTTTTTTTGTCTATTTTTAAGGGAAGGGGAATCATATGAATCACGCAAATAAAGATCTATATCAAATTGGCGAAGTCACCAAAATGCTTGGAGTGACAAGAAGAATGCTGTTAAACTACGAAGACCTGGGACTTCTGACACCCGCATACAAAAATGAGAGCAGCGGTTTCCGCTACTACTCTGCCGACAACATCGTACATATACGAATTATAAAAGTTCTTCAGGGACTTGGATTATCACTGTCTGAGATTAACAAATATTTCAATAATACCGAAAAACTTGAGGATGTCATTGAACGTATGACTGCGCTCCGCTCTCAGTTGGATCTGTGCATAGCCCAGCTTCAGCTGCGTCAGTCCCAGACATCAGAACCGGAGATCCGTTTTATCACTCTTCCCTCATTCACTGCATTTTGTCAGGAGTTCAAAGACTCTGACCTGGCCAGAAAAACCGAAGATCTGCGCAAGACCTTTATCGAGGCAACAAAAAAATATCAGCTGGACACCACAGGCAAAATGTGTGCAGAGGTTTTTATCGAATCAACATCAGCCGGAAGATATGTCATACCTGTCGCAGCAGATCCTGACACCAATGACGAACACATAAAAAAACTTCCACAGACTGCAGCTATCTGTATATACTATCGTGGTCCATATGAAAATTTCGACACTGTCCAGAAAAAACTATTGGACTATGCAAAAGAAAACAATCTTGCGACCTGTGGTTATTTTCGCAATTCATTTATGGAGGGTCCTCCAACCCACGGAGCAAATAAAGATGCTTATATCACACAGATCGCACTGCCGATATGTCATTTAGAGTAAAAACAATTTAAATCATAAACTCTTATACACAAAAGCTCTCCGTGCGGACCGATATGATCCGTGCAGAGAGTTTCTGTTTCTGATACTGCTATTCAAATTTCATCTCATTCAAAGACCTGAACTCATATCCCTCCTTCTCCAGGTTTGTGAGAACCGTATCAAGTGCCTGCGCATTTGACGATGACACATTGTGTATGAGCGGAATTGCCCCGGGATGATAGTATTTCGCAAAATGATCAATGACATAGTCCGTCCCCGGCTGGTTGTTCACATCATAATCAAGGTAAGCCATACTCCAGAAGATGGTCTTATACCCCATATCCTTGGCCAGCTGCAGGACCTGCTCACTGTACTCACCGCTCGGCGGTCTGAAATACATATCCATTTCATACCCGGTCTCATTCCTCATAAAGTCTGAGCACTCCTTTAACTCACTTTTCTGCTCCTCCACACTCTTCTCCGGCATGCATGGATGATGCACCGTGTGGTTTCCCACCTGATGTCCCTCCTCCTTCATCCTCTTCACTATATCCGGATTGTCCCTTATATAAGTCATCGTCACGAAAAAGCATCCTTTTGCATCATGTTTCTTCAAAACATCCAGCATCTGATCTGTGTATCCGTTCTCGTAGCCACAGTCAAATGTGAGATACATAACCTTCTCTTTTTTCTCAGCACACACTCTGTCCACGTAAAATGCATCATACTGCTCCAGCGGAAAGCTGTTGTCACAGCCGCTCATTCCATGATTTTTGTCTCTCACTATGTACCAGGAATATTTCTTTGTCGACAGCTGGCTATAATCCCTGAGCTCTGTCATATCCTTATTCTGTCTCTCCCCATCAATTTCCGTATTGTTCCCGTCATCGTCCGTCATAGCATCGTTTTTTCCCTCTGCATCACCTTCCCCATGCTTCGCACCATCTGCCTGACATTCTGCATCACCCGGAGTTGCTATCATTTTGGACATATCTTCCTTGTCATATATGGAACATCCACTCAGCACAGCCCCGATCACGCAGACCGCATACAGTCCTGCTATCAAGTACAGCTTTCTCACTATCTACCATCCTGAATTTATTGACTTCTGCAGGCGGCTTTCACCTGCATTTCATCTGCCACGCACCTGCTCATCAACACTCCTGCTATCCGTCCGCAAGCATTTTCTTCATTATTCCGTCAAGCAGAGCATCATAATCTGACTTATCACTCCGCTGTGCTTTCCGCGCAGGCTTCGCCTTTCTTTTTATCCTGTCATTTTCATCTGTCTCACTGCATGCTGCCATGGCCTCAACAGTATCCTGCTTCGTCGTCTGTTTCTCTTCTTCTTTTTTCAATCTGTTTGCCAGGCTGTTACCCAGATAATTTCTGGCGCTGTCACGCAGAGTCCTCATATGCCATTCACAATTCCACTGGTTATGAGCAGCCACCAGCACTATGCAGGCTGCCAGTCCACACCCCAGCATCTTCAATGTCTCCACGCCATCGCCTACTACATAATATTGATACGCCGCTGCAAATATGCCTGTCCCAGCTGCGGCCACTCCCATATTTTTCACAAATCCATTCCACACATTTATCGGTATAAAACCTATCTTCAGCCTGTCTATGTACTTGTCCACAAATGCGGCAGTGTCATGTATGTTCACATCCAGCGATGTTATATCCTCATACCGCCTGCGCATCTCCATCAATGGTTTTTTCCGTGTCGTTCCCATGCGCTCAGCCGCCTTTGCCAGTCTTGCAAGATAACTGCTCATCACAACCCGTCCTGTCAGCCCTATACACCCACACACTATCATCACATACATACACACATTCTGATTCAACAAAATTTCAAACATAGTTTTCCCTCTCTTTTCAATTATTCGATCATATCCTGTCAGGGCTTAACCCCACATCCGTTTGGCCGGTCCGGATGGTAGTATTATATGAGCGTCATTCCGGGGTATACAATTATTTTCGCTCGACAAATGTTTGTCTTTTGCATGCTCTTTTGATATACTTCAAGATGAAAAAAGCAGGATACATACATCTTAGAATGTATCAGCGAATATTAAAATGATTGGTTAAGTACAATAGAAAAGAGGTATTGTTATGGTTTATAAGACTAAAGGAACATGCTCTGTCGAGATCAACTTTGACGTCATCGATGGCAGGCTGCATGATGTAAAGTTCACCGGAGGATGCAATGGTAACCTTAAGGGTATCGGAGCCCTCGTAGAAGGCATGAAGCCAGAGGACGTCATCGCCAGACTCGAGGGTACAACCTGTGGTTTCAAACCAACTTCATGTCCGGATCAGCTGGCGCAGGCACTTAAGCAGTATCTGGCATCAGCACAGTAACAGGAGGATTAACAATCATTATGAAGAGAATTATATTGACAGGTGGCGGTACCGCAGGTCACGTCACTCCCAATATGGCACTGATGCCAGAACTTAAAAAGCATGGTTATGATATCCAGTATATCGGTTCTTATGATGGAATGGAGAAGAAGCTTATCGAAGATATGGGTATACCTTATCACGGGATAGCTTCAGGAAAGCTCAGAAGATATTTCTCAATGAAGAACTTCTCAGATCCCTTCAAAGTACTTAAGGGAATCTCTGAAGCAAAGAAACTTATGAAGGAGCTCAAGCCGGACGTAGTATTTTCAAAAGGAGGCTTTGTAACCGTCCCTGTGGTATTTGCAGCCCACTCTGCAGGAATTCCTGTTATCATACACGAATCAGATATGACTCCAGGACTTGCTAACAAGCTTGCTCTGCCAAAGGCAACAAAGGTATGCTGCAACTTTCCAGAGACCAAGGATCTCTTCCCAGACGGTAAGGCTGTAGTGACCGGAACGCCTATCAGAGAAGAGCTGTTTCGCGGTGACTCAGCATTCGCATATAACTACTGCGGATTCACCGACAACAAGCCGGTTCTGTTGATAGTCGGAGGAAGCTCAGGAAGTGTCATCATCAACAACGCTATAAGAGATAATATAGATCGTCTGCTGGAGACCTTCAATGTGATCCATCTATGCGGCAAGGATAATCTGGATGAAAGCCTCAAGGATAAGAAGGGATATGTTCAGTATGAATATGTCAAAAAGGAACTGGCAAGCATGCTGGCACTCTGCGATATCATAATCTCCAGAGCCGGTGCAAATGCCATATGTGAGCTTCTCGCACTCAGAAAGCCAAACATCCTCATACCACTGTCCAAGGCAGCATCAAGAGGAGACCAGATACTCAATGCGCAGTCATTTGAAAAGAGCGGTTACAGCTACGTTATACAGGAGGAAGAGCTTAACACAGAGTCTCTGTTCGCCGGTATAAATGAAGTATATAACAACAAAGACAAATATATCCAGGCCATGGAAGCCAGCAATCTGACCGACTCAACAGGAATCATCATCAACATGATAGAGGAACTTGTGAACGTCAACGACTAATAAAGAAAAGCGCCACGTTGTCATCAACGTAGCGCTTTTTTCGTATTATTTTCATTCTTATGAGATAGCCTCTCCGTGTCGCTTAGTATGCCAGTGCCTGAAGTGCTGCTGCCTTCATGGTATCATCACACTGCTCGTCCCCGATATACAGGGTAACTGAACTCTTGCCACCGGCTGGGAAATCAAATACAACCTTCAGTGTCTTATCTATGTATGTTCCATCTGATCCGTACTTTGCAAGATCCATGCTTACCTTGGTTCCATAGTATGTGATCTTGAATCCACCATCGGCTGACTCCTCATAATACCAGACTGTTGTCTTACCCTTCTTGTCGAGAGCGTCGCCATATGTCACACCCGTATCAACCTTCTTATCTGTACCATTGCTCTGAACCTCTGTATAGATAATATTGTTCTTCTTGAGACTGTCGATCTTCTCTTTGGCATTGTCATCTGTACGATACTGAATGTTACCCTTTACAAATATCTGTGTAGTCTCCGGAAGAACCAGATATATACCACCACACAGAGCAGCCACAACAATAATTGCTATCAATATCTTCACAAATGTCTTCATAATTATCTCTCCTATCCATGATGAATACTAATAATAAACATAAGCTATTCTAGAAAAGTTCCTTCTCAAGCTGGAATATAAAATCCTCCAGCAGCTGCATGCGCTTGCTATACTCAAGTCTTCCGGCCTCAGTCTTGCACCGCTTTATCTTAGGTTTGTTAATCTTATAAAAATTCTTTATTCTGTAATATGCACGTTTATAGCTTGCCTCGTCCTCAATGGCAGTCGCCATGGAATCCCACAGCACACTTATGGCACCAACCTCATCCAGAAGATCAGCATCCATAACGATCCTGCACTCAAGTGACAGATCAGCGTCCGTATCCTTCTCCTCATGGATCATGATTATCTCACCAATCTTGGCAATCTTCTGTGGATCAACCCCCAGGCTGTCCAGATAATTTACAGCTATCTCCGCTCCTACTTCACCATGTGGCCTTACTCCATCCCAGCCTACATCGTGCAGAAGCGCAGCCAGTACTATTATATCCAGATCTCCACCAAGCTTGGACTGAAGCTTAATCGCCCATCTATATACACGCATAGTATGTTCAAATCTGCTTCTGAACGGATAATTCGGCGGTCGACCATTCACAGTTGTCTGTTCCTTTACAAAATCAATTACCTTAGCGTAATTCATACCAGTTTCGCCCCTTGGAAAATCACTATTCTACGGCTTTTCCTTCTCCGTAAAAGTATCATACTTGATGATAACATCTTTTGTTACTTTTTGCTATAATTTTTTTAATTTTTAATAAATAATGTAAAAAATCCATGCGGTCTTTCTTCGAAGCGTCACCATAGACGTTACCTCAGCAGTTAGCTCAGCCCAGGCACCCTCACGGCACACAGGAGATTCCCCTTAGTGCTGCTTCGTCTCCGACCTGACACGGTTCGAAG
>CAKQIY010000017.1 GCA_934247115.1 uncultured Coprococcus sp.
CAGCAGAAGGCAATCAAAGCTCGTGGTAGAATTGATATGTTTAATAAGAAGTATGGCGTTCAGGCCAACTAATAAAATTATGACAGCTTGAGGTTATTAAAAATAATCTCAAGCTGTTTTTTTATGAGGAGATAAGCGTGAAGAGAGTAAAAATTGGCGGACAGGCTGTCATGGAAGGTGTAATGATGAAGAATGGGGACAGATACGCCGTTGCAGTTAGAAAGCCTGATAAAGATATAGAGATCAAGGTTGTGGACTATGTGTCTGTGGGCTCTAGAAGTGCCTTTTTCAGAATACCAATCATAAGAGGTGTTGTGAATTTTGTGGAGTCTCTGGTCATAGGCGTCAAGACGCTTATGTATTCCGCAACATTTTTTGATGAGGAGGAGCCTGAGGACAAGGCAAAGGCAGATGAAGATAAGCATGGACGAAAGTCTAAGGAGAAGTCTCCCGAGCAGAAAAAGAGGGAGGATGACCTGACCATGATAGGTACGGTTGCTTTCTCGCTTATTTTTGCCATAGCTTTATTTATGATGCTCCCGGCCTTTATTGGAGAACTTATAGATTGTGTTATAGACAACAGGATACTTATGTCCGTAATAGAAGGCGTTCTAAGACTTGCAATATTCCTTGGATATGTTGCGATAATATCGCTTATGAAGGATATACAGAGAGTGTTTATGTATCACGGGGCAGAACACAAGACTATCAATTGTTTTGAAGCCGGAGTGCCGCTTACACCTGAGAATGTAAAGAAGTACTCGAGATATCACAAGAGATGTGGAACAAGTTTTCTGTTCATAGTAATGATAATAAGTATCATAGTATTTATGTTTATAAGTGCGGATACAGCATGGCTCAGACTTATTATAAGGCTTCTGCTCATACCGGTTATAGCCGGTATATCATATGAATTCATCATGTTCGCGGGCAGAAGCGATTCAAAGATAGCGAACATCATGTCAGTACCGGGTATGTGGGTACAGAGACTCACCACAAGAGAACCGGATCTGGACATGATAGAGGTTGCAATAAAGTCTGTGGAGGCAGTGATTAACTGGCAGGAATATCAGGAAGCCATGCACAGAGGAGAGATAGAGAATTAGACAGGGATTGTATCATGAAGCTGAATGAACTTATAAATCAGGCGCAGCTGCAGCTGGAGAAACACGGTGTACCAGATTCGGATGTGGATGCAGATATATTGTGGCGGTATGTATCAGGGATGAACAGACTGGATATGATCAATTCCAGATATGAAGAGATAGATGCTGCTGTGGCACGACGTTACATGGAAGCTGTTGACAGGCGCTGTGACAGAATACCGCTGCAGTATATAACAGGCGAGCAGAACTTTATGGGCTTTGACTTTGATACATCAGAGAATGTCCTGATCCCAAGAATGGATACGGAGACACTGGTTGAGACTGCACTGAAGCTCGCTGGAGATAAGCTTGAACTTGAGGTGTTGGATATGTGCTGTGGTTCAGGCTGCATAGGTATATCATTTGGACTTATGAGACCGGACAGTAGAGTAGTTCTTGCTGATGTATCATATGCTGCACTTGATCTGACGGGACGCAACATACATAAGCTGTGTGCAGGGGCAGACAGGTTTGAAGTTGTCAGATCAGATATGTTTGGCAGCATTTGTGGAAAGTATGACCTTATTCTGTCTAATCCACCATATATACGAAGTGATGTGATACCCACATTGATGCCGGAGGTAAGGGATCATGAGCCGTTGCTTGCACTTGACGGAATGGAAGATGGGTTGTATTTTTATAGAATAATAGCTGATAAGGCGAGAGAATATATAAAGGATGAAGGATATGTTGTATTCGAGATTGGCAATGATCAGGCAGAAGATGTACAGCACCTCTTTGTAGATTCAGGTTATGACGATGTACATGTTGTGCAGGACCTGAGTCGTAATGACAGGGTTGTGTATGGAAGATATAAGAGAAGTAACTGAATATTGTCTGTATAGCAGACCACTAATTGATATAGAGAGGTAATATTATGTTTGATAGATTAGAAGAACTTGTAGATAAGCTGGATACCATCAACAATCAGCTCTCAGATCCTGATGTAGTGTCGGATCAGAATAAATTCAGAAAGCTGATGAAGGAGCAGAGTGACCTTTCACCTATAGTAGAGAAATATCACGAGTACAAGGATGCAAAGACAACAATAGAGGAGAGTCTTGAGATTCTTGAGGAAGAGAATGACGAAGAACTCAGAGAGATGGCCAAGGAGGAGATGAACGACGCAAAGTCCAGACTTGAGACCATAGAGCAGGAACTCAAGATACTGCTTCTTCCAAAGGATCCGAATGATTCCAAGAATGTTATCGTGGAGATACGTGCCGGTGCAGGCGGCGACGAGGCTGCTCTTTTTGCATATGAGATATACAGAATGTATCAGAAATATGTTGACCAGTTCAAGTGGAAGGTTGAACTTATGAGTGTCAATGAGAATGGTATAGGAGGCTTCAAGGAGGCTGTATTCATGATCACGGGTGATGGAGCATACTCAAAGATGAAGTATGAGAGTGGTGTTCACAGAGTACAGAGGATCCCAAAGACTGAGTCAGGCGGAAGGATCCATACATCAACAGTTACAGTTGCCGTTATGCCGGAGGCTGAGGAGGTTGATGTTGAAATCAACGACAACGACATCAGAATCGATGTCATGAGAGCTTCAGGAAATGGTGGACAGTGTGTCAATACAACTGATTCAGCTGTCAGACTTACACATATACCTACTGGTATCGTTATCTACAGCCAGACAGAGAAGTCACAGCTTCAGAATAAGGCTAAGGCATTTGCATTGCTGAGATCGAAGTTGTATGATATGGAGCTTCAGAAGCAGCATGACGCAGAGTCTGCAGACCGTAAGAGCCAGATAGGAACCGGAGACAGATCAGAGAAGATCAGAACATATAACTTCCCTGAAGGAAGAGTAACAGATCACAGGATAAAGCTCACATTATACAAACTTGATCAGATAATGAATGGTGATCTCAACGAACTTATAGATAGTCTTATAGCAGCTGACCAGACAGCGAAGCTGGCACAGGTGAATGAGGAGGCTTAATATGGCAGCATGGAGTGACAATATAAGAAAAGTAGAACCATACGTTCCTGGCGAGCAGCCAAAGGATACAGATGTTATCAAGCTCAATACCAACGAGAATCCTTATGGACCTTCTCCGAGGGTCAAGGACATCATGCAGGATGCGGATGCACTCAGACTGTATCCTGATCCTACTGCATCGATACTGGTTGATGCTATTGCTGAGTATCATGGTGTAGATCCGTCGCAGGTGTTTGTGGGAGTTGGATCGGATGATGTGCTTGCTATGTCATTCCTTACATTTTTTAATTCCGACAAGCCGGTGCTTTTCCCGGATATTACATATTCTTTTTATGATGTATGGGCAGAATTGTTCAGGATACCGTTTGAAAGACCAGCTCTGGATGACAGCTTTAGACTTGTGAAGGAAGACTATTTCAGAATAAATGGTGGAATCGTATTTCCTAACCCGAATGCCCCTACAGGCATATATGAGGATATAGCTGATGTGGAGGATATCATCAGTCATAACAGGGATTCAATAGTTATAGTAGATGAGGCTTATATAGATTTTGGCGGTGAGTCAGCGCTGGGATTGATAGATAAGTATGACAACCTTGTGGTTGTAAGAACATTTTCAAAGTCAAGATCCATGGCAGGTCTCAGAATTGGATATGCAGTCAGCAACCCTGTACTCATCAAGGCTTTGAATGATGTTAAGTATTCATATAATTCGTACACGATGAACAGACCATCACTCATAATGGGCACTGAGTCGGTGAAGGATGATGAATACTTCAGGGCAACGATTGCAAAGGTGGTTGCAACCAGGGAAAGATTCGTGGAGGCTATAAAACCATTGGGATTTACATGCCTTGAGTCTTCCGCCAACTTTGTATTTGCAACACACGACACCATCCCTGCAAGGGATATATTTGAGGCTGCCAAGAAGGCGCATATATATGTGAGATACTTTGACAAGCCGCGTATTGACAACTATCTCAGAATATCCATAGGTACAGATGAAGAGATGGACGCATTTGTCAGCTTCCTGACAAAGTATGTTCAGGATGCCAGATGATCGTGCCCATTACTTGTAGCAGATAGTTTTATAACAGATATTACATCCCACATCCAGACGGATATGTAACGTAGTCTGGATGTGGGATTTTCTTATGTCGGGCCATGCCATTATAAAGCGCAGGATTCCACGTATAAGCGCGCCAAATCTATTGAATTGCCATGTCCATTCAGATAAAATTCACCCATGAAATATTTCACAAAAACAATCGAAACGTTTCGTTTGATCCAATTACAAGAAAAAAGGAGAAACGAATGAAATTTGACGAATTCACAGCAAAGGTTGTAGATGGGATTAAGGTGAGGATGCTTGAGGCAGGATATGAGCCTGAGATCAGAACGGATAAGATACTTAAAAACAATGGGATACTGCTCACGGCTCTCAACATAAGGATGAAGCAGGATGATGTCTGTCCTACGATATATCTTGAGCCGTTTTACAGGGACTGCACCCGTGGCAGAAGCATTGATTCAATAGTGGATGAGATATTGAAACTTCATCGCAGCAGATATGCGGACAGTGCTGTGTCCATGAAAAATGTACTTGATGAGAAGGATGTACTGGACAACATCATATTGAGACTGGTGAACAGAGAAAAAAACAGAGAGATACTGGAGACGGTGCCATACATAGAGTTCCAGGATCTTGCTGTAACCTTTAGGAGAGTCATAACCTTGAATGACACAGGGCTTGCCAGCACACTGGTGACCATGAAGGATATTAAGAGATGGGGAATAGATATAGATCATATGTATCGCAAGGCACTTGAGAATACACAGAGGATGCTTCCGCCTGTGCGCAGAAGCCTTTTTGAAATTCTGAAAGACAGGTGTACATTCCCTGGCGTGTCATTGCCTGAGGATGCAAAGGATGATCTGTACATCATGACCAATGAATATGATATAAATGGTGCGACAGTCATACTGTATGAGGATATGCTTGATGCATGTGCGCGCGAGCTTGATGATGATATATATGTGCTGCCGTGCAGTGTGCATGAGCTGCTGTATATAGGGGCTCATGCAGGCTATGACGGAGACTACCTGAGGGAACTTGTGCGCGAGGCAAATACATCGGCTATAGGACCAATGGATTATCTGTCGGGAAGTGTATATCTGTACAGAAGATCGGATGGAAGTCTTACAAGAATATAGGATCAGATATGATGATATATAACGGGACATTGACAAAAATACATGATAATATCTGATGTGATCAGATGGTGAAGTGGTCTGTGAGAAAAGAGTGGCAACATGTAAGGTTGACAAAATATATCCCATGACATAGAATAAAATCAGTGTTCTAAGGGCTAAATTATGTGTAATGGGAGGAACGGACATTGGAGGATAGTTATATTTCGTATAGAGATAAAATTGTCGCTTCAGCTATCGAACTGATCGGAGATTTGGGATTGCATGCTCTTACACCGAAGAACCTTGCGCGTAAGCAGAACATTTCAGACACATTGATATATAAGTACTTTGGAGGAATTGATGAAGTCCTTATAGCTGTTGTCAATGAGTATGCGGCATTTGATATTAATATCCAGAGGACTGTTGAACGTCTGGATGGTTCGTATATGGACAAAATCAAGTATTATGCTGACACATATGCAACATATTATGATAATTATATTGGTATGGGGGCTATAATGTTGCACTATGAGGAGCTGCTGCATATGTCAGAGACCAGGGAGATTATTTCTGAATGTATGCTGAAACGAAACGACTTTGTCTGTTCACTGTTTCAGGGAGCTGTAGACAGTAAAGAGATAAGGCCTGTATTTTCACCGAAAGAACTGACTCTTATGTTCAATGGTATTTTCACAGAGGGGTTACTTGAACGTAGGAATCAATATTCGAGGAAGAGTTTTCGTGTAGAAGTAAAAGAGATGATTGGTCATCTGGAAAAGGTGCTTAGGCTGTAGATTAGGGAGGTATTATCATGAGAATATTAATAGCTGAGGATGATGTGGCAAATGCAAAGTTTTTGTCAAAATATTTGAGTAAGTTTGGAGACGTTGTTATAACACCTGATGGAATAGCTGCTGTTGATGAATTTGTCAATGCACTTGAGAAGGGTGAGATGTTTGAGCTGGTATGTCTGGATATCATGATGCCAAAGATTGACGGATATAAGGTACTGGCATCTATACGAAGTGCTGAGAGAAAACATGGAGTATCCAGAATGCTCAGATCAAAGGTTATTATGACAAGCGCACTTGATGAGGCAAGCTTTGACAGTAATCTTGCCAGTGATGATTATGATGATTACATATGTAAGCCAATCGATATCATGAAGTTTAATGATATGCTGAAGAAGCTGGATATTATAAAGTAGAATAGGCAAGCTCACGAAGCCCGTTATTTGAAGATATCGGGCTTCGAGTTGTCTTTACAGGGTATATTGATATGGATTTATTTGATTTTATGAGAGAGAACAGTCCAGAGGATGATTCACCTCTGGCAAAGAGACTGAGACCTAAGAGTCTGGATGATGTAGTGGGACAGGAGCATATCATCGGACGGGATAAGCTGCTTTACCGGGCGATCAAGGCTGACAAGATAAGCTCGCTTATATTCTATGGACCGCCGGGAACAGGCAAGACCACGCTGGCTATGGTCATTGCCAATACGACTAAGGCACAGTTCAGACAGCTCAACGCAACAACTGCAGGCAAGAAGGATATGGAGCAGGTGGTTGCAGAGGCCAAGGATACTAAGGCCATGTATGGGAAAAGAACTATATTGTTCATAGACGAGATACACCGGTTCAATAAGTCACAGCAGGATTATCTGCTTCCGTTTGTGGAGGATGGAACGGTGATACTTATAGGTGCAACTACTGAGAATCCGTACTTTGAAGTGAACGGGGCTCTCATATCCAGATCTCATATATTCGAACTGCATCCGTTGTCAAAGGAGGATATCAGGAAACTGATACACAAGGCTGTGTATTCTGAGGAGGGCATGGCGGCATTTGATGCAGAGATAGATGATGATGCTGAGGATTTTCTGGCAGATATGGCATCAGGGGATGCCAGGAGTGCGCTCAATGCTGTCGAGCTGGGCGTGTTATCGACTGAGAGAAGTGAGGATGGCAAGATACATATCACTCTGCCTGTTGCGGAGGAATGTATTCAGAAGAGAGCTATAAGGTATGATAAGGATGGTGACAATCATTACGATATCATATCGGCGTTTATCAAGAGTATGCGTGGCTCTGATCCGGATGCTGCGATATTCTATCTGGCCAAGATGCTATATGGAGGCGAGGACATCAAATTCATAGCACGCAGGATCATGATATGCGCAAGCGAGGATGTGGGCAATGCTGATCCCAACGCCATAGTTGTAGCTTCTGCCTGCGCACAGGCGGTTGAGCGTGTGGGGATGCCTGAAGCCCAGATTATACTGGCACATGCGGCATCCTATGTGGCGTGTGCGCCGAAGAGCAATTCGGTGGTGAATGCGATATTTGAGGCTATGGATGTGGTCCGGAATCAGGATACGGGCGCAGTTCCAGTGTATCTGAGGGATGCACATTATGGAGGCGCGGCAAAGCTTGGACATACCGGATATAAGTATGCCCATGATTATCCGAATCATTATGTGGAGCAGCAGTATCTGCCGGATAAGATAGCAGGTACGGTGTTCTACGAGCCATCTGACAATGGTTATGAGAAGGATATAAAGGATTATTTTGACAGGATAAAGAACAGAGACTGAAGAGGCTGATATGAGTATAATAAAGAGAGTGGCGGCGATAAGCCTTGCGGTGATACTTGCAGGTCTGTATATCGCAACATTTGTAATGGCTGTAACCGGAAGTGAATACGTTATGGGGATGATTTTTCTCGATGTTGTTATTCCTGTTCTGTGCTGGGGTGTGAGCCTGATCGCCCGGGTGCTCAGAAGGACTGGTAATGATATGGCTAACAAGGATAAAGATGTTGAAAAAAAATAAATAATTTGATATACTCTTAAAAGTTTATAAAATACTTAAGAGGTAGATGAGATGAGTTTATTAAAAGAATGGCGTGATTACGCATACGGATTAGATGACAGAACACCAGAGGGTAAGGAATTCTGGCTTAATTACTTTCAGGCTGAGAAGGGCGTATATGAGAAGCTTCTTGCCAATCCACTTGCAGATCCTGAGCATGGCACGGTTAAGGAACTTGCAGAGAAGTATGGCCTTACTATTCAGTTGATGATCGGTTTCCTCGATGGTATCGATGACAGTCTGATGGAGTCCAACAATCTTGATGAGGTTACAGAGGATTCAGAGGTTAAGCTTCCTATAGATTATGAGAAGCTGTATATGAACATGGTTGAGTGCAATGCAGAGTGGCTGTACACACTTCCTCAGTGGGATGCTATATTCCCTAAGGAGAAAAGAGATGAGCTGTACAAGATACAGAAGTCATCAAGAACAGTTATCAAGGCACCAAAGGTAGGAAGAAATGATCCATGTCCATGTGGAAGCGGACTTAAGTACAAGAAGTGCTGCGGTAAGTAATATATTCTGTGAAGACAGAAGGTAACAGATAAGGCGGTTAAAGGGAATAGCTTTTAACCGCCTTTTTGACGCGATAGATAAAGATATGTGAGGTATTATGATGGAATTTAATGATTCCCAGATAAATGCCATACGGCATGGCGATGGGCCAATGCTGCTGCTGGCGGGACCGGGATCTGGAAAGACCACAGTGCTCACGCACAGGATACGATATATGATTGAAAAACATGGTGTAAAGGCGGACAGCATACTGGTTATTACATTTACCAAGGCAGCCGCATCAGAGATGAAGAACAGATTCCAGAATCTGTGTCCTGATATAAAGGGGGTAACTTTTGGAACTTTTCACTCAGTGTTTTTCTGGGTGTTGAGGAATGCCTATAATTACAGTGCGGCCGACATAATGACAGAAGCAGAAAAATATGGTGTTATAAGGGATAGTATAGAGCGCCATGGTTTCAAGTACGACAGCCAGGAGGATTTTGCCCGAAATGTTGTGAATGAGATTGGCTGTGTGAAGAGTGACAGACTTGATGTGTCCGGATACGACAGCACCACCATGAAGCCTGAGGACTTCAGAATCGTATATGGAGAATACGAGAATTTCCTCAGAAGCAGAGGCAAGATAGATTTTGATGATATGCTTGTGTTCACCTATGAGCTTCTGTCACAGAGACCGGATATACTCAGAATGTGGCAGAATAAGTTCAGATACATACTTGTGGATGAATTTCAGGATATTAATGGAATACAGTATGATACCATAAAGCTGATGGCTGGTGGTGACAGAAATCTGTTTGTTGTTGGCGATGATGATCAGTCCATATATGGGTTCAGAGGTGCTGCCCCATCGATAATGAAGAGATTTCCGGAGGATTTTCCTGGAACGATCGTGGAGTATCTCAACGTGAATTACAGATGCAGCTATGATATAGTTGAATGCTCCAAACGGATAATAAGCAATAATACACAACGGTATGAAAAGAAGCTTCAGTCGGCCTTTGGTGCTGGAAATAGCGACAGAGTGCATATAGTCAAGGTGGAAAGTGTGACTGAGCAGAACCGAAGGATAGTGGAAAGGATAAGGGAACTGAATTCATCAGGAATTTCGTTTTCAGATATGGCGGTCATATACAGGACGAACACTGAACCGAGGGCTCTCACATCCAGACTTTCGGAAAGTGGTATACCATTTTCAATGAGGGACAGCATACCGAATATATTTACACATTTTCTGGCAGAGAATGTATTTGATTATATAAAGCTGGCGAGGGGAGCAAGGGACAGAAGAACCGTGCTCAGGATAATCAATAAGCCGAACAGATATATAAGCAGGGATGCATTTGACAGCCCTGATGTAGATCTTGAGGCTCTGAGACAGTATTATAAAGACAAATACCGCATAGTGAACAACATAAATGTACTGGAGAATGACCTGGAAAGGATAAGCAGGCTTGCTCCTTATGCAGCTGTAAACTATATCAGGAAGGCTGTTGGGCTGGATGCGTATGTGCAGGAATATGCAGAGTACAGGGGAGTAAGCCCGGACGAATATATGGATATACTTGAGGAAATACAGGAGAGCGCAAGGGATTTTCTAAGTATAGATGGATGGTTTGAATATATTGAGAAATATTCAAGAGAGCTGAAGGAGAAAAACAGGAGCGGTGATCTGCAGGCAGATTCGGTGACACTCACAACGATGCATGCGGCAAAGGGCCTTGAATACTCATATGTGTTCATCATGGATGCAGTGGAGAATGTGACGCCTCACAAGAAATCGATAAAAGATAATAATGTTGAGGAGGAGCGCAGACTGTTTTATGTAGCTGTAACCAGAGCCAAATACGGTCTTTATGTATATGTGCCCCAGAAGATGTACGGGAGAAGAAGCACTACGTCCAGATTTGTACAGGAGATGCTTGTTGACAGAAGTCTTATAAAAGCTGGCAACAGAATCGTTCACAAGAGATACGGACAGGGTGTTATCACTTATGCAGATGACAAAAAGCTGTGTGTGCATTTTGACAGGACCGGGGAAACCAAAACGTTAAGCCTTGAATACACGCTAAGCAATGAACTTATCAATAATGCGTAGACTGTGTAGTGTATGAGAATTTATTATGTGCAAGAAGAAAAAAGGCATATCCTGCAGGAGATATGAATCTTTGCGGGATATGCCTTTTATGAGCTTAGGCTATTTTAGCAGTTTACTCTTCACTGTCTGAATTGAATTCCAGATCGTCAAGGATCTCGTCGAGGACATCAGCAACCTCGTTGAATTCATCTTCATCAGTGATCTCATCAAGGTCGACATCGTTGTCGGATGTCTCTGAGTAGCGGTATACGAGTATATCGGAATCCTCGTCGTCCACGGGTAAGAGCGCTGCATATGTGATATCATTTACCTCGAATCTGGCGATAACCTCGCAGCTGCAGGTAGTGCCATCCTCATAAGTGATATCGATCATGTCGATATCCATTGTGTCATCCTGGGTGTTTTTTGCCATTCCTGTATCCTCCTGAATAGTCAGATCACTGTGTGCCGGGAAAACGGAACTATTCATGATCTGATGTGATGTGGACATTATAATTTTGATGATGCTGGTTGTCAACTTTATTGAATTATGTACACCGCTATGGTATAATCAGCATATGCCTGCGTGAATGGCAGAGAGTGTAGATGTTATGGAGGGTTTATCGGATGAAGAAGGTTGCATATATAGCATCAGAGTGTGTTCCTTTTATCAAAACAGGAGGTCTTGCAGATGTAGTTGGAACACTGCCGAAGATATTTGATAAGAATGAGTATGATGTGAGAGTTATCATGCCGAACTATCTTTGTATACCGAATAAGTACAGAGAGAAGATGCAGTATATAACACATTTTTATATGGATATAGGATATAAGAATGATTATGTCGGAGTTATGTATCTTGAATATGAGGGAGTGAAGGTATATTTCATTGACAATGAATATTATTTCAATGGTTTTACACCTTATGGCGATGTGAAGTGGGATATAGAGAAGTTCTGTTACTTCTCCAAGGCAGCACTGTCTATTCTTCCATCTATAGGATTCCAGCCGGATATAGTTCACTGTCATGACTGGCAGGCAGGACTTGTTCCCGTATATCTCAAGACGTTGTTCGCCGGGGATCTGTTCTATACCAGTATGAAGTCGGTTATGACCATACACAACCTTCAGTTTCAGGGAAAGTGGGATATCAAGACGATCCAGGAGTATTCAGGACTTCCTGACTATGTATTTACCCCAGATAAGCTGGAGATAAAGAAGGATGCAGCCATGCTCAAGGGCGGTCTTGTGTATGCAGACAAGATAACTACAGTCAGCAATACTTATGCCAAGGAGATACAGACACCATACTATGGTGAGGGGCTTGATGGTCTCCTCAGTGCAAGATGGCAGTCTCTGTGGGGCATCGTGAATGGAATAGATTATGATGTGTGGAATCCGGCAACGGATCCGCAGGTATATAAGAATTACAGTGTGGATAATTTCAGACAGCTTAAGAAGATCAACAAGACAGAGCTTCAGAAAGAGTGTGGACTTCCACAAGATGAGAATCAGTTTGTCATAGGAATCATCTCAAGACTTACTGACCAGAAGGGACTGGATCTTGTGGATCATATTATGAATGACATATGCTGTGATGGCGTTCAGTTCATAGTACTTGGAACCGGTGATACAAAATATGAGAATATGTTCAAGTACTATCAGGGAATCCACCCTGCAAAGGTATCGGCGAACATATATTATTCAGACGAGAGATCACATAAGATGTATGCAGGCTGTGATGTCATGCTTGTTCCATCAAGATTTGAACCATGCGGACTTACACAGCTTATGGCGCTTCGATATGGAACAGTTCCTGTTGTCAGAGAAACGGGAGGACTTGCAGATACAGTAGAGGCTTACAATCAGTTTGAGGGAACCGGAACAGGATTCTCATTTGCAAATTATGATGCGTATGAGCTTCTTAATGCCATCAATTATGCCAAGGAAGTATACTATAACAACAAAGAGGCATGGTATGGAATCCAGGAGCGTGGTATGAGGCAGGATTACTCATGGTATAACTCAGCGAATATATATAAGGATCTTTACAATTCACTGTAGGATCTGTGTAGCAGCAATGCAGTAGGAGATATGGAAGAGGCAGAGAATGAATTTGCATTTTCTGCCTTTTTTCAGGGATATAGGAGAGACAGATATGGCGTTTGACGGAATAGTTATATCCAATGTGGTGAGAGATATGAAGGATAAGCTCATCGACGGAAGAATATATAAGATATATCAGCCGGAGAAGGATGAGCTGAACATAGTTATCAAGAATAACAGGGAGAGTTACAGACTGCTTATTTCAGCTGATGCGAGTCTTCCTCTTATATATTTTCAGCAGTCGGCAAAGGAAAATCCTATGACAGCACCCAACTTCTGTATGCTGCTTAGAAAGCATATCAACAATGGCAGGATAGTTGATGTCTATCAGCCGGGATTTGAGAGGATAGTGGTAATTGTTATAGAGCATCTGGATGAGATGGGGGATCTCAGAAGAAAGAAGCTGATAACAGAGATCATGGGAAAACACAGCAACATTATATTTGCAACAGATGATAATGTGATAATTGACAGTATAAAGCATATATCCCATATGGTGAGTTCTGTAAGGGAGGTGCTGCCGGGAAGAACATATGAATATCCTCCTGCCGGGGGCAAGGTATCCCCTCTTGAGATCACGGAGGAACAGTTCAGGCAGAAGGTAGCGGATTCTCCTGTCAACATCATAAAGGCGATATATCAGAATGTGACGGGGTTTTCACCTGTTGCAGCGTGTGAGATATGCCATAGAGCGGGGGTAGATGGCAATATGTCAACGGACTCCCTGAGCGGTGCGGATATGGACCAACTGTATGGTGCATTTTCAGATGTCGTGGAAGATATAAGAGGTGGAAGATATGTGCCACAGATAGTCATGGATGGTTACACACCGGTGGAGTTTTCATCGCTGGAGCTTACGATGTATGAAGATAAGACCATAGAGACAAGGGAGAGTATATCCAAGGTTCTTGATGAATATTTCTACAGAAAGAGTGCGGTAACAAGGATCAGACAGAAATCTGCAGATCTCAGAAAGATAGTGTCCAATGCACTTGAGAGAACCAGCAAAAAATATGATCTCCAGCTTAAGCAGCTAAAGGATACAGAATCCAGGGAAAAATACCGCATATATGGAGAGTTGATCAATACCTATGGCTACAATATTGAGCAGGGGGCTGACAGCTTTGAGGCTTTGAATTATTACACGGATGAGATGATACGGATACCGCTTGATCCGACCATCTCAGTGATGGACAATTCCAAGAGGTATTTTGCAAAATATAATAAGCTCAAGCGCACTTATGAAGCACTTACACAGCTCACAGTTGAGACAAAGAGCGAGCTTGACCATTTGCAGTCAGTACAGATATTCCTCGATATGGCTATAGATGAGAATTCCCTGACACAGGTCAAGGAGGAACTTGTGGCATGTGGATATATCAAGGGAAGATACGGCAGAAAAGGTGACAGGCGTACGACGCGCAGCAAGCCACTTCATTATATATCCAGTGATGGTTTTCATATGTATGTCGGCAAGAACAATATACAGAATGATGAACTGACATTTAAGCTGGCAAATGGCGGAGATATGTGGTTCCATGCGAAGAAGATGCCGGGCTCACATGTAATAGTTAGACTTGAGGGCGCCGGGGAGCTGCCTGATTCCACTTATGAGGAGGCTGCAAGACTTGCGGCATATTACTCATCTGGAAGAACTGCACCAAAGGTTGAGATCGATTATACAGAGCGAAGGAACATTAAGAAGCCAGCAGGGGCTAAGCCGGGATTCGTAATATATCATACCAATTATTCGATGATAGCTGAGCCCAATATAACAGGAATAAAAGAAGAATAAACAATTTGATTTTTAAACAGGTGTGAAGTATAATATCTTGACATGGATTCATAGGAGACAGATATGGTAAAGAGTATGACTGGCTTCGGCCGTAGTGAGAGGATAACAGACTCTTACAAGATAGTAGTGGAGATGAAATCTGTTAATCACAGATTTTGCGATATAAATATAAAGCTTCCGAAGAAGATCAGTTTTTTTGAGACAACCATCAGAACTTATCTCAAGAAATACATTGAGAGAGGAAAGGTGGATGTATTTATTACATACGAGGATTTCTCGGAGGACAATGTAAAGCTTAAGTACAATCGTGAGGTTGCAGCGAAGTATATGGATTACTTCTCTGAGATGGCATCAGATTTCTGCCTTGATAACAATATTACTCCGGCGGTGCTTGGCGGATTCCCAGATGTGTTTACCGTGGAGGAGCAGACTGTTGACCAGGATGCGTTGTGGAAGCTGCTTGAGGCATCACTTGATGAGGCTGCGGAGATGTTTGTGCAGTCAAGAATAACAGAGGGCGAGAATCTTAAGAATGATATGCTGTCCAAGCTGGATGAGATGCTGGAGGCAGTGGATTACATAGAGGAGATATCACCGAAGCTCGTTGAGGAGTACAGAAGAAAACTGACTGACAAGATAACAGAGGTTCTGGACAATCCGGTTATTGATGAGAACAGGATTGCTACAGAGGTAGTCATATATGCGGATAAGATATGCGTGGACGAGGAGACTGTCAGACTCAAGAGCCATATAAGCAGTACAAGAAAGATACTTGAAGATGGCGGAAGTGTCGGAAGAAAGCTTGATTTCATAGCACAAGAGATGAACAGGGAAGCGAATACTATATTGTCCAAAGCCAATTCACTGGATGTATCGGATAAAGCGATACTGCTTAAGACGGATATAGAGAAGGTCAGAGAACAGATACAGAACCTTGAGTAGGTACTGATCAATATAACAACTATTGATTTTGAGGTGTAAGGATATGGCAGATAAGAAAACGAAGAGAGGCTCTCTTATAGTTATTTCAGGCTTTTCAGGAGTTGGCAAGGGAACGGTCGTGAAGAGACTTGTATCAGACTTCGGATACAATCTCTCAGTGTCAGCAACCACCAGAGCTCCAAGAGAGGGTGAAGTTAATGGAAGAGAATATTTTTTCATGGAGCGTGGAGAGTTTGAGAATCTCATAGATTACGGCGGATTCATAGAGTGGACACAGTATGTGGAGAATTACTATGGAACACCGAAGAAATATGTTGAGGAAAGCCTTGCCCAGGGGAAGGATATCATACTTGAGATAGAGGTCATGGGAGCACTTAATGTCAAAAAACAGTTCCCTGATGCACTGCTCATATTTATATCTGCTCCAAGTATCTCTGAGCTCAGAAGCAGACTTGCAGGAAGAGGAACAGAGTCTGAGGAGACAATTCTCAAGCGTCTCAGAAAGGCTACCGAGGAAGCTGAAGACATGGACAAGTATGACTACGTGATAGTCAATGATGATCTTGAAGAATGTATCCATACAGTTGATTCTGTCATCAAGAGCTATGGCTGCAGAAGAGATAATCAGCTTGATTATATAGCCGGAATAAAAGAAGAGCTTGCAGAGATCAAGAAACTCTGATAATCTAGATAAGATATGATGTTGCGTTAGTTTGAATACAGCTACACAGCATTCAGTATAGAAGATGATCACAATGAATTATATAAGAAAGGGGATCTAATATCATGTTACATCCATCATACACAGATTTAATGTCAGTAGTTAATGCAGAGGTTGAGCCAGGCGAGCAGCCGGTTGTAAACAGCAGATATTCAATCGTCCTTGCAACAGCCAAGAGAGCCAGAGAGATAATCGATGGACAGGAGCCTCTTGTGGCAGCAGATCCGGGTAAGAAGCCATTATCAATTGCAGTTGATGAGCTTTATCACGGAAAGGTAAAGATCGTTGGCGCTGATGAGGACTGATCAAAGGTCTGCGCAATAAAGTGAACGATAACTATGGAGGTTGGAGCTTTGAGGCACAGCCTCCTATTTGTTTTCATGCTCAGTATAAAGCAGAGGAGAGATACTGCGGTATGACATCACTCACATCAGTACATGTTTCGACATATTCTATATTATAGAAAATGTCTGTACGGGAGGCGATGTTTATGAAGGCGCGGGAACTGCTGGAAGGCGTAAATTATGAGCATATGCGGGGACGCCTTGATACAGAAGTAACGGAGCTGGTGGATGATTCCAGAGCGGTCACTGAAGGCGCGCTGTTTATATGCCGCAGAGGTCCGTTGAATGACGGACACAGATATATAGATGACGCGATGAGCAGAGGAGCTGCAGGCATTATACTGACAGAGGATGTTGTGATTCCTGATTCCGGGATGAATTCTGGAGATGAACCGTTTGTTGTACGGATGTATGATTATCGCAGCTCCATAGGCAGACTGTGTAATAATTTCTGGAATTTTCCTGCTGATAAGCTGAATATCATAGGTGTAACTGGCACAAAGGGTAAGACGACAGTGACATATATGATACGGGATATGCTTGAGAAAAGCGGTTTAAAGAGTGGTCTCATAGGAACGATAGAGACAGATGACTGCAGAAATGTGACAAGATCAAGCAATACCACCCCTGGAATATTGAGTCTGTACAGGACGCTGGCACATATGGTTGACAACGGGGCAACTCACTGTGTCATGGAGGTGTCATCACAGGGATTGATGCACAGCAGGATATCAGGCATACATTTTGCTGTTGCAGTGTATACCAATGTATATCCAGATCATATAAGCAGCAATGAACACGATACATTTGAGGAGTATGTAAGGTGGAAGGAGCAGCTGTTCACCATGTGCAGTCTTGCTGTGATAAATGCAGATGACATGTACGTGGAATGTTTCAGAAGGACAGCGGAGAATTTGGGAGCGAAGATTATCACATATGGCAAGTACAAAGAAGTAAATATGCCGGATTATGCCTGCCAGAATGTACACAGGATCATGCTTCATGGTATGCTTGGAACGGATTACCGTATGTCTGCTGACGGCGATGGAGACAGATATATAACCGTCGGGATTCCCGGAGTGTTCAATGTGTATAACTCTCTGGCAGCATTTGCCGTGGGGGATATACTGGGCATACCATATCGTATTATACAGAATGTGCTGGGTAACATGAGCGTCATGGGGCGTCTGGAGGCAGTGAATGTATCCAGAAGATTTGGCGTGTATATAGATTATGCCCACAATGCGGACAGTCTGCGGGGGGCCTTGTCGACGCTTAGGCAGTATGATCCGAATAGACTGATATGTCTGTATGGTTGTGGTGGCAACAGATCCAGAAAGAGGAGAACAGGTATGGGCTGCGTGTCTGGAGAACTTGCGGATGTGACGATAATAACCAGTGACAATCCAAGGTATGAGAGACCGGAGGATATAATCAGTGATATAGAGGCTGGAGTTGTCTTGAGCGGTGGTGATTATATCAAGATAACAGATAGAAAAGAGGCCGTGAGGTATGCGCTGGTCAATGCCGAGCCCGGAGATATAATACTTCTGGCCGGTAAGGGACATGAGACATATCAGGACGTAGGTGGACATAGGATACATATGGATGAGAGAGAACTGATATACCAGATATTGGAGGAGGAAGATGCGGGAACTATATGCGGATGTGATAATTGATATATCCCACGAGGCCATAGACAGGGCATTTCAATATGTGATTCCGGATGAACTCAGAGATCAGATAAAGCCGGGATGTCAGGTCAACATACCATTTGGACGTGGAAATAAGCTTCGCAAGGGATATGTGACAGGAATATCGGAGAATACGGAGTATGACAGAGATAAGCTGAAATCTGTTGACTCAATATGCACGGATGGAATCACTGCATCCGGAAGACTTCTTGCTCTGGCGGCATGGATCAGGAGAAATTATGGCTCGACCATGATAAATGCGATCCAGACGGTTATGCCGGTTAAAAAGGCGGTCAAGGCAGTGACGATCAGGTATGCAGTACTTGACTGTGATGATGTGGAGGCATGTGAATACAGATATATGAAAAAGAATGCCAAAGCAAAGCTCAGACTGCTGAGGGAGCTGAGACTCCGGACGGTTATCCCCATGGGTGAGATAACTGGAGACTTAGGCGTGTCATATCAGGCGGTAAGAGCCATGCAGGACGAAGGCGTTATCAGGATCACGGAGGACAGTCACTACAGGGAAGTGACTCCGGAGAATGTAAAGCGTCTGGCAAATGAGATACCTGATATTGAACTGAATGAAGCCCAGAGCAAAGTCGTGGATGAATTTACAGATGATATAGACAGAGGAGTACATAAGACATATCTGCTTCATGGTGTTACTGGAAGTGGCAAGACTGAGGTGTATGTGAGATGCATACAAGAGGTGATCAGATGTGGCAGACAGGCTATAGTTCTCATTCCGGAGATAGCGCTCACTTATCAGACGGTGAAGTATTTTACAAGATATTTTGGTGACAGGGTCACAGTTGTGAATTCAAGACTCAGTGAGGGTGAGAGATATGACCAGTTTGAGCGCGCAAGGAAGGGTGACGTGGACGTGGTCATAGGCCCGAGATCTGCATTGTTCACACCATTTGAAAGACTAGGACTTATCATAATAGATGAGGAACATGAGAGCAGCTATAAGAGTGATAATCCGCCCAAATATCATGCGAGGGAGACTGCTATCGAAAGGGCCAGGATCGAGGGGGCCAGTGTTATCCTGGGATCAGCTACGCCGTCGGTGGAAAGCTATAAAAAGGCTTTGGATGGAGAATTCAGACTATGGGTTATGGGAGACCGCGTAGCAGGACGAAGTATGGCAGAGACGAGTATAGTTGATCTGAGAGATGAACTTCACCATGGCAACAGATCAATCATCAGCGATGAGCTGGCCGGGGATATAGCGGACAGGCTTCGAAGAAGTGAACAGGTCATGCTGTTCATCAACAAACGGGGATATAACAGCTTCGTATCCTGCCGTGATTGTGGTGAAGCTGTGAAGTGTCCTCATTGTGATGTATCCATGACTAAGCACAATGACAGGAATGGTGGCAAGGGAACTCTTGTGTGTCACTATTGTGGCTACAGCGTGCCAGAACCGGAGATGTGCCCATCCTGCGGATCAAGGCTTATAGGCGGTTATGGAGTTGGAACCGAGAAGGTGGAGCAGGAGATTAACAGACTGTTTCCTGAAGCGAGGACTCTGAGGATGGACAGGGATACAACTTCTAAGAAGAATTCTTATGAACAGATTCTTGAGAGCTTTGGCAGAGGAGATGCGGATATCCTTATAGGGACCCAGATGATCGTCAAGGGACATGATTTTGCGAGAGTAACACTCGTGGGAGTCCTTTTGGCTGATCTTACACTGTTCAGTGGAGATTACAGAGCCGGTGAGAGGACGTTTGATTTGATAACCCAGGCTGCCGGAAGAGCAGGCAGAGGAGATGCTCCGGGAAAGGTCGTGATTCAGACTTATAAGCCGGATAATTATGCAATAGTTGCAGCGGCAGCGCAGGATTACAGAGCATTTTATGACACGGAGAAGGCATACAGGTCGTTTATGAGATATCCGCCGGAATGGAATATGCTGGTGATCATGGCAGTGGGAACTGATGAAGAACAGCTTGCCAACATAATGGATAGGATGTATTCTCTTATAAGAGGAAAATATATAAATGAAAAGCAGTTGTCTGTGGTAGGACCATCTGAACCGGCGATAGCCAAAATTAAGGACATGTACAGACGGGTGTTGTATGTAAAACATCGGGATTATGATATCCTGGTTGGAATAAAGGATTATGTGGAGGATTGGCTGAAAGATACCGGAGAATCTGAGCTCAGCGTATTCTTTGACTTCAATCCGATGAATATGTATTAACGAAAAGGAGATTTGGTAACATGGCGATAAGAAATATAAGACTGGATGGAGATGACATTCTCAGAAAGATATGCAGACCTGTGGCAAAGATGGATGACAGGACACTGACACTCATAGATGATATGTTTGACACCATGTATGAGGCCAATGGAGTAGGACTTGCGGCCCCTCAGGTTGGAATACTTAAGAGAATAGTTGTTATAGATATAGGCGATGAAAATCCGCTCTGTCTTATAAATCCAGAGATCATAGAGACAGATGGCGAACAGACAGGAGAGGAAGGCTGTCTCAGCCTGCCTGGCAAGTTTGGTACTGTTACTAGACCTATGCATGTTGTATGTAAGGCATTTGACGAGAACATGGAAGAGTTTACAGTAGAAGGCGATGGACTTCTGGCAAGAGCAATCTGCCATGAGGTTGACCATCTGGATGGAAAACTGTACAAGGATCTTGTACAGGATGGACTGCATGAAGTAGAACAGAACTAGGCCGGATACAACTGGCAGCGAGGAGGAAGATCAGATGAGAGTAATATATATGGGAACACCGGATTTCGCTGTACATGCGCTTAAGTCTATAGTTGAGGCCGGCCATGAGGTGGTTGCCTGCTTTACGCAGCCGGACAAGGCGAAGGGCAGGAGCAAGGCACTTCAGCCGACTCCTGTTAAGCTACAGGCGATGGAATATGGAATACCGGTATATCAGCCGGTGAAGCTCCGCGAGCAGGAGAATGTTGATATCATCAGGAATTATGCACCGGATGCTATAGTTGTGGCAGCTTACGGACAGATTCTTCCTGAGAGTATACTTAATATACCGAAGTATGGATGTGTCAATATCCACGCGTCGCTTCTCCCCAAATACCGTGGTGCAGCACCTATAGAGTGGGCTATTATGGACGGCGAGAAAGAGACGGGAGTCACCACTATGTATATGGCAAAGGGACTTGATACCGGAGATATGATAGAACAGGCAGTGGTGCCTATCGGTGATGATGATACAGGAGAGACACTTACAGACAAGCTGGCTGCCAGTGGCGCAGAACTTATACTGTCGACTCTGACAAAGCTTGAGGCAGGAACTGCGGTCAGAACACAGCAGGACGACAGTCAGAGCTGCTATGCTTCCATGCTTACCAAGGACATGGGTGATATCGATTTCACCAGACCTGCGGAGCAGATAGAACTACTTGTCAGAGGCCTTCAGCCGTGGCCTTGTGCGTATACAAGGATCGGTGGTAAGAATGTCAAGATATATGGTGCCAAAGTGGTAAGCCGTGAGGATAATGTACAGCCCGGGGAGATCACAATGGTCACAAAGAAGGCGTTTGCCGTTGCATGTGGACGGGATGCGCTCCAGATAACAAGACTGCAGCCTGAGGGTAAGAAGCCGATGGATGTGGCAGCTTTTCTTGCTGGCAATAAGCTTGTGGCTGGACAGCATATCTGATAATAGATGGGAAAGATATTATGGAGACAAATACACGAGAGGTGGTTCTGACCACCCTGCTTGATATAGAGAAGAATCATACATTTTCCAACATAGCCCTTGGAACAGCTCTGCGTGCCAATCAGTTCATGAGTAAGCAGGACAGGGCATACATCACAAGAATGGTGGAGGGGGTTACAGAACAGAGAATAAGGCTTGATTATATAATAAATCAGTTCTCCAAAACACGGGTGAACAAATGCAAACCGCTTATAAGATGTGTTCTCAGAATGGGAACATACGAGTTGTTCTACATGAATTCGGTTCCGGATTCAGCTGCCTGTAACCTGTCGGTAAAGCTCGCGGTGGATCATGGATTTGGCAGTCTCAGGGGATTTGTTAATGGGGTTCTGAGGAACATAGCAAGAAATAAAGATAATATATCATATCCTGACAGGGCAGCAGCTCCTGTGGAGTACTATTCTGTCATGTATTCAGTTCCGGCTGAGCTCGTGGAGATACTTACAAGGGATTACGACGCTGGTACAGTGGAGAGGATACTGAAGAGCAGCTACGAGAACAGACCGACATCCATAAGGGTAAATACCGACCGGATCAGCGTTGATGATTATGGTATAAAGCTTGCAGATGCTGGCATAGAAGTGACTAGAGGTACCTTGAATGATACTTCTCTTCTGATAAATGGATATGATTACGTGAGAAGGATTCCCGGATATATGGACGGAGAATTCACAGTGCAGGATCAGAGCTCATGTCTTGCGGTCAGGGCTGCAGGAATACAGGAGGGAGACCTTGTTGTGGATGTATGTGCGGCACCGGGAGGTAAGACAATGTATGCGGCGAGTCTTGCCGGATGTGCAGGTCGGGTCATATCACGAGATCTAACGGAGAGCAAAACGGAGCTTATAGAAGAGAATATAGACAGGCTGGGTATAACCAATGTAACTGTTGAGGCTTGGGACGCAAAGATACTGGACGAATCATTGATCGGTATGGCGGATGTTGTCATCGCCGATCTACCATGTTCGGGTCTTGGAATCATGGGCAGAAAGAACGATATAAAGTATAATGTCACAGCGACAGGAATAGAAGAATTGTCACAGCTGCAGAGGGAGATATTGGATGTTGTGTCACAGTATGTAAAACCGGGGGGAACCTTGGTATATTCGACCTGTACGATAGACAGTGAGGAAAACCAGAAAAATGTACAGTGGTTTCTGAAAAACCATGAGTTTCAGATAGCAGGAATAGATGATATAGTGCCGGGACACGGCGGAGATCGCGGATATGTGACGCTTCTTCAGGGAATAGATGAATGCGATGGCTTTTTCATATCAAAGTTTGTGCGGAAGAAATGATAAAAGCCTGTGTATATACAGATTGGAATGAGTATGGATAGAGTAGAGATAGAGGATAGAGGAACACAGACTTTGGATATAAAGTCTATGATGATGGATGAATTGAAGGACTGGGTGATCAGCGTGGGACAGCCGGCATTCAGGGCAAAACAGATCTATCAATGGTTTCATGTGAAGCTTGCTGACAGCGCGGAGGAGATGACAAATCTTCCAAAGAGTCTCAGGGAGATCATGGACAGCCAGGAGATATATGGGGTAAGCGTTGTGACCAGACTTATATCAGATGAGGATGGTACCAACAAATTCCTGTTCAGGCTTCATGATGGCAATGTAATAGAGAGCGTGCTTATGAAATATAAGCATGGCAATTCGGTATGTATATCATCCCAGGTCGGCTGTCGTATGGGATGCCGATTCTGTGCATCAACAATAGGCGGACTGGTGAGAAACCTCACTGCTTCTGAGATGCTGTCACAGATATATAGTATACAGAAGATCACAGGAGAGCGGGTGTCCAACGTGGTGGTCATGGGAACAGGAGAACCGTTAGACAACTTTGATAATCTTGTGAGATTCATAGGCATGCTCACGGATGAGAATGGACTGAACATAAGCCAGAGAAATGTGACGGTGTCAAGCTGTGGTCTGGTGCCTGAGATAAAACGGCTTGCGGATATGTGTATGTCCATAACATTTGCCCTGTCCCTTCATGCACCAAACGACGAGGACAGAAGAGCTCTTATGCCTATAGCCAACAGATATACCATAGCGGAGGTACTGGATGCCTGTGATTATTACTTTGGAAAAACTGGCAGAAGGATAACCTTTGAGTATTCGCTTGTGAAGGGGCAGAATGACAGTCCGGAGAAAGCCAGGGAGCTGGCCCATCTCATAAGAGGAAGAAATTGTCATGTGAATCTCATACCTGTGAATCCTATAAAGGAGAGAGATTATGAGAGGGCAGACAATGGTGCCATAGAGACATTTAAAAATATTCTGGAAAGAAACCAGATAACAGCCACGGTGAGACGAAGCATGGGACGTGATATAGATGCCGCATGTGGTCAGCTGAGACGTAAATACGAGGAGGAGAGCAAGGCGGATAAATAGTTCGTCTTGTTCTTTTTTGAGTGTTGTGATAGAATATGCAAAGTGGCGTATCAGAATGTATTTTAGGATGATGGAGAATAAACATGAAATCATTTGGAATAACAGACGTTGGAAAGAAACGATCCATGAATCAGGACAGCATTTTTTTAACTGATGAGCCTATAGGTGCCATTCAGAATCTGTACATAGTTGCGGATGGTATGGGCGGACACAAGGCAGGGGATGTTGCTTCCAGGACAGCTATTGAAGCTGCAACTGAATATATAAGGGAGAGCGAGATCAGCAATCCGGTTTCACTTTTGAAGAGGGCTATAATATATGCGAACGACAAGGTATATAAGCTGTCGCTCAGCAATCCTGACGATTACGCCGGGATGGGAACCACATTTGTGGCTGCCGTCATAGACGATGGAATAATGTATGTTGCCAATATAGGTGACAGCAGATTGTATATAGTGAATGATGATATAAGGCAGGTAACCCTGGATCATTCACTTGTTGAGGAACTGATACGGAATGGTCAGCTTGACAGGAACAAGGGACGGAATCACCCGGAGAAGAACATTATAACCAGAGCGCTAGGAATAGGTGATGATGTTGTTCCAGATTTCTTTGAGGTAGAACTTTCAGCTGATGATAGGATCCTTCTCTGTTCAGACGGCTTATCGAATATGATAGAGGACGATGAGATACGGGATATAATTTCTGAGACAGATGATCTTGAAAAGGCCGGTAAGAAATTGGTGGAGAGAGCGAATTACTATGGTGGTAAGGACAACATATCAGCAGTTGTTGCTGCGATAGATTGGGAGGAATAAAGTTATATGTTAAATCCGGGAATAATGCTCAGCGGTCGTTATGAGATCATTGAGCTGGTAGGTTCTGGCGGTATGTCAGAGGTATATAAAGCAAAATGTCATGTTCTTAACAGATTTGTTGCCATAAAGGTACTCAAGCCTGAGTTCAGCTCAGATATCAACTTTGTCACAAAGTTCAGAATTGAGGCCCAGTCGGCTGCGGGTCTCTCACATCCAAATATTGTCAATGTGTATGATGTTGGAGAGGACAATGGCATATATTATATTGTTATGGAGCTGGTTGAGGGAATAACTCTCAAAGAATATATACAGAAGCATGGAAGAATCGAGCCTATGGAGGCTATAGATTTTGCTATACAGATAGCCCAGGGACTTCAGGCGGCTCATGAGCATCACACTATACACAGGGATATAAAGCCTCAGAATATTATCATTTCAAACAATGGTACTCTGAAGGTTACTGACTTTGGCATTGCAAGGGCAGCTTCATCCAGCACTACAACCACCAATGCCATGGGTAGTGTTCACTATATATCCCCTGAGCAGGCAAGAGGTGGTTTCAGCGATGAGAGAAGTGATATATATTCACTTGGTATAACGATGTATGAGATGCTTACAGGACATGTTCCGTTCGAGGGCGAGAACAATGTGGCTATAGCACTTATGCATATCCAGGGTGATATGGTGTCACCTAGGGAATATTATCCAGATATACCGACCAGTCTGGAAAAGGTTATAAGAAAGTGTACACAGAAGAAGCCGGAGAGGAGATATCTCACGGCCAATGCACTTATAGCTGATCTGAACAGGGTTAAGGAAAATCCTAATATAGACTGCATAGTTGTACCTAAAGCCAATGTGCCTACATCCCCTACTATAGAGATGACGAAGCAGGAGATGGAGATGATAAAGACTGGCAGACAGGTGGATACCGCAGACACTGCGGAGGTTCCGCCGGTAAAGACAGCAAGAACGGAGATAAAGGCCAATGTTCCTGTTATGCCTCCATCACAGTTTGATGATCTGTTCCCGGATGATGAAGATCCAGATGAGACAGATGACGGAGATTATAGTGAATACCAGCCGGATGATGCTGATGATCCGGAGGGGAATGATGACGAGCTTGATCCAAGACTTAAGAAGATAATCATGGTATCGAGTATAGCCATTGCGGTTGTGCTCGCAATCCTTGCCATACTTCTCATAGGCAAGATAGCTGGCTGGAATTTGTTTGGTGGCAGCGATAAGAAGCCGACCACAGATGTCATAACCACAGAGGGAACTAATAGTACCACAGAGGCTGAGACCATTCCTATGGTCAATGTTGTAGGTCTGTACAAGACTGCAGCAGAGGAGCAGATGAAGAAGAATGGATTTACCAACTATACATTTGTTGAGAAGACAGATGCCACAGTGGAGAAGGGCTATGTTATCTCACAGAGTGTGGATGAAGGAACATCCATAACAAAGGATACACAGATTACGATATATATATCCTCAGGAAAGGAAAAGACAAAGGTTCCTGATGTACGCAATTTAGAGGACAGTCAGGCAACTACACTGCTTGAGGAGGCCGGACTTAAGGTAACACACGGATATGCGTATGATGATAATGTGGAGAAGGATCATGTTATTTCCTCAGATCCTGCTGCAGGTACAGAGGTTGAGGAAGGCTCCACAGTCAAGATAACAGTCAGCAATGGCAAGGAGACAAAGAAGGTGCCAGTTCCAAATCTGGAGGGTATGTCAGAGGATGACGCAGCGGCTAAACTTCAGGAGGTCAACCTTGTAGGCAATCCAAGCTATGAGTATAGCGATGATGTGAAGGAAGGTCAGGTAATATCACAGGATCCTGAGGTCAATACCGAAGTCGAAGAGGGAACGCCTGTCTCATATGTAGTGAGCAAGGGACCTGAGACCGTGACATATTCAGTTGCATTCAGTGGCTCTGTATCCAACAAAGAGTTTGACTTTGATACATTTGGCAATGTCAATGTAAATATATCATATACGATCGGAAGAGAGAGTTATTCTCTGTATAGTGGATCTGCAGGTGCTGGGGATTTTCCTCTTAGCATTGATTCAGTTCAGGGACTTACCGGGGTTGCTACGAACAGCGGATCGTTCACTGTGACGATAACTGATTCAGATGGCTTTGATGTTACATCAAGCTTCAACACAGGTGGGTTATCGGCAACATTTACACAGGAGAATGGTGAATAAGTGGCAGAAAGTATAATCTCAGGAAAGATCATAAAGGGTATAGGCGGATTTTATTATATAGATGCCTTAGATGGCATTCAGTATGAGTGCAAGGCAAAGGGAATATTCCGCAATAAGAAGATAAAGCCGCTTGTCGGCGACAATGTGAATATAGAGATACTTGATCCGGAGAACAATCTAGGCAATATCGTGGAGATATTGCCTAGATTTAACTCTTTAATACGACCGGCAGTGGCGAATATAGACCAGACTATTATAATATTTGCGGTGAGTGAGCCGGAACCGAACTTTAATCTGCTGGACAGGTTCCTCGTGAGTATGGAGAAGAGCAGAGTGGACACTATAATATGCTTTAATAAGCTGGATCTGTCCGCCGATAATATGGATGCATGCAAGTCATACGAGAAGAGTGGATACCGGACGCTTTTTATAAGTGCCAGAGATGGTGAGGGGATAGAAAGTCTCAGAGACATCATCAGGGACAAGACCACGGTATTTGCCGGTCCATCAGGTGTAGGCAAGTCATCCACACTGAATGCCATAAAACCTGAGGCTGAAGCACAGACAGGTGCGATCAGCGAAAAGATCAAGCGCGGCAGACATACTACCAGACACTCGGAGCTTATGCACATAGGTGGTTCGACGTATATCATGGATACACCAGGATTCTCATCGCTGTATGTGGATTCCATAGAGGCGGAGGAGCTCAAGGAGTATTTCCCGGATATAGCGGCATATACGGGTAAGTGCAGATTCAACATGTGCAACCATGTCAGTGAGCCGGATTGCCTGGTAAAGCAGGCAGTTGCGGACGGAGAGATAAGCCGTATAAGATATGAAGATTATGTAATGATATATAACGACTTAAAAGAAAAGAGGAAATGGTAATGATAATTCTTTCACCTTCATTATTGTCAGTTGATTTTGCACATATTGCAGATGGTATTGCGGAACTGGACAGAGCGAAAGTTCCTGCGCTGCACCTTGATGTTATGGACGGAGCATTTGTTCCGAACATATCATTTGGTGCACCTGTTATAAAGTGCCTCAGAAAAGAAACGGACATGATATTCGATGTGCATCTCATGATAGAGGAGCCGGACAGATACCTTGAGGATTTCAAGAAGTCAGGGGCTGACTGGGTAACTGTACATGCGGAGAGCTGTAAGCATCTGCACAGAACCATTGCCCGGATACATGAGCTTGGAATGAAGGCCGGAGTGGCACTCAATCCGGCAACGCCCGTATCAGCGCTTGATTATGTTATAGATGATCTTGATATGGTGCTTGTTATGAGTGTAAATCCAGGATTCGGCGGACAGTCATTCATTCCTTCAGCGCTCAGAAAGGTGGCTGAGGTCAGAAAGCTGGCGGATGACCGGGGGCTTGATCTCAATATAGAGGTAGACGGCGGAGTCAATCTGAAGAATGTGGGAGAGGTCATAGAGGCTGGTGCAAATGTCATAGTTGCCGGTTCTGCGGTATTTGGCGGAGATGCTTATGAGAACAGCTGCAGCTTTCTCAAAGTATTTGAGAAATATGAGGAATAGATAATAAAGGGCAAATAGTGATATGAAGAGTTATATTATAATATCCGGAGGCAGCGTTGATCTGTATTCCCTTCAGGGAATCTTGGACAGACATCTCGAAAGCAGCAGAGTGATAGCTGTGGATAAGGGGATAGAGACCTGCAATAAGATAGGAATAGTGCCAGATGTCATCGTTGGAGATTTTGATTCAGCCAACAAGGTGACAGTTGGAGTGTACAGGAAGATGGCTAAAAAGATGCACTCAATACGGTTTGTTGATCTGGATACACATAAGGACTTCACAGATACGCATGTAGCCATCATGCATGCCATTGAGGAAGGGGCTACGGATATTTATATATCGGGTGCCACCGGAACGAGACTTGACCATACGATGGCAAACATTGGACTGCTCAAGGAGTGCGCAGATAAAGGCGTAAATGCGTATATAGAGGATGATCACAATGTCATAACCATGATCAATACCAGTGCTGGAATAAGCCGGCTGGAGGGTTATGATTATATATCTTTTATACCGTACGGTGGATGCGTCACGGGGGTAACACTTACAGGGTTTGAATACAACGTGGAGAATCGTACATTTGAGATAGGAGACAGCCTTGGAGTGAGCAACCGGGTTGTATCGGAGGATGCAAGGATAGAGATAGAAGATGGCTATATGATCGTCAATTACAGCCGTGACTGATATGGTCTAAAAGACCAGGCATATAAACTACAATATAAATATAACGAAAAAGCGCTGCACAGTATATCATCTGTGTAGCGCTTCTTCGTTGTATAGCAGTTGGGGTTGTACTCCATTATTTCTTCTTGTTGGAGTTCTTTTTACCCTTTTCAGGATATTTCTCATTTATCTTTTCTTTTATCTTTTCGTGCCTGTCGGCTACTTTGTTTTTTGCTGATGACTTTTTCTTCTGGTCGGACTTCTGGTTGTTCTTTGACTCATTCTTTGACTCATTCTTTTGCTCGTCGCCGGAAACCATAGCTTTGTTATCAGGTTCATCAGGTGTTGTTAACTCACGGAGTTCGCGGATGCTGGCATCAAAGCCTTCTGTTATTGGATCGGCATACATTGATGAATAGTATGCATACAGTGCCTTATATTCCTCGGATGTCTTGTATCCGGTGATGTAGATATGACCATGCATTTCATCCATATGGATACCTCTGATCTTCTTGGCGATATGAAGACCTATATTCTTACAGTGACTGCCTATACGATCCAGACTTGTGAGTATATCAACAAGTGCAAAGCCTCCGGGTATTCCACATTCACCGACCTGAAGTCTGATGACGTGGTGATCTTTTATAAGTTCTGTAATCTCGCTGATCGTCTGTGCGAGAGGTTCGATTCTGGATATGGCCTGAAGATCATCCTCTTTGAAAGCACTAAGTGTCATATCTATGATATTGTTAGTTGCCTTGAGGGCGGTCTGGATCTCCTGCATTCCCTGATCAGAGAAGTTTATCTTCTGATCTATTATATTTCTGGATACCACAAGAAGATTTTCACAGTGGTCACCGATCCTTTCCATATCACTCAGACTGTTCAGAAGCTCAGACACATCAAGTCGTTCGGATCTGGACATGTTGTTCTGTGATGTTACCTTGAGGAGGAAGTTGTTGAGTGAGCTCTCACATTTGTCTATGAAATCCTCATTCTCCTCGAGTTTGGCGGCATCTTCTTCATTGAAATCACTGATGAGTCTGCATGCTATTGCAAAGTTTTCTCTTATGCAGTCAGCCATTGCAAACATGACATTCCTTGCCTGTGAAATGGCGATGGAAGGAGTAGCGATAAGTCTCGGATCCAGTGTGGCGAGCTCTTTGTCGATCTTGGATTCCTCATCGTCCCTTATAAGCTTTCCTGTAAGCTTTGCCACCTGATTGGAGAATGGCAGAAGTATCAGGCTTATGATAAAGTTAAACATGAAGTGTACATTTGCAATGTTACCACGGTTTACAACCTTGTCCATGAAAGGCATGTCTATGAAAAGCTGAAGTCCGTATATGACAATAACAAAGAATATAGCTCCGAATATGTTAAAGAGAAGATATGAGAGCGAAACTCTCTTTGCCTTCTTGTTCGCACCGATTCCTCCGAGGATAATGGTCATACACTTACCGATGTTCTGACCGATAATAATAGGAATGGCTGTTCCGTACGTCACGACGCCTGTGGACGAAATGGCCTGGAGTATACCTACTGATGCAGATGAACTTTGTATGATGGCTGTGAGCACAAGTCCTATTAAAATACCAAGTAATGGGTTGTTGAAAGATGTGAACAGATTCTGGAAGCTCTCTGATTCCTTGAGTGGTGCAAATACACCCTCCATGGTATTCATACCGAGGAAGAGGATTCCAAGGCCGACAAGAATACTTGCAATATCACGTTTCTTGTTGTTGTTTGTAAATAGTATGATAAATGCACCTATACATATAAGGATAGGAGCAAATGATGACGGTTTTAAAAGTTTAAGAAGAATACTAGTCTCCGCGAGATCTCCAAGACGAAGGATCTGTGCGGTCGCAGTACTACCGATGTTGGCACCGAACACAACAGGTATCGCCTGCCCGAGCTTCATGATGCCGGCATTTACAAAGCCGATGAGCATGATGGTCGTTGCTGCCGAACTCTGAATGATGGCTGTTACGGCTGTACCGAGTGTAAAACCCTTGATAGTTCCCGTGAACTGATTTTTTCCGGTTGTAAGTTTCTCAAGAACCTTTTCCAGACTGCCTCCGGCAAGATTCTTCAGCGAGGCACCCATGAGATTCATTCCGAACAGAAACAAACCTACGCCTCCGAGCAATGTTAAAATAGAAAATAAATCCAAAATTATAGCCCTCCTGAGTAAAGTGAATTTTACCTGCGTTTCTGACAGGTAAAAAATATGTAATAAATATGTAAAAGCCCATACGATTCAGATTATAACACATCACTAGTTTTTGTACTATTGAAAAAATAATGCAATTGATAGAAACATTTCGGCAAATGTCACAATAAATATGATGGTGGCGGCAAAACTTCAACTGTGGTAGAATGAGCAGGGTATATTATATAAAAATGATAACAAAGATTCAGATAAAAGAATGGAGTGGCTGATACATGTCTGTTTTTAGTGATAAGAGAGTATTTGGAATAAAGCATAAGAACTCCAGTGGAATATCCACTGCTGGTCAGGTGTGTGCCAACGATGTCATATTGTGGGTAATATTTCTTCTGCCTATTAATATAGTAATACATGGTGCGGGACAGTGTTTTGTCACTATTGGATTGTTTGTCGGCAATGTAATTGGTTGGATATTTCTTTCAAAAAGAATGAATTCATATTCAGAGCTCTCGCGGAAAAAGATACACAATGCTCCGGAGCTGTTCGGGGCAAGATACAGTTCATGGGTGCTGAAAGATCTTGTGTCAGTCATATGGATAGTCACTCTTGGACTTATATTGTTGTCTGTGCTTAAGGTAATTGTGTCGGTGGCGGCATATTTCCTTGGTATAAGTGAGAGCCTCTGTCTTGTAGCTATAGTTGTTTTCCTTGTCCTCGCGACTATTCTGGTAGATAACAGACTCATGGGAATGATCAAGACCGCTGTGTTTATACTTGTCATACTTACATGTCTGTTTATGATTGGGCTTATATTTTACAAAATGGATGTATGGTCGATCCTGGATAACTACAGGAGAGCCAGCCTGAAGGGCGGAACAAGCACTTATCTCAATATAATGTATTATGATGGTGCAAAAATTGACATAGGAAGAGCAATATCAATGACAGGGACTGGCCTTGGATGCATAGCCATGCCTCTTATGTATAAGGGTGTAATAAACATAAGAGATGTCAAGGAGCTTGATGCCGGACGAATATGGGCCATCGTGTTTGAAGGATTTACAATCATATCAACCAGTGTTCTGGCACTGCTGGTGGTGCCGGTACTGTATCCTCAGAAGGTATATTACAATATGAACTCATTTCAGGTATACAACCTGCTGCTCAAGAAATTGCTGGGACAGAGCGAGTATGCTTATATAGTAAGATTTGTCATACTCATGGTGTTTATAGTGGCGGTGGTTGTCATGCTGGAATCATTTATGAGAAATATCTGTGAGCATATAAGAGGGTTGGTGCCATCCCTGACCAATGTTGGGACTGCGGTAAAGCTTATTATAGATATAGGTGTTGTGGTGTTGACCGGAGGTGTGATATTTATGACAGGGGAACTGGTGGAATTTAACAGGGAGAGGATGATAGTTTCCAGTTGGGGGCTGTGTGCCGCTGCCCTTGCAGCACCTCTTACGTTGACGCTTATGTACAGGAATGCCACGAAGTCAGGAATGTATGCCGGGATAATATCTGGAATACTTGTTTTTTTTGGATGGAAGTATCTGCCAGTAGTATTCAATGGAAGTCTGGAGGCGTACACAGGCGTGAGCGGCGATGTTGCGGGATTTACGATCAGCCTGATAATATCCATGATAGTGTGTCTTGTGACAAAGAATACAGATGAAGAGGAACTCAGGGTATTTGACAGGATGAGAGAGGAACAGGCTTGACGGAGGATAACAGCTTTGATATATAAGATAGCGTGTGTTGGAAAAATCAAGGAACAGCATTTTACGGATATGATAGAACAGTACAGAAAGAGTATGGATCACAGGGATAAATTGATAGTATGTGAGGTGCCGGATGAAAGGATACCACAGAAGGCGGGAGACAAGGTGAATGCCATGATAATTACCGCTGAGGCTGACAGACTCAGGTCAGTCATAGACAGAGACGATTATGTGATCGCTATGTGCATAGAAGGGAAAAAGACAACCACGGATCAGCTGGTACGCCATATAAAAAGAGCAGGAGACAGGGATTGCAGCACTGTTGCTTTTGTAATAGGCGGTTCTCTGGGACTGGCCTCTGATATTATATCCAGAGCTGATTACAGAATGAGTATATCGGATATGACTTTCCCACATCAGCTGATAAGGGTGGCTCTTGCTGAACAGATAAGTATAGTGTCCAGGGAGTCTTATTTATGATATGTGATATTGTTCAGAATAGTGTAGGCTCGGTATATCTGCTCCGACAGCAGAAGCGCGGACATCTCATAAGATGGGCTGACTGTGCAGAGCGAGAATTCTTTTATATCTGGGATGGAGGCGTTAAGCAAGTCTGACGGATAGCCTATATAGTAGCTGATCTTTGATGTGCCACTGGTAGAGAGTGTGTTGATGGACGCTGCATATTCTTCAGATGAGATCGTGCTGGTACAGTCTTCCGTGAGGGCAAAACAGCTGTGGCTGTGGGCTGAGACGCATTTCATGCGACCCGGGGAGCATACTATAGACATTGAGCAATATGGGGTAAGCCTCTTGACATATTCAGCTATGGCCTTGCGGCATAAAGGGTTGATTTTTTTCTGATTAACGTATATGTTTATATCCATGTGATTTCTCCATAATGTGATTTTATTTGTTTATTATACATCACGCAGGGAGAATTACATAGCAGATATTGATCACAATACTTATACCTATATATGGAGGAAGCTATGCAGAGAAAATTACTGGCACTTGACATTGATGGAACACTTACAAATACACAGAAGGACATAACTCCGGCAACCCTGGAGAAGATAATTGAGGCACAGGAGAAGGGACATATAATCGCAATCGCCTCAGGAAGGCCATTTCCAGGAATAAGAAAGATTGCTGAGACGATAGAACTTGAGCGTTTCGGTGGATATGTGTTGGCGTTCAATGGAGGAAGGATAGTCAATTGTAAGACAGGTGAGGTTGTCTATCAGGCTGTTCTCGATAATGATGTGGTCAGACAGATATATGATTACTGTCTGCAGGCCGGCTGCGGCATGGTGACATATGACGGTGAGCGCGTTATAACAGGAACAGATATCGATGGATATATGACATTTGAGGCAAGTATCAATCAGATGGAATTGATGAGGGTTGATAATTTTAGGGAGTATATAGACTTTCCACTCAACAAGTGCCTGCTCACAGCGGCACCGGAGAAGGCGGAGCATATAGAGAATGAACTTGTACAGAGATTTGGAGACAGACTGAATATATTCAGATCCGAACCATATTTTATAGAGATCATGCCACCAGATGTACACAAAGCCACATCACTGGAAAAACTTCTGGGAAAACTGTGTATGGATGTGAAGGATCTCATAGCATGTGGTGATGGATACAACGATCTGACGATGATAGATTACGCTGGAACCGGAGTGGCGATGGCGAATGCCCAGGACATAGTTAAGGAGCATGCAGATTATATCACATTGTCCAACGATGAGGATGGACTGGTTCCTGTTATAGACAGATTCGTACTGGGAGAAGAAGTAATATCGTAAAAAAGAGTGAATTAAACATAATTCGTTGAATTTGGCAATCGTTTGTAGTAAAATTCAATTCTGTACGGATAAAAATATATATTATACATTCGATATTTAGGAGAATAATATGGGAAAGAATAAAAATAACCATGATAATGACGGTGCGGGCCAGATGAATAAGAGACCTTATTCTGGCGAGATGCTATTTGATGATGATGACAACTATGATGATGATGCCGATTATTATGGATATGATGACCAGGTGGCAGAGGATGATTATTCAGACAGTGCGTTTGGACCGAATGCAGACTATGATGATGACGACAGATATGATCATCATGGTGCAGGTGGACGCAGTGATGCAGATGGACAGCAGTATGATGACGAAGAAGACTATGATGAGATAGAAGAAGAGCAGGATATGAAGGAAAAGGTTCGCAAAAAAAAGAACAGAGTATGGGGAATCATACTCGCAATAGAGGTTGTGGCTGCTATAGTCATTGGTTTCCTGTGGGTTAAGACTTATATCAACAACACATACAACAAGATGCAGTTTAATGAACTGAAGAATACACACGTCAATGAAGATCTTAATGAGGAGTCGGTCAAGAAGATGACAGGCTATACTAACATTGCTTTGTTTGGTATAGATACAAGAGATGCCGGCATGGTTGAAGATGGAGTCCGTTCGGACAGTATAATCATCTGCAGTATTAACAATGATACTCAGGAGGTGAAGCTTCTGTCATTGTACAGGGATACCTATCTTGAGCTTTGCAACGACAGCCAGTCATATGAGAAGGCGGCACATGCATATGCATATGGCGGTGCTCAGGGCGCGGTCAATATGATTAATAAGAATCTTGATCTCAATATAACAGATTACGTGTCAGTTAACTTCACTGCTTTGACAGAGGCAATTGATGCTCTCGGTGGAATAGATATTGAGCTGAAGGAAGAGGAGCTTTATAAGCTCAACCAGTGTATTGATGAGCAGATGGGTGTGAATGGGATATATTCAGATTATGTATATGACACGGGCGTTGTCCATCTGAATGGAGTCCAGGCCACAGCCTATTCCAGAATAAGAAGCACTGATGAAGGAGATATCACAAGAACATGGAGACAGAGAACAGTAATCTCCAAGATGATAGAAGCAGCCAAGTCTGCAGGACTTTCAAAGCTTCTTGATTGTATCAATGTGGTTGTTGATGACGTTGCGTCAAGTCTTACAGAGGATGAGATCATGGATATGGCAAAGTCATGCTTTAATTATAAGTTGTCAACCACAACAGGATTTCCATTTGCCATTGCCAGTCCGACCATGGATGAAGTGAGTTATGTTGTGGCTTGTGATCTTGCAACTAATGTTACTGCACTTCACAGATTTCTGTTTGACGATATGGACTATACACCATCGACAACAGTACAGAACATAAGTGATAACATAATAAATGATTCGGGCTGTGTAAACCAGCTCGACCTCAATACGTTCGCAGTGCAGGATGATGTGGATTCCATAGTCAGCACAGAGGATAATTCGGATGGCTATTAAATTATAAGGATCAGAGGGCTCCGTTACAGACATATAAACTGTGGTGACGGTCCCTCTTTTTTTCTTTGAAATATAGAAGCTATGTGTTATACTGTTACAGAATAAAATACGAAGGATGGATTTCAGATATGAAGATGGATAGAATTCTGCTCAAGATGAGTGGTGAGGCCCTTGCGGGTGATAAGAAGCATGGATTTGATGAGGAGACAGTCAGAGATGTATCCAACCAGGTCAAGCAGATAGTAGATAAAGGAATACAGGTATGTGTAGTTATAGGGGGAGGAAACTTCTGGAGAGGAAGAACCTCAGATAACATGGACAGAGTGAAGGCGGATTCCATAGGAATGCTTGCAACTGTCATGAATTGTATCTACACAGCTGACAGCTTCAGAAGTTGTGGAATAAAGACGCATATCATGACACCATTCATATGCGGTAACATGACAGAGCTGTTCGATAAGGATAAGGCGATTGCTTATATGGAGCAGGGAGATGTAGTTTTCTTTGCTGGCGGTATTGGACACCCATATTTCTCGACAGATATGGCGACGGTGCTTATGGCCATAGAAGTTCAGGCAGATGTCATATTGTCTGGTAAAGCTATAGACGGAGTTTATGACAGTGATCCGAAGACCAATCCAGATGCGAAGAAGTATGACAGCATGAAGATGAGTGATATCGTAGACAACAAGCTCGGTGTTATAGATCTGGCTTCCGCGGTTCTCGCAATGGAGAACAAGATGCCTATGATGCTGTTTGGGCTTAATGATGAGAACAGTATAGTTAAGGCTGTAACAGGTGGATTTACAGGAACATATGTGAATGCAGAATAAAATCAAGAAAATATATAATCCAGGAGGAATGAATTATGTTAACACAGTATGAGGAGAAGATGCAGAAGTCAGTGGAAAATCTTGAGGCTGAGTATGCTACTATCAGAGCCGGAAGAGCCAACCCTAATATTCTCAACAAGATCAAGGTTGAATATTATGGTGTCCCAACACCTATGCAGCAGCTTGCTAATATCACAGTTCCAGAGGCAAGAACTCTTGTGATAGCACCATGGGAGCCATCACTTGTAAAGGAAATCGAGAAGGCTATCATGAACTCTGATCTGGGAATAACACCAAACAATGACGGAAGGAACATCATCCTCAATTTTCCTGAGCTCACAGAGGACAGAAGAAAAGAGCTTGTAAAGGATATCAAGAAGAAGGGCGAGGGCGCAAAGGTTGCCATAAGAAATATAAGACGTGATGCCAACGATGCCATCAAGAAGATGGAGAAGAATGGCGATATAAGCGAGGACGAGCTTAAAGATAATGAAGATAAGATCCAGAAGCTCACAGACAAGTATGTCGGACAGATCGACAAGGCTGTTGAGTCCAAGTCCAAGGAGATCATGACTGTATAATAGTCATATAGTATTGAATATAACTGGGTGATCCCGTTGGGGATACGGAGAGAGTATGAAGAGAGAGATTAACGGAGAATTACTTAATGTGCCGGAGCATGTGGCTGTTATCATGGATGGTAATGGCAGGTGGGCCAAGAAGAGATTTCTGCCAAGAAGCTATGGACATGCGGAGGGTGCAAAGGCTCTTGAGGCCATATGCGAGAACTGCGACAAGATAGGAATAAAGTATTTGACAGTGTATGCTTTTTCGACTGAGAACTGGAAACGTTCCGTTGAGGAGGTTACAGGTATCATGAATCTGTTCAGAAAATATCTGGTGGATAGTATAGAGCGATCCAACAATGCCAATATGAAGGTCAACCTGATCGGCAAGAGGGAGGGCCTTCCAGAAGATATAGTGCAGAAGATGTATGATCTGGAGATTGCTACAGCGGACAATACGGGACTTCAGTTCTATATTGCCATCAATTATGGTGGACGGGATGAGATCGTGCGTGCTGTTAAGAAGATTATGAGGGATGCAGAGTCTGGAAAGATAGCTCCCGATGAAGTGGATGAGAGTGTGTTCGCTGATTATCTGGATACAAGAGGAGTTCCTGATCCTGACTTGCTTATAAGAACAAGCGGGGAGGAGAGAACATCGAATTTCCTGCCGTGGCAGCTGGCATATTCAGAGTTTTATTTCACAGACACACTGTGGCCTGATTTTGACATGGATTCTCTTATGGAGGCAGTGAGATACTATAACAAGAGAGAGAGAAGATTCGGGGATGCAAAATAGTAATCCGGAGGTTAGCTAACAATGAAACAAAGAGTTATAAGTGGTGCAGTTCTGGTAGTTATACTGGCCATTACACTGTATTTTGGAGGAATAGTGACCTGTGCCCTGATGGGACTGGTATCTCTCGTGGGCAACATGGAGCTACTTAGAGTGTATGGGGTGAACAGGAAGGCTCCGGGTATAGTATGTTATCTTGCAACTGTACTGTATTATATAGCCATCTATCTTGGCCGGACAGATATCATCATACCGATGATGGTCATATATCTGCTGCTTATGCTTGCGGTGTATGTTCTTACATTTCCGACCTATAGTGACAAGCAGATCATGGTGGCGTTCATGGATTTCTTCTATGTGAGCGTGATGCTGTCATTTGTATATCTTATAAGAGATATGGAGCATGGCCTTGTCCTTGTGCTGCTTATATTTGTAAGCTCATGGATCAATGACACATGTGCCTATTTTGTTGGAAGAGCACTTGGAAAGCATAAGATGGCGCCAGTATTAAGTCCTAAGAAGAGCATAGAAGGACTTATAGGAGGAATAGCGGGTGCAGGAATATTTGGAGCGGTATTCGGAATACTGTTCAACCTGTATGTTGAGCCAATGAATTATGCGCCATTGCTGTTCGCTGTTGTAGGAGCGGTGGGAGCGATTCCTGCCGTCATAGGTGATCTTGCAGCATCGGCAATCAAGAGAAATAATGAAATCAAGGACTATGGAAAGCTTATTCCAGGTCACGGAGGAATATTAGACAGATTTGACAGCATAATATTTACAGCACCTATTATATACTATCTGCTGATATATCTGCTGTAGACACATATGATGGGCAGTGCCCAGTGGGATCACTGGATACTGCCTATTGTATTCGTATACATGATCTGATGACAGTCGGATACAGGAGGAAGACATGAAGAATGTAGCGATAATTGGCTCTACAGGTTCCATAGGAACACAGACACTTGAGATTGTGAGAGCCCAGGATGATCTGAATGTGGTGGCACTTGCAGCTGGAAGCAACACAGAGCTTCTGGAAAAGCAGGCAAGGGAGTTCCAGCCTGAGGTGATCGGAATATGGAGTGAGGAAGATGCAGCGGGTCTCAGAGCGAGCCTTGCTGATACAGATATAAGGGTTGTATCCGGAATGGACGGACTTATCGGGATAGCAGAGCTTGAAACGGCAGATATACTGGTAACCGCCATCGTGGGGATGATAGGAATAAGACCTACCATAGCAGCCATAAATGCAGGAAAGAATATAGCGCTTGCCAACAAGGAGACCCTGGTAACCGCAGGACATATCATAATGCCTCTGGCGGCAGAGAAGAATGTGTCCATACTGCCTGTGGACAGTGAGCATTCAGCCATATTCCAGTCGCTTCAGGGTAATGTACGCGGAGATGTTGAGAAGATACTACTCACGGCTTCGGGTGGTCCTTTCAGAGGAAAAGACAGGGCGTTTCTTGAAAATGTACAGGTTGAGGATGCTCTGAAGCATCCGAACTGGAGTATGGGAAGAAAAATCACCATTGACTCTGCAACCATGGTCAACAAGGGCCTGGAGATTATAGAGGCGAAGTGGCTTTTCGATGTAGAACCGGAGAATATCCAGGTGGTTGTACAGCCACAGAGCATAATCCATTCCATGGTTGAGTACAGGGATGGAGCTGTCATAGCACAGCTTGGAACACCTGATATGAAGCTTCCTATACAGTATGCTCTCTGTTATCCGGAGAGACGATATATGGCGGGAGACAGACTGGATTTCTGGAGTATGAACTCGATCCTTCTGGAGAAGCCGGATATGGATACGTTCCAGGGACTTAAGTTTGCATATGATGCCATAGGGAAGGGCGGCTCCATGCCAACTGTGTTCAATGCGGCGAATGAGTGTGCAGTGGCAAAATTCCTTGACAGAAAGATACGCTTCTTAGATATATACAAGATCATAGAGGAGTGCATGTCGAACCATACACTGATAGAGAACCCGGATGTATCACAGATACTTGACACAGAGCGCTGGGTATACGATTTCGTAGAAAGCAGGTGGTAGATTGAACATAATACTTATAATACTTGTATTTGGTGTGATCATATTTTTCCATGAGCTTGGTCACTTCGTAGTGGCTAAGATCAATCATATAACAGTTAAAGAGTTCTCCATGGGACTTGGCCCAAAGTTGTTTTCGTTTACCAAGAAGGAGACAAAGTATTCCCTCAGACTCATACCTCTTGGTGGTTACTGCATGATGCTGAGTGAGGATGAGGAGGAGAATGAAAATGATGAGAATTCGTTTGACAAGAAATCCATATGGGCGAGAATGGCGGTGGTACTTGCTGGTCCGTTCATGAACATAGTCATAGCATTTATTTTCTCTGCGATAATCATTCACTTCTGTGGAACAGATCCTGCCACCATAGGCAGGGTGTACGACAGTGAGATGGCGCAGGAGAGCGAATATGCTGACATTGTCAAGGAATTCAACGGAACTTATCCTGCTGAAGAAGCGGGGATAGAGGACGGAGATACAGTGCTTGAGATAGGTGGCAGTAAGATCAAGAACTTCAGGGAACTTCAGATATATCTGGAGATATACGGAGATGGCTCACCTATAGATCTGAAGATGCAGAAGCCTGATGGTTCTGTGTACGATACGACTGTATATCCGGTGGAGACCAGTGCAGGATATAAGGTGGGAATCATAAGCTGTGGTTATGTCCTTCCGCAGAACTTTGGAGAGCTGATGAAGTATTCGGCATACGAGGTCAGATATTGGGTTAAGGCAACATTCCTGAGTCTCAAGCTCATCGTGACAAGACAGGTCAGCTCAGATGAGGTGTCCGGACCTGTGGGGGTTGCGAAGACCATGAATGATACTTTCAATGAAGCTGCGAAGATAGATGTGCTTACGGTGCTGTTGAACTGGATGAACTATATAGTGCTCCTGTCGGCGAATCTGGGAATCATGAACATGCTTCCTATACCGGGACTTGATGGTGGACGTTTCCTGTTTCTTCTCATAGAGCTCATCACGAGGAAGAAGGTTCCGAAGGATAAGGAGAATATTGTGACAGTTATAGGATTTGTGATTGTCATGATACTGATGGTTGTCATATTGTTTAATGATATAAAGAATGTATTTTTCAGTTAGATACAAATAGAATGAATGGAATTGATATAGGAGGAAAGGCGCCAGTGCCCATAAGAGGTACTGGCGCTGTGAGTATATATGAAAACAAGAGAGATTCACATAGGTGACAGGGTCATAGGCGGGGGCAATCCGATACTTATACAGTCCATGACCAATACAAAGACAAGCGATGTGGAGGCGACGGTTGCACAGATACTACAGCTAGAGAAGGCTGGATGCGACATTATAAGGTGCACAATAAATGATGAGGCGGCTGCTGAGGCGGTTCCGGCTATAAAGAAGCAGATTCATATTCCACTTGTTGGAGATATACATTTTGATTACAGATTGGCCATAAAGGCTATAGAAAATGGCGTGGATAAGATCAGGATCAATCCTGGCAATATAGGAGGTCAGGACAAGCTGGCAAAGGTCGTTGAGGCGGCCAGAAAGAGGAACATACCTATCAGAGTCGGAGTTAACAGTGGTTCACTTGAAAAAGAACTGGTGGCAAAGTATAACGGGGTGACCGCTGAGGGAATAGTTGAGAGTGCACTGGATAAGGTGCGCATGATAGAGGAGCTTGACTATCACAACATAGTTATAAGCATCAAATCATCAGATGTTATGATGTGTGTGAGAGCCCATGAGCTCATTGCAGACAAAACGGATTATCCTCTCCATGTAGGCATAACAGAGTCGGGAACCATTACCAGGGGCAATATCAAGTCATCAGTTGGACTTGGAATCATATTGCATGAGGGAATAGGAGATACGATAAGAGTGTCCCTGACAGGAGATCCGGTGGATGAGATCCTGTCGGCAAAGCTTATTCTCAAGGCTCTTGGACTCAGAAAGGGCGGAGTAGAGCTTGTGTCATGTCCTACCTGTGGACGTACTGAGATAGATCTTATAGGACTTGCAAATAAGGTGGAAAAGCTTGTGTCAGACTATGACCACCTCAATATCAAAGTTGCAGTTATGGGGTGCGTTGTGAATGGTCCCGGTGAGGCCAAAGAGGCTGACCTGGGAATTGCAGGAGGTAAGGGCTGCGGGCTCCTTATCAAGAAGGGTGAGGTAGTCGGCCGACTTGGCGAGGATGAATTTATACCAGCGCTGAAGAGAGAGTTAGATAATTGGAGTGAATAGGATTGAACAATGAAGATCATATTTTGAGACAAGAAAATATAGCACAGATGTATGCCGATGAGATGCAGGCCCAGATGGATTACGAAGCTCAGATGGCTGAACAGGAGATGTACGAGAACCAGCTGTATTCAGATATGCAGCATGAGAGCGCGGAATACATCTACACAGATAATCACGACTCGGACTGGCATATCGCAGATGATATGGAGGAAGATGCTGAGGATGGAGAAGATGTCAGTGATGAAACCGCCGGTGATGTGACCGCTGACAGCGAGACTGATGATCATGCATCGGAGCAAAGCCCAGAGATTAGAGATGTGAGTAATGACAGCGCTGTTGCGACGGGGGCAGATGTCGAAAATGAGCAGGCAGAGCTTTTTATGACGGTGTTTCCAGGATTGGAAATGACAAAAGAGCTTGCCGGTCTGTTTACTGAGGTGTACGTTACCAGGATAACCATATATGAAAGTAAGAATATTCTGGAGGTTGATATCCACTCAAAACATATAATCAGCCGTCCGAATATTGAGAAGGCGGAGGATTGTATCAGAAAATATCTTCAGAGCAGCCGAAGATATATGGTAAAAATAAACGAGCACTATACTCTGTCCACGCAGTATAATCTGGAAGCCATCATAAAAGCTTATGAGGATAGTATACTGTATGATATAAGATCCTTCAGCAATGTTGGCTACAGGCTTATATCCAGATCAGTTGGGGAATGGTACTGTGATGGGGATGCCATAACCATAGCCATAGAAGACAGTAAGATAGCACACATACATGCAGAGAAGATCAAAGCATATATGGAAGAAATGTTCCAAAAGAGGTTTGATCTGTGTGTAAATGTTGCATTTGAGTACAGTGAGGCGGACAAGGAGAAGCTTAGAAGAGCGAGTGCGCTTGTGGAGCAGCAGAAGATAGATGCCATACTGAACAATCTTAGAGATCACGGAGATATCATAGTTGATGGCAAGGCTGTGGATAAGGATAAGCTTGGTGTGTCTAAGAAGGAAGATAAACAGGATGAAAGCCACAAGGCTGACGATAAGAAGACCGCTCCTGTAGCTGCTACGGGAGGCGATGCAGGCCAGAAGGGTGGCGGTGACAAGGAGAAGTTCGGCAGAAAGCGTAGGTATTCAGACGATCCTGAGGTGTTCATTGGAAGAGATGTGGAGGGCAAACTGCTTGAGATATCCAGTATCAATGATGGTATCGGAGAGGTAGTCATCCACGGGCAGATCATGAGCACAGAGGAGAGAGAGCTCAGAAATGGCAAGATCATCCTGACCGGATATATAACAGATTTCACAGATACCATAGGTTTCAAGATGTTCTGTACACCTGAGGATATGGACGTATATCGTGAGGAGATACAGAAGGGTAAGTTCTACAGGATGAAGGGACTTGCCGAGTTCGACACGTATGCGAAGGAAGTCATGATATGCAGGGTTCTTGGAATGAAGCATATACAGGATTTCCGTGTGCCTCGTATGGATACATATCCGGAGAAGCGGGTTGAACTTCATATGCATACCAAGATGAGTGAGATGGACAGTGTGGTTGATATAGAGACCATCGTGAAGCGTGCCAGTGACTGGGGACATCCGGCCATAGCTATCACGGATCACGGTGTGGTCCAGGCATTCCCTATAGCAAACCATACCAAGGGTCTCAGAAAAGACTTCAAGATCATATATGGTGTCGAGGGATATTTTGTAGATGACCTCAAGGACCTGGTCAAGAACTCGAGAAATCAGAGCCTTGATTCGGAATATGTAGTATTTGATATAGAGACTACAGGACTTTCCAAGAAGCACAATAAGATTATAGAGATCGGTGCGGTCAAGGTGAAGGACGGAGAGGTTGTGGACACCTTCTCAGAGTTCATAAATCCGGGTGTGCCTATCCCATACCAGATAGAGCAGCTCACATCCATCAATGATGATATGGTAAAGGATGCGCCTATGTACGATGTGATCGTGCCGAGATTTTTGGAGTTCTGCGGTGACGATATCGTGGTTGCCCACAATGCGTCATTTGATACGGGATTTATGAGAATGAATGCCGAGGAGCTGGGACTGAAGTTCGACAATACGATTCTGGATACCATGACGCTCAGCCATATACTGCTGCCGGAGCTTGGTAAATTCACTCTGGACAGAGTGTGTAAGGAACTCAAGGTCGTAAATGCCCATCATCACAGGGCTATAGATGATGCGGAGGCGACGGCAAAAGTATTCTTCAAACTGCTTGACATGCTGAAGGAGAGAGACGTTAAGAACATGGATGATCTGAATGTTCTGGGAAGTGCTTCGCCTGATGCGATCAAGAAGGACAGGACATATCATGGCATCATTCTGGCAAAGAATGAGATAGGAAGAGTTAATCTGTACAGACTCATATCTGAGTCACATCTGACATATTTCGCCAGAAGACCGCGTATGCCTATGAGCCTCATCAACAAATACAGAGAAGGCCTGATAATAGGCTCTGCCTGTGAAGCGGGTGAATTGTTCAGGGCAATAGTAGATGAAGCTCCAGCTGAGGAGATAGTGAGACTGGTCAACTGGTTTGACTACCTGGAGATACAGCCTCTTGGAAATAACGAGTTTATGACAAGAGATGCAAAAGATCCAAAGACCATGGATGATCTGATCGGATACAATAAGAGGATAGTTGAGCTCGGAGAGATGTTCAACAAGCCTGTAGTGGCTACATGTGATGTGCATTTCCTTAATCCTGAGGATTCTATATACAGGGCTATAATTATGAAGAGTAAGGGATTTCCGGATGCTGATATGCAGCCTCCACTGTATTTCCGTACCACGGAGGAGATGCTGGCTGAGTTCCAGTATCTTGGAAGTGACAAGGCCAAGGAGGTCGTCATCACCAACCCGAATATGATAGCTGATATGATAGAAAGGATAGAGCCGGTGAGACCTGACAAGGCGCCTCCTATCATTGAGAATTCAGATCAGACTCTGACGGATATATGTTATACCAAGGCACATGAGATATATGGTCCGGATCTTCCTCCTCAGGTTCAGGAGAGACTGGATAGGGAGCTGCACTCTATCATATCCAATGGATTCGCGGTTATGTACATCATTGCGCAGAAGCTTGTGTGGGATTCCAATGATCATGGATATCTGGTTGGTTCACGAGGTTCGGTTGGATCTTCATTTGTCGCCACAATGGCTGGTATCACGGAGGTAAATCCGCTGTCGGCACATTACATATGTCCAAAGTGTCACTTTGTGGACTTTGATTCAGAGCTTGTTAAGTCATATTCCGGAATGAGCGGATGTGATATGCCTGACAGAGACTG
>CAKQIY010000018.1 GCA_934247115.1 uncultured Coprococcus sp.
TGGCTGTCAGAATTGCATTGGCTAATGTGTTTTGTTCAACTCCATCAAGAGTGCCGTTTACAAGTCCTGCAAACCAGAAAAGCTGACCTGCATTTCCAATCTCGTACACATCGTCCTTGCTATTATCATCGTCAATATCATACTTGTCTGTAGTGAGCACCGCCGACTGGTAAGCATCACATTCTGTACAAAAACCCTGTGAATTATAGTTGTGCGATTCTGTTCCTTCAGCTTTCGCAGTGATTGTTTTTAAGCCACCTGCCCCGATCACAGGCGCCAGCGACGTAACCATCGCCACCGTAAGTGCTGTTATAATTCCCTTCTTAAATAGTATTTCTTTTCTCATTCCATACCTCCATTCGCCTCTATCTTCTTGTCTACGAACAGCTCAAATGCAACATCAAGTATCTTTCTATTGCGCTCATCCATTTCCTCTTTTAGTTTTTCCGGATCTCTCATATATTACTTTACACTCCAAAATTACATTATGATACTTCCTGTCTCACAATAAATATTTTACAGGACTATCTTATGTCAGTCAACAAAAATCCCAGAAGTCACATTTCGATAGTAAGTAACTACTGGGATTTCGTATTATATTAAATTTTTATCAATCTGCCAAAATCACCATTCTTTCCTCAATCAAATGATTGAAGTCTGATTTCATTTTTTCAGGTATATAAGATTCGTCGCACATCTTTTTCATTTTGTCCTTATTTTTAACTACCAAACTTATCTAAAAGTAGTATCCACCATCAATCATCCTTTCTCCCTGGAACCGCCTCCATGCCGAACATTGCAAGAGCTTCATTGACCTTATCCATGCGAACAGTTTCTTTCCCTTGTTCAAGTTCGCGGACAAATCTAAGACCAAGTCCTGATCTAATCGCAAATTCTTCCTGTGTAAGACCCGCTTCTTTTCTGTTAGTCTTTATAAATTCAGCTATCTTATTCATCATTATTACCTCTTATTCGTGATTCCTCCTACATATGATTCCTCTTACACGCTATTCTCCTTATATATTACACCCGATAAGGTATAATAATCGCAACAAGCAGCAAAATTATACCCCATCGGGTGCTATAAATCTACTTTATGAGAACAGGCTGTATCTGCCTTCCCTCAAGAGCCTCCTCTATGGTGGCCGGGATAAGGTCAAGCCTGCTTATCAGCGAATTTGGCTTCTTCACACAGTTGTCCTGTTCAAATGGAACAAAATAAATATTTTTCATGTTCATGAGCTGACCTATATTCTTGAAGTTCATACCCATGGCGTCATTTGTCGAAACCGATATGATGAGCGGCTTGTTGTTCCTCAGATGCGCTTTCGCAGCCATGAGAACCGATGTGTCTGTTATTCCATTTGTCAGCTTGGCGATGGTGTTGCCGGTACAAGGTGCTATGACTAGCGCATCAAGATATGCCTTAGGACCTATAGGCTCTGCCTCCTGTATGGTGTAAATACCCTTTCTTCCTGCTATCGTCTCAACGTCATTTATAAATTTGTCAGCTTTTCCAAATCTTGTGTCGTACTCTGCGGAGTGAGGCGAGAATATCGGATACACATTTATTCCCATCTCAACCATTTTCTTTATTTCTATCTTAATCTTATCAAAGGTACAAAATGAACCGGTTATTGCCATACCTACATTGCACTTTGATAAATCCATGTTATATACACTCCTATTTATTAAGCGTCAGTTCATACAAATCCATTTCAGCGGTGAGCTGACACTGCCTCTATCACTGTATTGGCAAGAATCATCCCCGAGGTCTTTGGAGACAGCTTACCCGGGATTCCCAGGCTGTGTTTATAAGGAATATCATGTTCCTTGCAATAATCAAAATCCACTCCTCCCGGCATAGATGCTATATCTATTACAACCGCATGTCTGCTGAGCAGAGACAGGATATCTTCACATACAACTCTCGCAGGGACTGTATTGAAGCAGAAATCCACTTCTGACAATATATGTCTATATATCGGAATATCCTCAAATGACATAACCTTATAGCCTATGAGCGCCGCATCATTCCTCTGCTTTGGACGTCTGGCCATGACTATAACGTCTGCTCCCCATGAAGCCAGTCGCTTTGCCAAAGCACTGGCACACTTGCCAAATCCTGTAACAAGGCATAGACTTCCGTCTATATTGATATCAGACAGTACCTCTGCATCACACACCGCCCCCTCCGCTGTCGCCACAGCATTTCTCGCCGCAACTACATCATCTGAGAGAAAATCAAATACATAAGGACCATTTTCATTCATATCCGACATATATTTGCCGATACCACCACCGAACACCATGTCAAATTCACCACAGCACTCAAGGATACTGTTCACAGTGAGAAGAGTTCTGCCATTTACAAATTCTCCGTCCCTTGTCACAGGCACGGGAAGGATCACCGCCTTCATCCCTGTTCCAGATGGTGATGCACATTCACCCTCTATCAGTCTGCGGAATCCCACTCCCGAGGCCCCGGATATGATCGTGACTGATGAATGTCTGATCAGATCGGCATCATAAGGATCAAAATGAAACACATTGCTTCCTTTGTCTGCAAGTGCCAGCGACATATAACAACTTCTCCTATCACCGCCAACCACATAGTATACACAATCCATATTCATACCCTAGTGCACCGCCCTTATATTATTGATAATTTAATATATGCCGGGGCCAGCCGGATGTTACATCAATACACGTTTCATAACCTTCATGATATCATTGTATATAGATACATCATCCATAGACTGCGCTAGTGATACATTTTCAATATCTATCAATGTATCACCACTATAAATCAGCATATAACCAACAACCATTCCTTTATATACAGGAGCATGCACCTCGTCAGCAACTTTATATTCATAACGTAGTTCCTGTCCCACCGATGCATACGTCATACTCACACTGCATATCGTATCCACCGTACCTGGTGTCATTGATTTTGATGAATATTCTACCTGGACATCTGGGGGATCCGGTGCTGACAATTCAGTATATGCTGCATTTTCTTCCGCATACATAACAAGCTGCCTGGAGTCTTTCCATTTGTATGTCTTATTGTTCGGCCATCCGCAGCCGAGAAGAGCCCATATATATGTATGACCATTTCTGGATGCTGCTCCGACATAACAATAGCCTGCATCACATGTGAATCCTGTCTTTCCCGATACAGCTTCATCCATCATATCCAGAAGTGCGTTATGGTTCACACAGGAGAAAGATCTTTGTCCCGAGCTGTCGCTAAAAGCATACGCTTTTGTCTGTGTGATCTCCAGAAATTCTTCTTTCTGCGGAGAAACCATTATGCAGTATCTCATAATCCTTGCAAGATCCGCTGCCGATGTCCCATGCACTCCTGTATCATCCTGAGCGTCCAGGCCATTGGGAGTGATAAAATATGAATCATGACAACCCAGTTCCTCTGCCTTCGCATTCATCATATCAGCAAAAGTCTGAACAGATCCGGCTATATGCTCCGCTATGACAACTGCTGCATCATTATAGCTCTCAAGCATCAGTGCATACAGCATATCTTCAAGCCGGTACTGTTCGCCCTCCCTGGCTCCAAGTCTTACTTCTGGCATCTTGGCTGCATACGCAGACACCAAAACCTCATCTTCCATATTGCCACACTCAAGCGCAAGTATGCATGTGAGTATCTTGGTGGTGCTGGCATTGGGTCTGTGATCACTGGCATTCTTCTCATATAAAACATCACCGTTCTCGCCATCAATAAGAATAGCGTTCCCGGCAAACAGCTGCAGTCCGCTATCCTCCTGTGCGTGCACTATGTATGATGGAAGCATACTATTTGCCGCTATACAGACAACTATCCATATTGTCATCATGGACAGAAATTTTATTCTTTTATACATATGTACGGAATCCTCTCATTATCAGTCATGATATTATATTATTGAAATCAAAATAAAATTACTTACAAGTTGCCTGCAATTAAAAAAGCCATGAACTATATGTACAGGATAGATTCCTGTGCACACAATTCACAGCTTGTATATTGTTCTTCTCCATCACTCTTCGGATGTGGTATCTACACTCAAGGTGAAGTCGGCCTCTTCCAGAGCTTCCTTCTTGAAGTCCTCTATCTTGTCCGGACTTATAAGTGGGAGGTCATTGGTTGAGGACACACCAAAGCATCGGAGGAATTCTTCTGTAGTACCGAACATGATCGGTCGTCCCGGCGCATCCAGTCTTCCAACCTCCTGTACTAGATTGTATTCGATAAGCTTGTTGATAGCATGTACGCATGACACACCTCTGATAGCCTCAATCTCAGGCCTCGTGATAGGCTGTTTGTAGGCAATTATGGACAGAGTCTCCAATACTACATCCGTAAGAGACAGCTTCTTCGGAGTATTGACGATCTTCGCCAACACACCATAATATTCGTTGCGCGTACACAGCTGCAATGATCCATCCAGATCGATAATCTTTATTCCTCTGTCACTGTTGTTATAGTTATATATTATGTTTTCCAGCTGCTTTACAAGCTTTTTTTTCTCCATCTCAAGTGCCGATGCAAGCCTGTCTATGGATACCGATTCACCAACTGAAAAAAGTATAGCCTCAAGAGCTGATGTAAGATACTCATCACTGTACTCTTTGTACTGAGGTTCCTCTGATCCATCGTCCTCAGCGACTTTATCCGGCGCTTTATTTATATCTTCTAATTCTTCATTCTGCATATCTTCGTTATTCATCATTACCTCATCTCTATATAGTATCCAGAGAATCTATGATAATCTCTCCGAATATCTCTTCCTGCCTGATCGTTATGGCACCTATCTTCATAAGCTCCAGTATTGCAAGAAATGTAACTATAATATTCATCTTGGAAGCCTGCATCTCAAGCAATGTCCTGAAATTGATCCCTTCAAGTCCTCTGACCTGTTCCCTGACTTCAGCCATCTTCTCCTCAAGAGATATCTCCTCACGCTCTATCTCTTTGAATTTACTTCGAATAGGATCGACTTTGTCCACCTGCTTACGCATAACCGACTTGAATATCTCGTTCAGCTTCTGAAGATCTACATCCGCCTTGGATATCAACTCATATGGATCTATATCCTGCTTGACATTCTTCACATCCGCAGGGATTGTTGCCTTCTTGTAAAACGCCTTATTGCCCTCAAGCTCCATATCCTTGAGCTCGCTTGCAGCGTACTTGTACATCTTATATTCAAGAAGTCTTCTGACAAGCTCTTCCCTCGGATCTTCTTCCTCTTCCGGATCTTCCTCATCCTTCGGTAACAGCATCTTGGACTTGATCTTGATAAGCGTTGCCGCCATGACGAGGAATTCGCTCATGATATCAAGATCCTCTTCCTCCATATTATTCACATATTCCAGATACTGCTCAGTTATCGTGACAATGGGGATATCGTATATATTGACTTTATTTTTCTCAATCAAATGCAGCAGAAGATCCAGCGGACCCTCAAATACATTCAGCTTTACATCTATAGCAGACATGCATGCATCTCCATCCTGTTTTATAACCACCAATTAATCTTTGAGATAACCTGACACAATAAATGTCTAAGGTATCCGCCCGAACACCTTAGACATTTTAACATAGCCTGCCACCAATATGCAATCTTATATTATGATGCACACCATTCCGCCGTTACCATCATTGACAATCTTCTCCATGGTGTTCTGAAGCTTCTGCTGACTCTCTGCTCCAATCTTGCCGACCTTGTTATTGAGCCCGTCATCAACCAGCTGTTCTATTGTTTTGCCGAATATGTTCACTCCCCACATATCTCCATCCACACTATTATCCGATATGTATGTGACCAGATCGTCAGCCTGCTCCTTGCTTCCCACAAGCGGCATGATCTCTGTCGTTATATTAGCCTTGATCAAATGCACTGAAGGTGCATTCGCCGATATCTTCACTCCGAACTTACCGCCTGTCTTGATCACCTCAGGATTGCCGAGCTGCACGTTCTCTTTGTCCGGCATGACAAGGCCATATCCTCTGGTATTCACCTGCTCAAGTGCCCCTATAACGCTGGCACAATACTTCTTGTTATCAGCCATGGCTATGAGCTCAGTTATAAAATCATATTCGTTCGTGATATCCGCTCCCATCATGTCTGACAACATCTCATAATAATAATTGTCGTATATATCTACAGATATGTTCACACAGCCACTTGCCATATCTATATTGGAACACTTATATTTCCTAACATATTCATTATTCGGGTAGTTCATCCTGTCGATATCCCTGAGGCATTCAGCCACCCCAGTTATCTGAACCGCATCATTTATCAGACTGTTCTTAACCTCATTGTCATCACTAGTTACCTCAAGCCACTTTGGTATCTCAAAGTATATAGATGTGACCGGGAAGCTCATGAGCAATTCTGTAAAAATATATGTAATATCTGATTCCTTCAGCTGTTCCACATTGACAGGGATAACGCTGGCTCCATATGTATCGCTAAGCTCCGCCGCAAGTGCCATAGTCTGGGCACTTGATGGTTTATCAGTATTCAGAAGTACTACAAATGGTTTTCCAATAGCCTTGAGCTCATCCACAGTCTTCTGTTCCGCCTCTATATAACTCTCTCTTTTCAGCTCACCGAAGCTTCCATCAGTTGTTACCACGATCCCAACTGTTGAATGATTATTTATCACCTTATTTGTTCCTATCTCTGCAGCCTTTGAGAATGGTATATCATAATCATACCATGGAGTTCTGACCATTCTCTCCTTGCCATCCTCAAATTGCCCCTCAGCATCCTTCACGACATACCCTACACAGTCTATCATCTTAACTTTCATATCAATGTTTTCTCCAACATTGATCGATACAGCATCCTTAGGTATAAATTTTGGTTCAGTCGTCATTATAGTTTTTCCAGCCGCCGACTGCGGAAGTTCATCCAGCGCAAGCTGATGGTCGTTTTCGTCTAAAATATTCGGTATGACCATCTGATTCATAAATGTTTTTATGAATGTTGATTTTCCTGTTCTTACCGGTCCGACTACGCCGATGTATATTTCTCCGTTTGTTCTCGCCTTGATATCCTGATATACCTGATACTCCTCCATACATCCTCCTGCCATGCTATTTATTTACATAACTTAATTACTGTAAACATAATAGATCTACGGTCATTTTCTATATATAGCATATGAATGTAACTGCTGTTTTATGAACAAAAAAATCCCCCAGAATATCACCATATAAGGTGATATTCCCGGGGACATGTCACAGCTTTGTATTACTTGCTGTTTTGATTATCTTTTCTTTTTTTAGATGCCACAATTACACCGCATCCGGCAAGACTTATAAAGAGCATAACTGCTATTGGTACAACAGGAGCTCTGTCACCAGTATCCGGCTTGTTCTTGTCCTCTGTTGTTATTTCAGTTGTCTCAGTTGTCTCGGTTGTCTCTGTGGTTTCGGTTGTCTCTGTGGTTTCCGTTGTCTCGGTTGTTGTTGTCTTCTTATCAACCATTGTGATAGTCACTACAATATCCTCACCAGCCGCAACCTTGTCATCGGATACAGTGAACTGAATATCCTTAGCCTTGTCATATCCTGAAGGAGCCTTAACCTCTATGAGTGTGTAGGTCTTACCGATCACAAGCACCTTGTTTACCTCATGTACACTGCCATCTGTTACCCACTCATCAATGAGTTTTCCATCAGCATCCTCTATTCGAAGTGTTGCACCCTTTACAGGAACACCATCCTCATCCACCTTCTCAAAGCTGTATTTTACTGAAGGCTCAAGCCATGTGATATTTCCATTCTTATCAACTCGGGCTGTAACTTTACCAGTGTCGGTATTAAAACCACCGTTAAATGATTCAACTGTGATCTTTCCGTTCTCATCTTTCTTGAACTTGATCGATATTGGCTGCTCAGATACATAGTATCCATCCGGCGCCTGTATCTCTCTGATTGTATACTCTGTTCCGATCAGAATACCGTCAAACCTGAGAACTCCATTGCTGTCTGTTGTAGCCTTAGCGACAAACTCTTCCTCTCCATTCTCGTTCTCCTTGTAGAGTCCGTATACTGAATTTGGAAGTTTTACGCCATTGTCTTCCTCTGCAACCTTCTCTATCTTGAGATTTGTTCTAGGAAGATCATTTATCAGTGTGTTATCCTGAACACCATTTAACACTGCATAAGTATCAATGTTTGCCTCTGTTACCTCTGCTGTATAGACTGTGTTATCGATAATATAATCTCCGATAGTCTTACTCTCTTTTACAAGATACGTACCAATCTTAAGATCCTTGAATGTCACAACACCATTTACACTTGTTGCTGTCATTACAGGATTCTCACACTCTGTATCTGTTCCCTCATAGAGCGCAAACTCTACACCATCAAGCAGTTTTACATCATCAGGATCTTCAGCACATGATTCCTTATAAAGTCCAGCCTTTGTGAACTTGACAGTGCCAAGCTTGTAGGTATCAACGAACTCTACATCGGCTGTATTTCCACCAATAAGTGTTATTCCGGATGCCTCTGTTCCTTCACCATCTATTCCATCCACAGTATAGCTGACTGTTACCGCTGCTCCATCATATGCATATGATGTTTCCTCAACTGTATATGTACCATCCGGCACATTTACAAGAGTTATCTCATACTTGCCATTTCCAAGTTTTGCCACCTCAGGGTCTGTAAGCTTTATGATCTTACTATAGCCTGCATTGTTTGTAACATTGAACGTTACATTTGCCGCTGCATCATCTGCCGTAATATCTCCATTTATGGTCTTGGTAAGTTTTATAACATTTGGCTTGTATGTGTTTGTTATGTCATATCCAGTAACAGATGCCTTGTATCCCGAAACAGCATTCTCTGATACAGAATACTTGATCAGGGTTCCATTATCTTTGTACTTTGGTAAATCTGTAAAGCTGTAATTCCAGTCAGTATCTGCTGTAACCACGAGGCTCTTTATAACAGTACCATCTGCAAAAAGCTTAACTGTTATTGATTCTGGTCTCTGACCATCATGATCATCATCATCAACCCACGTCTTAGTACCTGATACATTGATTGTCTCAGGTGTGTGCTGATTGTCGACCACATATCCATCAGCTGCATTTCCTGTTATGACTGTTGTGTAACCATCTATAGTTGTAGTCTCCTCAACTGTGTAGTCGATGGTCTGTCCATTTTTCTTCTCGTCAAGAGCGTTCCATGTATGTGTCCAGTTATTTGCCTCGCTGAGTGTTACCTCAGAGCCAGCTACAACCTGTCCATCAGCCAGGAGACGAACCTTTACGCTAGGTGTTCTCTTGCCATCCTGGTTGTCGTTATCACTCCACTTCTTTGTAACTGATACACTTGTCTTTCCCGGTGTGTAACTGTTGGTGATATTATAACCTGTAACCTCACCTGTATATTCTGGTACATCAGTCTCAGATACAGAATACTTGATCTGAATTCCACCATCTCTATACTTTGGAAGATTTGTAAAACTATACTCCCAGTTTTCTGCTTCGGTTACCGTCTTTGTAGCATATACACTGCCATCTGCAAGAAGTTTCACCTGGATATTTCCAGGTCTCTTGCCATCCTGATTGTCCGCATCATTCCATGTCTTGCTGCCGCTCACTGATGTCGTCTCTGGTGTATAGCTGTTCTTTATTGTGAATCCTGTCTCAGCATCGCCTGTGACTGTGGTTGTATATCCATCAATTGACGTTATCTCTCTTACACTGTAGACGATATTCACACCGCTCTTCTTGACATCAAGTCCTGCCCATGTATATGTCCAGTTGTTGTCAGCACTGAGAGTTGTTTCTGATCCAACGACAGGAGTTCCATCAGCAAGAAGTTCAACCTTTACTGAACTCTCTCTCTTGCCATCCTGATTGTCTGCATCATCCCATGCCTTTGTAACTGATACACTTGTCTTTCCCGGTGTATAACTGTTGGTGATATCATATCCGTTGACTAGTGTCTGATAATCCTCAACAGCATTTTCTGTGACACTGTATGTGATCTCGTTGCCACCTGCGTACTTTGGAAGGTCTGTAAAGCTGTACTTCCAGTCGTTCGCAGCTGTAACTTCCTTATCATCCACCTTCACTCCGTTTGCAAGAAGATTTACCGTGATCTTTCCTGGTCTCTTGCCATCCTGATCATTTGCATCATTCCATATCTTCTTACCATTTATTGAAGTTGTCTCTGGTGTGTAACTGTTCTTGATGATATAACCGGCCTTCGCAGTTCCTGTGATAACTGTTGTATATCCTTCAACCGCTGTAATCTCTTCAACAGTATATTCAATAGGTGAGCCACTCTTGTTGATATCAAGATCACTCCATGTATGACTCCAATTGTTGGCATCACTCAGATCCACCTCAGAATCTGCAACTGCGCTTCCGTCGGCAAGAAGTCTTACTTTTATATTTCTAGCTCTCTTGCCATCCTGGTTATTTGCATCATCCCAGGCCTTTGTAACTGATACACTGGTCTTTCCAGGTGTATAACTGTTCGTGATATCATATCCGTTGACAATTGTCTGATAATCCTCAACAGCATCCTCTGTGATGGTGTACGTGATCTTATTGCCATTTTTGTACTTTGGAAGATCAGTGAAATTGTACTTCCAACCATCTGCCTCAGTTATTTCCTTCGTAGCATATATGTCTCCATCTGCAAGAAGATTTACCGTAATCTTTCCTGGTCTCTTGCCATCCTGATCGTCTGCATCGTTCCAGGTCTTTGTTACTTCTATATTGATCGTTTCAGGCGTATGACTATTGGTAAATGTATATCCGTTTTCTGCGTCTCCTGTCACAGATGTAGTGTATTCGGAAACAGCATCCTCAGTTACTTCGTATGTTATCTCTGATCCATCTGCATATTTAGGAAGGTCTGTAAAACTAAACTTCCAGTCATTTGCTGCTGTGACATCAAGACTCTTGATCTTTGTTCCATCAGCAAACAGATTAACTGTAATGCTTGTTGGTCTCTTTCCGTCCTGGTTGTTATTATCATCCCAGATCTTGACACCATCTATAGATGTTGTCTCTGGTGTATAGCTGTTAGTAACGATATATCCGCTTGTCATATCTCCTGTTATCGAAGGAGTATAACCATTTGTGATATCTGTCTCCTCAACTGTATAGTCAATGGCTGTACCATTATCATATACTGCAAGGTCTGTCCATGTATATGTCCAGTTGTTAGCAGCACTCAGAGTCTTCTCTGAATCTGCCACAGCAGTTCCATTCGCAACAAGCTGTACCTTTACAGTTTCAGGTCTCTTTCCGTCCTGATTCTGCGCATCATTCCAACTCTTTGTAACTGATATACTGGTCTTAGCCGGTGAATATGTGTTTGTAATATCATATCCATCTATTACTGTTGTGTAATCCTCAACCGCATCCTCTGTGATGGTATAAATGATCTTGTTGCCACCGCTATACTTTGGAAGATCTGTAAAGCTGTACTTCCAGCCATCTGACTCTGTAACAGTCTTTGTCTTGTATAACTGACCATCCGCAAGAAGATTTACAGTTATGCTCTCAGGTCTCTTTCTATCCTGATTGTTTGCATCATTCCATGTCTTTGTACCAGCTATATTGATGGTCTCTGGTGTGTAGCTGTTTGTTATGACAAATCCTGTCTTGGCATCACCCGTGACCTTCTTCGTATATCCGGTTACTGTGGTGGACTCATCTACTGTATAAGCTATAGCCGTACCGTTCTTATAAACTGCAAGATCTTTCCATGTATACGTCCAGTTGTTATCTGCTTTAAGAGTTACCTCTGAGCCAGCGACCTCTGAACCATCAGCATACAGTTTAACCTTGATTTCTGTTGCTCTCTTACCATCCTGATTTCCGGCATCGTTCCAGATCTTTGTAACCTTAACATCTGTAACCTCTGGAACATGTGTGTTTGTAATATCATATCCACTTGGAGCTGCTGTATAACCCACTACGCTGTCTTCTGTTATGGTATACTTTATCTCCTGTCCATCGCTGTACTTTGGAAGGTCTGTAAAACTGTACTTCCAATTTTCTAACTTTGTCACTGTTTTTGTTGCAGTCTCAGTTCCATTTGCAAGAAGTCTGACTGTGATTTCCCTAGGTCTCTTGCCATCCTGGTTATCATTGTCATCCCAAGTCTTGGTTCCCTCGATATCAATAGTCTCAGGTTTATGACTGTTAGTCACTACAAAGCCTGTCTTGGCATCGCCTGTGACTTTAGCGCTATATCCATCGATACTGCTAGTCTCTTTAACAGTGTATGTTATGTTATTTCCACCAGACTTCTGTGGGAGGTCATTCCATGTATGTTTCCACTGATTGTCTGCACTCAGTGTGACCTCAGAGTTCGTGACATCGATACCGTTTGCAACAAGCTTAACCTTTACGCTTGTTGCTCTCTTGCCATCCTGGTTATCCGCATCATTCCACTCCTTGAGTACTGAGATGCTTGTCTTTCCAGGTGTATAACTGTTGGTAATGTCATATCCATTGATATCAGTATTGTAATCCTCAACCGTATCCTCAGTGATGGTGTACTTTATCTCATTACCACCTCTGTACTTTGGAAGATCTGTAAATTTGTACTTCCAGCCCTTTGCTGCAGTTACACTCTCTGAGTTAATCTCACTGCCATCAGCATAGAGTCTGACTGTGATAGCATCTTTTCTCTTACCGTCCTGATTATCATTGTCATCCCAGGTCTTGGTTCCCTCAATGTCAATTGTCTCAGGTGTATGAGTGTTTTTGATGGTAAAACCGCTCTCTATACTGCCGGTTATCTGAACATTATAGCCTGTTACCTCCGCCTCTGATACAGTGTATGCGATCGCTTTGCCTGACGCATCATACTTAGGAAGATTCTCAAAGCTGTATGCCCAATTTCCTGCTGCATCTGGTGTAACCGTTTTCCTGTCAACTTCCGTATCACCATTCTTAACAATAACAGTTATGTTATTTGGTCTCTTGCCATCCTGATTATTATTGTCATCCCAAACCTTGGTTCCGCTTATATTGACATATGCAGTATAGGTATTGGTAATGGTCACAAGTGATGTAGCATCTGAAGATATCTCTACAGTGGCATCTGTATCATTCTTTGAAGCACCTACAGCATATGTAACTGTGTTCTTATATCCGTCAAATGCTGCATTCGTCTCTGTTATTGTATATGTTCCGTATGGAGCATTCTTTACAACGTAGCTTCCAGCGGTGAACTGATCATATGTAACTGATGTTGGTCCCTTATATTCATCTGGACCCGCGATTGTGAATGTGATCTGTCTCTTCTGTGCATCTGTGAGCTTTGTATCATCAAGATCCCCACTAAACAGCTTGGCGATCTGTATCTTTCCAACATTCAGTGTGTTGGTAAGCTCCGCAGCCGTAACCACTCCATTCTCATCTTTTGTGAGCTCAAGCTTTCCTGTATAGCCATTCACATCATTCTCGACAACTGTGTAGTTAATCAGATTGCCAGCGCCATCCTTCTTGTCAAGATCTGTAAATGTTCCGCTCCAGTTGTTGGCATCGTTTAATGTAAGTGTTTTATCTGCAATCTCTGTCACCTCTCCGGCTGCATTCTTTGTTGCAAGTGTAACCTTAAGGTTTTCAGGTCTTGCTGACAGAACGTTATCACTATCCACCCATTTCTTTGTGACCGGTATGTCTATCGTCTCACTTGTCACCTTTGTGTTGGTGTTAGTGATGGTAATCGTTCCGGTTGCTGTTCCATTATTACTTATTGTAACCTGGTAATCAGCATTATCGAAATCCTCTTCTGCAAAATAGTAGAGGTAGTTGCCATTTGCATCAGCTACTTTAAGCTCTATCTCATCGCTTGTCCACTTATTTGCACTATTTAAGGTAATTGTCTTTACAACAGGATCTGTATTCTTGTCGTAACTTGATGGATTAGTTGATGCATAGATCTTAACTGTTATGCTGTCAACCGGAATATCCTTCAGTGTTCCACCTGCGGCATCCTTCCATACCTTTTTAACAGTTATCTTTCTGTTATCAGGAGTGTTATCTACTGGCAGTGTATAATTCTGTGAACCTTTGCTGTCAAGGACTATGTCTGAAATAGAATCAGTTGTCACCTCAGCAGGTTTCGGTCCTGTCAGGCTGGATGAGATATTGTTCTCATATATGTATATAGGATCTGTGAGCTTCTTATAACCCTCAGGTGCTTCCACCTCTATAAGCTTGTAATAGTAATTATAATACAAACTTGATAATGTAAGTCTTCCCTGTTCGTTAGTTACTCTTTCCTCATCGCTTCCAGGTACCATGAGATTCCAGTTAGTGTCTGCACTGTTGTTTGGATCACCATATCTGTAAAGCTCAAACTTCGCGCCAGCAAGCTTGATTCCTGTCATTATAGAGTCAGTTTTTATTATCGAAAGATTAAACTGCTCTGTATCAGTTCCCATTGATGAATCCTGATCATTGATGTTCGTGTCCGTCGATGACGAATCTGCCGAACTTGTAGATCCAAGAATACCAACACTGTTCTTAACATCCGCTGTAAGCTTACCTGTATATACAAGAGTATATGTATACTTCAGGATAAACTTTGTCTCATCCGGCATGGTGAGTGTCAGTGTAGACATCTTAGCTGTCGTATCATCTGCATATGTATAGCTGTATTTGTCCGCCGGAACTTCAGCACCTGTATCTGCGTACAGAAGCTTAAGCGAACCATCCTTGATAAATACTCTCTTTACTGCAGCCGCATTGCTGTAGTCATACTTGTCAACTACAGTTATGGATCCTGTATTGCCAAGAGCCTCACCCTTCTCATTGATATACACAGTATATTCAATACTGTTGGTGTCATTATCATAGTTTCCTGCAGTTTTGGTAATATTCGGTCCAGTCACAGTAACTTTTGCGCTGTCATCCTTGGTCTTAGTTGAACCGTCGGTTCTGACAACTGTTGCCGAACAATTGTTGGTGAATTCCACGTCACTGCCACCGACAACGGATGATATATCCTTTGTGACCTTGACTGCATAGTAGACAACAACCTTGACATTTATGCCATAAAACTGAAGTGACTTTATGTCAAAACTGATACTGTTGCTTGCCACATTAAAGTTTTCTACAAAATTATATGCGCCTGTTTGAGGTCTAGTCTTATTGTCTGAATAATAAGACACAAAATATATTCCGTCCTGACCAACAGTCTCTCCAACCCCCTCTGGGAGCATATCTTTCTTGAGGTATGTGGTATCAAGCTCAGTTCCTGCAGGAAGTGTATCTGTAAAGGAAAGTCTGTCTCCATCTCCATACGCAAAGTCACCGTTGAGAACTACCTTATATACGAACACATTGTTAGCCTTGTCATATCCTACAATGCTCTCCTTCTCGTCAGTACCATTGGTGTAGCTGTACTTCTCTACTATAGAACCCTGAGTTATTCCAGATACAGGATGCGAATCCTGTGATGTCTTGGATGAACCATCAATAGTAAGAGTACCCTTGTTGACTGCCGTATACTTGCTGTCAGACTTTACTGTCGTATTATATGTGATAACATAATCTATCGGGGTCTCCTCCGTGCCTATTATATCTCTGAGGAATTCTATTGTATATCCTGTTATGTAGTTGTCAGATGATGCCGGAATATCTGCAACGCTGTCAACTGTTGTGCTGTATGTTCCCCATACATTAGAGAAATTGGTGTATGTTACCTTTACGTTGTAGTCAACGCCCTCTGTGAGACCAGATACGATAAGTCCATTTATCTGATCTGCCGTAAAGTAGTGCTTTGGAAGTGCTCCATAATCATATGTTACAGAGTCAGTATATGTATCATTCGCATTGAGCTTGTCAACGCCAGATATTGTTGACTTCCATGCAAGGGTATATGTATCATCGTTCTCCGTCTCTGATACGAATTCCTTCTTTATTGAATCACCTGTCACTTCTACAGTCGCCTCAGAGCTGTCCGTAACTCCGTTCTTCTCTATTGTCGCTACATTCTTGTAAACATCAGTCAGTTTATCAAGCTTGGATGAATCTGTTGTGTAGGTGAACACGATCTTAGATTTGTTCTCTGTCACCTCAACCCTTGAAGTTCCATCCGTCAGATAGAGTTTACCATTCTCTTCCACAAAGTTTGCAGGAAGATTGATAGTGGTTGACACATCTGTGTCATTTATGGATACACTGCACGTCTTTTCATCTGTGAGCTCTGCTCCGTTCTTTGTGAGTATATCCGATACTGACATTCCTGTCAGATCCTTCTTCTTATCCGCATTCACGGTTACTGTCCATGTTATTGTTGACTTATCACCTGACAGTGAACCCGTCTTGCTTATAGAAGCTGTAGACTTTCCGGCATTGTACCATGTACTGCTGTCGTTATCAGTATGCTCGTTATGTGAATCGTCTGACACATCTACACCATTCTTATTGTTTACATATATGCTTCCGATGTCATCAGCAATATCTGAGACAACAACCTCGTATGTGATCTCATACTGTGAATTAGCGTCAAGCTTCGGAAGATTTCCCTTTATAACTGTATCACCGTTTCCTATGGTTCCTGTCGCAGGAGTCACATATCCATTTGATGTGACATCTGTGTACTGACCATTGCTGTCCTTGAGCTTGCATGTAACATTCTGTACTGTTCTCTTGGCATCAGGTCCAAGTTTTGAGTCAAGTTCATTTGCAAGAATATCATCGAGTGTTATATCACCATCACTTCCATACTCAGAACTTACTAGAACCTTGTACTTGTAAACTATCTTGTGATTGTCAGGATCATTGCTCACACCATCTGAGGATTTTGTAACCTTGAGATCTGTGGCACCGTCCTTCACATATTTGTAGCCCTTGTTGGTCTGATCCTTATCATCAACCTTTGAATTCTTAGCCTCTGCAATATTGCTCTGGTTCAGATTGATCACGTCCTGAGAAAGATCATCGACTTTACTCTTTACTGTATAGGTTATCTTATATGACTCCTTTGCACCGAGTGCAGGAAGAGTTCCTTCTATAGTAGAGGTACTACTGTTATATGTGAGTGACGAGCTGCAGTCTGTGTTGTCAGACTTGATCACCTTGATATCTGTAACTTCAGGTGTGACACCTGCTATGTCGTTAGCTATAACATCACTGAAGTTCAGATCCTCGCTGGCACTTCCATGCTTGGATGAAACTTCTACGGTATAGTCAAAGTATACATATCCATCCTTAGGATCTGTAACTCTACCCTCCGATGCGGTCTTCTTCACATCCACATCAGGCTTGAAATCCACATCCACAGTCACAATCACAGTGCTTGTGAATTTGTTCTCGACCTGGTTTTTCTCATTGTACTTTGTGAGATCCATATCGATCCACGCCTTGAAGAAAGCCTTGAGCTGGGCTCCCCCCTTGAGTGCTGTATGATCGATCGTCGCAGTAAGGACTCCGTTCACAACTGAATACGAACCGATCCTGTTACCACTTCCATCAGTTATATCCTCATTCAGAATATCGGAATTAAACTTTATGGTATCCGGCATCGTATAAGTAAATGTTGCATCTTCACCAGACTCCACTATGCTATTAACAACATTTTCCGGGAACACTATATCCATAGACATCTGGATATCTACACCGGCTTTTGTAGGATCATTTGGATCTACAGGAAGCGGCGTTGTGGACGGTCTGGAACTGCTACCATATGTATTACCTGCTTTATCAGCAATCGTAGCTCCAGTAATATAATCTTCAAGATTTCCGGTTACTGCTGCACTCGACAGCATTGCTATCGAATCAGTAGCCGTGGCGTATGCGTCTCCCCCTCTCGTCTCGGCCGCATTGGACCAACTATAATTAGAAGGCGAAATCAACGTAGTTATCATAACTACCGCCAGCAGCAGTGCTATAAGCTTTTTCGTAGTTTTTGCCATTGTCATACCTCTTTTCTAATTATTTTTATAGACTTACACACTTAATATTAATCTATCATAACACATGGTAATTGTAAACAGTTTGTGAACAAAAAGAACAGTTTTCTGTTGTTTTTTTGTTCACATTTACTTTATTTGGAATCCTAAACTAATTTGTATTAACAGCTGTATTATTGCCTAATACAAAACAGGTATGGTTATTTTTAATTACCTACACCTGTTTTTACAACTGCCGATTCTTCTGCATCGTAACATATATAATTATAATTGTTTACAATTCACTCTTCCGGTCTCTGTTGAGGAGTTCTGTAAGAGCCTCCTTAGCCGTCATGCCATTAAATAATACATTGTTCACAGCTTCAACGATAGGCATCTCAACCCCATGCTCCCTGGCAAGTGCCAGTGTTGCCTTGGCGGAATAAACACCCTCAACAACCATCTTGACCTCCGCCATAGCCTCCTCATAGGTCTTACCCTGACCGATGAGATATCCGGCATTCCTGTTACGGCTGTGCTTGGATGTACATGTAACAATGAGGTCTCCCATTCCTGAGAGTCCTGACAGCGTCTTGACATCTGCGCCCATGGCAAGTCCAAGTCTCATGATCTCCGCCATTCCTCTGGTCATAAGAGCAGCCTTCGTGTTGTCGCCAAGTCCAAGTCCATCTGATATTCCGGCTGCCAGGGCTATTACATTCTTCACTGAACCACCCAGCTCAATACCTGTCACATCGGTGCTTGTATATACCCTGAAATAATCGTTCATAAATGCATTCTGGATTATCTTTGCAATCTCTATATCCCGGGAGCCGGCAACTACTGTTGTAGGGATTCCGCGGCCTACCTCCTCTGCATGTGATGGGCCCGACAGAACTGCCACCTTAGCCTGTGGGATTTCCTCTTCAATTATCTCTACCAGAGCCTTGAGGGTCGACTCTTCTATTCCCTTGCTGACATTCACTATAAGCTGTCCGCTGCTCACCTTATCAGCAATACTCTTTGCCGTACTTCTCACAAATGGAGACGGAACTGCACACACGATTATATCCTGGCCGATTACAGCCTTCGATGCATCAGTTGTATAATCAATGCTGTTGTTAAGTATAACACCTGGAAGTCTGTCCCTCTGCTCATGGAATTCCTTGAGCATGGCAACCTCTCTCTCATCTATAGACCACACTATAACCTCGTGTCCATTTCCTGCCAGAAGATTAGCAAGTGCAGATCCCCATCCACCTGCTCCGAGAACACCTATTTTCATCGTAAAATACCTCCAAAATATTTATATTTCTTTTTTCAATCCTTGAATCACTTTTTCTATTTTAACTTTTTTTCATCATTTAATCCAGTACATAGTGACAATACATGGATGTTTTTGCAATTTTTTACTGTGTTTTTAGATTTATGACCAGTTATGTAAACTCACATTATTCTAATCAACAGTTTTTAATGCACGTTTCACTACGTATAAATATCACATAACCATAATCTCCGTTTTATGTATACTCATTATGTTATCTGGTTTCGTTTTATCCAGACATCTATAAAACGTTGCTCACTACAAAAAATCCCCCCCTTCCTGGTTTATCCAGTAAGGAGGGTATTCAATAACTCTCTATTCGCTTCCGCTTTCCATCAAGCCCTCTTAGAACCAAACGACAACTTATTCTCAGTTCCAGCTATCAGCCTCTTTATATTCTGCCAGTGTCTTATCACTGCCATCCCGGCTATGATTCCCGCCATGATTATTCCTTCTATCATCTTGGCATTCGATGTAAAATTATAATCTCCATGTATTGCAAATACTGTGTATAATATGAAGAATCCGATCATGATTGTAAGTGAACCTACAGATACATATCTTGTTATCACAACGCTTATAATGAACGCTGCAAGAAGTATCACCACTAACCTCCAGTCCCACAAGCCTACGATCATTCCGCCGCTGGCAGCAATCCCCTTACCGCCCTTGAACTGCATATAGAACGGAAAGTTATGACCAAGTACAACTCCAAGTCCCGTATACAGTACGAACATGTATGCATCACCTATACCTAACTGGCCAAGTATGATATGTGTCAGTGAGCAGGCGATTATTCCTTTGAGGAAATCCCCCAGGAAAACTATCAGTCCAGCTTTCTTTCCAAGAACTCTCAGTGCATTTGTCGTTCCCGCATTTCCACTTCCATACTTTCTTATATCAACACCTTTTATCCTGCCATAAATATACGCCGTCTGGATGAGTCCCACTCCGTAGCCTCCAACCAGGCATATAGCTCTTATCAATATCTCCATGCCTACTTCTCTTTCCTCTCTCTGATTATGAATTTCAGAGGTGTACCTCTGAATCCAAAGGATTCTCTTATCCTGTTCTCTATATAACGTGTATATGAGAAATGCATAAGCTCCTTATCATTTACAAATATGACAAATGTAGGAGGCTTTACTGCCACCTGGGTAATATAATAAAGTTTGAGTCTCTTACCCTTATCTGATGGTGGCTGCTGCATGGCAACCGCCTCACTCATAATCTCATTCAGAACACCTGTAGCTATACGGAGTGAATGATTCTCTATAACAGCATCTATGGTCTCGAACAGCTTTGGAAGTCTCTGCCCAGTCTCAGCCGATATGAATAGCAGCTCCGCATACGGCATATATGAAAGCTTATTCCTTATCTCCTCTGTAAACTTGTATATGGTCTTATCATTCTTCTCGATGGCATCCCATTTGTTCACAGCTATTATCATTCCCTTGCCACGATCATGTGCGATTCCCGCGATCTTGGCATCCTGATCGGTTATTCCCTCCGTTGCGTCTATTACGAGGACTGCAACATTACATCTCTCAACCGCTGATACAGTTCTTATGATACTGTATCTCTCTATATCCTCTTTAATCTTGCTCTTTCGTCTGAGTCCCGCTGTGTCTATGAATACGTATTCTCTGCCATTTCTGACGATCTCTGTATCCACGGCATCTCTTGTGGTTCCGGCTATATCTGATACAATAACCCTGTCCTCACCGAGAAGTTTATTAATTATAGAAGATTTTCCTACGTTTGGCTTTCCTATGATGGCGATTCTAGGTCTCTCATCCTCCGTGTCATCCTTTGCAGACTCATCGAAGTGTGATACCACCTCATCCAGCATATCTCCTATTCCAAGTCTGGATGAACCTGATATAGGATGTGGATCTCCAAGTCCAAGATTATAGAACTCATACACATCCGGCATGAACTTTTCAAAGCTGTCTACCTTGTTGACAACGAGAACTATAGGTTTCTTGGATCTTCTGAGCATATCGGCAACCTTGGCATCATCATCAACCATTCCCTGTCTGACATCTGTCATGAACAGGATGACGTCCGCTGTCTCTATGGCTATCTCTGCCTGTTCTCTCATACTCTTAAGTATAATATTGTCTGACTCCGGCTCAATTCCTCCTGTGTCTATCAGAGTGAAATTGTAATCCAGCCAGTTGATATCGGCATAAATTCTGTCTCGCGTAACTCCCGGTGTATCCTGAACTATGGATATCTTTTCTCCGGCAAGCACATTGAACAGAGTTGATTTACCTACATTTGGTCTGCCCACTATGGCAACTATAGGTTTACTCATTCTATCTTCCTCCATATATAATTAATTACATATCATCGCCAATTACTGCATGAATAAAATCAGCACCACTTGATTCTACAATACAAACATCGACTTGTAAAGCATCTGTGAGTTCTGCAAGCGTTACATCATCAAGGAACTTCGGTTCATCAGCCATAAGAGTATTGGACGGCAGTACGAGTCTCTGTCCAAGAGTTTTTCCTGTGAGTTGTTTTCTTATATCACCGCCAGTAAGCAGTCCTGTTACAGTTATCCTGTGTCCAAAGAAATCATTGATGATCTTATACAGATGTATCTTAACATTCGGAAATTTCTCTGGAATCCTGTCCGCAAGCATTTTTATAGAATCATACACCAGCACTCCTGTGACCATCGATACCTCGTATTCTCTGTCGTCCCCCTCTATGGAGTCCCATTCTGACCCGAACTCATCCATGAGCAGCCTAACCATACCCACGCCATTTTCAAGCTGGATAAAGCCATCATATCTCTCCGCCTCCGGGAACTCCCTGCCTGCATTGATATACCACTCATCACTTGCCTGAACAAAATGTATACCATGCTTTTCGTAAGCTTTCTTCTGAAAATGCTCAATGATATCTATCACATCTTCGGCATCCTCTTTTGTAAATGGCTCAAGATGAAACAATCCATCCCTATAATCAGATAAACCGACAGGTACCACGGATAAGCTCTCCATGACAGGAACAAACTCCATAAGATCAGAGATTGATCGCCACAGTTCCTCACCATCATTTATCCCCTTGCACAGAACTATCTGTCCATTCATAGGGATACCGGCTTCATAAAATTTTCTTATATATTCAAGTATGGCACCGGCAAATCTGTTGTTCAGCATACTGCAACGCAGCTTGGGATTGGTGGTGTGCACCGATATATTGATCGGAGCAAGGTGATAATTGATAATTCTGTCTATGTCCTTTTCCTTCATATTAGTAAGAGTGATGTAGTTTCCCTGAAGGAATGACAGTCTGGAATCATCATCCTTGAAATATATAGTATCTCTCATTCCCTTTGGGTTCTGATCGATAAAACAGAATATGCACTTGTTGTAACAGGATTTGTAATTATCCATCAAAGAATTCTCGAAAACAATACCAAGATCCTCATCATAATCCTTATCTATCTCCAGAAGCCATTCCTCACCGTCTGGTTTGCGGACGAGTAGTTCTATATATTCGTCATTTATGAGATACTGATAGTCAAATATATCCTCTATAGGATGGTCATTCACCGCCAGAATATTATCCCCAGGTTCTATCTCCATCTCCTGAGCTATACTGCCATCAAGTATCTCCTTTACAATATGTTCCATAATTTCCTCTTCTATATCAATATCTATATTTCAACGAATGCTAAGAATATAATGTAACCGATTACTCCGGCAGCATAATTACCGCCGCAAGATTACCACGCATCCCTTTGCTTGCCCTGTGTGAGAACAACCACTCACTGTTACAGCATGTACATATATTTGTCACGTCAATATTCTCAGGTTTTACACCTGAATCAACAAGATTGTAATAGTTGGCCTTGTGGAGATCAAGCAGATATTTGCCATTACCCTTGCTAAATACGATCTGAGCCGCCTCTGCTTCCGTATATGCCGCCATAAAGCGTTCAGCTACATCTTCACTCACCTCATAGCAATTCTTGCATATAGAAGGTCCTATGGCGCAAATGAGATTCTCTGGAGATGTTCCATATTCAGACTTCAATCTGTTTATCATATGTCCGCTTATCTTGCTGACGGTTCCCTTCCACCCGGAGTGATTCGCCGCAACAACCTTTTTCACCGGATCATAGAACAATACAGGGACACAGTCCGCATAAAATGTCATAAGCGGTATCCCCGGAACATCCGTCATAAGTCCATCGATTTCAAGAATATCAGACTCTCTGATCATTCCCTTACCAATATCAGCCTCGGTAACCTTATATATATCCGTCTTGTGCACCTGATCAGAAAACACAAGCTTCCTATAGTCATATCCAACCGCAGCAGCAAATCTTCGATGATTCTCCATAACACGGTCCTTATCATCGCCTCTGTAAAAACTCAGATTCATGGACCCAAGATATCCTTCGCTCACTCCTCCAACCCTGGTGGAAAACGCATTTACAACTCCTGACCTGTCAAGTTTGTCAAATGTTATGTAATCTACGCCACCCACAGTATGAATATGTGTCGTATTATCTTTTCTAATATACTTTATATCCATATCCGCCATCCTATCAATATCCCGAATATTCAAATGCATTCTCTATATGATGTATCTCTGTGCCAAGTATACTTATAACATCAAATCTCACCGGTGCATCTGTTCCATAGCCATATCTATTCAGAAAGAATAAGGCTGTCCTGCATATCTGTCTCTGCTTGCGCGCATCTACAGCCTCCTCCGGCATTCCCTTATGCACTCCTGATCTGTACTTCACTTCAATAAACACTATATATCCATCATGCTTTGCCACTATATCTATCTCGCCGCTCGCAACTCTGAAATTGCGGCACAGGATCTCATACCCCCTGTCAGCCAGATAATCAGCAGCTACTGTTTCCTTTTCAGCCCCAGTCGTTCTGCTGTTGTACATCATCTCACCTTCCTGCGAATATACATGCAACATCGCGTTATTATACGAAGTTCTTGATAAATGTTCTTCTGTGTATAGCACATGGACCAATCTTCCTGAGTGCATCAATATGCTCAGCTGTACCATATCCCATATTTTTGGAAAAACCATATCCAGGATATAGGCTGTCATATTCAACCATAAGCCTGTCCCTTGTAACCTTTGCAATTATACTGGCAGCAGCTATTGAAGCAGAAAGAGTATCCCCCTTTATTATCCCCACCTGTGCGATATCGACTCCCGGAATACTGACTGCATCATTCAAAAGGAGCTGAGGCTTGACAGAGAGCTTGGATATAGCCTGCTTCATTGCCTCATAGTCCGCATTCAGTACATTTATCTCATCTATGACCTTCTCATTGGCCATACCTACTCCCACTGAAACCGCCTTGTCCATGATCTCGTCATACAAAGCCTCTCTCTTTTTTGGTGTAAGCTGCTTGGAGTCATTCAGATAAAGTATATCACAGTTCTTTGGAAGTATGACTGCAGCAGCCACTACAGGCCCTGCAAGCGGTCCTCTTCCAACCTCATCGATACCACATATGTATTCACAGGCATTGTATTTGCGCTCATATTCGAACATCTTATACATCCTTGCTCTTTCATTCTTAAGCGTATCCAGACGTTTTCTAGTCTGTTCTACAAGCTTTTTAACTCCGGCTCTGTCATCCAGGCTATATTCAGCTATCAGACTTTCACAGTCATCTGGAGCTGCCTCAGTCAGTTTTTTCTTTATATCAGCTATTTTTTCCTTCTCCATAAACCCTCCACAAAACAAGGGCTGTCGCCATACATAGGCAACGGCCCTGTTCTCTTATCCGTTATTCAATTTTGCCAAATCCACCAGTGAATCTAAACACAGCCCTTCCTATGATATCACTCTTGTGTATATTCCCCACATCAGCAACACGGCTGTCACGGCTATTATTCCTGTTGTCTCCGAGGACAAAATATTCATCCTCGCCCAAGGTTATCTCCTCTGCTGCAACACCTCTTTTATCACTGGCTATAGGCTCTCTTCCATATACATCACCCTCAAGCGGATCATCATTGATATATATGGTTCCATCCTCGTCTATATATACAGTCTCACCTGGCATACCGATGATTCTTTTGATATAAAATGTCTCATCATCATCGCCATAAGGAAATACGACCACATCAAATCTCTTTGGTGATCCCATCTCATACTCAAGCTTATCTATCCACAGGGTATCACCACTGTGAAGAGTATTGCTCATTGACTCACCACTCACCTCTGTACGCTGCCCCACATATGTGAGGACTACCCAACAGATTGCTATAACTACTATTATATAGAGGCACAGGAACAAAAGGTCCTTTACGATATTGACCTCTTTTTCTTCCTTCGCTTTCTTTTTTTCAGCTTTTTTCTCGGCGCGGATTCTCTTTCTAAGCTGCTTCTCATCCAGTTCTTCATCAGACGACTGTTCAGAACCACTTACAGGCTTTTCTGTGCTGCCTTCACCAACAGCCTCAGACCACGAGAAGTTAGTCGATGCAGTATTCTGGCAGCCCGAAGCTGTATCTGTCTTATCGCCGGTTGATGCAGCCGCATCTGCTTCTGTGCCCTGCTTCTGTACATTAGCGGTATCGTCATCGCCAGTTTTAACTTCTTCTGCGTCTTTTTCTTCTTTTGCCTCGTCCGCTTTAGCTTTTTTCAAAGCTTTTTTTGCCTCTCTCTCAAGTGCCTTCTGTCTCTTCTTCTCGTACCTGGCTATCTCCTTCTCACGGGCCTTCTGGGCCGGATCATCGTCAAATATATCGTTAAGTGTATCTGCTACATTCTTATTATCTTCGCTCATCTATGCTCCTCTAAGGCGTCTCAAGAGTGATTCTTCCCAGCTTACCTGATCTGAAATCGTCCATCAGAAGTGCTGCAGCTTTGTCATAATCAAGCTCTCCGCCTTTCTTTATACACTGTCTCTTACCGGCAATAGATTCAAGAATCTTGACCGGATCATCAGTACTTTCAATATTATACCTCTGAGGTAATGTATTACAATAGCTTGAATTCAAAAATTTAATTAATTCCATAGCTATATCCGTGACATTGAGTATCTCATCGTTTATCGATCCAATGAAAGCAAGTCTGAGTCCAACTGCCTCGTCGTCAAACTTTGGCCACAAGATTCCCGGAGTATCAAGAAGTTCTATGTTCTTTCCAAGCCTTATCCACTGCTTTCCCTTGGTCACTCCCGGTTTATTTCCAACCTTTGTGCATGCCTTTCTTGCGTAGGAATTGATAAAAGTAGATTTGCCGACATTAGGTATGCCAACTATCATAGCTCTGATAGGCCTGTTGATTATACCTCTCTTGCGGTCTCTCTCTATCTTCTCGCGGCACGCCTCCTGAACTATATTGTTGATGCTCTTCATACCCATTCCATCTCTGGCATTGATCCTGGCAACTGCAAAGCCTTTGCCTTTATAATACTGCTCCCACTTCGCCGTGACCGCATCATCTGCAAGATCACATTTGTTCAGAAGTATCAGTCTGTATTTATTCCTTGCAAGGTCATCTATATCAGGATTCTTGCTGCTGAACGGAATTCTGGCATCTACCAGTTCTATAACTATATCTATAAGTTTTATATCTTCCTGCATCATACGCTTTGCCTTTGTCATATGACCAGGATACCACTGTATATTCATATATTACCTCTAATCTGTCTTAACTCGGCCTATCATTTCGCTCTTCTTAATATTTCCCACACTCTCATATCTGGAATCCTGACTACTCGCAGGATTATCTCCCAGCAGGAAATATTCGTTCTCCCCAAGAGTAACTGCTGTTTCAGCCACACCAGCTGTCACTATATCACTCTCTATCGGGCAATCCGCAAGAGGATTGCCATTTATATAGATATGTCCATTCTGTATAAGAACAGACTCTCCCGGCAGGCCTATAACTCTTTTGATCGAATAGTACTGATCTGACTGCTCAACAGGTCTGTATGCTACTACATCATATCTGTCTGGTGATCCAATGAGATACACCACCTGATTGACAAGATATGATTCTCCATTCTTTAGCGTCGGTTCCATCGATGGTCCGACCATATATACCTTCTGAAAGCCAAATGCCACAAATCCATATCCAAGTATGGCGGCCGCAACTATCGCAACAAGCCAGCCCACTATGCCTTTCATAGTTTTACCAAGCGTTCTATCTTTGCGCCTCTCCCTGCGGTGCTCTCTCCGCATCCTGCGCATTCTGTCATGTCTCTCGCTCATATCCTAACTTTTCCTTATTACAGCCATTATTTCAAAAATGGCTGGAGTAAAAATTACCCCAGCCACTTAGTACCAACATGTTATAAGCTATATTATCTAACAAGCTCCTTAACCTTTGCTGCCTTACCAACTCTTGAACGTAAGTAGTAAATCTTAGCTCTTCTAACTTTACCTTTTCTTACAACTTCAATCTTCTCAACGAAAGGTGAGTGTACAGGCCATGTCTTCTCAACACCGCATCCGCCAGAAATCTTTCTAACTGTGAATGTCTCTCTGTTGCTTCCACCCTGTCTCTTTACTACAGTACCCTCGAAGATCTGGATTCTCTCCTTGTTACCCTCTTTGATTCTGTTGTGTACCTTAACAGTGTCTCCTACGTTGAACTTGTCAACGCTCTCCTTCATCTGTGAAGCTTCAAGATTCTTAATGTAATCGTTCATTGTGTTCCTCCTTAATATTCTGATGTTCTTACTGCCATATCCAACGGATATATGGGCACAGAGGACCATCACTCTTTTCACAACTCATTTAATATAACATAATGAAATTATAGATGCAAGAGAAATTTGTGGAATTTTCCGGAATTTTTCAACAGAACAGGGCATATAGAAATCACTCTATATGCCCTGTTTCTTTAACTAGCTTGTTCGACTTAATTCAGTCAAGTGGAGCTGGCGGGAGTCGAACCCGCGTCCAAAAGCTCATTCACTACAGTTTCTTCCATCACAGTCAGTGCTTTAACATTCCCTCAGCCTATCGCCCACTAACATGCTATAGACTTCAGTAGCTTCATGAATTTTCCTACATCGCAAAGCTTAGATGCAGGAGTTTGCCGAAGATCGACGCCATTCCTAAAGGCTCGGCGTTCCTAAAGGATGACGGCTGCAACTAGGCAGCGTATGCTAAATTATCGTTAGCGTTTATTTTTTGTCCAGCTTTTAGCGTGGCTCTGGTCCACGGATGGCTTCCATAGCTTCAAAACCCCTGTCGAAACCAGTCAACCCCTGATTAAATATCAGTGATAACCGATTATTTATATATTATGCGGAACATCTGAATTATATTCCGCGCAATATCCGTCACATGAGAGTATCTGTTATGACACTTACCCGATATCCTGTTCAGTACTTATGCTTTATTCTGCATCCTCAGCAGATGTGTCTTCCTCCGCTGTGGTGTCTTCCTCTGAAGAATCATCATTCTCTGCTGCATCGGTATCCGTAGCAGGGAACAATGAATCATATCCACTGTCAGAATATGCCTTATCTATATAGCTGTTAAGATCTGAAGCCTCCACATATTTCGGAATAGCCTTGTATATCTTCACTCCGGCGATACTTCCTACTATAGCTGCGATAACTACTATCGTAACTGTTATGGCTATGATCTTCTTGATCTTCTGCTTTCTAAGTATCTCCTTGCGATGCTTCTTCTCATATTTCTTCTTATCTACTTTACTCTGACTCATAACACCCTTCTCCAGATTATCTTTTATTTGATTCCGGTACACACATTGTATCCGAATCAGCTTATCTTATTCAACACCTTGCTAGTATAACACAAGCTGCATTATAATTCCAATAATAAGTTTGATTTCACAGAAATTCCACAAAACTTCAGCATCAGTATTCTCTGCTTCTGTTCTTAAGATCTCTCTCCATCTCACGCTTCATATCCTTCTTGGCTATATCCTCTCTCTTGTCATAGAGCTTCTTACCTCTTGCAAGGCCTATCTCCATCTTGACAAGTCCATCCCTGATATAAACCTTGAGAGGCATTATGGTATAGCCCTTCAGCTTCTGCTGTCCGATAAGTTTGTTGATCTCATATCTATGAAGCAGGAGTTTTCTCGTTCTGAGCGGATCCTTGTTGAATATATTTCCTCTCTCATATGGATTGATATTCATCCTGTAGACATATACTTCTCCGTGATCAATTCCGACAAATGCTTCTTTGATACTGCAATGTCCTTGTCTTATGGACTTTACCTCTGTTCCAACGAGCTCTATACCGGCCTCAAACTTTTCTTCTATAAAATACTCATGATATGCCTTTTTATTATTTGCGATGAGAGTGTTTCCTCTTTCCTTTGACAAATCTATCCTCTCCTTTATATACGATACTGAAATCTATTGATTTCGTCATCTTGTCTGTATTCTTCACTTTTATCTGTATCGGATCACCTATGGCATACTGTTTTCCAGTATCCTCACCTATCATAGCATAATCTTCCTGGGAAAAATAGTAATAATCGTCGCGCATATCCGCCACATTCACAAAGCCTTCTACCGTATTCGGAAGCTCTACGAATATACCACGATTGGTGACGCCTGATACAAATCCATCATACACCTCACCTATGTGCGCTGACATATATTCCACTTTCTTGAGCTTTTCCACATCTCGTTCCGCTTCCTCAGCTCTTCTCTCCTTGCGTGAATTGTCATCAGCCACCCTGTCAAGGATCATGCTGTAATGTTCTATTCTTCTTGAATCAAGTCGGCCATGTATATTTTCCTTTATTATACGATGAATCTGCAGATCTGGATATCTCCTTATAGGAGAAGTGAAATGGCAGTAATACTTACATGAAAGTCCAAAATGCCCTGTACATTCCGTTGAATACTTCGCCTGTTTCATGGTCCGCAGTGCCATCCTGCTCACAAGATTCTCATAAGGCTCGCCCTTTATCCTGTCGAGCAGCTTCTGGAATTCTTTCGGATGTATATTCTCCTTTGACGCCTTGAAATACATTCCAAAATTACTTATAAGCAGCGCCAGCTGCTCAACCCTGTCCGCATCAGGTGTCTCATGCACTCGATACTCAAATGGTATATCCTGCCAGAAATAATCCTCTGCTATAGTCTCATTTGCCGCCAGCATGAAATCCTCAATTATCTCGTTGGATCTGCGTCTCTCATATACTCCTATGGACACAACCTTTCCATCAGAATCTATCTTGATCTTGGACTCATCGAAATCAAAATCTATGGAGCCTCGTTTTCTTCTGTTCGCCCTGAGAAGCTCTGACACATGAAGCATCATCTCGAACATAGGTACAAGCTCCTCATATTTCCTGGTCTCCTCTGGATCGTGATCCTCGACAATTGCAGACACGCTTGTATATGACATCCTACGGTCCACATTGATCACAGTCTCACATATCTTATGTCCTACTATGTGGCCCTTCTGATCTATGTCCATAAGGCAGCTCAGCGCCAATCTGTCCTGCCCTTCATTCAGCGAACAGATACCATTTGACAGCTTGTGCGGGAGCATAGGTATGACCCTGTCCACCAGATAACAGCTCGTACCCCTGTTGAGCGCTTCCTTATCCAGAGGCGAATTCTCTTTCACATAGTGGGTTACATCGGCTATGTGAACTCCAAGCTTATACATTCCATCTTTCTCATATAGTGTTATGGCGTCGTCAAGATCCTTGGCATCCTCACCATCTATCGTAACCGTCTGAAGGTGTCTGAGATCTGTTCTGCCAGCCATCTCCGATGTGCTTACTGAGTCCGGTATCTGTGAAAGGCTGTCCATGACATCATCAGGGAAATCCACTGGTATATCCAGAGCCCTGACAACCGACAATACGTCACTTTCGGGATCATTGATATGTCCAAGTATCTCTATGATCTTTCCCTCCGGAGACTTTACCTTATCACCATAGCTGATGATCTCAGCCACAACCTTATGTCCAGCCATGGCTCCCATGGAGTTCGCCTTTGATATGAATATATCACCATCTATCTTCAGATTGTCAGGTATAACAAATCCAAAATTCTTATTCTGCTGATACACTCCGACGACTTTCTTGAGTCCACGTTCCAGCACCTTTATGACAGATGCCTCCTGCTTCATACCTCTTGGCCTGTCCTCTGCGCGTATGAGAACCGTGTCACCATGGAACGCCCCCATGGTGTTCTTCTCCGGCACGAAGAAGTCCTCCTTCATTCCCTCCACCCGGACAAATCCAAAGCCTCTTTGATTGCCGATAAATGTTCCTTTGTATGTTCCCTCACCGACCTTCTGATAACGTCCCTTTGAGGATCTCACAACAAGTCCCTCGTCCGTCAGATCATTTAATATATCCAGAAGTGCCTGTCTCTCATCGCCTGGTACCTGAAGGAAGGTGCACATCTCCTTGAATTTCATCGGAGGATAATCATCATCACAGATAAATTCATATACCGTCTTTTTCCTTTTATTGTACAAATCTAAATCTTTATTATCCATATTGACCTTTCTGTAGTTATTCGGGTTCACGTAAATCATTAAACTAAAAAAAGTGCTTACATATGTTATTATGTAAGCACTAACGTAATCTTATTAATTGAAAAGCTTTGAATCGAGAAGCAAAGCAAGTACAAAGAAAAGAACTGTAAGTACCGCTGTTATCTTCTTGAGTATCTCCTGCTTTGAATTGCCCTTATTCTTGCTCCAGTAGGAATTATCAAATCCGCCGCCCGCTCCTGATATAGAACTTGTAAGGCTTGCATCCTTTCCTTCCTGTGAAAGAACTACTATCGCTAATACTATACATATTATAACATAAATTACCATCAAAATTGTCTTCAGCATCTTAACACCTCCGTTTCCGAGAAAATGGTGTGTATATTTTTAACACCAACTCAAGATATAATATCACATCAATTTCATTTATTCAATACGCTTTTTTCTGTATTTTGCAATTAATGACATAAATATCAGAAGCATACCTACAACAGAACTCACCATTCCAGCTGTTTTGTATTTCATACGGAATATCATCTGTATATGATTCCTGCCTTCATGAAGAGGTATTGAATATACACTGCCATCGATCAGTTCCGGCTTCTGCTCTTCGCCATCGATCATGACGGTCCATCCATCACTGTACGGGATCGACACGAACATATTCTGTCCCTCTCTGGCTTTTACATTGAACTCAGCATAGCCGTCTTTGATATTCATACTCTTCACGGCTTTCTTTCGGAGGGCTTTTGTCACCTCTGCCAGCTTGTCGAGGTCAAGCGCATAGAACTGTTCTTCACCAACTCTGTTTTTTAGAGGCCTGGATGAATACATACGCACCTTGAATTGTTCAGCATTCTTTTCCACCGGTATATAGAATACTGATGGGGACAGCCATCTTGCATATTTTGTAGCATATTTGCCGTTCACATCAAGTCTCGCACTGCCGCCATCGTTCCATGGGATATTGCCATATACTGCATAATTACCTAGCGGAACTTCAACTTCATATCGAGATCTGTATTGATCATTTCTATACACCTTATGATCAAGCTTTTTATATAGCTCAACCGGTTCACCGAGCAATGTACTATACAGTTCGTTCTGATAGACAAAAGGATTATCATATGTGTAACTCTCAGGCAAATATCCAGCTGAATCATACACCATGGCAAGTGGCAGACTGTATGGATTTCTGTATACTGCCATACCGTTTACCCCATCTGCTATCTCGTCTACTTTTTTGAGACCACTGATCGGATAATTGGATATCACATATCTGACACCCATAAGAGAATCTGCTCCAAGGACAGATGTATTCACTGCGCATGCGTTCTCACTGGCCATTCTGTATCCCATTCTGTCCATAAACTCAAGCGTCACCGTATCCGGCGATGAAGTGTATCCCGCCAGAGCCCAGTAACCGTAGGCAAGTGACTCATCATAATTTGCCCTGAGTGAACGTTTTACAACATTACGTGCAATTGTCTGATTTATCCTGTATGTGCCTCCATCATATTCTGCAAGAGAATCTGTCAGCTGTTCCATGGATTCAACATATTCCGGATAAGTCTCACCATTATCATTGTGGTAATTATCCAGCTGAAGTCTCACTCCGTAAAGCACCTCCACGAGAAGCACACCTGTCATCCCCACATAGCATACTGTTCTGAATAACCTGTCCCTTGCAGTACTTCCCTGTGACGCGCCCAGTATCAATAAGATAACTATGACAGCAACTACAAATGTACATGTACGGGCAATCAGATATCCCTCCTGAGTTCTGAGCATCAGATGAAGTATTATCTGAAGCAGCAGGAATATCAGTGATACACCGGCAAGCTTCCATCTCAATAAAAGTATATTCTCTGACATATAGAATTCAGCCGCAATAAAGATGAGACATATGATGCCAACATATGAATATCTGTACCAGTACGACCCCACTGATTTGAACAATGAGAAAATTGTGCTGAGCGGAGTCCAGTAGAATATAAGGAGCATGACAATAAGCATAACGCCTCTTCTGATCTTCTTTTTCCTGTCAAGACTCGCACCGAGAAAGCTGCCAAAACATCCTATGAGGGCAACACTGCCGCAGAATAGCGATAATACTCCTTTGGCGCTTTTGGCTCCAAGAGAATAAGACTCTATAGAGTTTAATATATTTCCAAGGAAATGTATATCTATAAGTCCCTCAAGTTCAAGGCTTCCTCTTGTGCTGTATCTCATAACACCTATGGTTGGCAGGAACAGCACCGCGCTCATCAGCACTCCAGCTGTCATGGCATATACATATACCCCCAGCCTGCCAATCACATATCTGCGGGAAGCTTTTCCTCCCGTCAGCTGACCGGACTCTGATATTTCAAATATCAGCCATATAGATGCAAATACACAGTCTATTCCAGCTGTATACCAGTTGAACAGTATTGCAAGTCCAACCATCACAGACAGAAAGCATGTTCCCTTCCTCCGTGCCACATAATGCACTCCCAGAAGTATGAGTGGCAGCATATATACACCATCAAGCCACATCACATTGCTGGCCTGGGCAATTGAATACTGCGAAACAGCATAGCTTACAGATAGCACTATCGTTGTAATCAGACGCTTCTTTCCTGAACAATCTATATAAGCAAAGCGCTTGCCCAGGAAATATGCGCAGGCAACACCTGCACATGTAAGCTTCAAGGAAATGATCACGTGAAGAAATATTATCAACTGAGACTTTTTAAATATGAGGACCAGCAGATTGAACGGACTTGACAGATAATAACTGAATATTCCTATACATGGACCACCGAGCATCTTGCTGAATGAATACTGCACCTGATTCTTTCCCGAAAGCACATCTTTCAGATATGCAAAAAAATCAACATACTGATAATTTGCATCCATGGTGGCTAGTGAATTCTCTCCGAATGGTACATATCCCTTTAGCCAGAATAGAAACCACATTATCGCCATCACAGATAGGCCCGAACCTATCATGCCTGATATAACGATTCTTTTATTTTCTTTCATAGTTAAACACTCTCCATCATATAAACTATATATTGCAAAGCGCATTTATAATACTATATGAGGATTGGAATTTCCAATTAATTATCAAGAATGTTCTCTTACTTTATCTTAAGATAAATCAAAGCATATATTCACTCTGTATATCAAATCCATGATTGAGTGGTCCACTGCCCGATCCCAGATCCAGCCTAGCTGCAAGGGCACCCGATATATACTTCTTGGCCATCCTGACTGAATTGCTTACATCATATCCCTTTGCAAGATTTGAAGCGATCGCACTTGAAAGCGTGCACCCTGTACCATGTGTATTCGGATTGTCTATGCGTACCCCTGAAAACCAGGTGATGTTCTCTCCGTCAAAAAGCATATCATTGGCATCATTTATGCTATGCCCTCCCTTTACAAGGACCGCACAGCCGTACTTCCCGTATATACATCTGGCGGCATTCTCCATATCAGCTGCACTCTTCACCGATATACCCGTGAGAGCCTCAGTCTCCGGTATATTGGGCGTGATGAGCCGGGCAAGTGGAAACAGTTTACCGGTCATGACCTCCACTGCATCATCGCTTATAAGCTTAGCCCCACTGGTCGCCACCATTACAGGGTCGAGCACGACATTCTCTGCCTTGTATCTGGCAAGTCTGTCAGCTATCACATCTATAAGTACTGGAACCGACACCATTCCTATCTTGACCGCTTTCGGCCTTATATCGGTAAACACCGCATCTATCTGGGCTCCAAGTACATCAGGGGTGACGTTCATGATGGCCGTCACTCCTGTGGTATTCTGAGCCGTGAGGGCTGTGATCGCACTCATGCCGAATACACCGTTTGCCTGCATAGTCTTGAGATCCGCCTGCACGCCTGCGCCGCCAGATGAATCGCTTCCTGCTATTGTGAGCACAGGTACAAGACTGCTTCTGTCCGGAACCACGCTGCACAGCATGTCGTCCATACTCTTAAAATAATGATCACAGTGTGCTATGAGATCCCCCTGTCTGTCCCTGCTGGATTCATCATAGAGACCGACCACAACAAATCCTCCGTTCTGCGCTGTCTCCGCCGCATGATATGCGTCCTCGAATACAAATGTTTCCGCAGCCAGAGTACCCATAAACTCAGCCGCCATCTCGTATATCTTTGGAGAAGCTGCCTTGCCAACCCCCACCTCAGAACATGTAAATATCCTGTCAACATACTTTATGAGCCCCGTCCGGGTCAGCGCAGCCTCTACATGACATCTGTCCGTTGATGTGGCGACGGTGACAGGAATCCCGTATCTCTTTAAAAGCTTCAGAAGTTCAGGCACACCTGGTTTCGGATTGACTTTATTTGCGTAGAAATCCCTCACAGTCTCATTGATACCATCTATGATCTCCTCCGCACCGAGCTTCAGGCCATAGTGTTCCTGCATATACTCCGCACCCTTCATCATGGTCATGGTGAAAAGCACCTTCTCAAGATCGGGTTCTGCCTGTATCCCCTGTCCCGCCAGATACATCTCTCCGGCGTGATCCCACATAGGCATGGAGTCAAGCAGGACTCCATCCATGTCAAATATCGCACCTTTTATATCACTGATAACTATTTTTTCCATGTCCACCTCTATATCATTTACTTGATCAAACATCAAGCATATTCTCTACAGAAACCTTGAGCTCCGCTGTAGCCTTCTGTATATCCTTCTGTCCGAATATGGCACTTATGACTGCCACACCGCAGATACCTGAGCCCGCAAGCTCTGAGACATTATCCTTTGTAATTCCGCCTATGGCAATGACAGGTATGGACACCGCCTCACAAATGGCCTTAAGCGTCTCATGGCTCACATCGTCCGCGTCGTCCTTTGAACCTGTTGTGAACACCGCTCCGACACCTAGATAATCCGCACCATGTTTTTCTGCTATGACGGCCTGTTCAACAGTCTGAGCAGATACTCCAAGTATCTTGTCCGGGCCGAGTATCTTCCTGACATCCATTGCCTCCATATCACTCTGTCCCACATGCACTCCATCAGCGTCAATATCCTTTGCTATGCTGACTTCATCATTGATTACAAATGGTACTCCGTATTCCCTGCACAGCTTCTGTATCTCCTTTGCCTCAGCGAGAAAGTCTTCTCTGTCAAGATTCTTCTCCCTGAGCTGCACAAATGTTGCACCGCCGTCAAGAGCTTTCTTTACCTGGTCATACAGAGTCTCTTCCCCAAGCCAGTGTCTGTCAGTTACTGCGTAGAGCAGAAGCTCTTTTTCACTGCAATTTATCATACTATCCGTCCTTCCTATATGCTTCGATCCCAATCTGATTACAGATCAATGAAATTATTATACTTCCGTCAATTATCTTATTTCGAATTTGGCGCCCTGTTCAAGTGTATCCCCGTCCATATTGTATATGGCGTCGATTATCCTGTTCCTGTATGTCGAGTTACCCTCAAATGCCTGCAGATGGGAATAACCGATCTCCCCTGCAAGTCCCATGACCATGACAGCCGTGGCAGCAGCCTCAAGCTTGTTGTCCTGATTTGCCACAACATATGCAGTCATCATTCCTGAGAGCTGGCAGCCCGTTCCGGTTATCTTACCCATCTCTGGCCGGCCATTTCTGATTACATAGCATTTCTCACCGTCTGCGACAAGGTCTATCGCGCCTGTTACAGCTATGATAGATCCGGTCTCAGCAGAGAGCTTTTTGACAAATGCCACTGCATTATCAAGTGTATCCTCCGTAACCGCATCCGCCACATCGGCATCAACACCCTTTGTGCTTCCAGAACCATATGCCAATGTCTTTATCTCTGAGATGTTTCCCCTTATGACATCAAACCTGATCTCCTTCATAAGTCCGACTGCCGTTTCTGTTCTGAGCTTACTTGCTCCCGCTCCAACAGGATCGAGAAGTACAACATGTCCAAGTTCATTTGCCTTCTTCCCTGCCAGGTACATTGATGGAATTGTATTCTTGTTAAGTGTTCCTATGTTGATATTCAGACCACCGCATATACTTGTGATATCAGGCGCGTCACTCTCATCATCCGACATGATAGGACTTCCACCGCACGCCAGAATGACATTTGCCACATCATTTACAGTTACATAGTTTGTTATATTATGTACCAGAGGTACATTCTTTCTCACATTTTCAAGACACTCTTTTATCATGTTTTTCTGTCTCCTTTATATATACTCTGTTGTTTATCTGCTAATCTTTTTTGACGAAAAGCGGCCATACCATAAGGCACAGCCGCTTTTCTTATGCTGTATGTATCCCTACGCTGGCATTGATCCAGGTCAGACCTGATCTACTCCTCCACAGGAGGTACATCAGATGTACAATGCATACACTTTGTTGCTTTGATATCTATCTCACCCATACAGTATGGGCACTTTCTTGTGAGAGGAGCTGCCTCATCTTTCTTCTTACCAAGATCCATGATCGCATTGATTCCCTTCATGATGACAAATATAACAAATGCCATGATTATGAAGTTGATAACTGCTGAAATAAACGCTCCATACTCGATATACTGTCCTGTATGGAATATCTGAAAATGTCCACCAATCTCTGCTCCACCGATGCTGTTGATTATTGGTGTGATGAAACAGTCTGTAAAAGATGTAACCAATGACTGGAACGCTCCACCAATGATAACACCGATTGCAAGACTCATCACATTTCCCTTAAGGGCAAACTCCTTAAACTCTTCCAAAAACTTCTTCATATGTATCCTCTCAACTGAATACAGCACCGATCATAACAAACTTATATTATAATTCGGTGCCGTATCATTTATTGTTTCTCGCGCGATAATCTATATTCGCAATCATCGCGCATCGTACATTATCTTTTTGTTATTTTCTTACGATAAGTGACTTACCTGTCATCTCCTCAGGCTGAGGAAGTCCCATAACCTCGAGAAGCGTAGGTGCGATATCTGCAAGACATCCGCCCTCACGAAGCTCTACATCTTCACCATAGTTGTAAAGGATAAATGGTACAGGGTTAGTTGTATGAGCTGTATGTGGAGCACCGGTCTCATAATTGATCATCTGCTCTGCGTTACCATGATCAGCACAGATAAAGAGAACGCCATCAACCTTATCAATTGCCTCTACAGCAGCGCCAACGCACTTGTCAACTGTCTCTACAGCCTGGATAGCTGCTGGGATAACACCTGTATGACCAACCATATCAGGGTTTGCAAAGTTGATGATGATCACATCATACTCGCCACCAAGGATAGCTGCATTGAGCTTCTCGCTTACCTCTGGAGCGCTCATCTCTGGCTGGAGATCATAAGTTGCTACAGCAGGTGACTTTACAAGGATTCTGTCCTCGTTCTTGTTAGGCTCCTCAACACCGCCGTTGAAGAAGAATGTTACATGAGCATACTTCTCTGTCTCAGCAAGTCTGAGCTGTTTGAGTCCCTTAGCTGCAAGGTACTCGCCAAATGTGTTGTCGATCTCTTCTTTCTTGAATGCAACAAGCTTGTTAGGTATTGACTCGTCATAGTCCTTGAAGCATACATATGTGAGTGGCATACGGCCATTTGCTCTCTCAAATCCATCGAAATCGTCACAGCAGAATGCTCTGGTGATCTCACGTGCTCTGTCCGGTCTGAAGTTGAAGAATATAACTGAATCATTTGGCTTAACAAGTGATACAGGCTTACCGTTCTCTGTGATGACTGTTGGAAGAACGAACTCATCATATACTTCCTTGTCATATGACTCCTGCATAGCTGCTACAGCATCCTCTGCCTGAACTCCCTCACCTGTCACAAGTGACTTGTATGCAAGCTCTACTCTGTCCCATCTGTTATCTCTGTCCATTGCGTAGTAACGGCCTGACATAGATGCAACCTTACCTACACCGATCTCCTTCATCTTGGCGATAAGCTCCTCAAGGTAGCCCTTACCTGATGCAGGCGGTGTATCTCTTCCGTCAAAGAATGGATGAACGTATACGTTCTCAAAATTCTGCTTCTTGCAGAGCTCAAGGATCGCATAGAGGTGTGTATTGTGGCTGTGGACACCACCGTCTGAGAGAAGTCCCCAGAGATGAAGATCAGAATTGTTCTTCTTGCAGTTTTCTATTGCAGCGAGCATCTCCTCGTTCTCAAAGAAATCTCCATCAGCGATTGCCTTTGTGATTCTTGTAAGCTCCTGATATATGATACGGCCTGCGCCGATATTCATATGACCTACCTCTGAATTGCCCATCTGACCGTCTGGAAGTCCTACAGGAAGTCCTGAAGCTGCGCCCTGCACAAATGGTGCTGTAGCCATAAGCTTGTCCATAACTGGCGTCTTTGCAAGTGCTACTGCATTACCCTCTGTCTTGTCACTGAGACCATATCCGTCGAGGACCATTAAAACTACTGGTTTCTTACTCATAATTTTTCTCCTTTTTATTTATTCCGGCTAAATGCCTCTTAATCATAATTCACTCATTGAGATTATACTTATATAATGCCAATTTTTCAAGTTCAAATCCAACTCAAATCACAGGTCAATATCCAGTTCAACCGGGCAGTGATCAGATCCCATGATATCAGTGTGTATCTTGGCATCGACAAGCTTGTCCTTCAAACTCTCAGATGTGAGAAAATAGTCGATACGCCAACCTGCATTCTTCTCCCTTGCCTTGAATCTGTACGACCACCATGAGTAGATATTTCCCTGATCCGGATAGAAATATCTGAATGTGTCGATGAAGCCATCATCCAGAAGCACCGTCATCTTCTCTCTTTCCTCATCAGTAAATCCCGCATTCTTCCTGTTTGTCTTTGGATTTTTCAGATCTATCTCATTGTGAGCCACATTCATATCACCGCACACTATAACAGGTTTATTCTCCTCAAGCTTTTTCAGATATGCTCTGAAATCATCCTCCCACTTCATCCGGTAATCAAGTCTTGCAAGCTCGTTCTGTGAATTTGGTGTATATACAGTCACCATGTAGAAGTTCTCATATTCAAGTGTTATGACACGACCCTCATGGTCGTGTTCATCTATACCTATACCTTTTGTTTCACTCAAAGGTTTCTCTTTTGTGAAAATAGCCGTACCTGAATATCCCTTCTTATCCGCATAGTTCCAATACTGATAATATCCTGGCATATCAAGTGTGAGCTGTCCCTCCTGCATCTTGGACTCCTGTATACAGAATATGTCTGCATCTATGCTGTTAAAAAAGTCCATGAAGCCTTTACCGGCGCATGCCCTTATTCCATTTACGTTCCATGAAATCAGTTTTTTCATAAATTTATATACCATTTTATCCTTTCATTATTATTCTGGGAAAATCATGTTTTATTTTAACATGTCGCCTACCGGCTCCATGCAGGCATTCGCGTTATGACGTCTTGCGCAAGCGCATCCGTCGCAATGCTCATTATATCATATCGCCTGTCGGCTCAATGAGGACATTCGCATTATGACGTCTTGCGCAAGCGCATCCGTCGCAATGCTCATTATATCATACAAACACCCATTCTGACTGTCAAATCATTTAAAAATTCACCAAAATCCTGCTATGGCCACAATGAAAAAGGCAGCGACGATTCGCCGCTGCCTAAGGGTATATATTATTGTTTTTTAGGGGTCAAATTTAATTTTTTACAAATGATACATTTGATATAGAAACTGTATGTGCTCCAAGTGTGTATCCTTCAACATATCCCATTGAGAAGAATAATCCGGCACCTGTATCAACAGTGATACCATCTGTGAAAACTTCTTCCTTAGGTGTAATTGTGAGTGTTATATCTTTAGCCTCACCAGCTGTAAGAACTACATCATCACCGCCATGCCATGCATATCCGGCTGAAGGAGTCATAACAGCAACCTTCACAACTCTATCAACATCAGAAAACAATGTACATTTAAGTGTATATGACTCGCCCTGCTCAAGAGACAATCCCATCTGCTTAAGCTGGATGTTCCAGTCTGCCTCACCCACATTTGCAACATTGTATGTGATCTTTCCATCTCCAGTCTCAATTGTGGCATCTCCAGGAGCAGTCACTGCATTTTCCCAACCGGCAAGGCTGCCATCCTCACTCATCTCAAATTCTGGGTTTGTGAGAAGATTCTTACCTACAGGCACATCTATCTCTGGAGCCGAAGTCTTTTCAAGGATAATGTTATCAATACATATTCTATGCTGATCTGTAATTGCCGAACCATTTTCTCCGCCTGCGCCAAGTGCAATATTGAAAATACTCTCTTCGTCTGTGTCACAGGCCATCTGGAATGTGTTTGAAACAGTCACATATTTCTGATCAGCCTGATCGTATGCATCAAGCTTTACTGTCTCCTGAACATACGGTGTCCAGTCCTCTGCACCTGTACTATCCTTATGTGTACTTCCATCCCTCTGTATCGCATACTGAACAGTTCTCGACACAGAGCTCTTTATATCAAATGAAAGCTTGTACCACTGTCCTTTCTCAAGCTTGATATTATTCTGCTTGAGCTGTATCTTCCAGTTCTGGTCACCTGAATCCTTTATTGTGAAGTCAGCAGCATTGTTCTCCTTCTGGCTGTCCACAACAGCCTCTGCATCCGCACTGCTGTCTACATACACGTCATATCCAGCAAAATCTGCTGAAAAATCTCCATTGAGAAGAAGTGAATCCTGCATTATCTTCACATTGTCTAACAGAACTTCTCCGCTGTTACCAAAATCAATGCTGATTGAACTGTCAGTCACTTCTTCTCCGGTCTCAAACTTGTAAACATAATTCTTAATTCCTTTATCCAGAGTTACAGCAAACTTCGAATCTCCTGTAGTGATAATTATATTCTTTCCCTCAGTTGCAGTCTCAGCGTCAAATTTAAGTACATACTTTGTATTTGGTGCATACGCAAGCTCATCCTGTGATAATACGAAGTTGCCATCTACACTCTCATCCAATGACTTGTATGAAAATCTTCTTCCGTCAGACAGACCTGTCACCTTATACTCAGCACCGCAGGTGTTGCTCACTGTCCAGTATCCAAGTCTTCCTGTTCCTTCCTGAAATTCTCCATTGTAAACAATGTTTCCATCAGCGAGAATCGTCTTCTTGTCAACTATCTCAGTCTGATTTGTCTTTACCAGCTTTACATTTGTAATATGTACACCAGCCACGCTTCCCTGATTGCCAAAGTTGAATTCTATTCTTCCCTTGTCATCAGATGAATCAGTCATCGTATACTCATACTCATATGTCTGCTTCTCTGTTGTCATCTCAAACTTAGTGTCCTTGAGATATCTTCCCCATGACCTGGTTGGTGCCGAGACATCAACTATGCCCGTTCTTGCCTCATCCGCCCACGCATCAAATGAAAGCTTGTATGTGGCACCTTTTTCTACAGGAATATCAGGCTGTACCAGCTGTATGCTGTAATCAACCGTTCCTGCATCAGTTGTATTTATGTTGATTGTATTGTTCTCGATGGCCGCTGTTCCTTCGCCGCCATTCTGCGCCATGAAAATCCAGTTTTCTGTATCCCCGAGATCCTCTGCTTCACTAAAATCTCCATTAATTACATAGTTTCCATTTTCATCAGGATCACGAATTATAACTACATGCTCTGGCTTTGTCACATTTTCATCATAAGAATCCTTCTGGTATACCCTTACATAATCAACATACAGACTTTCACTGTTGATATAATCTGCATCTGCATCAGGATTTCCAGGCCAGTTTCCACCAACTGCAAGATTAAGTATTACATAGAATGGCTGATCAAATGGTGCAGGATATGTAACAGTTCCCTTTCCCGCTGTCGTTGAATACCAGTCACTCTCCTCATGCATCTTAACTCCATCTACATACCAGGTAATTTTTCCCGGTTCCCAGTCACATGTAAATATATGATAGCTGTCTGCAAATGTTTTGCCGTTTGCAAGTGTATATGTTCCCTGTGACTCCGAATGTGGATTGCCATAGTGTATTGTGCCATAGGTTGTATATGTATTACTTCCAAGCACTTCCATCACATCAATCTCTCCGCATCTAGGCCACTGTCCATAAAGGCTCTCATTTGTAGGCATCATCCATGCTGCAGGCAGATATCCCTTGCCTGTAGGAACCTTTGCCCTGAATACAACTCGACCATATTTGAAATCTTTCTTATTCTGCGTATTAACTCTGCCTGATGTATAAGATATATTTCCATCTGGATCAACACTCTTTTTTGAACTGATAACAAGCTTACCATCCTCAACCTTTATATTTTCATCAGAATCAACGTATGCCTGAAGTTCGTTATTAACCCAGCCTGGTTCATGCGTCTCAACATTCCATATACTTCTATCCAGTTCTGTTCCATTGAACTCGTCATTCCAAAGAAGATGATAACCTGCATTTTCATACTTATTCTCAATTGTAATCTTCTTTTTAACTGTAACAACACATGCCGCTTTCTTGCCAGAACCATCAGCAGCCTTAGCTGTAATAGTTGCTTTGCCAGGAGCTACTGCAGTAATAACACCTGCTTTAACTGTAACTGCTTTTGCATTTGAAGTTGTCCAGCTAAGTTTTTTGTTGGACGCACTATTCGGTGAAACAGTTGCTGTCAATGTCTTGCTGTCTCCAGCTGTAATCGTAAGCTTGCTTGCTGAAAGCCTGATTCCGGTAACAGGCTGCCTAACTACAACCTTACACTTGGCATATTTTGCACTTCCGTCCATAGCCTTTGCTGTTATATAGACAGTGCCCGGCTTTACGGCCTTTACCACACCCTTCTGTGTAACCGTAGCAATCTTCGCGTTCGATGTTATCCACTTTATTCCTTTATAAGTTGCCTTAGCAGGGGAAATTGTGGCACTTAACGTCCTTGTTTTACCGACAAACATACTTGCTGATTTTGCAGAAATCTTTACATTTCCCACAGGAACGCCTACATATACTGTCATCCTGTACTGAATCTTAGTATTTGCGGCACTCTTCACCGCTACTGTTGCCTTACCAGCTTTCAACGCCTTAACAACACCCTTATTATCCACTTTAACAACAGACTTGTCTGATGTCGCATAAATCACCTTTCTGCTTGCATTGCCTTTAACAACAACTTTTGTCTTTAACTGAAACTGTGAACCTTTTTTAAGTACAAGCTTATTAGTAACAAGATTAGTCACAGTTACTGATTTTACAGAAGCCCTGGTTGTTGCAGCCTTGACATCCGATGGACACAAAGTAACCATCATACATATGACAAGTATCATGGCAATCAGCTGCTTTAACTTTCTCATAAAATACACCTCTCCTTTTCCGCATGTTTAACTGCATAAATTGACGACGTCGTTCTTTATAAAGTAATTTGATATTAGCATATAAATTTCAGTTTTTATATCGTTATATTGATATTTATATCGTTTTCATGATATATTGTAGTAAACATGCAAATATAACAAACCTATCTGACAATGGAACTAAATCTAACTACCGGATTTCAACTTTTTAAATATGAGAGGACATACATTGATGAAGTATAACAGAGAGATTTTTTATCAGGAATTTATAAACAGGGAAGATTCAATTATGAGAGCTCCTTACAACCCAGAGCTTGAATTCTATTCAATAATCCAGTCAGGCGACGCAGAACATATCAAAGAACTTTGCAAGACATCTCCCTTAAAAGATAAAAAGGGTCTAGGCAAACTATCATCCAACCCAGTCAACAACATACGCTATCATTTCGTTATCACTACTGCCCTCGTGGCAAGGTACTGCATAGAGGGAGGTCTGGATGTCGCCACAGCCTACAACCTAAGCGACTTCTATATCAACAAAGCCGACACATTGAAAACAATCGATGACATATCAGAGCTTCATGCATTCATGTGCATTGACTATGCCAAAAAAATGCGAAGCATGAAAAAAAATCTTATATGTTCAAAGCCTGTCGCAGAATGCATTGATTACATATATGACCACCTTCACACAAGAATAACTGTTAATATTCTGGCCGAACGCACAAGTCTAAGCTCAGCATACCTGTCAAGACTGTTCAAAAAAGAAACAGGAGACACTGTGAGTCATTACATCAAGATGCTGAAACTTGACACTGCCAAAAATATGCTTATGTATTCTGGTTATAGTCCTGCCCAGATAGCACAGACCCTAGCATTTCCAAGTCAGAGCTATTTTACTGAACAATTCAGAATTCACACAGGATTCACCCCTGTCATCTACAGAAATATGTTCTTCAGACAAACTCCTTTTCACATCAACAGATAACCAGGTGAAGCATCATGTAATTGACAAAAAAGGGATTATCATACTACAAACAGCATGATAATCCCTTGTGTTCTGTTATCAATATATCATCATTGAGTTAATGACTTGATAATGCCGTCAGATTACTTTCCGGCATTTACAACCTGACCGAAGTCAGCCTTGAGTGAAGCACCGCCGATAAGACCACCGTCGATGTCTGGCTTTGCAAGGAGCTCAGCAGCATTGCCAGCGTTCATAGAACCGCCGTACTGAATTCTTACTGCCTCTGCTGTATCTGTATCGTATATCTCAGCGATGAGATCACGGATTCCCTTACATACTTCCTGTGCCTGATCTGATGTAGCTGTCTTACCTGTTCCGATAGCCCAGATTGGCTCGTAAGCGATAACCATTGACTTAACCTGATCAGCTGTTACGCCAGCGAGATCTGACTTGATCTGAAGACGGATCCAATCCATAGTAACACCGAGCTCTCTCTGCTCAAGTGACTCACCACAGCAAAGAATAGGTGTGATACCAGCCTCAAATGC
>CAKQIY010000019.1 GCA_934247115.1 uncultured Coprococcus sp.
GGTGGGTATGGCGCAGTTGGCTAGCGCGCCAGATTGTGGCTCTGGAGGCCGAGGGTTCGAGTCCCTCTATCCACCCTTTTTCTTTATCGCATATATTAGCGATGCTATTGGGTTATCGCCAAGCGGTAAGGCACAGGACTTTGACTCCTGCATTCGCTGGTTCGAATCCAGCTAGCCCAGTTATTAAAGTCCAGACTTATGGGCCATTAGCTCAGGCGGTAGAGCACTTGACTTTTAATCAAGTTGTCCGGGGTTCGAGTCCCCGATGGCTCACTATTTCCCTTCTATTTATGAGGGGCTATTTTTATTTTATGGGAAAACAGTTTACACTTTGTCTACTACTATCCTGTTTATATAATATTGTTTATTTCATGCGGATATGGCGGAACTGGCAGACGCGCTAGACTTAGGATCTAGTCCTTCGGGGTGCAGGTTCGATTCCTGTTATCCGCATTTTTTATGCCTTTTATCAGGGATTTTCATCACATCCCACATTTCTAATATATTACACAAAAATACGCTCTATCCTCAACGGATAGAGCGTACCTTTATACTGTCATATTCTTCTATATAATACAGTACTTATTACTCAGCATCTGCTGCCTCAGCTGCAGGCTCTGCATCATCTGTATCTTCCTCATCATCGAAAAAATCATCGTCGAAATCATCGTCGAAGTCATCATCAAAATCATCAAGGAAGTCTGGTGTAAGATATGAATATACTGCATATGCAATACCTGCAATAGCAGCAACAGCACCTATGATAACCAGGATCACAAATAATGTGCTCTTTGCCTTCTCTTCTGTTGCATCGCCTTTAACTAAAATTACGTCACTACTCTTCATCGTTACAATCCACCCTTTCTTAACCCGGTAATGGGTTTCATTATATTATATTGATTTGGAAGAAGAAACATACAGTTATTATCTCCCAACATATACCAAAATTATAGCATACGGCTTTGATTATTTCTATAAGTATTTTATAAATAAATCTAACATCTACTCCGAAGGTTTACTGTTCACATTTCTTTAATTTGGCAAATGACGCGAACATCTTCCGCACTCCACATCTGTCAAAATCCACCGTGACCTCATAATCCTTCTCGCCTTTCTCCAATGCCTCCACAGTACCCGGACCGAACTTGATATGTCTCACCCTGTCTCCAACCACATAATCCGGCTTGCCACCACTGTTTACCACAAAGGCTTTGCCGAACGAAGGCTGGGAAGACGGCTGCCCGTATGACTGCTGTTTCGCATAGCTGCTGTATGGATTCTTCTGTCCATAGCTTCTGCCTGAGGCTGCTCCAGCAGGTCTGCCGCCGCCATAACCTGCGTATGAATCTCTATACTCGCTTCCATACACATCTCCGCGTACTTCACCTCTGTTATATCTGTCGACAGACTCCGACTCTCTTCGCTTTGCCATATTCTTCATATCAGCTTCATGCTCAAACAGCATAGGCGGGATCTCTCTTATGAATCTGGACACATCGCTGTACACCCTGTTACCATGCATCATTCGTTCCTTCGCCGCACTCAGGTACAGCTTTTTCATGGCTCTGGTTATACCCACGTAACACAAACGTCTCTCCTCCTCAAGAGCATCTGGATCATCTGAGTTGAGTGCCATTCCACTAGGAAATACTCTGTCCTCCATTCCGCATATAAATACGTATGGGAACTCCAGTCCCTTTGCGCTGTGCAGCGTCATCAGCTTCACCTGGTTGTCATCCTCCGACATGGCATCAAGGTCTGACACGAGCGCTATCTCCTCAAGGAACTCACTGAGACCGGCCTCCTCGTTATCCTCCGTGAATTCCACAACCTTGTTGCGGAGTTCATCTATATTCTCAAGTCTGGTCATGGCCTCCTCTGTGTGTTCTGCTATAAGTTCTGACTCATACCCCGTATCCTCAAGAATCCTGTCGTACACTGAATCAAGGCCCTCACCATCCGCCAACATATCCCGGAAGGATGTGATAAGCTCCGCAAACTGTCTGATCTTGACCGCAGTCTTGGCAGCCATGCCCGGTATCTCATCCGATCTCACCGCAGCATCCATCATCGACAATCCATACGCATCAGCAAATGACTCTACCTTGCTGAGGCTGGCCTCGCCGATACCTCTCTTAGGGACATTTACCACTCTGCGGAAGTACAGATTATCTGTAGAGTTGTTGATGACCTTGAGGTAAGCCAGGATGTCCTTGATCTCCTTCCTCGCATAGAAGTTCGTGCCACCATACACTCTATATGGGATATTCGCATACACCATCTTCTCTCCAAGCACACGAGACTGCGCATTCGTTCTGTACAGAATAGCTATATCCCTATAGTCCACACCCTGTCTCACAAGTGTCTTAATACGGCTGGCTACAATATCTCCCTCTGCATATTCCGAATCACACTGTTCAAACGATATCTTTTCACCGGCATCCTTGTCAGTCCACAATGCCTTATCCTTACGGCCCTCATTGTGCTGTATGACTGCATTCGCTGCAGCAAGTATATTGCCACAGGATCTGTAGTTCTGCTCAAGCTTGATAACCTTCGCATCCTCATATTCCTTCTCAAAGTTCAGGATATTGGTTATATTCGCACCTCTGAACTTATATATGGACTGGTCATCGTCTCCCACTACACACAGATTGCGGTATTTTCTCGCAAGCATCCTGACCAGCAGAAACTGGATATGGTTCGTATCCTGATACTCATCAACCATGATATATCTGAATCTGTTCTGATATGTATCAAGGACATCCGGATTGTGTTCAAACAACTCCACTGTCTTGTATATGAGATCATCAAAGTCCATTGCATTATTCTTCTTAAGACGGCTCTGGTACTCTGTGTACACCTCTGCCGTCTTTGTTCCCGCATAGTCAGCTGCATTCTTTCTGGCAAATTCATCCGGCGACAGATACTTCTCCTTAGCCCTGGAAATCTCCGCCATAAACATCTTCTCCGGATATCTCTTCGGATCTATCTGGAAATCCTTAAGTATACTCTTCACTGTACTCTTCTGATCGTCCGAATCATATATATCAAAGTTCTTGCCATAACCTATCTTGTCTGCATATCTCCTGAGTATCCTCACGCACAATGAATGAAATGTACTGACCCATACCCTGTCTGCTCCATCCCCCACGATCGCATCCACTCTCTCCCGCATCTCCCGGGCAGCCTTGTTGGTGAAGGTGATTGCCAGTATGTTCAGAGGGTTCACCCCCTCATGTTCCATCAGATAGGCAACCCTGTGGGTGATGACCCTGGTCTTGCCGCTTCCAGCACCCGCAAGTATGAGCAGCGGTCCATCCACATGCTCACAAGCCTGTTCCTGCATATCATTAAGTCCTGCCATAATTCCTCCTGTATCCTGCGACATAAAAACGCCGTTATATATACCAAACATATGTTTTATTTCATCTGCCTAGTATAACATAACAGCGTTTATTTGCAAATATCATTATTCAATTATGATACATTCTCTGCGATATTAAGCCAGTTTATTGCCACAATTACTGCAGAACTTTGCTCCATTCGTCGGCTGTCCACAGTTTGGACAGAACTTAGGCGCTGTTCCTGCTCCAGCTGGCTGTGCTGCTGCATTGTTCATCTGGTTCATGGCTCCGGCCATCTGACCTGCCATAGCCATTCCCATCTGCATACCAACCATAGCATTCGCCATATCTGCAGCATTGCTTCCGGCTGTTCCCATATGGCCACCCCTAGCCATGGAATCAACCATATTCACCTGCTGGAATCTGTTCATATCACCTATCATAGAATACTCTGCTGCCTGATCTGCACGCTTCTGAATATTCTCCGGATATGTAAACTCGCTTATCCTGAAATCTGTGATCGTAAGTCCGATGCCAAGAAGCTCCATGTCCAGATCTTCCTTGATACCCTTAGCTATATCTACGGAATTGGCCATAAGATTGAATACATCTCCACCAACCTTTGTGATCCACTTCATGAGAAGTCCATCAAGGATTCCTCTGATCCTGTCTCTGATGTCATCAACAGTAAACTGCTGCTTAACACCTGCAACCTTCTCTATAAGCACGTTGTAATCATCTACCTTGAATGAAAACTTACCATTGGATCTTACAGGAAGTCCTCCTGGAAGCCCCGGTGCCTGAAGTCTGATTGGTGAACTGGTCCCCCAGTTACATGTAAACTCTTTTGTATTCACAAACAGAACCTCTGCGCGAAGTCCCGAATTGAAACCGAACTTAAATCCCTTGAGTGTTGAAAGAAATGGTATGATCTGTGAATCGATCGTATAATTTCCAGACTCTGTGAATATACCTTCCACCGCTCCATTGTACAGGAATATCGCATCCTGACCCGGCTTGATGATAAGCTTAGAGTCCTTCTTGATCTCTCTGTTGGTCCACTTCCAGAAGATGATATCATCTCTGTACTCTTCCCACTCTACAACATTAGCAAACTGATTTGAAAATAATCCCATCTATACTGCTCCTCTCTGTCTGGAAGGCTATTACTGTAATCCCATCTTGGCCTTGAGTGCTGCCAACTCATCCTGAACATCAGCATTAGGTGCTGCATCATACTTGCTTGCCAGATCATCCACTGAATCTGCAGCTGATGAGTTAAGCTCGCTCATGGCGTTTGCCTTGTCAAGCATTGCGTCTGCCTTTGCTTCCATTCTTGCAAACGCATCCATAGAAGCTGATGAATCACCGATACCGCCCATCATCTTGTTCATACGCTCCTGAGTCTTAGCAACCTGAACCTTAGCCTTGATTGTCTCTTTTCTCGCATTCAGATCACCGACATCCTTTGTGAGCTTGTCGTGCATCTGTCTCATCTTGGCTGCATTCGCAGCTGCTGCATCATATGCCTGCTGAAGAGCTACCTGCTTCTGGGTGAGCTGGTTCTTCTTCTCAAGGAACTTCATAGCGTCTCCCTCATTGCCAGCTACAAGAGCCTTCTCTGCATATGTCTGCATCTTGGCGATCTCTGCATCACACTCATCCAGCTGTCTCTTGCATCTCTGCTCCTCTGCCATAACTGTTGCAGTCTCTGACTTAACCTTTCTGAGGTCCTCCTGAAGATCTCTGAGATACTGATCTATCATCTTCTCTGGATCCTCTGCCTTGTCAAGAAGTGCATTGATGTTGGATGACATAATGTCCTTAAATCTCTTTAAAATTCCCATAATTTCTACCTCCGCTTTGTGTAAATGTATTTGGTTATATATAATATTAATGTTGTCTCCTGTCGACGACACCACCATTATATGATCTATATGCCACAGCTTCAATATAAATACCGGGTTGTTGCTTTATCATATAATCTGTGAATAGACACGTTACCCCCTGTAAAGTATCAGCCATCAACTTATTGGACATTAACATTCTCCATATACCTTAGACAACTCCGTCGTTGACATCGTCGAAATCATCTGATATGCGGCCGCCTATCCTGAAGTCAGGCTTGCCACCCTTGTCAGATGCCGCACCTTTGGCGCTGTCATCTGTGATGGACTCCTCAAGTCTCACCGGGGTTCTGTCTCCGAAACGACTCTTCCTGGCCTCTGCCTCTCCATCCTTTATCACATGGATAGACGAATCCTCATCATCAACTCTCCGGGTCTTAACCGGTTCTCTTGAAGCCTTGACCCTGATCGGCTCCGGCTCCTTCTTATCCTCAAAGTCGAACTCCCACTGAACCATCTCAGGCTCAGCGTTCTTCTCCTTGTGTTCCTCTTCCTTTGCCTTATTCTTCTCATAATACAGCTCATTGGCAAGAAGCTGGCTTATCTCCAGGATATCTGCATATCTCTCCTGCTTCTTCATGTCCATCAGTCCTTCCATGAGCTCCTTCTTGTTGTTCTCTATAATCTCTGATTTCTTGCGAAGTGAGTCAAGAACCCTGTCACTCTCCATACTTATCATATTGTATGCCTGGTTGACAGTCTCATTGATCTCCATAAGCATCTCATTCGTATATATAATAGAAGCGGCATATATCTCGTTGGCAGTTCTGAGCGCCTGTCTGTCCTGCTTGCCCAGACTCTTCACCTTGCGGTCCACAAGCAGCGGACTAGGCTTGCTGAGTCTTATCCTGGAAGCTGTCTCCTCAGCCTCCGCGATGATCTCATCAGCCTCCTGCTCAGCCTCCTTGATGATCTTGCTTCTCTTGTCTGTTATCTCGTGATATGCCTTGAGCTCCAGGTCTATCGTTGTCTTGAGCTCCTCAACTATCTCCAGTACCTCTTCTCTATTGACCAAAACCTTACCGGCTGCAAATGGTACATTCTGTCCGTCACCGACCAGATCCTGTATCCTGTCCAGCAGCTGTTTAGCTTTTCCGTTCTCCATAATTGTGCCTCCATAGCAACTTCTTCTGCTGTCTACACATAAGTACACGCTAGTTTATTTTAGCATCTTTCAATGGTCTTTTCAACAAATGCCCCAGATTAATTTCTTAACATTGTCAACTAATCTATGTCCGGTTTTGCATTGTCCCTCGGGATACCGAGAAAATCCTGTATGAGGTGTCTGGAGAACAATCTACCCTCTTCACTCTCGAAAACCCTTTCAGGATGCCACTGGAATGCAAGTATACTCATGGCAGGCGATACAAATGCCTCCACCGACTCATTCTCCTCATCCACCACGATTGGGTAGAACATGGTCGAAAGATTTTCCAGGTATACGCAGTCACTGTGGAAATTGTTCACTTTCACATATCTGTCCGTATTCACTATCCTTGCAAGGTGATCCTTTCCTCTCGGTCTCGGGACCTTAAATCTTGCCGAATAACATATCTTGCCTCCGAACAGTGCGTTTATGTGCTGCATTCCCCTGCACACCCCGATCACTGGTATACTGTTGTGGACACAATACATTATAAGCTGTTCCTCCATTGCATCACGCCTCGGCTGGAGCTCAGCATTGTGTGGCTCAAGGTAATGTCTCGGGTGAAGTGTACCTCCTCCGGTCACTATGAGCAGATCAAACTGCTGCTCCACCACCGCATCGAAATCCCTGGTGAAATTGGACACGGGCAGGAGTCTTATCCCCATGCTCTCGTAGAATTCTACATAGGCAGCCTCCAGCACATCTGTGGATTTACCATACATATTATGGCCCTCTCTCTGTGTTATCAACGCACGCAGCATAAGTTAAACTCCTTTCATTCTCCTTTTATGATACGCCCATGGCCGCAGTCTAGTGTCAGCACTGTCTGCCTCTCCACAAAGCTGTATATGCAATCGCCACAGCCTATGGCTGCCGGAATATTGAACTCTGCACACCTTATGGCCATGTGTGAAGCCACGCCCCCATACTTTGTGATGAATCCCTTTATTCCTTTGGCAAATATCCAATCATAACCAGGATCAGCTTTCGGAAGCACTACTATCCTGTCTCTGACATCCGCCACATCCTCGTGCTCCTCACGCTCATAATTCTCCAGGAGCACCACCTCTCCGGTCACACACTCCGATGTGATAAAGTTCGGTCTTGCCTCCCATATCTCTATATACTCTAGCTGATCAGGTCCGCACACCACATCAGGCAGTATGAGCATGGAATTAACGGCATGCGCTCTCCGGTTCTGCTCTATGATCCTGCGCCACTCAGCCTTTATGGCATCAACCGGTCTGCTGACGGCCAGCTGTATATCAGCCACCTCCAGATAAGCCATTTCCTCCTTGGATATGCCAAGCTTCTCTCCGATATTGATGAGAATATCTATGGCCAGACTGAGAGTCTTGGTGAACTCAAACTTGAAGTATTCCCTCTCCTCCATGGAATCCCTCAGAAAATCCACGAACTCCTTAAGCCCCACATAGAATCCTATATCGTCCAGTGCACCGAGCAGCTTCACCATATCCAGCGATGTGTGCTTGAGCTCCTCTATGGTCTGTCTCTGCTTTCTGGCCACAGCACTACCCTTTGACAGGTCAAAATCCCTCTGGGCATAGGTCTCACAGGTTATATCATAAGTACCAGAGCGCAGATGTCCATACTTCTCATCAAATGTAACCCTGGTTATCCTTCCATCAACAAGGTCCTGGAAATCCGAATCATACTCCGATGCAACCGTATATATAGACATCATGAAATCATCAATCTCCTTGTCCGTGAAATCTCCACGATATACAAGTGAACGGCTTATTGCCTTGGATATGAATGCAAGCCTTGCCTGTCTGGCAAACTTTGGCGTTCCATAGTGCTTTATGCTCTCTATAAGCTGCATAAAGTATTGTAACAGAGTTATTACATCGTTGTCAGCCATGATCCAGTTGCTTCTTGTATTCTCACGATGTACACGAAGTCCGTTCAGCGCTCTCAGATCCTTCATCCTGTTCCTGTTGAAATTGCTTATGGCATTGTTGGTGAGATTGAACAAAGAATCCGACAGATCTGCTATCTCCTCCCTGCCAAAGCCTTTGTTCTTCAGGGCAGCCAGCTTGTCCTCAGTGGCAAAATCATACTCTGAAAACGCGACCTCAAATTCTATTTTGTCATGGGCAGTAGGATCATTTCTCAGCCTGTCATTGTAATACTCAAGCAGCTTCTTCTCCAGCTTGTCATCCACATCGTCAGGCATGAGACCCAGGAATGACTTTTTCAGTGATATGTATGGTTTATTACCCAGTCTGTACATAAGATCACCATCCACTTCCTTGTAGCCTATGTAACTGAGTCCCTGATTCCAGGCCGCAGAAGTGATGATCTCCCTGTAAAGAGAATAATCAAGCGGATGCGGGTTCTCGCCTATCATCTCAGCTGGATTCCAGAATGCCATATCCGACAGGATCGTGTTCCTCTCGCCAAGCATATCTCCTATCTGTGCATATTCTGAAACAACCTTCCCCACTGCCTCGAACACCTCATCATCAGATACTCTGGACGGAGCCGCGGAGATGCTTGCCGCCAGAGGTCTCACCTGGAATATGGTAACTATATTGTCTGAATCCACCGCAAATTCCACATCTATAGGGTAATCCGTATATATACTCTCAAGTTCCCTCATGGACCTTATCAGCGCAGCCCAATGTGGCGGAAGCTTTTCCTCTTCTATATTCCGTATTATATACACTGTACGGCCGCCCCTTCCACTGGTGACTGCGTCAGTTGAATCCTCGTCGTAGGTTATTGCATAATATGGCCTGTTCCTCTTGATCTCCCTTGAGAATATCACACCGCTATAACTTATATCCACTACCTGCTTCTGTATAAGAACCTGTTCACCAGATATATCATCAATGTCACATTTGTAAGAATCCAATACATACTGTATGGCACGTATAATATCATCATCATTTCCCGAATCGACTCCCAGCACACTGTCATAATGTCCTGCATTGGATGTGTTCATTCCATCTTCGTTGGATGACGAGCTTCTTACAACTATCTGTGCACCATCAAATTCACATACAATATCATGAGCGGCTCGGTGGGGATCTTCCTGGAATTCTCCGCCGGTCACGATCATCATTTTCTCTATTCTCGAATGCTCCAGTCTGCCATACAGGCTCGCCAGTACATCAGCTTTTGAAATGATCCTGTCTGTCATATCGTGTCTCCTTTACCAATAACCTGAAAAAAGCTGCACTTAGTGTATACTAAAGTGCAGCTTACATCAATCTCTAACATATATGTAATTGTTCCTGCAACACGTCTCTGCCGCCGGTTATCTCACTGTGAAGATATCATCGACTGCCTTTCTAGGCGGCATATCAGGTGCAAATGCAGGATATCCCATGACTATAACTGTAGCAACTGTCTGTCCCTCCGGGATACCAACAATCTCTCCAACCTTTGCATCGTCAAATATTCCAAGGATAACTGTTCCGACACCCTTGTCATGAGCCGCAAGGCAGAAAGTCTGTGAAGCTATTCCTGCATCGAACATCTCCCATTCCGCACCCTTGCTTGTGCTGGCTGTTCCGTCCTTTTCAAAGCCACATATTCCATCCTTCTTGGTAATGACCATAAGCTGTTTCGCTCTGCTTACAGTCTTCTGGTTGAGAGGGAAATCCATAACTCCCTCAGCCGCAATCTTTGCTATAACTGCCTCATCCTCCACAAGTGTATATCTTATAACCTGTGTATTCTTCCATGATGGTGAGTATGAAGCCAGTTCAACTATATCCCTGACAATATCCACCGGCACCTTCTCATCTGTAAACTTTCTTACACTTCTTCTTGTCTTAATGCACTCTACTGCTTCCATATCTTCCTCCTTATGCCATCAGATCAAGCCCTGAATATACAATATTCCGCTTGTAAACTTATCTCCTACGTTGTTCACATAATCTCTGTATTCCTTATAATCTATATAATACTTCTTTCCCCAGGAAGATACAACAAGATATTCTCTTCCTTTTATAGTTCTGACTCCGGTCACCGTCACGTAGTGTGAATGAACATCCTCCCTTATGGATGTCTTCAGAACGCCGTCCTTCTCAACATACATCTTTATCCCCTTCTTGCCGAATGGGTTGAATCTGTTAGGACCTATCGCCAGTATAACAGGCTTATTCTTCCTTATGAGATGCTTTATATCCTTCAGCATAGCCTCGTCAGACTGCATCATCTTCCACTTAGCCTTGAGTCCTATGTCATTCAGCATAAAATATCTGTTCATGGTGTGCTTCAGCGCTATGCCGAGCATCCCCTTATGCATGAGTAATATGACGTAATGGACATAGAAAAACTTCACATACTCCTGATAATCATGCTTATTGTAAAGCCCCTTCGGCTTGTTGATCTTCCTTATGGCATCCGTCATCATATTCGGATTCTGCTCAGCCAGATATATTGTGAGATCCGCCATGGCGACGACTCCACAGCCAACTTTCTGCATCTTCTTGGACTTTGACCAGTTCTGACTTCCCCCATAGCTGACAAGGTTCATATTCTTTATCTTCACATAATCTTTGTTCGTCAAATATAAATCTTCCATTATTAGTATCAGTCCTTTCCTGCCAGTATAAATCATACCTAACACTTCCCTGCACCATATGCGCGGGTGCTTGTGATCAAATACATATGTATTGTAACACGATTTCCGCTCTACATCAAGCATTCTTAACTGTATTAAGTAGTATTTAAAACTACATTACTTCGACACACTGTTCACATGTATATAATTGTATTCTTCCCTTATTTTCCCTCATTAACACATTTGGGACTTTACTTTTTGTAAATGTTCTGCTATAAGATTATATGAGTTGGATAAGTGATCGCGGCTGCATTTTTTGCAGGTGAGGAAAGTCCGGGCTTCACAGGGCAGGATGCCGGATAACGTCCGGTGGAGGCGACTCCCAGGCCAGTGCAACAGAAATAAACCGCCATATTCGTATGGTAAGGGTGGAAAGGCGAGGTAAGAGCTCACCGCTGTCATGGTAACATGACAGGCTCTGTAAACCCCATCCGAAGCAAGACCAAATATAGCTTTCTCCGGAAAGCTTGTGGAATGATACAGTGGCCCGCTGCATTCCAGGTAGGTCGCTTGAGTTTTATGGCAACATAACTCCTAGATAGATGATCACTCTCGACATAACCCGGCTTACAGTCCAACTCATTTTTATTGTATATGTATTCACATAGATACTGATAAAAAAACAGGCATACAGCTTGATCGCTGTACGCCTGCTTTTTTTTGCATGAGCATATCATATATGGAAGCATCCGCCTCCGATAAATTCCCTCAGTATGGAATTGGCCGGGATATAGCTGGTGTCTATATCCCTGAACATATCCACAAACCTCAGCAGCCTGCACGCCTCATCATAGTGTTCCGAATCCGGATCAACACTCTGGAGTAACGGCTTTGCCGCACTTCCAACCGCCGTATATTCATACAGAAGCCCTGAATTGAACATAACATCCGCCTCACCCTCATATGGAAATATATACTTCTCTTCACCGCTTCTGACAGACTTCCACATGGACAGGGACTTCTCAACTCCGTTTCCTCTGGTCCTGTAATCCCGTACCATTCTACGGAGCAGCCTGCTGTCCATAGTAGACACCTTCACCCGTTCACCGCCCGGTTCATCTATATACAGCTGATTGAGCGGACTTATATATATCCTGTATTTGTCGGAATCATCCAGCATGTAAGTCATACGCGGATTCAGGGAATGTATCCCCTCCATGATGATCACATCATGGTCATCTATCTTCAGATAATCCCCATGGTATTCCCGCTCTCCTGTCCTGAAGTTGAATACAGGAAGTTCTATCTGCTCTCCTCCGATCAGCCTGGTCATATCCCTGTTCAGCGTATCCAGATCCATTGCCTCAAGGCATTCGAAATCGTAATTGCCGTCCTCATCCTTCGGATTGTCCTCTCTGTTTACGAAGTAGTTGTCTGCGGCTATGGCATGCGGTCTGACGCCCATGGCCATGAGCTGTATGCTCAATCTGTGTGACAGAGTAGTCTTGCCCGCTGAGCTTGGGCCTGACAGAAGCACGATACGCTTCTTCTCCGCCACGATCTTTCTGGCAATCTCATATATGCAGTTGCTCTGCATGGTCTCACATACAAGAATGAGCTCCATGCTCTTTCCAGCTTCTATCATATCGTTGAGACGCTCCACAGAATCTATCCCAACCTTTCGTGCCCACTCCTTCGCAGTCTCCTTAAGCGATGTTATTGATCTTTCTTCATCACCCATAATACGCTTCTCTCCTAACAATTATATACACTCAAGAGTCCTGTCTATACAGTCAAGCTCATGCCGGAGCTCACCGGCTCTTTTTCTCGCATTGTCAGTATCGGCATTCTCAAGTCCGGCTACGACCGAGCTCACCATTCTCTTTCTGTCCTCAAGATAAGCTCTGAGCACAGGACTGTGACTCTGTATAAGATAATATCCGTATTTCAAGTATATTTCATCCATCTCCGGAGTATGACTGTTATCTCTGCTGCCCACATCCACATTGAGCACAACATAGTACTTGCCCGCGTCAACCAGCATCTTCTCCTCGGCGATAGACCAGCCATGCTCATACACATATCTCCTGACATGCTCCAGCTCAGACTGCGGCTGCAGCACAAGCTGTGTGGCCGAGTCCACAACATCAGCTCCGGCATCCAGTATGTCCGTTATAAGTATACCACCCATACCGGCTATGATGATCGTGTCCGCCTCTCCCGGTATTATGGTTCCAAGACCATCTCCCAGTCTCAGGTCTATCTTCTCACCCATCCCCCATCTGGCTATATTGTCCCTGGCAATAGCACACGGACCGGTTCTAACATCTGATGCTATGACCCGGTCCGATATGCCATTTGCCACAAGATATATAGACACAAATGCATGATCACAGCCTATATCACACACTCTGCCGCCCGGTCTGACCATATCGGCAACAGTCTTCATTCTAAGTGACAATTCTATTTCTTTCATTATATATTCATATCTCCATATTAGTTGTACAGGAAGTCCTTCAGCTTTCTGCTTCTGTTCGGATGTCTGAGCTTTCTCAGAGCCTTGGCTTCGATCTGACGGATACGCTCTCTTGTAACGTTGAACTCCTTGCCTACCTCTTCCAGAGTCTTTGGTCTGCCGTCGTCCCATCCGAATCTGAGTTTGATAACTCTCTGCTCTCTCTCTGTGAGTGTGCTCACAACCTCGTCAAGCTGCTCATGGAGCAGTGTCTGATTGGTCGCCTCAACAGGTGTAGGAATACTCTCATCCTGAATGAAGTCGCCAAGGTGGCTGTCCTCCTCCTCACCGATAGGGGTCTCAAGAGATACAGGCTCCTGCGCAATCTTCATGATCTCCTGAACTCTCTCCTTCGGAAGTCCCATTACCTCGCCAACCTCCTCGGGAAGAGGTTCTCTTCCGAGCTTCTGCAGAAGGTCTCTGCTGACTCTTGTAACCTTATTGATGGTCTCAACCATATGAACCGGGATACGGATAGTTCTGGCCTGATCAGCTATAGCTCTTGTGATGGCCTGTCTGATCCACCATGTTGCATATGTGGAGAACTTGTAACCCTTTCTGTAATCAAACTTCTCAACAGCCTTGAGCAGACCGAGATTGCCCTCCTGGATAAGATCAAGGAAAAGCATTCCACGTCCCACATATCTCTTGGCAATACTTACAACAAGACGGAGGTTAGACTCTGCAAGCTTCTTCTTGGCTGCCTCATCTCCGGCTTCCATTCTCTTTGCAAGCTCGATCTCCTCCTCTGCACTCAGCAGAGGCACCTTTCCGATGTCCTTGAGGTACATCTTGACAGGATCCTGTGTTGTACTTGATATATCTCCTGTGTCTGTGAAATCTATCTTCTCTACATCCTCACCCTCAGCTATGACATCCTCATCAAGGGTAGGATCCTCCTCCTCTGCATCTGTGATCTGAAGAATATCAACACCATTCTTCTCAAGGAAGTTGAAAATCTTCTGCATGGTATCAAGATCAAGAGCTACCTCCTTCAGATCATTGAAGTGCTTTATAAGCTCTGTGTCCTCGATAACGTTCTTCTTGCCATGTGCTATCTCAAGCAGATCCTGAAGCTTCGCATTGAACTTGGCATTTATTGCCTCGTCCTCGCTGACCTTGATCATATTATTGTCGTTTGCATTCGCTGCATCCATTGTACTCATATTCTTCCTCCACATAATGTACTATTTATTTGATCAGATCGTTACTCTGAACTTTTCTATTTTCTTTCTATCTTTGATAAGCTGCTGAACTCTAGACATGTCGTTCTCATTTTCAAGCTGCTTCTTGATACTTGCCAGCTTGATCTTCCTGACAACATCCGTTATGGCTCCTCCGATCTCCTCCTCGGACATATCTATGGACAGATCCGTCTGCAGCATCCCCGCCACAAGTCTCTGTTCCTCAACATCCTGGAACGTGTTCACTATCACTGCCGGTTCTACCTTGCCAGTAGACCTGTACTGGCTGAACAGCTTGTCTGCAACAGTACGGAACACCCCCGGTTCGAAGTCCGCCTCGCTGATGATCCCATCCAGCTTCGCGAACAGTGACGGCTCATTCACCAGCCATGTCAGAAGCAGCTTCGCCGTCCGGTTGCCATTCGCACTGCTGTCCATCCGAGTCTGACTTCTGCCACCCGTGGTCTCCGTCGCAACTCCGTCATACGCCGGAGCATCGCCACCGCGCTGCTCCTCCAGCCGACGTTCCTCTCTCTCAACCACATCAGGTCTCGGGACACCGGCCACTCCATATTCGTGTACCTTTTCTGCCAGAGCCTCCCGGTCGATCATATAAGCATTCGCTATAGCTTCTATATAATTGTTACGCTCCAGCTTGTCTTCTATATACGACAACTCCCTGGCGATCTGGTTCTGGAACTTCGTCCTCTCCCCGGGATCCTTCTGGTCATACTCCTCAGAATATATTCTCGCCAGGAACATCATACCGCTCTCCGCCTTCTTGATCCTCTCCTCAAAGGCCTCACTGCCCAGATTGCGGATAAATTCATCAGGATCCTTGTACGGTCTCATATTGATGATCCTTGTTCCTACTCCGACCTCCCTGAGAATGGCTATGACCTTCTTGGTGGCTGCAACTCCGGCACCATCACTGTCATATGCAAGGTATACTTCCTCAGCATACCTCTTGATGATATTCGCATGTCCGAACGTAAATGCCGTTCCCAGAGATGCCACCGCGTTGTCAAAGCCTGCCTGATGCATGGATATGACATCCATATATCCCTCACAGCAGATGAATCCTTTTCTGCGGCTTCTCCTTGCTATATTCATGGCAAAGAGCGTACGGCTCTTGTCAAACACCGCCGTATCACTGGTATTGATATACTTGGGCTTGCCGTCGCCAAGTACTCTGCCTCCAAATGCGATCACCTTGCCGTTGATATCCAGTATAGGGATCATAGCACGGTTCCAGAACTTGTCCACACCGCCATCTCTCTCTGAGATATCGACAAGGCCCGAACCCTTGAGCTGGTCATCAGTATATCCCTTGCTCCTCAGATATCTGTACAGATCATCCTTATATATATCTGCGTAGCCAAGGGCAAATCTGTTGATGGTCTCATCCGAGAGACCTCTCGTATTCCTGAAGTAGTCGTAGGCCTTCTCACCATGCTGACTGTGCTTCAATATATAATGAAAGTACGCCGCAGCTGTCTTGTTCATCTCCCTGAGAGCTATCTTGTACTGCTCCCTGGAACGCTCCTGGGCGCTCATGGACTTCTCGGGCAGCTGTATACCGGCTCTCTCCGCCAGTCTCTCCACCGCCTCCGGGAAGTTCAGATTCTCATATTCCATGACAAATGTAAACACATTGCCGCCGACGCCACAGCCGAAGCAGTGATACATCTGTTTCTCTCTATTTACCTTGAATGATGGAGTCTTCTCATGATGAAAAGGACAGCAGGCTTCATAATTACTTCCCTTCTTCTTCAGGCTCGCGTAGCTTCCTATGACATCCACAATATCACTGCGCGACAGGACTTCATTTATCACATCATCCGAATAATACAATCCATTTCCTCCTTACACCTTCCAGGACTTAGGTATATATATACTCTTGAAGGTCTCTATGGCATAATTGTCAGTCATGCCTGCTATATAATCACAGACCACTGTTCTGGGATCCTCTCCCATATATATCATCTCCACGCACTCATTTGTAAGTCTGCTTACATCCTCGCTGAAATATTCATACAGGATCCTCAGCATCTTGTCCGCCTTGCGCTCCTCGCTCTTGGCTATGGGATTGGTATAGAGGTATGTGAACATATATGTTCTGAGCCTGCCCAGCGCGTCGCCTATATCCGGTGACATCTCCACGCAGTCCTTCCCCATGCTTGTATTGATGACATCATGTATGAGACAGTTAAGTCTTGCTCTTGTATTCTTGCCAAGTATATCCGTAATATTCTGTGGAAGATCCTCCTCCCTCAGAATATTGCCCCTTATGGCATCATCTATATCATGATTGACATATGCTATCTTGTCAGCAAGTCTCACGCACTGCCCCTCCAACGTGTGGGGAGTGCACGATGTCTTGTGGTTGAGTATTCCATCCCTCACCTCCCAGGTGAGATTCAGGCCCTCGCCCCTGTTCTCAAGGCGCTCAACCACCCTGACGCTCTGAACATTGTGGCTGAAATTATTGCCTGCACATGCTGCCAGTGCCCTCTCTCCGACATGTCCAAATGGGGTATGTCCTAGATCATGTCCCAGCGCTATCGCCTCCGTCAGATCCTCATTGAGTCTGAGCGACCTCGCCATGGTCCTCGCTATCTGTGACACCTCAAGGGTGTGTGTAAGTCTTGTTCTGTAATGGTCATCTCCCGGTGACAGAAATACCTGGGTCTTGTGCTTAAGTCTCCTGAACGCCTTGCAATGCAGGATCCGGTCACGATCCCTCTGATACACTGTTCTGAGATCACACTGCTCCTCATCACGTTCTCTTCCCCGCGACTGATCACTGAATGCCGCATACGGACTCAGCATCTGATGCTCCTGTCTCTCCTGTTCTTCGCGTATCGTCATAGAATTCTCCTATCTACATATACATACAAAACCTAACAGTATCTATTCCAAATCATATCTTATTAACCACACATCTTTATTATTCTGTGTTTTTTTTCATAATCCTTTTTTTATTTTCATTTTTTCATTATTTTTGCATTTTATATGAATATACCAAGAAAATATACTAAAGAAACGAACTTGAAAATATACTTTAAAATACACTTAGAAATTCACTTGGAAATGTAACTGAAATGCATTTGGAAATACACTTAGAAGTACACTTAAAAATTTGCCTGAAAAGTATATCACGAGAATAAACAAAAAAGTGTATGTCATAATGGCTATGGCTGGCATACCATTTTCCCATAGCCATTAAGAACATACACTTTTAATATTTTCATTATTTTTTCTATTTTTCTATTACATTGCCTAAAATTACACTATAGACCTATCACATTCTTTTCACCATACTAATTCTTGCCAAATCGAGCCTCATCCTGAACTATACTCACTTCACTTCCGTCCCTGGCATCAATCATGATAAGCTGTATTGGATATGACTCATCACTTCCCCTGTCAGTATCCAACTGGGCAAAAGCATACACCGGTATCGCCTCATATTCACCATCGCCGATCTTCGTTCTAAAGTATGTCAGTCTGACATCGTTGAACTCCACCTTGTTGTATCCTCTGTAATCAGCAAAATGCTCCGGCATACATTTCTGCAGGCTGTCCACTGCGTCTTCCCAGTTTATAAGCGTTACTGCCTGAACGGCATCCTCATCTGATCTCATAGGCCATGTACATATAAAAGAGACCAGTCCGTCACTGTCAAAGGTTATAGTATACTCCGACTTTTCCATATAGTAATAGTTATCCGGATTGAAATTATCCTCATTACTCTGATGAGATATAGTATCAACACCAAATACCTCCGGCTGATATAATGGCTGTCCTGTCACCGCCGCTCCAAGTTCGACAGAGTATCCATTCTTCTCATATCCGCACGCCTCATCTCCGCCATTTGCATCATAATATCCATATTCTCTGTATATCTCATTCCCGGAAGTCATTGCGACATCCTTAAAGCCCCACTTTGCCATGTAATCCATAGCTTTAGCCAAAGCCTCGTCCTGGCTCAGTCCGCATTTGTTGTCTTCATCCACGGCTGCCCATATTGGAGAATTTCTGTTGATGGCATCAAGTTCTTCACTGTCATATGTCATGTATGCCACAAAAGTTGCTCCCAGTTTCTGCATATCCTCCGGCACTTCTTTCGCAGATGCCAGCTGCAACTCAAACCCCTCATCCGTGGACCATGACTGATCAAAGAAGTACAGTATGTACTCTGTGCCATCAATCTTCCCAATAAAATAATCTTTACTGTAGTCGACCGCTGCCCCTTTATCCGCAAAAATCGCATCTCTCTGCGCCTGGCTCACTTCATCCTTCAGATCATAAGGATACTCAAACGCCCCTTCTTCTTCGTCAAAAATGTTCTTCAGTATCCTCTCTCTATCAGACGAATCTATCTTTCCCATAGTGAATTTCTTTGTATACATCTTGTCCGTATCAGGGATCTTGATCTTATCAGTTTTTATACACGCCGACTCGACGGTCCCACAGTCATCCGACCTGATGTCAACGTCTGCGCTGACAGGTATATCCAAAGCTGCTGCAAGACCTCCCACACTGTCTTCTCCCTCGGCTGTATTTAGTGCATCACTTCCGCCGATGTATTCCTTCACATCATCTCCCTCTATAACAGATACGTTTATCCCATCATCATTTTTTGTTGTACAGCCAACGAACGCAAGTGCCATACACATTGCCGCTGCACAAGCCAGAATTCTTCGCCTTCTCATATTTTTCAAACTTTACTCCTTCCTTTATCCGTTAGGACTCTCCACATAATTCTTTCATTTTCCTTTTTCGGGTATAACCCGAGTATTTATATATCACTCTGCATCTCCAAGGTATACCGACATATAGTCAAACGATTGAGAATATCCGTCATCACTGGATACAAACATATATGAATCGTTGATCTCGCTCTTATCAACAAGGAAATAGACTTTTAGATCATGCTTTTCACTATCCTTGTCAAGCACTACCTCCACATCATGCACATCTGCCTTCTGGCCATCGATTTCTACATATGCAGGAGATACAAACGTCATCTTCTGACTGTTCTGTGCACTTGCGTCGTAACCGGCATAGTAATAATTTGTAGTTTCCGGAGTCTGCAATTCTTTTGATCCGTTTATTTCCCCCCTGTCGAGGTAAAAATCAAGGACATTCTCAGCGTTGTCAGCGCCCTTTGCCTCTACACCCTCATATGTCATATCCACAACTACCATACGTAGGCTGCTATCGTTGCAGTCATCCCAAGTCGAGAACATATCATCCGTGGTCTCCTTAAGTCTCCTGCATCTGACTGTCTTAAACTTACCATTTTTATCAACAAATCTACTGTCAATGTCGCCAAACCAATAGGTTATGTCGCTCTCAGGTATTTTGCATGTATTGTCATATACCTTTATACCGTTAACTGTCATCTCATATCCTGCTTTGATAAACTTCTCATTCACATTTACGATTGTGAATCTATCCTTAGTCTCATCTACAAAACTCTCTCTATCATTCTCCGCATCTGCATCATCCTGTACATCATCTTCAACCAAAGTCCATTTTGCAGGGTCATCTCCTATTTCCTCATTGATCGACATTCCTGCTATCACTTTGCAAAGATCCGTTTCAGTTATCGACCGTCCTACATACATAGTTACGATCACCGAGTGTTCTTTGACAGGAATATACGCCAATCTGTTGAAGGAGTAGTCCACACCGCCCCTCTCAAAAAGCTGATACTCATAGTCACCTGCTTTTAATGTCTGAGCCTTCCCAACATCCCGGTTCACCACATCATACGATTTGCCATCCCACTCTGATGCTGCAACAGATATACCCATATCAAGTTCTCCATCTGTAACATCATATTTGTTCTCCTCCACCTGAACCATTCCAGCAGGCAGATAGCTGAATTTTATCTCCACATATCTCCTGTCAGGATCAACAGAATATGTAAGTCCGTCACTTCCCACCTTTGAGTATACTTTTTCAGAATAACATTCATCTGGGATATCTCTCTTCTCTATATCTGACAGATCTGCCGTATCTTCCGCTGTAGCGTTTTCCCCTGACATGCCTTCCTGTGAATACACGTCCTCATTCATCTGAATCGTTACTGTAGCCGTATGTCCGTCCCGATTGACTGTGAATCTATATACCGTAACGGCTGCATGGATCGACACCGGCAACAGTACCACCGCACATGTTAAAATTACTGCCACCTTGGTAAATCGTCCAAATCCTCCATAATATTTCTTTTTACTTGTCTGATCCTCAGACTTCTCAACCTCCTTTATTCCATCCAGTATCCTCTCTTTTCTTGCCTTGTATTCCGCAGAAAATTTATGCACATCCTCTTTGTCATGTATATTATTATTCTCCATACAGCATCATCTCCTTTACAAGCAATTTATGAGCCCTCTTGATTGCCCTCTCATACCTCTTCCGAACAGCAGGTTCCGACATATTCATGATCGCCGAGGTCTCCCTCACGGATAGCTGTCTGATGATACGCAGCTGTAATATAAGTGCATCATCACCTGACAGCCGTTCCAGAACAGTCTTCACAAGCTGCCGCTTTTCCACCTCGTCAGCCATATCTCTGCCGAAATCAGCGCTGCGGTTCCAGACGGCATTCTCAAGAGTCTCAGCGGATATCTCATCCCCCACAAAAGTGCGCACACGCTCCGATGCCCTATTATTGCTTCTGTACATATCTATAGCTATGTTCTTCGCCATCTTAGTTATGTACGCTGTCCTCTTGCTCTCAGACATTCTTCTCACCATGTCTCTACAGCTGATGAGTTTCAGAAAAGTCTCCTGCACAGCCTCCTCTGCCTGCCATACATCCCCCAGCACCGCATAGGCCAGCCTGTACACCTTCTGCTCATACATATCGTAATATTCCGCTATGAGTTCACTATCCTTTTTTTCATTATGCATAATCATCATGTCCCTTTTCCGTGCCCCTGCCCTGAACACGCCTGTAAAATTCCGTCATATTTGAACGTTCACTATATATAACGAATAGATTACCACAAATGTGACACCCTATTTTATATTTCTTTATTTTTTTACTTTTAAGGTTTTTATCTTTTTACATTGCCATATTTATAATTAATATACAAAAAGGACAGCCATCTTTTCGCCATGTCTAAGACCGGCGTTCAAAAATGATCTGTCCTTTTTATATACATTTATTCTACTATACTATACGCTATTGAGCGTATTAAGTCTGACGACACTGTCCTTATTGACTACTTCATAAGGCCCTGGTCATTCAGATATGTGGCCATATCAAGGAAGCTGAAATTCTTCCAAGTATCATCCTTATAGACAATACCACCCTTTTCATCACAGCTGTCTATCCACTGCTGCTTTGTGTTCTCAAGCTCTGTGTCAACCTGCGCCAGCGCAGCCTGATATGCAAAGCTCTCCAGGAGATCACTGTCGTGATCTGAAAGAACAGCTATTGCGTAATATGATGTCTCGGCCTCATACACGTCAGTACACTGTCCTGCAGTCATCCCCTCCATCACAGAATTCATATCGTCAGAGTAGCCTCCCACATAGCTCTGTTTCTCCTCCGAATATGAATCCACGCCATACTTCTTCGCGGTCTCCTTGGCATCAGCACCACCGTTGATCTCCTTCACAGCAGCCTCAGCCTGAGCCTTCATGTCAGCAAGCTCCTTATCATCCAGCTTGACATAATTGCCATCGTCATCAGTCACAGGATTGCCGTCATCATCCGCCTTAACCTTGGGAAATGTCAGATAGTATATCTTCTGGAAATTATAATCCTTATACTTCTCCTCGTTGTCTGCGGTGAGCTTCTTTCCTATCTCGTTACGGGTATTGGTCTCAATCTTATTCATGACCGAAGTGTCCTGAAATACGGAATCGATCAGATCATCGCTTATTCCATACTTCTCTCTGACCGCCTTCGGAACATACGTGGTGAAGTTACTTATAAGGCTGTCTCTGGTATTCTCATCATCCTTTGTGAATTCCATGTTGGCATCCTTAGCTGCATCCCCTGCCATCTTGGTCTCCACTATATTATCAATGACAACCTGCTTGTACTTCTCCTCGTCCTTCTGTATGTCCTCATACTGTACAGTTCCCGACAAAATCTCAAGTATACTGTAAAGCATAAGCTCGTCTTTACCTATACTATACTCACCAACTGTCATAACAGCATCACTGTTATCCGTTGCCTTGCTGTCCGTGCTGCTTGCGGTACTCTGTGTCTTACCACCATCAGATGTATTATCCGTACTGCCGCAGCCCGCCAATATGGACAGACCAAGTGCTGCCGCACATACACAGCTTGTTAATCTCATTCTCTTCATGCCTGCTTCTTCGTCCTTTAGTTTATTATAAAATGATATCTCACACTTATTGTCACCCTTATTCATTATCCCTGTGGATCAACGGTCAGTATTACTCTCTTGCATCATCCTGTTCCGTATCATCCTCATCCGCATTGATCTTAGAGGTATCTATGAGATGCTTGGTGATCCTGCCCATCGGCAGCTCCTCGCCATCGTCTGCCTCCTCGGTCTCCGTTTCACTTCCATCTTTATTCTCTATCTTATCATAGAGTCTATTGACAACCATAGAGCTTGCATACGCAAGAACACCTATGAGTATCAGAAGCCATAACACCCATGTATAATATAATATCTTGTTATTGGAAGCATAGAGTGCTATAGGAAGTACCCATATAAAGAACAGATAGAACCACGATCCAAGATTCGCAATACATATCAGGAATGAGTTCTTTATATAGTTGCCTGTCGTGTTCTCATATCTGGCCACCATCGGGAAAAGCATTGGAAGTGTAAAACTGAGGAACACTGCCTCAAGTGCCATAAGTCCGAGGATCAGTGCATATCCCAGACCACCCATTGAAAACGAAAGTACATATTCCACATACATCGCTGCCAATATGACCAATATGACAAGCCACACCTTGGTGGCCGGTTTGAAGTTCTTCTTAAATGCAGACCAGTAGCTCTTCCATACCGGTCCCTCCTTATCCTTTACAAGCTTTGTTGTAAAGGCATACATGGCGGTAGCCGCCGCTCCTATGGTAAAAATGGGAATACTTGTGATTATAAACAAAATATTGATTATAAATAAGTCTCCGAATTTCTCCAGCTTCTGAAATATATTTGTTTTGATATTTCCATTCTGTGCCATATGTTCTCCTCAAAAATACAAGGCACACAATTGCTTGTGTACCTTGTGTGATAAATATTGTATATTGTTGCAATTAACCCTTTACAGCTCCACTTGTCATACCAGCAACGATATTCTTTGCCAGACACAAGTAAACTATGATAACTGGGAGGATTGAACATGCAATGAACATGTAAACCTGACCCATATCAAACTTAAGGAAGTCAGCTCCACGAAGAAGTGCTATCAGGATAGGCAGTGTCTTCTTGTTGTCTTTCTTAAGAATAAGAGCTGGTGTGAAGTAGTTATTCCAGCTTGAAACGAATGAGAAGATTGCCTGTACCGCAATAGATGGCTTCATAAGTGGAAGCGCTATCTGATTGAAGATACGGAACTCTCCTGCACCGTCTATACGTGAAGACTCAAGCAGCTCCTTTGGAAGTGCTGCGTCCATAGACTGCTTCATGTAGAAGAATACTACCGGTGAAGCAATTGCTGGAACGATCAGCGGAATAAAGCTGTTCATAAGTCCCATCTTGTCAACCAACTGAACGAAACCTAATGCAGTTACCTGTGTAGGAATCATCATGATTGCAAGAATGAATGTGAATATTGCCTTCTTCAACTTGAAGTCGTATGCATAGATTGCAAACGCTGTTACTGTTGAGAAGTATGTACATAAGAATGATGTACATGCCGCAACTATAAAACTGTTAAGCAAACCTGTAAAAATAGGCTGCGTTCCATGAATAATACCTTTAAAATTCTTAGCAGCGTACTTACTTGGGATCATTGTGAATCCACGGTTAAGCTCAGCATTCGATCTTGTCGCATTTATAAAAAGTACATAGAACCAGAACAGACACAGAATCGTGATTAACACGAATACTGTATACGCAATTATTCGTCTGGTCTTGACTGGTAAACCCTTTTCTTTCTTTCCGTCCATATTCATCCCCCTTTCTACTTCTCGGTCTGCTTATTCATTCTGAATACAATCATACTCAAGATACCGGTTACAACGAACATGAATACGGAAAGGGCACCACCCATACCATAATTCTTACTGAACAAGTGCTTGTTCAGGGCCATGATAAGTGTCATGGTTGTGTTCTTTGGTCCACCTGAACCATTTGTCAGAATCTGTGGAACATCGAACATCTGGAGACCACCGATAAGAGATGTGATCATAACGTATACCAAGATAGGTCTCAGTATAGGAAGTGTGATCTTGAAGAATACCTGGTTAGATGTAGCTCCATCCACCTCTGCAGCCTCATAAAGAGATGTATCAATTCCAAGCATACCAGCCAGAAGAAGGATAGTTGTATTACCAAACCACATCAAGAAGTTCATGAATGCAACCAATGTTCTCGCTGAACCTGTATGACCAAGGAAATCATATGGATTTCCCTCAGCTATTACTCCCATGCTCTGAAGCATTCCATTGATAGGACCTACCTTGGAGAACAGAGCGAAAAACAGCATTGCAAAAGCAGATGCCATGATCAGGTTTGGAAGATATATAACTGTCTGGAAGAATGCCTTTCCTTTGAGCTTCAGACTTGGGTTAGCAAACCATGAAGCAAGGAGAAGTGAAACAAGGATCTGTGGGATGAATCCCATGATCCACATAATCATTGTGTTTCCAAAATATGTCCAGATACTTCCGTTCTTGAACATACTAACATAGTTGTCCAATCCCACCGGTTCAGGGCCAATCTCCATAATTCCATCAAAGAAGTGCTTAAAGAAACTGTTATATATAGTTGAGCACAGTGGAATCAACTGGAAAATGATGAAAACAACCGCAAACGGAATCAAGAAAAAGTATCCCCAACGGTTATAGCGTACTATGCTGCCTTTTTTACTTTTCATTCTATAACCTCCCTAGTAAAGTCTGTACGAGCATAAAAAACGTGCCTGTCTGGCACCTGCCAGACAGGCACGCGTATAATACTATGCTTGTGTTATACAGACCTAATATTGATTACTCTACTGTGATTGCTGGGTACTTTGTAGCTACATCCTGCTTGAATGCCTCAACAGCCTCATCATATGTTGCGTACTGACCTGTGAAGTAATCCTTCATAGCCTTCTGGAATGACTCATTACATCCCTGATCGTAAGCTGAGATGTTAGAAAGATCGATCTTCTCAACACCTGCGCAGAACATACCGATTGGGTTCTGTCCGCCAAGTACTGCATCACCATATGATGTATCAGCAGCCATAGCATCCATAGCTGGCTTGTTGTTTACGAAGTCGTTATCAGCCTTAACGATCTCTGTCATGATATCTGTATCTGTTGTCATCTTTCTCATGATATCAGCAACAAGTGATGGGTTGTCTGTGCCTGTAGCACCACAGATCCATGTACCACCCCAGAAGAAGCCCTGAGGTCCTGTTGTTGCACCCCAACCGCCTGCATGTGCGATTGACTTTTCATCATCAGCTGCCATTGAGAAGTCGATCATCCAAGCTGGTCCGAAGTAAGCGAATACCTTTCCTTCTGGATAGAATCCAGCCTTCCACTCATCGCCCCAAAGGTCACCAGTTGTTGTCTGACCAGCATCATATGATGCCTTCTCTGCATCTGCCCAAGCCTTGAACTGTGGATCGATGTTGAGCTTGCCATCCTCAACCCACTTGCTTGATACGTTGTTTGAATATACACGATATGAATCGTTAACTGTTGCTGTGAGCTTGTAGCCCTTAGCTGCTAACTCTGTACCTGTTGCATAGAATGTATCCCAATCTGATACATGCTTCTGAACCTCATCAGGATCGTCTGATCCCCACATATCCTTTGCGATGTCTCTGTTGTAGATAAGAACACCAGGACAGCCCTGCCATGAAACACCCTTAAGAACGCCCTTTGAATCTGTCATAACGTCCTTTGTGTACTGATACTGGTTTGCAAGCTCGTCATCTGTGATTCCGAGATCTGAAACTGACATTGTGTAGTCTGTATCAACATACTTAAGTGCGTAATCAGCCTCTACAAGGAATAAATCGATCTTGTCATCAGCACTTGCATCTGCCTGCTTAAGTAACTGCTGATCCAGGTTGTTCTGGTAAGCGTTGTCATCTGAAGGAACGATTGTCCAAACGACATCAACATCACCGATCTTACCATGTGTTCCATCAACCTCTTCGTATCCTGGATAGTGAGCTGTAAGTCTTGACTTAAACTCCTCATTCCAAGCGTAGATATTGAGGACCTTGCCCTCATCGCTGCTTACTTCTGCCTCTGAAGTAGTGTCTGATGCGTCGTCCTTTGCTGCCTCTGTTGTTGTTGTGTCGTCCTTCTTAGCCTCTGTTGTTGCGTCATCATTACCACCACAAGCTACGAGTGAAAGTCCCATAGCACATGCTAATGAAAGAACTAATGCCTTCTTGAATTTTCTCACAAAAAAACCCTCCTTAAAAATATAATCTCTTTACTCAAATGTGACAACTTGCCAAAACCTTATCAAACCAGCTAGGCAACCGGTTTCTCAGCACTTGGCACATTGGCCAACTTTTGAGTTACTTTTATGAACTTGCTATGCATTTTTGCTAACAGTTCATTACCCATTTTCTATCGCTTTTCCTTAGCGACAATGTTATTATAGGTCATATTAGACAATAATGCAAGCCCTTTTTTCGGTTTTTTATGGTAAATTTGTAAGTAACATTGCAAAATATGTCTATTCAGCCTTGTCTGACAGGTATTTCTGCACCAATTCTGCTATTTTTTGTGGATTATACACAATCATGCGGTCCGGGCCTGACACCTCAGTCATCTCCACATTATCATGTTCATCTGTATAATTCTTATAATATGTATTATATACATCTGCAGGATCCACACTGTTGCCATCCTCATCCTGTGCAATATCCGCCTGATTTTCATACGACTCTAGTACTTCATCGTTCTGGTGAAGAAAAGGGTCTGTGTACGGATTGCAGTATATCATATACATAGGTATATTCTCCGGCCAGCCGAGTGCTGCAACCTTATTGGCATTTTCCACAAGATTCCTGTCTTCATTGTACATTCCCTTTGTATAGAGTCCCCTGCCGATAAGTGCATCTCTCCTGTCCATCTGATCCTTGGTGTAGACATCCCATTCATTATCCGGGAACACACTGTCAGACAATCTGTGTCCCCCGATCTTCACCAGCTCGAGCATGAGCTTGTTTCTTAGTGAACTGTAATCCTTCTCATCTGCTCCATCATACTGGTCAGGGAAGTACATCTGAAGTCCAATGATAGACTCTACCTCATCCGGATATCTGTCGCACCAGTCCATGGCCAGCGTTCCACCATTCTTATAAGCAACCAGCACATATGACCTGCTGTCGGTTACCGCCTGTACAGCCGTCCTCGTCTCCTCAAGCATGGAGTCTATATCCTTCGGAGCATCCCAGTCTTCGCTGTATCCCACTCCGCTTCTGTCCACATATATCAGTTCATAATCCGAAAGCTCGTCCATCAGTGGTTCAAGAGCTACTGAATCATCAGCGATCTTGTTGGAATGAATGAACACCAGCGTATGCTCAGCGCTCTCACTCCCCCTCTTTAGCACATGTATCTGATGGCCATTCACCTCCACCATCTGTCCCGGTGGAGTGAGATACTTCTGTTCATCCTCCAGTGCTTTTTTATTCTTTACATGGGCATATATGAGTACGCTTCCCGCTGCCACTATCACCGCCAGCAGCACAGCACTCACAGCCTTCAGCAGCATGCCGCCAAGCTTTCTTCGCTCTCTGCTCTTCTCCTCCTTACTCATAGTCATGCTCACTGACTTCGGAGCTTCTTTTTCTGCCAGCTTTGGGATCTTTTTCACGTTGTCTCTCTCGTTAGTATTCTTGTCTGTACTCATACCCGCGCTATTACCTCTTTTCTTCTTATATCTTTTTAGTCATTGTGCCCAATTTTATACGGCACAGCGTAATACAATCTATAATATACCAACAAATGTTAAAAGTAAATAAATTCTATTTGCCCTCGGTTTACTTATATTTTTCTTTATGCTACTATCTCATATAGGATATTATGATATGGAAGGAATACAGAACACATGTCTAAAAAGAAGAAAAAGTCACATAACAGGCAGAACCCCCAGGGTACTCAGCCTAAACAGGTCAAGCATGACACTGAGACAGTCCAGGCCGCGCAAGGCGGACAGAATACCAAGCCAAAGCAGGCCATCCAGCCACCACAGGTCACTCAGCCACCACAGCCGGAGAAATTCAGAAGAATAAGCATAGAGGGTACAGACGATAGAATGCCGCACAGCAAGCCGGCTAAGAAAAGCCTTCATGCAGACAACAACCTGGACATGCTGGGAATGAGCAGGAAAGAACGCAGAGCCAGAAGAAAAGAGCTCTACCAGAAGAACACAGAGGGAATGTCCAGAAAGGAGAAGTTCTCCTACTTCTTTGACTATTACAAGTGGAGAGTTATAACGCCTATCCTTGTCATTGCATTTTTATGTTATCTCGGAGGCACTATATACATGAACAAAAGACCGGTCGCCCTCGGTTTTGTCGTTTTAAACGCACAGGACGCAGATGTTGTCGATCTGTCATTTGAGGACGACTACATTGAACAGTTCGGCATAACCGGCAGCTATCAGTTCAAGGAGTCGGTAGGTCTCGATATCGACTACGACTATTACCTCGAGCACTCTGAATACATCCAGACCAGCAACAGCACAGACTACAGCATCCTGTCATCTGACTGCGATCTCGGATCATATGACGTAATAATCAGCAACGCCACAGGTGTTAAGTACTGTGCCACTCAGAACATATCAAAACCATTAAAGGGTTATCTGAGTGAAGACGCATACGCCAAGCTTGAGCCTTATATGGTAGAATTTGACGACCCAAATGGCACAACAAGAACATACGCCATTGACATCAGCGACACACAGTTTGCAAAGGATCTGGATACTGGATACTCAGACGTATATGTTGCATTTCCAGGAGTCATAGACAGGAATTATACCAACTCACTCAGGTTCCTGAACTATGTCCTCGGCATAGATCTGACCGAATAACAGATCACTGTAAATCATACAAAAAGAAAACGCATGATGCATTTGTCTCCCGTCACATAGGAAGGATCAAATGTATCATGCGTTTTTCATTTGCTCATATCAATATATTCTATTATATATATTTTGGGAATTTGCCGCTATCAGTCCTCTGAATCCATGTTCATGACCTGTCTCTTTCTGGCAAGCTCGTCATTTGCAAGATACTCATCGTATGTTGTCTGCTTGTCTATGAGACCGGTATTTGTTATCTCGATAATTCTGTTGGCTGTAGTCTGTACAAACTGGTGATCCTGTGAGGAGAACAGCACAACTCCCGGGAACTTGATAAGTCCGTTGTTGAGCGCTGTGATCGACTCCATGTCCAGATGGTTTGTAGGCTCATCAAGGATCAGGGTATTTGAACCCATGATCATAAGCTTTGACAGAAGGCATCTAACCTTCTCTCCTCCTGAGAGGACCTTGACCTTCTTCACTCCGTCCTCACCTGCAAAGAGCATTCTTCCAAGGAAGCCTCTTACATATGTGGCATCCTTCTCGTCTGAATACTGTGTCAGCCAGTCAACTATTACAAGATCGTTGTCGAACTCCTTGGTGTTGTCCTTAGGGAAATATCCCTGTGAGGTCGTAACTCCCCACTTGTAACTTCCCTCGTCCGGTTCCTCCTCGCCTGCAAGTATCTTGAAGAGCATGGTGGTTGACTTGGTGTTCGGTCCGACAAATGCTATCTTGTCGTCATGTCCAACTGTGAATGAGATATCATCCAGAAGCTTCTCTCCGTCAACTGTCTTGGAGATATGTGATACGGTAAGCACCTCGTTGCCGATCTCTCTCTTTGGTCTGAAATCAATGTATGGGTACTTTCTGCTTGATGGCTTGATGTCATCCAGCTCGATCTTCTCAAGGGCACGCTTACGGGATGTCGCCTGCTTGGACTTTGAAGCATTTGCCGAGAATCTCTGAATGAACTCCTGGAGTTCCTTGATCTTCTCTTCCTTCTTCTTATTGGCTTCCTTCATCTGCTTGATCATCAGCTGGCTTGACTCGTACCAGAAGTCATAATTACCTGCGTAGAGCTGGATCTTGCTGTAATCTATATCTGCTATATGGGTACATACCTTGTTCAGGAAATATCTGTCATGTGATACAACGATGACAGTATTCTCGAAGTTGATAAGGAACTCCTCAAGCCATGCGATGGCATCCATATCAAGGTGGTTGGTAGGCTCATCCAGAAGAAGTACATCAGGATTGCCAAAAAGCGCCTGTGCAAGAAGCACCTTGACCTTGAGTCCACCATCAAGGTCCTTCATCAGGCTGTAGTGATACTCTGTGCCTACTCCAAGTCCGTTCAGGAGTGTGGAAGCATCTGACTCTGCCTCCCAGCCATTCATCTCTGCAAATTCTGCCTCAAGCTCTGCAGCCTTGACACCATCCTCGTCCGAGAAGTCTTCCTTCATATATATAGCATCTTTTTCCTTCATTATCTCATACAGACGCTTGTTACCCATGATCACTGTATCAAGCACCTGATATTCATCGTATTTATAATGATCCTGCTGGAGAACCGAAAGTCTCTCTCCATCATTCATGGTCACATCACCCTTTGACGGCTCTATCTCTCCTGACAGGATCTTCAGGAAAGTTGACTTGCCGGCACCATTTGCACCGATAAGTCCGTAACAGTTGCCCTCTGTAAACTTAATATTTACATCTTCAAATAAAGCCTTCTTACCAAATCTCAATGTTACATTATTAGCACTAATCATTGACGTATATACCTTTCACTATTTGCTGTGTCTGCACACGCAGACGTCTCCATTTTCAGTGATTAAGTATATCAATACATGTCAGATGTGTCAACTTTACTTTATGTACAGAGCGGGTATATTTCGCACCCGCCCCGGTCTTCCAATCCAACGCTCTTTACCAGAGAGCACTGGCATCTGCTAGAGATTCTTAACTATCGGATCATACAGATCAAGCTCACAGTACTCTGCGTCTGTGAAATGATCGCAGTTAAGACAGCTCTTGCCTGCCACATCGTTTGAAAGCCCCTTACATGAACACTTCTTCTCGTATGCGCTGCATCTCTCTGCAACTTCCTTGTAGGTCTCTGTTGAACTTCTCATGATGTTCTCTCCTTTTTTGCTATGCATTTTTCTGCTGCCTTATTATTGTGTGTCTTTTTCTGTTTTTTATTCCACATTTCATTCTTCGCTGATTCTTTGCCACATCAAGGTGCGGATTCTTGACAATATGCTATATATTAAGTACAATCAGAATTAAAAATTTTTAAATGATTGGAGATGAAATCTTGGACGCAGGTTCCATAATAAACATTATCATTCTGGTGGTGCTGATCGCACTGTCCGCATTCTTTTCTTCAGCTGAAACAGCACTCACAACGGTGAGCAAATTCTCGCTCAGGTCTCTTGCAGACAACGGCAACAAGCGGGCCTCACGGGTTCTCAAGGTCACAGAGAATTCAAGCAAGCTGATAAGCACTATTCTTATAGGAAATAACATTGTCAACATATCAGCATCTTCTCTCACGACCACATTCGTGACAAAGGCATTTGGAAGCTCTGCTGTCGGTATTGCAACCGGAGCACTGACACTGATCGTTCTCCTCTTCGGAGAAATCACACCAAAGACCCTGGCTCAGCGCTATAACCTGAAGATATCGCTGTTATACATTGATATAATCCAGTTCCTTATGATAGTGCTCACACCTGTGATATTCATAGTGAACAAGATCGCTGATTTTATATTCTGGATCATCAGGCTTGACAAGGACGGCGGTAACCAGAAGATGACCGAGGATGAACTCATAAGCATGGTGAATGTCAGTGAGGAGGAAGGTGTCATCGAGGACAAAGAGAAGGAAATGATAACCAATGTGGTGGACTTCGGAGATTCCATTGCAAGGGATGTCATGATCCCAAGAGCAGATATGACCATCGCCTCTGTTGATATGGCTTACGAGGATCTGCTGAAGCTCTACATGGAAGTACCGTATACGAGAATTCCTGTATATGAGGACTCCAGAGATAACGTGATCGGTATCCTTCATGTTAAGGATCTCTTCTTCTACAAGGCAACCCATGATATCAACAATTTCAGCGTTCGTAACATCATGAGAAAGCCACTGTATGTATATGAATATCAGAAGACCAATGATCTTCTGCACTCCATGAAGTCGGATTCCAACACCATGGCCATCGTGCTCGATGAGTACGGAATCTGCATAGGACTTATTACCATCGAGGATCTCATTGAGGAAATCATCGGAGACATCAAGGATGAGTACGACATGGAGGAACACAACAACATCATCAAGGTTGACGACACCCACTACAATGTTGATGGCTCCATCAAGCTGGATGATCTGAATGATGCGCTAAATCTAAAGATAGAATCAGAGGACTACGACTCCCTCGGCGGTTACATAACCGAGCTGCTGGATCACATTCCAGCCAAGGGCGAGTCCGTCACTGACATCTCATGCATCTACAAGGTACTTGAGATGGACAAAAAGCGAGTCGCCAGAGTGCTTATCACACTGGCTCCGCAGGATCCGGCGGACGCGGACGAAGAGTAGGCAACGGTTGAGTCCTGGCGGCAGGCTAAGACTCCAGCGGTGGTTGTGGCCTGGCAGCAGGCCGAGACTCCAGCGGAGATTGAGTCCTGGCGGTAGGCTGAGGCTCCAGCGGAGAGATTATCACACAGCCGGCAGATTTCGGCGATATGGACACAAAATTTTCTCCTAGCACTTAGGAATTCTTAAAAAGAGCACAGGCCTTTAAAAGCCTATGCTCTTTTCGCTTCTATCCGGGCTTGCAGTGATATTTTTGTGCACAGATAAGCTTAATTTCCTTGAAAAGGTAAAAACCTTCTGTTATGTTCCCAGCATTTTTAACAAATTAATACGTTTTATAGTAAAACAACCTTGTAATGTAGTTTTGAATACTATATAATATGTCATGTTGATTAAAAAACAGCAGCTCATATGCAAACTATAGCGCAGCGGTTTGCGGTATTCAAAATCCAAGCATATGATCCAACTAATCTAAGAGGTGTCTACATGGATAAAAAGACAAATATTAAAGACATAATATCAATGGCCGGCGGCCTTGACTATATAAACCCTAAGGATATCCCATCCATCGATCTGTATATGGATCAGCTGACAACCTTCATGGAGGATCAGCTTGGCAAGAACAGGCGCAATGACGAAGACAAGGTGATGACCAAGACTATGATCAACAATTACACCAAGAACAATCTTCTGCCGTCGCCTAATAAGAAGAGATATTCCAAGCAGCATCTTATACTGCTCATCTATATATACTATCTGAAGAACATGCTCAGCATCAACGATATACAGACTCTGCTGGAGCCCCTGATCGACGGATATTTTGATTCGAACAAGGACGGCAAGGATATTTCCGATATATATGCCCATCTGTACGAGCATCTGTCCCAGCACTATGGTGATATCATCAAGGACATCGTGAGGACAGCCAACAAGGCCGATGCCATGTACGACCCGGAGAAGGATTCCTATCTCCACGATCTCAGCATGATCTCACTCCTGTCGGTTGATATATATGCCAAGAAGAAATATGTAGAGCATCTGGTGGATAAGCTCAGACAGGAATCTGAAGAAGATTCCAAAGCGAAGGCAAAAGCCCAGGCACAAAAGCTCAGAGAACAGCAGGCGGCTGCCAAAGCTGCCAAAGCTGCCAAAGCCCAGCAGGCGGCATCCAAAGCCGCAAGGTCTCAGCAGGCAGGCACAGGTGCAAAAGCTTCCAAAGCTCACCAGCCATCAGACAATACCAGCAATATCCAATAAAGATTCTAGAACAAAATAACATAAAAACCCCTGAACGATAACATTCCATCGTTCAGGGGTTTTTATGTCTGCAGTCTCCATAATCAATATGCCGGAGTCAATCTGCCTGTATTTGTACGCATCTTTTTACTTGTCATTCCCATTGTCATCCTGCTTGTCATTCTGCTGAAAGCTCTTCATTCTTGAAAATACAAGTTCATATCCATCCTTGCCATAATTCAGGGATCTGTTGACCCTGCTTATCGTAGCTGTGGAAGCTCCGGTCTTCTCCGCAACCTCCAGATATGTATTGTCTTCCTTCAGCATCTTGGCCACTGCAAAACGCTGTGCTATAGATAACAGTTCATTCACCGTGCATACATCCTCAAAGAAATTAAAGCACTCCTCTTCTGTCTCCAATGTAAGTATTGCCTCAAACAGATCCTGTACTGCCTCTGTATGTACTGTTTTTCCCATGTTCAAGCTCCTTCTTTGGCTTTCACGACTTTAGCGTGATAAAGTAATATATACTATATACCACTTTCTTATAATTTGCAATCTTTTTTGATCCA
>CAKQIY010000020.1 GCA_934247115.1 uncultured Coprococcus sp.
GATCTTAGCTCAGCTGGGAGAGCATCTGCCTTACAAGCAGAGGGTCATAGGTTCGAGCCCTATAGGTCCCACTTAAATGAGGACGTTTAGCTCAGTTGGTTAGAGCAATCGGCTCATAACCGATCGGTCCTGGGTTCGAGTCCCCGAACGTCCACTCTTACTAATAATAAGAAACAATGAATATGGCCTGGTGGCTCAGCTGGTTAGAGCGCCGCCCTGTCACGGCGGAGGTCGTGGGTTCGAACCCCATCCGGGTCGCTGTTATCATTTCCCAGATGATAACTTGCTGGAAACAGCTTACAATTATATATGGGGTCTTAGCTCAGCTGGGAGAGCATCTGCCTTACAAGCAGAGGGTCACAGGTTCGAGCCCTGTAGGCCCCATCATTTTTATTCAGTGTTCATATCGTAAATGGCGAGATAGCTCAGTTGGCTAGAGCATGCGGTTCATACCCGCAGTGTCGAGGGTTCGAATCCCCCTCTCGCTACTATTTTAAGACGGAATTGTTTCCGTCTTTTTTATTTTCTTAAAACCATACATACACAAGAGAAACCTGACACGATCCACATTGCATCATGTCAGGTTTCTCTGCATTCTTACTTGTATATATTATTTATTATATTGTACGGCTTCCTCTATCTTCCACCACCGAACAGATATATGATCAGATTTACTATGAACAATATCGCAACCACTGGTATAACTATATACCATACTATCTTGAATCCAAGCCATACCACACCGGCAATGATCCCAATGACAAGCGCCAACACCAGGACTGCGATTATCGCAAGCAGAATTTTTCCAAGGGTGGAACTAAAATCCAGTCTGCCATATGCAAAGCTTGTGTTACCCTCATCATCCACATTGACATGCCAGCCCTTCTGACTGCTCTCCCCTGTCGGCCTGCTGGTATATCCGCTGTCGTATGTTGATTGGCTTTCAGAATCATAATACCTACCACTTGCCCCCTGCCCCTCTGTATCTATAATGGTCTTGGCTATTATCCTTGCCGATCCTAGTGATGAACATATCTCCTCTTCAGTCTTTCCCAGTTCTTTCTGCTTCCTGAAGTAATCTTCATAATAATTTATCGTATCATAATATGTCTGAGTGGAGACACTTCCATCAAGTGCCTCTTTTAGTTCATTCATAAATTCTTTCTTCTTCATAACGGAATTCAACTCCTTTTATATTTGCAGAAGCATGTATCAGGTCATATTCAAATACACCACAATAACTTTGTATGTCCCCATATCTTCCACCACATAATTTATTGTCCTAATATTGCCATAATTATAGAAAAAAGACAAGTCAAAAGTGTTGGTATCTGATCTTACCGCTGCCTCGACAACTCTACTGCTTCCAATCTGTATCTTCACGCCTTTTACATAATCATCGAAGCTTTCATATCTATAGAACCTTTTAGTATAGAAATTATACACCTCCGCGGTACACTCTCTGTAAAACTGCTTCTGCCATGTATGTGTACTCTCCAGCTCCTCGTCTGTCACATTCACATATGTATGCTTGATATACCCCCCCATATCAGGCAGTGAATCGTCCCATGTGAGATCTATATTGTACCACTCTCCATCAAGCTTCACCTGATTCCACGCATGCAGCCCCTCATCAGTGCTTCCCACCACGATATCGCAATCAACACCAAGGCATGACATCATGAGAAAAAATGCCTCAGCATAACCATCACACACACTCTGATTCAGCACCAGGGTTCCATACGCTGTGTATGCATCATCCGTATCAGCGGGATAGCCATACTGACAATTTGATACTATATAATCATGGACTGCAATCTCCTTATCAAAATCGCTCATCCCCTTTGTTATATATCCATCTATAAAACTGTTTACCACATCATATATTCTGGCAGCCCTCTCATTATCTTCCGGAATATCTATTCCACGAAGATATTTTCTCACAACATAATAATTGTCAGAATGGTCAAAATTGAACTGGATTGCAAGATACTCCCCGGATTCAACAATTATACGATAGGTATCCACTGATCCATATGCAGAATCAATATATTTATTGATGTTGTGAACATCACTCTTTTTCACATTCTTGACGTAATACACTCCGGATTCATGTCCTGCTTCCATATCCATGACAACGGAAGCACGGAACTCCACTAAACCGTCCAGCATCTGATCCCGTTTCAGGACATTGAAAAATACCCATCTGAATCCAAGCATCATCAGTGCTATGCCTGCCACAATACATACAAATAAAGCAATCTTCTTTTTTATACTCAATGCAACCTCCAAACTACCTGTATCCAATCTATATTGTTATATATTAGCATCTGCAGTCTTTCACCGCAATACTCGCCCGCCTGTATCTTACATATAATCAGCAAATAAACCTCTTAAATCATTGATAATAAAGAACTTATGTTGTAAAATGTACACGTTGTGCGGTGTGTCACTGTATCAGCACATGCACAGATATTACTAATCAAATTATAAGAAAAGAGGATTTAATATGGCTCAGCTCTGGGGCGGACGCTTCACAAAAGAAACAGACAAATTAGTATATAACTTTAACGCATCTATTTCATTTGATCAGAAATTCTACAGACAGGATATCCGTGGAAGTATCGCACATGTAACCATGCTCGCTTCATCCGGGATTCTCACAGATGAGGAAAGAGATCAGATCATAGCGGGACTTAAGGGTATACTGAACGACGTGGAGAACGGTTCTCTGCAGATCACTTCAGAATATGAAGATATCCACAGCTTTGTCGAGGCAAATCTCATCGACAGGATCGGCGATGTGGGCAAGAAGCTCCACACGGGACGAAGCAGAAACGACCAGGTTGCACTGGACATGAAACTCTATGTAAGAGATGAGATCGTTGAGCTCAAAGAGCTTATATACAAGCTTCTGACTACTCTTCACGGGCTTATGAAGGAGCACATCGACACATATATGCCTGGCTTCACACATCTTCAGAAGGCACAGCCAATAACTCTGGCTCACCACTTTGGAGCATACATGGAGATGTTCAAGCGCGACTACGACAGAATGAACGATATATACGACAGAATGAACTACTGTCCTCTCGGATCAGGTGCCCTCGCAGGAACCACATATCCGCTTGACAGAGAGCTCACCGCTTCTCTGCTGGACTTCTACGGACCAACCCTCAACAGCATGGATTCAGTTGCCGACAGAGATTACTGCATAGAGCTTCTGTCTGCCATGTCTACCATCATGATGCATCTCTCACGTTTCTCCGAGGAGATCATCATCTGGAATTCCAATGAATATCAGTTTGTGGAACTGGATGATTCATATAGCACAGGAAGCTCCATCATGCCTCAAAAGAAGAATCCTGATATAGCTGAGCTTGTCAGAGGTAAGACAGGAAGAGTTTATGGAGCACTCACATCCCTTCTAACAACCATGAAGGGCATACCTCTCGCATACAACAAAGATATGCAGGAGGACAAGGAGCTCACTTTTGACGCCATAGACACCGTTAAGGGATGTCTGGCGCTGTTCACCGGCATGATTGCAACCATGACAGTCAACAAGCCTAGAATGGAGTCATCAGCCAAGAACGGATTCACCAATGCAACCGATGCTGCAGATTACCTTGTAAATCATGGCGTACCTTTCCGCGATGCCCACGGCATAGTTGGACAGCTTGTCCTGAAGTGCATCGATGAGAACATCTCTCTTGACCAACTCAGCCTCGAGGAATACAAAGCTATATGTCCTGTATTCGAGGATGATATATACAAGGCCATCAGCATGGAAGAATGTGTACAGAAGCGTAACACCATCGGCGCACCTGGTCATGCAGCTATGCAGAAGGTTATCGACACCAACGAAAAGTTCCTGGAATGGGCACATAAGGATTCAACACAGCATACCAAGGAGTGAAATTTATGAACAATACAACAAAAGCCAAGTACGATATGGCAGAAAAGATGCTCAAGGTCGATATATCACTTGAGGAAGTCGCCCTCATGACCGATCTCCCAATGGAGACGTTAAAACAGTTGCAGCACGACATCCAGAAAGATGGTCTAGTAACAAGGCACGATGTAAAAGATGTTGATCTTGATTCAGGCTATCTGATCTGATCTGCTATATACAGCTATCATAAAAACGCTGCCGGCCGATTGGTCAGCAGCGTTTTTTATCTGTAAATATCATGTATGATCGCATTTATCTGTCCTCCAGATACCTTCTCAGACTCCTGATGGCATTCTTCTCAAGACGGCTCACCTGAGCCTGTGATATGCATATCTCCTCTGCCACCTCAGTCTGTGTCTTTCCCTCAAAGAATCTCAGTCTGACTATATTCTTCTCTCTGTCAGCAAGTCTGTCCATTGCCTCCCTTAGGTCCAGATTCTCAACCCACATCTCTTCCCTGTTCTTGGCATCCTTTATCTGATCCATGATATACAGCGTATCCCCCCCCTCCTGGTATACAGGCTCATACAATGAAAGCGGTGCTGATATGGCGTCGAGCGACATCACTATATCCTCTTTTGGTATACTTATCTCCTCTGCTATCTCTTCAATAGTCGGTTCCTTATCATGTGTCTTCTGCAGATTCTCCTTGGCATATATCGCTTTATATGCTATATCACGAAGTGAACGCGACACTCTTATAGCATTGTTATCCCTGAGATATCGTCTGCACTCACCGATAATCATAGGCACAGCATACGTACTGAACTTGACATTCAGGCTTCTGTCAAAGTTATCAAGTGCCTTGATAAGGCCTATACACCCCACCTGGAACAGATCATCAGGATTCTCATTGGAGCTGCCAAATCTCTGTATCACACTGAGCACAAGACGAAGATTGCCCTCTATGAATTCCTCCCTTGCAGAGCCGTCCCCCTGCTCCATCCGGTCAAACAGCCTGTTCTTCTCATTCTCTGTAAGATATGGTAATTTTGATGTATTTACACCGCATATAACTACTCTGTTCAGTGCCATGTCTCTGTCCCTCCACATGTTATCTGTCTAACACTAGGATTGTCAGATTCATGCCAGATTATTCATAACTACATCACTCTTACCAATATATCTGCACACAAAAAGACCATGAAAACCGACTCATGACCCATGTCACTAATCTTCTTCACGGTCTCTTCTCATCGTATATCATCTCATCAAAGCACAATGGTATATGTCCGCATTATACTGTGTTTTAGTTCTTTCTGAACTCCTCAAGCTCAAGTCCTTCATTATGCTGTAGAACCTGATCGATAACCCATTCATTCGCAAACAGGAGAAGCGGATTGCCCTTCATGTCTTTCACCTTCTTGACATCACTTACTCTCTTGAGCTTAGTGACATCTATGGTAGGATCCTTCACCCATCTGATATAGTTATATGGTATTGGCTCAAGCCTTATCTCGCAGCCATATTCATTCTCCAGTCTGTACTTCAAAACATCAAACTGCAGCACGCCAACAACTCCGACTATAATCTCTGAGAGTCCCGCAGTGTACTCCTGAAATATCTGAATAGCACCCTCCTGCGCTATCTGCGTAACACCCTTTACGAACTGCTTACGCTTCATGCTGTTGAGCTGTACAACCCTGCAGAAATGCTCCGGTGCAAATGTAGGAATACCCTCATACTCAAACTTCTTGCCACCTGTTGTGAGTGTATCTCCTATAGAGAACAGGTCCGGATCAAATACACCTATTACATCCCCGGCATACGCCTCCTCAACTATCTTCCTATCCTGAGCCATGAGCTGCTGTGGCTGGGAAAGCTTGATCTTTCTCTTGCTGGCTGCATGATAGACCTCCATACCGGCCTCAAACTTGCCCGAACATATTCTCATGAACGCGATCCTATCTCTGTGCGCCTTGTTCATATTGGCCTGTATCTTGAATACAAATGCTGAAAACGGCTCTGTCACAGGATCTATGATGCCCTCTGATGAATTGCGTCCAAGCGGTGGTGTGGTCATCTTCAGGAAGTAATTCAGGAACTGTTCAATACCAAATGTATTAAGGGCTGATCCAAAGAATACAGGTGAGAGTTCTCCCGCCCTGACCTTATCAATATCCATCTCATCTGTAGCGCCATCTATAAGCTCTATCTCTTCCCTGAACTGATCAAACAGATATGGTCCCACCAGATCTTCAAGAGCCTTGTCATCAATATGATAATCTGTCTCCTCTGCCTTCTTGGCACCACCTGTTGATATTGCCTGGAATGTGGACACTATCTGTGTCTGTCTGTCATACACACCCTTGAATTCCTTTCCGGATCCTATCGGCCAGTTTACCGGACAGGTCTTTATTCCAAGAACGGTCTCTATATCATCCAGAAGCTCAAATGTATCTCTGGCATCTCTATCCATCTTGTTGATGAAAGTGAATATAGGTATATGCCTCATGACACATACTTTAAAAAGCTTGATGGTCTGTGCCTCAACACCCTTTGACGCATCGATAACCATGACCGCAGAATCAGCAGCCATAAGGGTTCTGTAGGTATCCTCCGAGAAATCCTGATGACCCGGAGTATCAAGTATATTGATACAATATCCATCATAATTGAACTGCAGAACTGATGATGTAACAGAAATACCTCTCTCTTTCTCTATATCCATCCAATCTGACACCGCATATTTGGAATTTGCCTTTCCTTTTACAGATCCGGCGGTATTGATCGCACCTCCAAAAAGCAGGAACTTCTCGGTCAGAGTTGTCTTACCTGCATCAGGATGCGAAATTATGGCAAATGTCCTTCTTCTGTTGATCTCTTCTCTTAACTTATCATCCATTATATCTTTTCCTCATATATACATATTCTATCACAGACACATGATTCGCACTGATCGTCAGCACTTCTGCACCAGTCTTTATTTATTCTTGTTCTTCAGAACGTCACGATTCTTCTGAGCCCAGAGCATAAGCGACTGTATATTTACAGACATCTTATCCAATTCGTCAAGTACCGCATCGAATGCTGCAGCTTCGGTTTCATCAACAATTCCATCAGCTGTGATTTCTATAAGCTGCTCCGACAGGTCTTCCATCTTCTTGGATGAGCCCAGGAACTGCAGTATGAGCCTGTCCAGACTATCAGCATTTATAGGCTTCACGGTCTCCTTACCTATCGGACAATCTCCTGAACAATAACTGTTGCAAAGTTCCGGTATATCATATGCCTTCGACATTGACAGAACCTCTTCCGGATATGGAATGACTGTACCAAGCTCTATCCTCGAAAGTCTTGTCCTGTCTATATTAAGTACTTCCGCACTCTTCTCCCTGCTCGTAAGACTGTCATTCACCTTGGAAGCATTGTATCTGGCCACATAATACTTGTTATTAAGTGCCTTTGTTGCTTTTTTACTCATTTTTTTCTCCTTATGTACGTCTTGCTTATACACCTAGTTACACATGATAACACACAATATCAGCCGAATCAATCATCTTCACGCGAAGCGGATATTTTCCTGCCTGGTTAACACACACCGACATTATATAGTCATATAATAAAGTCTCTCCATCATAAGGCTTCACGATTCCACACATGTCCATATGCTTCTCCGAAGCAGTTTTCCTCACTCCGTAACTTCCAAGCTCCACCTGCAGTCCTTCCACATATTCATCATCCATGACCAGCTGCTGCACCTCATCATTCATCAGTATACCGGTGCCGGTCATCTTGCTGTAAGCCTCTCTCCTGGTCCACACGCATGTTCCATATATCTCCGGATGGACACCATTCTCTATGACACGCCTGTCCCGCTCCGAATACATCCGGTTCACTATACTATCTGGAATCCTGCGAACTTTCTCCACATCTATACCACAACTGTCAAGACCCACAACAGCTGCAACGCATCCTTCTGTATGACTTATCGAGAACTGTACGGCAGTATTCCCAGTGTCCGCAAATGGTTTGCCGGACTTATTACGTGTATAATTCAGCCGACTTTCATCGATACCCCCATACTCCTTCAAGGCATATGAGAGCAGTAATCCTGCTGCAAGGCTGGAATTCCTGTCCTCCCTCCTTCTCAGCCTTTCTACCTTGTATCTTCTGTAGCCGGATACCAGATCAAGACATCTGCCATATACCTCATCATCAGCAAATGCATCTGTGTCCATAATATATGCTCTGTATTCCGCCTTTTTTTTATTCTGTATCCAGTCAAATATCTCTTTCAATATCATCAACCTCTGTATAACAATAATACAGCCCCTTAATACTCACATATTAAAGGGCTGTGTATATCTTCTTAATCTGTGTACAGATACTATATTGTGACAAAATCAGGAAAACTCTTCATATCTTTGTTCACCTCATCAATATGAAGTCCCTTGTAATCATATACCGCATTATATGCCATCTGCATATCCATAGCACACTGCATCATGGATACCGGAACACCAACAAATATATCATCCATTGATATCTCAATCTCACCAGGGTTCATGGTTATTGAATCCTCTTTTTCATTGTACGGCTTTGCCATGAGGATAGCTTTCACTGCCCTGCTGAAATAAGGCATAACATTCGGAACAGATATGTATTTCTTGGCAAGCAGCTTATCCTTGTAGCCATCCTTGAGAACACACAACGGCTGCTCCTCGGATATATCATCGACAAATGCCTTGGCAGCCTCCTCCATGATAGCTGTACGTCTGTCATTGACAGGAGATCCAAACATCACATTGATATCCTGCTCAGTGAGCTTCTTATCAGAGAATGCAACTGTAAACATCTTCTCAGGACCATATGCTCCAACACCTGAAAACAGCTCTCTGTACAGTTTCTCCATCTCATCCTTTACAGGCACTACCCTGCCATTATCTATATTCGCTTCATTGTCAAGCATCAGTTTGATAATTCCATCCCGCATCTCATTGATTCTGCGACCGGTTATGTAATCCGACGGAAGGAACTCGTGTCTCTTTGCCTTCTTGAGTATGTTGACTACAGTCTTGCTGCCCTGCTGTGACAGATCATCTATAGAACTCTTCAGGTCCTCACCAAACTGTGAATATATCTCATCAAGTCTCTCAGCCCTCTGCTGGAGCCATCTAAGTGTATCTCCAAACAGATCCTGTGCATCAAGTTCATCCATGAGCCTGGATCTCTCCGAAGCAAGCGCCTCCTTGGTACATGCCTCAATATATCCATTCTCAGTCTCTCTCTTGGCTGAAGGGAAAGTGAAGAATCTCTTTGCCACGATCTCCTTGATTGAATCTATGATTCTGGTATACTCTCCTGTAGGCGTATAATCTTTCATCAGCTTTTCAAGCTTCTTTATCTCAGCCACCATACCTCTGGTGGAATCAGCCACACCTGCACTCGGTGCACCTATGACATCTATAGCACCATAAGGACCATATTCCTTCATGTATCTGACTATGACCTCATCAAGTGCATTCCACAGCTTGTTCTTCATGGACTTTATAATGACTGGAAGCGCCTTCTCAAAGTCCTCAAGCATCTTGGCAAAACTCTCCCTGACTCCATCTGTATTCTTCTTGATCATCTTATATGTAGGCTTTGTTACCTGGTTATACTTGATAAGACCATTCACTGACAGTTGGATATCATCACCTGGCTCCTGCTGCATAAACTCTGTAAGTTCCGCCAGGACAGCCTTGATATCTGCCTCTGCATTCCCCTCCTTGATCGGGGATCTGAACAGTCCCTTGTATGCCTCTGAAAACAGTTCATTCTCACACATATTCTCTATCTCTCTGATAGGAATATGATAATCTGCCTCACTTACTACTTTATAATAACAGTTGGCGTTCCTGATACTGTCATCACAGTGCTCCATCTTCCAGTTAGTTATAGCATATCCTTCATTCTCAAAGAACACATCCCTGAGAAGCTTTCTATCGTTATCAACATCATTGTTGCCTATGAACTTATTACTTGCAAGTCTGTACAAGAAGCTGGCAACATCCCTCAGTATAAATCCCTCCGGAATATACCCCTGCTTATCTTTCTTACCTGATACAAGCATACATGCATCGAACAGATTCTCTCTTATGACCATCTTGTTGTCCTTGCTTATGAAAGTATAATTGTCATCCTTCTCCGAAAGCTTCATATAATAATCCACTTCCTTCAGGGTCGCACAGCCATTCGCATTAAGACGGGATACAAGCTCTGTGTCTTCATATATGCTCTTGTAACCAAACAACACATCAGGCATGAGAAGACAGCCACCGATTCTGAGGTTGCTCCACTTCTTTGCCTTGCCATATGCTCTTATATTATAAGCCACATCCGACAGAATGCCGCTTCCAGTTCCTCCTGCAACACCGGATACTATAATTACATCCAGAGTGCCCTCAGTAGTCTTATCGTAGGCATCCTGCATCTTGTCGAACAAAAGCATCCTTACATCTGTATATGCATTGGAGAACATAAGACGTCCAATCTGTCTGTTGCCCTTTGCTCCATCTCTTCCTATCGTTATAGCCGGGAATTCAGGATCCATCCAATTTGCAAGATTCTCGTGGATTGGATTCTTCTGTATTCCATTCTCCAGAACATTCTCAATGTCCGGTCTGTATATACTGATAACCTCGAGGGCATTAAAACCGACACCATCCTTGCTAGCCTCTATGGTAGCCTCCATCTCTGCTATATCTGAATCTATCATAAGGAAATTAATGTTATCCTCAGGTGTGATGTTGTCCATCAGCATCCCCTTCAGCGCACAAACGGTCCTGCTTCCAACTCCCCCAAGACCTATAACGAGCAGATTCTTGTTGAATCTGTTCTCATGACTTATACGTCCAAAGACACGTATGTCTTTTAATTTGCTAAACTCCTCTTTTTGAGTATCAATAAGTATCATAGATTATGCCTCTCCTTATTATGCACGTACACTTCTTCCCCCATAGCAGATTTTCTGTACCTGAAAACCCACATTTTCAATTTATCACTATTCTTATTGATTTTCAACAAAAAGCGTTATTTTATTTGGCATTTTTTCTAAATTTTGACATAATTAAACTGCATACATACTTCTACTTATCTGTCAATTTTACCCTGTCTCCCACGATCTCAAAGCAGCCAAAGCTCTTGAGAAAGCTTGAGAACTTACTGTATCCATATTTCTTTATGCTGAAACCAGGGATAATATTCTTAAGTTCTGTATTCAGTAGTCCCATATTGTACGTAGTATCAGAATTCTCCGTGAGAAGTCTTACTATACGCAGCTTGACAGCACTTTTGGGATCAATATGATTCTTGATGGACACAAATTTCTGCCTGCCGCTGTCTATATCCAGATCATCAAATTCCTCACTGAGAAATGTTGACAGCTTGGAATATCCATAATTTCTCACATCGAAGTCAGGATATTTGTTCACAAGCCGGCTTCCAATCTCGCCCATATGAGTCTTCTTATCCTTGTCGTCGTTCTCGTCTATTATATTGTAAACAGTCTTCTTTATATCTCTTATACTTGTGATGTACGACTCATCCACAGCTGCAGCCTCAAGTACGGCATTCTTCGATGCCGGCTTGTTGAGATCCTCCGTTACCAGCGAATCAAGGATCTTGAAGCTCGTACATGCACTCACGAACGCTTTGGGAGTCTTTCGCTCTCCCATTCCGATCACCTGTTTGCCGGCCTCCCTGAGTCTTGACGCAAGCCTTGTGAAATCGCTGTCACTTGTGACCAGGCAGAAGCCATCTATATTGCTCGTATACAGGAGATCCATGGCATCTATTATCATAGCCGAATCCGTTGAATTCTTGCCCGCCGTGTACGAAAACTGCTGTACAGGCTGTATAGAATATGACAGCAGGCAATCCTTGTCCCAGCCATTGTTATTCTTTGACCAGTCCCCATATATCTTTCGCACTGTTATTGAACCGAGCCTTGACAGCTCATCGAATATGCTCTCAATATATTTTGCCGATACATTCTCTGAATCGATAAGTATCGCATATTTGTTAGAAATCTCACTTGATATTTCTTCCATATAAAAGTTCCTTTCATTTATCAGTTCTCTTTGCCGGTCTCAACCCCAAACCTGCCCGGTCCGTCCTGGAAATACTCGCGGGTAAGCTTCACTACCGTACCAGACAGCATGAATACTGCAATCAGGTTAGGTATGATCATAAGTCCGTTAAAGGTGTCCGCTATATCCCAGAGGAGTCCGAGATCCATAGTCGCACCGATGATCGCAACAAATGCATACACAACCATGAACGGCTTGATAAGCTTACTTCCAAACAGGAATCCGACACATCTCGAACCGTAAAGTCCCCATCCGAGTATAGTTGAAAATGCAAAGCAGCACAAAGCCACTGCTGTGAATATCGATATCCAGCTGCCGTAGGTCGCAACAAAGCCGTTGATCGTAAGGTCAGCTCCCGCTGCTTGTCCATAGACTACCTCAGTTCCACTGCACAGTATTACAAGCGCTGTAAGTGTACATATAACTATAGTATCAATGAACACCTCGAATATTCCCCAGAGACCTTGCTTTACAGGATGCTTTACATCAGAACACGCATGTGCGATCGATCCTGTTCCAAGACCGGCCTCATTTGAAAAGATTCCTCTAGAAACACCCTTTCTCATGCTGAGAAAAAGGCTTCCAACCACTCCTCCGGTCACTGACTTCGGATTGAATGCACCCTCAAATATAGATGCAAATACGCCAGGAACGCTCTTGATATTTATAAACACAAGGACCACCGCCATGATGATGTACATAGCCGCCATGAAAGGGACCAGCTTCTCTGTCACGCTTCCAATTCTTTTGATTCCCCCTATCAGAATAAGTGCAACCAATATGGCTATAATAATACCTATCACAAGATTGATGGTAAATGTATTGCTCTTGTCAGCCAGATTGTAATTAAAAAGTGCTGAGTCTATAGCCGTCGTTATGGTATTTACCTGTGTCGCATTTCCAGTTCCAAAAACGGTGAGTATTCCGAGAACAGAATATGCTATGGCAAGGAAATATGCATTCTTGCCAAGACCATTCTTGATATAGTACATTGGTCCGCCGACCCAGTCTCCATTTGAATCTTTCTCTCTGTAAAAAACAGCCAGTACAACCTCAGCAAACTTTGTTCCCATTCCAAGGAGTGCTGATATCCACATCCAGAACACCGCGCCAGGGCCTCCTATAGCAATTGCTCCCGCAACCCCCGCTATATTACCGGTTCCAACTGTTCCCGCCAGCGCAGTACACATAGCCTGAAACGGACTTATAGCACCGTCCGATGTCTCTTTCTTGTTGAATATCTTTCCGAATGTGTGCTTGAACGCATAACCGAACTTTGTAAACTGAACGCCTCGGTTTCGTATAAGGAGCCACAGTCCTACACCCACAATACATATCATGGATGGCACTCCCCATATAAAATTGTTCACCGATGAATTGACATCAGTAATGATCTTAAGTAATTTCTCCATATCTGTACTTCTCTTTTCCTATTACTTTTTTGCATACCATATATGATTTTACAATATAAACTGCACATTGTGCAAGAAAAAACGCGTATATATCCCGTATAGTCCCGACAGCAATCACAATACCTACCTACTTTTCAGACTAATTTTGCACACAAAATAACGGAGGCGATTAATTTATGCCGCCTCCGCAATCATATATTATTTTAAGGTACTTTTAGATCATACTGCCACTATCCTTACTCTCTGTTCTTCAGCACCTCAGCCGGCACGATCTTGTTCAGCCTACCAACCAGAACTCTGTTGATTATGAAATACAGGACAAGTATTCCGCCGTAAAGCACAGCCCAGAGCCATGGGGCAAATGTCAGCTTGACGCCGCAGTTTACATTTGACACCAGAGAAGGATACACTGCACTCATTATGAGCTTTGCAAGTGGCAGGCATATGGCTGCTCCGATTGCGATTATGAAGAGATTGCCATCCAGATATAGCTTTCTAATCTCCTTCGTCCTGAAACCAAACACCTTTATCAATGAAATTGAGAATGCTGATCTGTCAATCATGACCTTCATCATCAAATACATTACCACTACGAATATAAGTGTCGAGATAATAACTATCATAACAACCATACTTCTCATCTGATCTGCAAATATTCCGGCAGCCGACTCTATATCGGCCTTTGTTGTGGTTGCGTAAAGTCTTGCAGGATCAACCCCCAGGTCCTTGTCTGCAAATACTACATTGTACTCATCACTTCCAGCTCCGAACAGCTCCCTTGCATCATCTATAGTCATGAAAACATAAAATGCCGGAGTATACTGTGTCACACTGTCCACTGTAAAACCATAATCTATATCATTCTCCTCGTCGTGGAGCACGATTTCGTCACCCACACCATAACCATATTTCTCAGCAAATGATGATGATATGGCAACTCTGTTCTTGCCATCCTTAAGGTCAACATCAAAATACTTAGTATTCTTTGAAAGTCCAAGAACTGTCACATCCCAGTTGTAACCGTATATCTCTTTCTTCAAAGTCTTAGCATACGCTGCCTCACCGCCCTCTGGAGGATTCTCTGTAGGATATTTGTATGTATACATATATTCATAGTGGGTATCCTCCACATTCTGCTTCTTGACCTTTGAACAAAAAGTTGCAGTGTTAAGACTTAACATCAGGCATATGAGGGCTATGAACATTCCGATCACGACGGTCAATCCTGTTCTCATCTCTCTGAGCATCTGTCTGACTCTGAATCTTCCGACAAATCCCATGTCTCCGAGATCGACATTACTGCCCTTTGGCTGCTTGACCTCATTTTTTATGAGGGAAAGAGCCGTCTGTGAGAGCTTCTTTCTGATAACAAAGTAGTTCACAACTATCGCTGCCAGTGGCGGCATCACTATACCGTACACTATAAGAATCGGCGGAATCTTTACATCCATATCAGGGATCGAATAATACGCATATGCATCTGCCATCTGCACAGGGATTCCAACATTGCTTATTCCGATCAGGAAACCGATTATGCCTGCAACTGTTGTGACTATGACCGGCAGTGTCAGGTAGTGCATCATGAGATCTCTTCTCTTGACACCCAGTGCATAGAGCGCACCTATGACGCTGCTCTCCTTCTCTATTCCATGTACAACGAATACCGATATGACATATGTGAACAGGAACATGAGCAAAACTCCGAAGAAATATCCCGCCTGTACATTGATCTGCTGGTCATCAGCGGCTCCGCCTGTTCGCGGGTTGTCGTCACTTGTCACAAATGAAGTGATGTTGGCAAGATCTGTGTCATAATCCTTGAGAAATGAATCAGTCCCCTTCTTGAGCTCTGCCATTCCATCCGCAAGTTCATCCGAGCCATCCTTTGCCTCTGCAGCTCCGTCGGTATACTCCTTAATACCGTCCTTGAATGCCTTGATGCTGTCGATGTCACTCAGGGCACTTTCGATACTCATCGCCACTACTCCGCCCTGACTGTCGGCTATCTTCTTCATCTCGTCACTGTAATTATCCTCTGTGAGCTCTGTGTCCAGTCCGAACGCTGACAGGGACGAAGCCGCCTGCTCAAGATATGCATCAAACAGCTCCTGTGCCGCATTGTTTAGCTTTCTGTTGTTGTCAGTGAGTTCTCCGAGTCCATCCGCAAGCTCATTTGCACCTGACTTAAGTTCCTTTATGCCATCCTTGAAATCATTTATGGCTGCGCCAGTTCTATCCCAGTATTCCTGGAAATACTCATCATCTATTCTATCTGTATCGACCTTAATGTCCCCAAGAGCATCCTTCACATCATCACAGGTGGTCTTGCCCTTAAGTCTGAACGCATACAGATAAGTCTCCGTCTTGACACTCTCGCCTGTCGAATGAAGTTTCTCATATGCGTTCTCTGTGACAAATACTGTTCCGAACACCTTGCTGTCAACTACAGTATCTGACATCTCCTTGAAAAGAGCATTGTAATCAGGGGATGTTCCTATTCCTGTCACCTTGAAGTCATTTCCTGCTACCTGTATCGTATCTCCAACCGACACATCATTTACCTGGCTGAATCTCTTCTCAACAACTATCTCATCATCAGCCTCTGCAAGTCTTCCCTCATCGCACTCCACAAGATCTATATTCTTCCTGTTAGTAAATACCCTGAGAGTCTTGCCATCCATGACATCATAGTCCTCGTAGAACATCTTCTCGACCTCTGCGCCAGCATCCTCAAGCTGTGAGATCTCATCATCACTCAGCGGAACAAACACTGAAAACTGTCCGTCCTCTATCTTATTTGCCTTGTCATGTGCCTCACCGTTATCAATGATAGTTGCTCCTGCACCTATGAGTGAGACGATGACGTACATACCTATAATGATAAGAAATGCAAGTGCTATGTATCTGAACAGATTCTCCTTCAGATCCCTCAGAACCCTTTTTCTCAAAACCTTCTGCATATTACAAATCCTCCAATTCTGACGCTGGAACTCTCACTTCGTTCTCATACTCCTTGCTTATAAGGCCATCCTTTATGAAGATGACCTTGTGCACCATGTTCTTGATGGAATTGTTATGTGTTACTATCAGCATGGTCGTTCCATACTTCGCATTTATTTCCTCGAGAAGAACAAGAATATCTCTGGATGTCTTGGAGTCAAGAGCTCCTGTCGGTTCATCACAGAGAAGGAGTTTTGGATTTTTCACCAGAGCTCTCGCTATAGCACATCTCTGCTGCTGTCCACCTGATAGCTGTGAAGGGAACTTGTTCTGATGCTCCGTAAGTCCCAGTGTCTCGATCAGGTCATCCATAGGAAGCGGATCATCAGTCAGATACTCACATACCTGTATGTTCTCTCTCACTGTGAGGTTTGGAACTAGATTGTAGAACTGAAATATGAATCCCAGATTATCTCGTCTGTAATCCGCGAGCTGGTCGCTTGTCATGCCAAATATCTCTGTGCCGTCAACCTTTATCGAACCCGAATCCATATTGTCAAGACCACCTATACAGTTGAGAAGTGTTGACTTACCTGAACCTGACGTTCCCTGTATAACACACATCTGCCCTTTTTCAACACCTGTGTTTATACCTTTAAGCACCTGCACATAGCTTCCACCCTCTCCATAGCTCTTCTTTACTTCTGACACTTCCAAATACATAATTTTTCCTCCTTTATGATATCCTCGTTGTTCTAATTTTCATTTACTTTATTTTTTATAGCCAGCCATTACACTTTAGTAGCTATTCAAATGTTCATTTGCATACATAACACTGTTATGGGCTAAGTCTTTTTTTAGGTCTTCCCTGTAATTCGGAAGACCTATAATAAGACATAATGGAAAATTGATTCCCCTGTACCACATTTTTCATTTTACTGTTTTCAATTTTCTATTCCGGTCAAATCCTATTCTGGATCCTGCCACGGCTTAACAAGGCCATACCAGCCTGAAATCAGATATTTCATACCTGTCTCAACGAACTTCTGGGCATCCTCCTCATTGTCAATATGCGTCACCATGAATATAAACATATCAATCTGTGAATGAGACATCCAATGTACCACATTTCTGTCAACCATCGGTGTTCCATAAGCCCTGCACATCGCCTCACATATAAATGCGTTGTGTGCATCCATCTGATCCACCATATTGTCCGGCATACTCTCCATGCTGGATCCCTGTGACTTCGTAAGAACAAGAAGCACTTCTTCTCTGTGCATATAAAGCTCATGCACTATGTTCCTGGCCGACTCAAAATCACTATCCTCATTGTGGTCGGATGCCATGCCGTTGTTCATCTCGTCCACCTCAACGGAGAAATGCTCGGTTAACACAGCATTGAGTCTGTCCATCATGTGTCCCACAACATTGCAGAACAGATCGTCCTTATCCTTAAAAAAGAAATATAGAGCTCCGGTTGTCACTCCTGCCTTCTGACATATATTTCTGAGTGACGCCCCCATAAATCCCTTATCCATGAACTCTTCCTTGGCACACTTTAGAAGTTCTTTCCTCGTCTCGCTGTCATGTTGTATTTTCTTTGCCATAATCCTCACCCATTTAATTATAATATAAAAATAACATAACAGTGTTACGTTTAATAACACCGTTATGTTAAACCACATTGATCATTTTGTCAACTATTTTATTTCTTATACATATCGCTATAAATCCTGTCTATAGTCTCATCACGGCTCAATTTATCATACAGATAATAATCAGAATCTGATTTAAATGATCCGTACACATCCTCAGATTCCAATATCGGTGCCATAACCGACAATTTGTCACTGTTTTCTTTTCTCATAGCATCTGCCTGAACCTCAAATCCAGTCAGCATATCATGCTCTTCAAGAACAGCAAGTGCCGAACTGCTGATGGGAACACCTTTCTCTGTTCCCTGTCTTAAAGTCATCTCCTCACCGTTCAACAGATAATTCAACAGCTTTGCGGCCGCTTCTGGGTGTTCAGTATTATTACTTATCGCATACATTGTTGCAGGTTTTACAAACCACCCCAAAGATTTTGCACCAGGCTCACATATGTATTCACCTACTTTTACATCATATCCATTTTCCTTCAAAGGATCACAATATCCTCCTGCATCACTTACCCACGCAAGAGTGCCGCCAACCTCACCGCTGGCAAAAGAATTCCTGTTAAATGAATCTACAGACATTAAGACGTTTTTATCAAGTAGTTCCTTATAAAAATCCAACATGACACCTATCTGTTCCTTACTCAGATTCAATGTACCATCAGATTTGACCGGATCATCTCCAGTTGTCTGTATATAATGTGAAAGCAACATAAAAAATAATGATTTTTTAGTCATGCCCAGAGGATATACCCCATCTTTGCTCATGATTCTGGCTGCATCAAACAAGTCATCCCATGTTCTGGGAATACTAAGTCCATATGAGTTCCAAAGAGTCTCATTATAATAAAAAGTCTCCGTATTGAACGCGATAGGAATAGCATTTAATCTTCCATTTTTTGTTCCAAAGGCAAGCTTTTCTTCAGTATAGTTTTCAAAATCAATATAATCCGAAAGCGCATTAAGATCATAAAAGCCAGATCCGTCAGAAGAATATGTATCAAGCCAGCCATAATTTATGAGCATAACATCCGGAGTCTCCTGTGATTTCATATATATATGCTGTCTTTTCTCGTATCCATTCCACACACCATATTTGCATTTGACGTTTATTTCCGGATTTTCTTTTTCAAATATATCAACAGCATCCAGTGTGTACTGGTTTCTACTATCATCGCCCCACCAGGAATACTCTATAGTTATCGTATCCCCGACCGCCATATCTGTTTTTTTCTCTCCACAACCACAAAATACAAAAAGCATAAAAAGCATCAGCAAAACCGATAATCCTCTTTTGTGATTTTTAATTATATATTTCATCTGCTTCACCTCTGATCAGTCCTGATTTTCAACGAACCAGCTATACTGACTTTTTCCGTTTCTCTTTGATTTATACAAAGCAGTATCAGCTTTCTTCATCATGCTTTCATAATCAGATGAGTCCTCTCCGTCTACTATGTAAACACCTGCTGATAATGAAAGATTACATTCCGTATATTTTTCCGCAACCGTTCTGGCAAAATCCTCAGCCAACAGTCTAAGCTCAAATTCCATTTTCTTTTTTACATTTTCCAAAGTCCATCCATTAAACTTCCTGTATACCGCAAACTCATCGCCACCTACGCGTCCGATCACGGAGTCTGCTCCAAGCATTTTGATGAAGAGTTCAGCAGTTTTAGACAGAACCACATCCCCTTCTCCATGACCCAAAGTATCATTTACCTTTTTAAAATTGTCCATATCTATCATTATAAACACATGGGTGACAGTTTCAGACTTTTCCTCAAGACAGGATCCAACAACTTCTCCAAACGAAGCCTTATTCATAATTCCTGTAAGCTGGTCATATTCAGCCTTTTGCTTTAATTCCTCAATAGCTCCGGAAACAGGTGTATATATTCTTTTCAGTACAATAATTCCTGTCACAACAACCAATAAAGCCAATACGAGAGTTGCTACAAGTGAATACAATATCAATCTTCCAACTTCTTTGAATATCTCAGATTCACCTATGTACGACACTACTCTCCAGCCATTTGAACACTGTGCTACGGATATAACATATCCATCCGAATTTGTCTGATATTCGAAGTCGTCATTTTTCTTTGAAAGATTTACTTCAATTTTTTCTCCAACGCATTTTGCATTATTTGAATACATAACTTCCTCGGAATCATTTATAAGACATACCCTCATATCCTTGAGTTCATGACTTAAATTCACCACCGAACTTAGTTCCCTGCTATAGAAAGAAGTTACGATCACAGCATTTTTATTAAGTTTCTTGACGTAGAAAAGCCTGTCTGGGCTGTTTAAATAATCAAAAAACCAACCGGACATTGTCTTCTCGTCATTTATATGTTCAGTAAAATATGTATATATTCCTCCATCTGGAAAAGCCTGAAGTGTTGTGTTGGAAATCCATCCCACGCTCTTATCATTGGAATATACAACACCAAAATCTGTAAAATTGTCAAACACGCCAAGATCACTTATCCTATTCTGAATCGCTGCTTCCTGCTGTATTCTGGTAAATTCATCCAGACTACCATCTGTGGCGTCATACTCACACAGCTGATCATCGGAGAAAAAAAGAGCCACCGTATCTTCTATACCGACAAGATAATTGTCGACGTTATATTCAAGCTGCTGGTTGTTAGATGATATCAGATTCACTATCTTGCATTTCATATTATCAACGGCCTGTTTCGTTATGATAAAAGATATCATACCTGCCGTTACAACGACAGCAGCCAGGAAGATGATAGCGAATCTCCTCCTGGCTCTGCTTATCTCATATTCAGTTCTGTTCCTGCTGTTCACTGACATAGCTTTCTTCTCCCGTGTTATATACATAGCTATTATATAACAACTATTATTGGTGAATTGTCAATCCTTTTTCTCACCTTCCCGGCTCTGCTTTATTTCTTTCAATATCCTGTCCGTCAGAGAATTGATGGTCTGCATCTCTTCGGTGTAACTGTCATCAATGAGACTAACCACATAGGACATGGACGGTGACTCACTCATCTCCATCATCAGGAATATCCAGCCATTTCTGTTGAGTATTTCGGTCAGCTCATCCTTGAAATACTCACACATATTCTCCAGTGTGGGATTTATCATGTCAAATGGCGCTATCTCATTCAAAGTCTTGTCCTGATATCTGCTCAGAAATTCTTCAACTCTGTGCTCAAGATGATGGAACTTTACAGTCTCATCTCTTCCCTTGACAACATTTATGACGATCTCCCAGGTGTGAGGATGCACCTCCCCAAGTACTCCATTTTTATATATTCCATGTCTGGCATTGAGGTAGAATTTGAATTTATATTGCCTGAATCTCATCTGTTCGTCTCCTCCCCATAAAATACTTTTCTAGGATCATTGCCGTCTATGACAGCTCTGAGTTCTGTTCTAATCTCGGCCCCCGCTTCATTTGCCGAGGTTCTTTTCCAGCTTTCAAGCATCTTATCACGTATCTGTTCTGCCGTTGACATATCTGTCATATACATAAGCACAACAAAATTGCCCTTTGACATTTCTGCGGTCACATGATTAGATCCCATGCAGCCCTTTATGAAATCCATTATCCTGAATATCTCATCTCTTGAAAAATAACGATTTCCCATCTGAACACTTATGAACAAGAAAGTGATCGGATAAAGCTCCGGATTTGTCGATTTTGAGAGCAGAGAGTCCACAACCTCCATATCGTAATATCTGCCTGATCTTTTATCTGCAGGCTCAATATCCTTCTGCCTTAACTCTTCCTCATAGCTTTCTGTAAGTCTCTCATATTCATCGAATTTCTCATTTCTCGCTGTAAGTTCATCTTCTAATCTTTGAACCTTTCTGCCCATATGTCCTATCCTGCCGGCAAATTCTATCACCATGCCGCCAAGGACGAGGGAAACTGCTATCACAGCTATTACGATATAAAATTCAAAATCATTCACTCCGTATGCCGAGAGCACATATGACCTGTCAGCATATATCCCGACAACGTAACCAGATCCGGCAATAGCAGCCGTACTGACTATTCCCTTTTGTTCGCTCATATATTCGTCCAGACCAGATGCAGTCATGTTAGACAGTTCCGCCGTAGTTGCCGTATCCTTGATAAATATGATATCATCCGCTTTTATAAGGAACGCCCATTCCGAACCGGATACATCAACCACTTCATTTATGACTGACTCCATATCTTTCTCGCTCAAACCTTCCAGTCTCTCAGCCAGAATAGATACCGTCTGCAACTGGTCTACATTATACGTTGCAAGAATATTGTCTCTATTGGTCTTCATGTGATAACCATAATATATGGTTTCCAGAGCTATCATAAACAGAACAACAGCAAAAGCTGCCACGACTCTTCCTCTGTATGTCTTATTCTTTTCAGCTTTCCTGCTCATGACATTTTCTCCTTCCTGTCACCTTGTACACCAATCTTCCAAGCCAGCGGAAGTCATGCTTTATGATGCTCCACGCCGTCTGTCTCTCTTCGCTGAAATTCTGCATTTTCCAGCTTCCTTTGGACTTCATGGAGTTGATTATTCCTGCAAACCTAAACCAGAACACGACAAAGTTGTACAGAGGAAGCAGGAATACAAGATACCATTTTCTCATATAATATCTTCTGAGCTGTTTAAACGGACTCAGGAAAAGACTTATACATATATATAGCAATGTTGTAGTAAACACATACAAAAAATACATGATTATGACCGAATCTATAATGAGCGCAAACGGATAATCCTGAAATATTCCAAGGCATATCAGCGCAAAGTACCATATCATACGCGGGAATGCAAATGTGTGATCGAACATAACCAGTCTCACAATGAAGTCAGAGAAAAAACCACGCACAGCGTTCATCCTGTTCTTCATGAACATGTGGACAACCTCTATCTCCCCCCTCTGCCATCTCTGTCTCTGTATATATAGTCTATTCATATCTTCTATCGGATCAACATAGAATATAGCTTCACTGCACAGCGCTACCTTATCTCCGAGCACATCCCTTATCTGAAACGTTACATGGGTGTCCTCGCACACGGTATCCGTATTGTACATATTAGTCTTCATGATAGTTGATCGTCTGAATGCTGAGAAAGCACCTGACAAAGTAAATATATTGTTGAACTCCGACTGGAAATTCCTGCCAGCAAGGAACGCCTGACAGTATTCAAAGAACTCCAGCTTTCTAAGCAGTCTGAGCCCAAACCTGTCAGTGTCATCGACCATTTCTGGGTTGGTCATGATCGTACCGGTCATGCAGTCTATGTCAGGATTCATCTCGAATTTGGTCACCATATTCCTGATTGCATCTTTCTGGAGCACACCATCACTGTCTATGTGTATGATGTATTTGCCGTAGCTGTTGAAAAGGCCCAGATTAAGTGCCTTGGACTTGCCCTGTCTCGAATTTACCCAGTTCATTGTAAGATCAGGAAATTCCTCCTGACATTTGCAGAATACATCAAAGCTCTTGTCAGTGCTCATGTTATTTACTACAAGTATATATATCTTGCTGTTAGGATAGTTTGACGCATCTATGGAACTTATACATCTGTGAAGGCTGTGTTCCTGATTATACACAGGTATGATAAGTGTTATCTCCGGTGAAAAGTTGATCGCCTTCTCCTTCCTCGACACCAGTTTCTTCTTTATCAATATGAAGAAATTGCCTATAGTCGGTATGATCTCCATAACTATCGGTATGATGACCCATGCCGCCCAGAAGAGTATGGAGCTATGAAAGATCTGTGTTATCAGTGTCATATCTGAAACCTCCTACCTTCTGCCTGATGATCTGAGCCTTTGTAAATACAAAGAAATACAAAAGCACAGTACATGCATAGAACACCAGACGTCCTATTATGCTGTGGGCAACGAAGTACGAACCTCCGCCGAACACATGGACAATGAGACATATAGTGAATATCCTGAGTACATTTGCCGCAAATATCAGAGCCGGTCCAACTATGCTGAGCACCACCTTCTCGTATGTGTGGTACATAGGGAAGAACCACAGAAGTGACAGGAATGCCAGCATCTCCACTATTCCTGAACACTCGTAGTCAATATACATGGACAGGTTGGCATCACCTGTCGATATGAACACTATGTTCTTGTTGAAGTATCCCTCATATATGCCGGTCATGTCTCCGAACATGCCGGCAACAGCGGACACGCTCTTCTGAAGAGGTGCAAGAACGACTGGCTCCACCTTGATGAGCATGAACACAAAAATTCCTATGCTTCCTGTTATAAAATACCAGAAATCCAGCTTTCCACGTTTCAGCACAGTCAATATATATATCCAAAGCACCAACAGTATAACAAAAACTATATTCATCATCGGCGTGCACCTCCTCTCATTTATATTACACTCTGCTATAGCATTCAGCAGTTTATATTTTCTTTTTTCTATATACTATTACTCCGCCTATAGCCATCAGCAAGGCTATAGCAGCACCAGCCCAAGGGCCTGTAGGTGTTCCGGTTATTGTAACACCCTCCGCTCCTATATTAGAGTTTGACACAGTGATGGTTGCGCCCTGATCCAGCTTTATGCCAAGATAATCTGCGAGTTTGTCAAGTGATATGGAAAACTCTATTTCATCACCCTTGCCTGTCTCGGTATGTGCAGGATCATATACTGTGAATGCCACATCGCCATCCACATCATTATAATATCCTGCAAATACTCCGAAATTCCTGTATATTCCGGCTCCAAAGCCGCTGGTCTGACCGCCCCAATTTATGGATCCGTCGGAATTCGCAGGGAGTACATTAAGCACACATGATTTTCCATCTACTGTGATATTCCACAGATGGAACTGCATCTGGGATGTATACAGATCATTCATGGAAAAGTGTACATACAGTCTTCCGTTCTCCACTGCAAGCTGTCCCTTGTGAACTGAGTAACCATTGTTACCGTTGTAGGTTATATCCGCTGACGGATACTGACTCCACTCACCATAATACCCGTCGACCACAAGTCCGGATGTGACGGGGCCGGATATCTCCTCTGTAGTTCCTGTCTCTGTTGTAATATTCTCCGTTGTCCTCTCTGATGTACTGGACTCCGTAGATTTCTGTTCCGTTGTGTTCTCTGATGTTTGCTCTGTTGTCACTTCGCTATTCTCAGTCGACTCTTCGGTTGTAGTCTCTTCTGTGCTGCTCTCTGCAGCCTCTGTGGTTGTCTCACTCTCAGCCTCCGTAGTTGTCTCGCTTCCGGCCTCCGTGGTCGCCTCAGAGGATGAACTGTCACCTGCTATATCAAGCTCGGCCGTATTGCCATTCCAGCCTATTGTTATATTCATCACAGCTGTTCCATATGTGCTGACTGGCACCTTCGCACTCCAGGACATATCCGCATATCCCCAGCCAGATGATGATGCGCCAGTATTTGTCGTATAACCAGTAGCGCCGTCGATTGCCTGATACCATGCATTTAACACGCTAAATGATGAACCATCGCCATTGTTGCCTGTGTTTATAACTAACTTGGATAATGCCCCCGGAGCTGTCTGTCCATTTACAGATACATCAAATATCTGCTGTATATAATTAGTCCATGAACCATTGTATTCCATATAGATATACTCGCCATCCGTTGTCACTTCCACGCTGCCGCCATTGCCGTCGGAGAACGTCTGTGCCTGACTTCCGAATATGGAAACCCCTGAAAAGATGATCACCATGCATAACGCAGTTATAATTCCTGTAAGTCTCTTCATTTTTGTTCTTCTGTTCTTCATATAATCACGCCTTTTCTTGTAGTAAAATCTATTGTAAGTTGTTTGCTCCTGTCATACTCTCAAGTCTCAGTATGTCGTCAAATATCTTCTGATAATTCCTGTTGCTTGTATCCATGTTCATGGTAGGAAGCAGCAGTCTGTCTGACACCTGATATACACACAGCGGATTCTCGGATATATCAAGCTGATAAAGCTCCATTCCATTCTTCTCAAGTCTCCGCCTTAACTCTTCGTAGAAGTAATCTCCCAATGTCTCAAGAGTGTTCTCACATCCTTGAAACTCAGGAAGCTCGTTCAGGTACTTGCCTCTGTACTGATCAATGAACGCTGAAACTATAGCCTCCAGCTTGAAGAAAGGTATATCCTCACTCCTATCCTTCATTCCTATATATGTGACTATCGTAAACGAATGTCCATGCATCTTCTCATTGTCACCGTTGAAGCTGTGCCTGGCATTGAAGTAAGATTTATATATGTAATAATTAAACAACCAGCCACCTCCTTGCTTTATATGTCAGACTACAGCACAATAAACCTATACTTATCACCTCTAGATTATAGATACCTAATTGTGATATATCAATGATGAAAAATCGCCAAAATTATGGCTATTTTATGAACATATTGTGACTTTATGTATAATAAGAACATTTCAACCGATTGCGCTATTCATATTTTATTATCTATTTGATCGTTATTGATTGATTAGTCACAAGATCAATCAAACAGTCATAATGTGAATGGAAGAACCAATAATTACGCCCGGACAATAAAAAAGATCCCATCCATAAGAATGAATGAGATCTTTTACATCTGTCTATTGTTACTATTCTTTAATTGCTATATATCATATAGCCCAAATACTATCTGCATTACTGCTCTGTCATTGTCTTTTACGCCGCAAGCAGCTTCTCGACACTTACAAGCTTTACGCAGAGAACAAATATCTCTGTTGCCTGCTGCATCTCCTCCGGTGTAGGGAATGAAGGTGCGATTCTGATGTTGCTGTCCTTTGGATCGTTGTGGTATGGGAATGTTGCTCCTGCACCTGTGAGAATAACTCCTGCCTCCTTGCACTTTGCAACTATAGCCTTTGCACAGCCCTCCATGGCGTCAAATGATATGAAGTATCCGCCGAGAGGCTTGATCCAAGAACCGATTCCAAGTCCGTCGAGTTCCTCCTCAAGAACTTTGAGTGTAGCCTCAAACTTTGGTCTCATGAAATCAGCATGCTTCTTCATATGCTCCTTGAGTCCATCAAGATTCTTGAAGTATCTTGCATGTCTGAGCTGATTTACCTTATCGTTTCCTATGGTCTGTATTGTGTAATGCTTCTTTGCATCCTCAAGGTTTGCATGTGATGTAGCCATAGCCGAAACTCCTGAACCAGGAAAGCTTACCTTTGATGTTGACGCAAACTCAAATACCATATCCGGATTGCCTGCCTTCTCACACTCTCCGATGATATCAAGTATCTCTACCTGATTGTCCTCATACAGATGATGAATGACATATGCATTGTCCCAGAAGATCCTGAAATCCTTAGCTGCCGGCTTAAGATTTGCAAATCTTTTTACAGTCTCATCACTGTAGCAGATACCCTGTGGGTTTGAGTACTTTGGCACGCACCATATACCCTTTACTGTTGGGTCTGAATTTACAAGTTCTTCAACCATATCCATGTCAGGACCTGTCTCTGACATAGGTATGTTGATCATCTCTATTCCAAAATGCTCTGTGATAGCAAAATGTCTGTCATATCCCGGAACAGGACAGAGGAACTTTACCTTGTCAAGCTTACACCAAGGTGTCTCTCCCATTATTCCGTGTGTATATGCTCTTGATACAGTGTCAAACATAAGAGTAAGACTTGCGTTACCACCGATGAAGATATGATCCTCAGTGGTTCCCATCATCTCAGCCATAAGTCTTTTGACTTCTGGAATTCCATCAAGGCACCCATAGTTTCTGCAGTCTATGCCACACTCTGACTTCATATCAGAATCACTGTTGATAACATCCATAAGACCAACAGATACTCCAAGCTGGGTTGGTGATGGCTTTCCTCTTGACATATCAAGGTTCAGGCCAAGAGCCTTCTTCTCCTCATATGCCGCAAGCAGCTGCTCTCTAAGTTCCATTAACTCTTCTCTTGATAATTCACTGTACGCTTTCATAAAAAGTCTCCCTTGCTACCTAACAATGTTATAGTTATATGTCCAGATTGCACGTCAAAACATTCTATATTAAATAGGCAATTCTAACGTTCAACCCTTGTATCATATAATTTATTTCTCCGGTTGTCTAGACCTTAATCGCATAAGTTTGCAGTATTTCGCAAATTTTGGTTGAAAAATCTAAGTCCAAACACTAAATCCGACTATATTTTCGTCAAAATTATATATTTAACTTTTTATTTTCAAGTTAACCGACATTGAAAGATGCTGCAGTGTTCTTTTTGTAGTGAACTTAAATATATGACTCTGGCGGTTATTTGGATGGTATCATGGATGCTATCTCAGCGGCAAGCTGCGATTTTGGCATGGTCTGAAGTGTTATTCTGCCAGGGCCTGTTACCACTGTATTGAAGAATCCCTCTCCTCCAAAGAACATATTCATGGCACCACCTTTTACTGTCTCTGCATTCAAGGAGCATGTTGCATCCATCATTGCAAGATAACCTGTGTCAATGACCATCTGCTGTCCCGGAGCAAGCATGTAATCCACAACCGAACCATCTATCTCGAGGAATACGATACCCTGACCTGTTATTCTCTGCATGATAAATCCTTCACCTCCAAAAAAGCCGCCTGCAATTTTTTTCTGGAAAGCTATCTCAAGATTCACCCCCGGTGTCGATGCAAGGTATGCTGACTTCTGACAAATGATCTCCTTGCCAGGTCCTATCTCAACCGCCATAATATTTCCCACAAAGCTTGAACCGAATGCTATCAGTCCAGGTCCCCCCTGAGCCGTATATGTATTTCGGAACATCGATTCACCGGATATGGCCCTGGTGAACATCTTGCCTACTCCGCCACCAGACGTCTGCATCTGCATGTTTGGTGACATCCACACCATTGCACCCTTTTCGCAGTTCACGGATTCACCTGCCTCCAAAATGATTTCTACCACAGGCATCATGCCGCCTTTGATCTCGTATCTCATATAGTCTGACCTCCCTGTATTCTTCATATTTAAATATGAGTTTCATTTTTTTAATGATACAAATGTATTATATAGTAAATACTATTCATATAACAATGTTTATTTATAAATCGTGGGTAAACACCTGTTTTTTATTTATTTACCCACTCTTTCGACTTTATGGAGCGACTTTTTTCATATATTAATTGCATTTTTTGAAACACAATGGTATATTTATTCAGATAAAAGTATGAAAGGAAGATGTAAAAATGAAACTCAAAAAATTATTAGCAATTTCAATGTCAGCAGTTCTGGCTATGACAGCTCTTACTGCTTGCGGAAGCAAGGATGATTCTTCGGAGTCAGCTTCAGGGAACGCATCATCAAAGAAGACTGCAAAGGTCATCGAGATCGACCTTACAGATGAGCAGTACGCATTTGGTGTTGACAAAGAGCAGCCTGAGCTGTTAACACAGGTCAACGACTTCATCAAGACAATGAACGAGGATGGATCATTTGACGAGATCTGCAACCACTACTTCGGTGACGGAGAGCCTGTTGCTGTTCAGTCAGCTACACTTGACTCAAGCAAAGATCAGCTTGTAGTTGCAACAAATGCTGCATTTGAGCCATTTGAGTATACAAAGGGTGAGAACTACTACGGTGTCGATATGGAGATAGCTAAGGCTCTCGCTGACAAGCTTGGCAAGGAGCTCGTTATCCAGAACATGGATTTCGATGCTGTATGTCTCTCAGTTGGTCAGCATAAGTGTGATATCGCCATGGCTGGTCTTACTATCAAGCCAGACCGTGAGGAGTATGTAAGCTTCTCAGATTCATACTACAAGGCTTCACAGAAGCTTATCGTTTCATCTGACAACACAGAGTTTGACGAGTGCAAGACAGCCGATGACGTTGCTAAGATCCTTCAGGCTAAGGGTTCAGACATGAAGATCGGTTTCCAGACAGGTACAACCGGACAGTTCTACTGCGAGGGTGACGATGACTGGGGCTTCACAAAGCTTGCTATGACTTCAACTGGCTACAAGAACGGTTCTCTTGCAGTTCAGGATCTTTTAAATGGTAACCTTGACTATGTTATCATCGATGCTGCTCCAGCAGCCAGCATCACTGCTGCTCTTAACGCAATGCAGTAAAATCCAATCCGGATTTAGTAATTTTAGTATTAACACCAATTATGTTTGAAAGGATATTTCATGGGAGACATTTCTACAAAAATACAAAAGTTCATAGAAATATTCATCGACAACAACGGGTATGTTAAGGTAGTCGAGGGTCTGAAGAATACTGTGATAATAGCCATTGCCGGTCTTATCATCGGTATTCTCATCGGTACCCTCATAGCTACCGTCAGGGTAATTCCAAAGTACAAGCGTCTGCCTAGAGTTCTGGATGCGATCTGCAGTGTATATGTAGGATTCTTCCGTGGAACACCTATGGTTGTACAGCTCCTTCTCTTCTACTATGTTCTTCTTCCTATCGTGGGAGGACATATGACAGGAGTTCAGGTGGCTATGCTTGTATTCGGACTCAACAGCGGTGCCTACATCTCAGAGATCATGCGTGGTGGTATACTCTCAGTTGATCCAGGTCAGATGGAAGGTGGACGTGCCATGGGACTCAGTTTTTCGACTACCATGCTCAAAATCGTTATACCTCAGGCAGTCAAGAATATTCTGCCAACCCTTGGAAATGAATTTATTTCTTTAATAAAGGAGACTTCAGTTGTAAGTTTTGTCGGAGCAACTGATCTCTACGTTGCATTCAACTACATCGGAAGTAACAGCTACGAATTCATGGTCCCTTATCTGGTCATGGCGCTTATCTACATCGTGATGGTGCTTCTCATCAGTCTGGGAATCAAATTAATGGAAAGGAGCCTGAGAAAGAGTGATAGACGTCATTAATCTTGAAAAAAGCTTCGGTGATAACAAAGTCTTAAACGGCATCAATATCACCATAGACAAAGGCGATATAATGGTTGTTATCGGCCCCTCAGGTTCTGGTAAAAGTACATTTCTTCGCTGTCTGAACTGTATGGAAGATCCTACCGGTGGTCAGATTATATTCAACGGTGTTGATATAGCAGACCCTAAGGTTGATATCAACATACACCGCCGTCATATGGGTATGGTTTTCCAGCATTTCAATCTGTATAACAACAAGACTGTTATACAAAATATCATGCTTGCTCCTGTCTACGTCAGATGTCAGGATCTGAAAAAGGCAAAGCGGCATAATCTTCTGCTTCCTGTCACCAATCTCTTCCGCAAGGAAAAACAGACAAAGCAGGAAATAACAACAACAAAGTCAGAGATCATTGCTGAGGCTCGTGCAAAGGCTGAGGAACTCCTGAAGAGGATCGGTCTTGAGGACAAGGCGGATGTATATCCATCTACGCTCTCAGGCGGTCAGAAGCAGCGTGTTGCCATTGTCCGCGCTCTTGCCATGAATCCTGATGTAATCCTGTTTGATGAGCCAACCTCCGCTCTTGACCCCGAGATGGTCGGCGAGGTTCTTGATCTCATGAAGGCTCTTGCAGATGAAGGCATGACAATGATCATTGTTACCCATGAGATGGGATTCGCCAGAGAGGTTGCCAATAAGGTCGTATTTATTGACGACGGACAGATTCTTGAATCCGGTACACCGGAGAAATTCTTCGGCAGCCCTAAGAATCCAAGACTTAAGGATTTCCTTTCAAAGGTGTTATAAGACATTTTATCCGGCATGTGTGTTTTTCATATGTGCCGGATTTTTTATGTAAAAAATCATATCATTAATAATTTTTACTATATATTCATACGTACTTTCCAATTCAATTCTTGATTCATTTCATATTTCAGTTCATTTTTTCAATTTATTTCCTTATAAACTCTGTACTTTTGGCCTCTTATACTTTATAATAACAATAATTTGGGCATTTTTATAAAAGAAAATAAATGATGTCCGGCAATGTTCAAAATCACATTACAATAAGGAGAAAACTATGCCAAAAAGAGAAGACATTAACAAAGTTCTGATAATAGGATCTGGTCCAATCATCATCGGTCAGGCATGTGAGTTCGACTACTCAGGTACTCAGGCGTGCAAGGCCCTTAAGAAGCTTGGATACGAGATCGTATTGGTCAATTCCAACCCTGCTACCATCATGACAGATCCTGAGACAGCTGATGTCACATACATCGAGCCACTCAATGTCAAGAGACTTGAGCAGATAATTGCAAAAGAGAGACCTGATGCTCTTCTTCCAAATCTCGGAGGACAGTCAGGACTTAACCTTTGTGCTGAACTTGCAAAAGAAGGCATCTTAGACAAATACAATGTCAAAGTCATCGGTGTTCAGGTAGATGCTATTGAGCGCGGTGAGGACAGAATCGAATTCAAGAAATCCATGAACGCAATTGGAATAGAAATGGCAAGAAGTGAGGTTGCCTACTCTGTAGATGAGGCTCTCGCCATCGCAGATCAGCTCGGCTACCCTGTTGTTCTTCGTCCTGCTTACACCATGGGCGGTGCCGGCGGTGGACTCGTATACAACAAGGAGGAGCTCAAGACTGTCTGTGCAAGAGGTCTCCAGGCCAGCCTTGTAGGTCAGGTTCTTGTTGAGGAGTCAATCCTCGGGTGGGAGGAGCTTGAGCTTGAAGTTGTACGTGACTGCGAAGGCAATATGATCACTGTATGTTTCATAGAGAACATCGATCCTCTCGGCGTTCACACAGGTGATTCATTCTGCTCTGCCCCTATGCTCACAATCTCTGAGGACGTTCAGAAGAGACTCCAGGAGCAGGCATACAAGATTGTTGACTCTGTTGAGGTCATCGGTGGAACAAATGTACAGTTCGCACATGACCCTGTATCTGACAGAATCATCGTAATCGAGATCAACCCTAGAACATCCCGTTCTTCTGCCCTGGCATCAAAGGCTACAGGATTCCCTATCGCCCTTGTGTCAGCCATGCTGGCAACAGGACTTACCCTCAAGGATATCGAGTGCGGTAAGTACGGCACACTGGATAAATACGTTCCGGACGGTGACTATGTGGTTATCAAGTTCGCTCGTTGGGCATTTGAGAAGTTCAAGGGTGTTGAGGACAAGCTCGGAACCCAGATGCGTGCCGTTGGTGAGGTCATGAGTATCGGTAAAACCTACAAGGAGGCATTCCAGAAGGCTATCCGTAGCCTTGAGACAGGAAGATACGGTCTCGGCTATGCAAAGGACTACAATACAAAGAGCAAGGATGAACTATTGCGCATGCTTGCACATCCATCAAGTGACAGACATTTCATCATGTACGAGGCACTCAGAAAGGGCGCTACAGTAGATGAGATATTTGATATAACAAAGGTTAAGCACTACTTCGCCCAGCAGATGAAGGAACTCGTTGAGGAAGAGGAGGCTCTCGCAGCACATAAGGGCACTCTCCCATCTGATGAGGCTCTCACCACTGCAAAGAAGGATGGTTTCTCAGACAGATACCTCAGCCAGATCCTTGAGATTCCTGAGGAAGATATCAGAAATAAACGAATCGAGCTCGGAGTTACTGAGGCATGGGAAGGCGTACACGTAAGCGGAACAAAGGACAGTGCTTACTACTACTCCACATATAATGCACCTGACAGCAATCCGATAAATGAGGATAAGCCAAAGGTTATGATCCTCGGCGGCGGCCCTAACAGAATCGGTCAGGGTATCGAGTTTGACTACTGCTGCGTACATGCATCACTGGCACTTAAGAAACTCGGATTTGAGACTATCATAGTAAACTGTAATCCAGAGACTGTTTCAACTGACTATGATACATCAGATAAGCTCTACTTTGAGCCACTTACACTTGAGGATGTTCTCAGCATTTACAACAAGGAAAAGCCAGTGGGCGTCATCGCACAGTTCGGCGGCCAGACACCTCTTAACCTTGCTTCTGACCTTGAGAAGAACGGCGTAAAGATCCTCGGTACATCTCCTGCTGTCATCGATCTTGCAGAGGACAGAGATCTCTTCCGTGAGATGATGGATAAGCTTGAGATCCCTATGCCAGAGTCAGGTATGGCTACTACTGTTGACGAGGCACTTGAGATTGCTCACAAGATTGGCTATCCAGTCATGGTCCGTCCATCATACGTTCTCGGCGGACGTGGTATGGAGGTCGTATACGATGACGAGAGCCTTGACGGATATATGAGAGCTGCCGTTGGTGTCACACCGGACAGACCTATACTTATAGACAGATTCCTGAATCACGCCCTTGAGTGTGAGGCAGATGCCATAAGCGACGGAACTCACGCATTTGTTCCTGCCGTTATGGAGCACATCGAGCTTGCCGGAGTTCACTCAGGTGATTCAGCCTGCATCATTCCTTCAGTCCACATCACTGCTGAGAATGTTGCTACTATCAAAGAATATACAAAGAAGATCGCTGAGGAGATGCATGTCGTAGGTCTTATGAACATGCAGTACGCTATTGAGAAAGGCAAGGTATATGTTCTCGAGGCAAATCCTAGAGCATCCCGTACAGTACCTCTCGTATCAAAGGTATGTAACGTGCGCATGGTTCCTATCGCTACTGATATCATCACATCAGAGCTCACAGGAAGACCATCTCCTGTTCCGGCTCTCAAGGAGCAGCACATACCGTATTACGGAGTTAAGGAGGCTGTATTCCCATTCAACATGTTCCCAGAGGTTGACCCGATCTTAGGACCTGAGATGAGATCTACAGGTGAGGTTCTCGGACTTTCAACCTACTACGGAGAGGCATTCTATAAGGCTCAGGAGGCTACACAGACTCTCCTTCCTACAAGCGGAACTGTCCTGATCTCTGTAAACAGAAAGGACAAGGATGAGGTTATCGAGATTGCTCAGCTCTTCGAAAAAGCTGGTTTCAAGATTCTTGCTACAAGCGGAACTTATGCCATAATTACGGCTGCCGGAGTAAAAGCTGAGAAAGTCAAAAAGCTCCAGGAGGGCAGACCAAACATCAATGACCTTATAACAAATGGCTCTATAGACCTGATAGTCAATTCTCCAAGCGGTAAGGAAAGTGCCCACGACGACAGTTACCTCAGAAAGGCTGCAATCAAGGCAAAGATTCCTTATATGACTACAATTGCAGGAGCAAGAGCAACCGCAAAGGGTATCCTGTACGTTCAGGCGCATGGCGACAGCGATGTGAAGTCACTGCAGGAGCTTCACAGTGAGATAAAGGACGCTGAGTAATATC
>CAKQIY010000021.1 GCA_934247115.1 uncultured Coprococcus sp.
GGGACCTATAGGGCTCGAACCTATGACCCTCTGCTTGTAAGGCAGATGCTCTCCCAGCTGAGCTAAGATCCCATATTACTTCGTGTCATCGCTGACACCTTTGTTAGTATACTCAAATGGTACCCCTTTGTCAACAATTTTTTTGAAAAAATTTTTTACCTGTGATTATCGTAATTGTGATATGATGTATATGCTATCGCCTGACCTTGTGAATGTAAGATGTAATATGGCAGATGATAAGTATATAAACAAGGAGATTTATATGAGAGTAGGAATGGGATATGATGTCCACAGGCTTGTTGAGAATAGAAAGCTTATACTGGGCGGAGTTGATATACCATATGAGAAGGGCTTGCTTGGCCACAGTGATGCGGACGTACTGCTGCATGCAATCATGGATGCGCTGCTTGGCGCTGCAGCTCTTGGGGATATAGGAAGACACTTCCCTGATACGGATGAGAGATATAAGAATGCGGATAGCATGAAGCTTCTGTCAGAGGTGAAGAGGTTACTGGAGGAGAAGCTGTATGTTATAGAGAATATTGACGCCACGGTCATTGCGCAGAAACCGAAGCTTGCATCTTATATAGAACAGATGAGAGAAAATATAGCTAACTGCCTGTGTATAGAAGTTGACAGGGTTAATATAAAGGCCACCACTGAGGAGAAACTTGGATTTACAGGTGAAGGACTTGGAATAAGTTCTCAGGCTGTATGCCTGATTGAATCTGCATACAATTATACATCAGATGTCGCGGATTTAGGGCGATCTGGTGGCTGTGGAGGTTGTCAGGGCTGTCCTGCCGGTGCGAGATAGCAGCCTATGTTCAGGGTATAACTTCTATAAATACAAGGAGAGTGTGAATTATTCATAAATTTTTTTATGGTTGACCCACAAATCCTTATAGATGTGATAGAATAATAAAAATTATGTATTAAGTAAGAACTAAGGAGAAAAGGTGTTATGTTAAATGATGGATATGCAGAGCATATTGTGAAGAGCAAGACTCCAGCGGGAGTTATGGCTGGTATGGTGATCGGAGCGATTCTGATAGTGGCTGGTGTGGCTGCTTTCTTTGTTCCGCTTCTCACCACTATAGGTTTGCTGGCGATAATAATAGGAGGCGTTATATTTGGGTTATTTATCTCCAGAAAGGAGACAGAGTACGAGTATATAATGGTCAATGAGGATATTGATATAGCCAGAATCGTTGCTAAGAAGAGCAGAAAGAAGATGTGCAGCTTCAGTAACACTGATGTAAAGTTTATTGCAAAGAGTGGTTCTATATATCTTGACAATGAGCTTCAACAGGATTCTTCAATCAGGACAAGGGATTATACATCAAAGGATTCAAGATATGAGGATGGTGTATATGTATTTGTTCTGAACAGGAATGGCAAGACAGAGTTTGTCAAGCTTGAGCTTTCTGATAAGACAATAGATCATGTCAACAATTTCTTCAGAGGAAAGTATAAGGAGTAATAATATAGCCCTTCATGGCAGATACTACCGATATCGGAGGTATGGCTGTGAAGGGTTTTTTGGTTAAGTGGTTTACTATATTTATGACCGGAGGTATGGTTTATTATTTTCTGGAGATAGCGGTCAGACATTATTCCCATTATTCCATGATATTTTGCGGCGGCATGGCTACGCTTTTGTGCGGGGGACTTAATCAGACGTTCCTGGATATTGGGGTTGTACCGCAGATGTTCTGGTCGGCAGTGATCATATCTGAGCTGGAATATATAACAGGATATATATTCAATATACAGATGGGGTGTGATGTGTGGGATTATTCGGGGATGCCATATAATCTGAGCGGACAGATCTGCCTGGCTTATTCGCTCTTGTGGATGCTGCTTGCGCTGGTAATAATATATATTGATGATAATATAAGATGCAATCTGTTCGGAGAAAAAAGACCTGTGTATAAACTGTGGTGACATGTCATAAAAAATATGGGAAAATGCCATGCTACTCTCAGGGGAGAAGAGGATGACATTTTCCCATATTTGTTATATTCTTATATAAGACTTCTGAAGCGGGCTTGTGTGTGTGCAAAAATGTTATCCCTGGAGTGGGGTAATCTTCAGGCCTTTATAAAGCTTAGTATAAAGATTACGTTCATCTGTATACAACATAACGCCGCGGGAGTCGCGAACTATGTATGCGTATTTGTTCTTTTGAACGTTCATATAAAGAACTTCGTCAACGTTAAGCTCTTTGGCTTTAACCTTGGCAACACTGACACTTAGCGGTTCCAACTTATATTTTTTAATTGCCTGCTGAACTGTCATAATCTACACCTCCATTAATAAATGATCATAACATGCTTTAGTAACTATCTACAGTATATTGTAAAGAAATAACAAAGTCAACTAGTAAACATGCACAAATGTGTAAAAAACTATCAGACATTGCAAAAAGAGGTGTGGAATATCAACAAAAAAGGAGAAAGTAATGATGCAAAATGTAAATTATTATCAAATGATGGAGAGGCAGATAGCGGAATTTGTTAGTGAAAATACACAATGTGGCAAAAAAAGACTTCTTCTGCACTGTTGCTGTGCACCCTGTTCGAGCCACTGTTTGTCTGTCCTTGCACCTTATTTCTATATAACTGCATATTTCTACAACCCGAATATAACAGATTATGCTGAGTACATAAAAAGATTTGATGAGCTTTCTAGATTCGTGCATGAAGTGTATGTGGATGGTGTTGATGTAAAGCTCGCTGGACATGATCCTCAAGTGTTTCTGGATATGGCAAAAGGAAGAGAAGATCTTCCTGAAAGGGGAGCAAGGTGCTACGACTGTTATAAGCTCAGACTGGAAAAAAGTGCTTCTTATGCCAAGGAGAACGGATATGATGCATTTACCACTACTCTGTCCATAAGCCCGCATAAGAATGCAGACTGGCTGAATGAGATAGGTGCTGAGATGAGTTCGAAATATGACATAGATTATCTGTTCAGTGATTTTAAGAAGAAGGACGGCTACAGACATTCAATACAATTGTCGAAGGAATATGGATTATACAGACAGAATTTCTGCGGATGCGAATTCAGCAGAAGGGCAGCTGAACTCAGGAATGAAAAAAATAAATAAAAAAAAACGAATAAAAAACGAGATTTTTGTCGTGAACACAAAAATAAAAAATATATCGAAAAAAATATTGTGCCACCTTGTCAAATGTGGTAGTATTTATTAAATTAAGAAAAAAGAGGCCAATAAATGTGGGTTATCTCAAGCATTTCCCCGTTTTCACTCTTTTTTTTTGAGCAAAAATAGAAAAAACGAAAGGAATACGATTATGAAAGCTTTTTTGATACTTGAAGACGGACACGTGTTTGAAGGTAAAAGTATTGGCTCTACTGATGAGATAATCAGCGAGATAGTATTCAATACTTCGATGACCGGCTATCTGGAAATTCTTACAGATCCATCATATGCAGGGCAGTCAGTATGTATGACATATCCGCTTATAGGCAACTATGGTATATGCAGAGAGGATATGGAGGCTGGCAGACCATGGCAGTCAGGATTCATTGTTAGAGAGCTCTGCAAGACTCCTAGCAATTTCAGAAGCGAGATGACCATAAACGAATTTCTTGTTGAGAATAATATAACTGGTATAGAGGGAATAGACACCAGAACACTTACCAAGATCCTCAGAAAAGATGGTACCATGAGAGGTATGATCACTACTGATGAGAATTATGATCTTGATGAGTGTATGAAGCGTATAAAGGCATGGAAGATGGGACATGTTGTTCTCGATGTAACATGCAAGGAGAAAATGTTCTATCCTGGCGATGGATATAAGGTTGCAGTCATCGATCTCGGTGTCAAGAAGAACATCGTCAAGTCACTTCTCTCCAGAGGATGTCAGGTTACTGTATATCCTGCAGAGACACCTGCTGAGGAGATCATCGCAGACGCTCCGGACGGAATCATGCTTACAAATGGTCCTGGAGATCCAAAGGAGTGTAAGGTCACAATAGCTCAGGTAAAGAAGCTTTTCGATACAGATATTCCAATTTTTGCTATATGTCTTGGACATCAGCTCATGGCGCTTGCCAACGGCGGTGATACAGAGAAGATGAAGTACGGACACAGAGGTGCAAACCATCCTGTAAGAGATATGAAGACCGGCAAGGTATATATTTCAACACAGAATCACGGATATATGGTCAAGGAAGACAGCCTCGACAGAAAGATCGCAGAGGTCAGCTTCGTCAATGTAAATGACGGAACAGTAGAGGGAGTTCACTATCTTGGAAAGAATGCACAGACAGTTCAGTTCCATCCGGAGGCATGTGCAGGTCCGCTGGATACAGATTCACTGTTTGATACATTTATGAATATGATGGAGGTGTCAAAGTAATGCCAAAGAATCCTAATATAAAAAAGGTTGTAGTTATCGGATCAGGTCCTATAGTCATCGGTCAGGCTGCTGAGTTTGATTACGCCGGAACACAGGCGTGCCGTTCTCTTAAGGAAGAGGGACTGTGCGTTGTTCTCATCAACTCAAACCCTGCAACCATCATGACAGATAAGGATATCGCAGATAAGGTATATATTGAGCCTCTTACAGTTGATGTTGTAAAGGCTATTATCGAGAAGGAGAAGCCGGACAGCCTTCTGCCGACACTCGGTGGTCAGGCAGCCCTCAACATTGCCATGGAGCTTGATGAGTCAGGTTTCTTAAGAGAGCATGACGTACTTCTCATAGGAACATCATCAACGACCATCAAGAAGGCCGAGGACAGACTTGAGTTCAAGAAGACTATGGAGAAGATCCATGAGCCTGTAGCACCTTCAGAGGTCGTTACAACTGTTCAGGGTGGTCTTAACTTTGTCAAGAAGATAGGATACCCTGTTGTTCTCCGCCCTGCCTATACCCTTGGAGGATCAGGTGGTGGTATAGCCAACAATGAAGAAGAGTTCAAGGAGATCCTCATGAATGGTCTGAGACTTTCACGTGTCGGACAGGTTCTTGTCGAGAGATGTATCGCCGGTTGGAAGGAGATCGAGTACGAGGTTATGCGTGATGCAAATGGTACATGTATAACTGTATGTAACATGGAGAACCTTGATCCTGTCGGAGTCCACACAGGAGATTCTATAGTTGTAGCTCCATCACAGACACTTGGAGATAAGGAATACCAGATGCTCAGAAGTTCAGCACTGAACATTATCTCAGAGCTCAACATCAAGGGTGGATGTAACGTTCAGTTTGCTCTGAACCCTAATTCATTTGAGTACTGTGTTATCGAGGTAAACCCAAGAGTTTCAAGATCATCAGCCCTTGCATCAAAGGCAACAGGATATCCTATCGCAAAGGTTTCAGCCAAGATCGCTCTTGGATACAATCTGGATGAGATCAAGAACGCTATTACAAAGAAGACATATGCCAGCTTTGAGCCGGCACTTGACTACGTGGTTGTCAAGATCCCTAGACTTCCATTTGATAAATTCATCGCCGCTGACCATGATCTGACAACACAGATGAAGGCAACTGGTGAGGTTATGAGTATCTGTACAAACTTTGAGGGTGCACTGATGAAGGCTCTCCGTTCTTTGGAGCAGCATGTAGACAGTCTCTGGTCAAGCAGATACAAAGATATGACAGATGAGGAAGTTATAAAGCTCCTCGGACATGTAGATGACAGACGTATCTATGTCATAGCTGAGGCTATAAGACGTGGAATATCATACGATCAGATCTATGACATCACCAAGATCGACAGATGGTTCATAGACAAGATACACAACCTTGTAAAGGCTGAGAGAAAGATAATCGAGTCTAAGGGAGATATCTCCAAGGAGCTCATGAAGGAGATCAAGAGAGTAGAGTTCCCAGATAAGGTTATCGCAAGACTCACAGGCAAGACAGAGAAAGAGATCAGACAGATGCGTTACGACTACGGCGTAACAGCACATTTCAAGATGGTTGATACATGTGCAGCAGAGTTTGATGCCATGACTCCATACTACTATTCATGCTTTGATTCTCTGGAGAACGAGGTTGCAGAGGACAACTCAAGAAAGAAAGTCATGGTTCTTGGATCAGGTCCTATCAGAATCGGCCAGGGTATCGAGTTCGATTACTGCTCAGTCCACAGCACATGGGCATTCGAGAGAAAGGGTTATGAGACTATCATCGTCAATAACAACCCAGAGACAGTCAGTACAGACTTTGATATAGCAGATAAGCTTTACTTTGAGCCGCTTACAGCTGAGGATGTTGAGGCTATCGTCAATCTGGAGCACCCGGATGGAGCTGTTGTACAGTTCGGTGGACAGACAGCTATCAAGCTCACAGAGGCACTTATGGAGATGGGAGTACCAATCCTTGGAACAAGCGCAGAGAATGTAGATGCAGCAGAGGACAGAGAGCTCTTTGATGAGATCCTTGAGAAGTGCTGTATACCAAGACCTGCCGGCAAGACTGTATTTACAAGAGAGCAGGCTCTTGAGGCCGCAAATGAGCTGGGTTATCCTGTACTTGTAAGACCTTCATACGTTCTCGGTGGTCAGGGAATGCAGATAGCGATCTCTGATAAGGATATAATAGAGTTCATGGATATCATCAACAGACATACCCAGGAGCATCCAATACTTGTAGATAAATACATCATGGGTAAAGAGGTTGAGGTTGATGCTGTATGTGATGGCGACGACATACTTATCCCTGGTATCATGGAGCATGTTGAGAGAGCCGGAATTCACTCAGGAGACAGTATCTCTGTATATCCTGCACAGACGCTCTCACCAAAGACAAAGAGAGTCATCGCTGATTACACCAAGAAGCTGGCAAACAGCCTTCATGTAATCGGACTTATAAATATACAGTTCATCGCATACAATGAAGAGGTGTACGTAATAGAGGTAAATCCACGTTCGAGCCGTACAGTTCCATATATAAGCAAGGTAACAGGAATACCTATCGTAGATCTTGCAACACGTGTTATCACAGGTGAGAAGATCAAGGATATGGGTTACACACCTGGACTTCAGCCGGAGTCAGAGTACTTCGCTATCAAGAAGCCTGTATTCTCATTTGAGAAGATTAGAGGAGCTGAGATAAGCCTTGGACCTGAGATGAAGTCGACAGGAGAATGCCTTGGTATCTCCAAGAACTACAATGAGGCGCTGTACAAGGCATTCCTTGGAGCTGGAATCAATCTTCCGAAGACCAAGAAGATGATCCTCACAGTCAAGGATTCAGATAAGATGGATGCAATTAGTATCGGTAAGAGATTTGCTGCACTTGGATACGAGATATACTCAACAAGAAGTACATGCAGAGTTCTCAATGAGAATGGTGTTCCTGCAAAGCTTATCAACAAGGTTGAGGAGCCGTCACCGAATCTGCTTGACCTGATACTGAGCCATGAGATCGATCTGATAATTGATACTCCATCACAGGGCGTTGAGCGAAGCAAGGATGGATTTATCATCAGACGTCATGCGGTAGAGACGGGCGTTACATGTCTTACAAGTCTTGATACAGCCGATGCGCTGCTTACAAGTCTTGAGACTGCAGATACCACAAAGCTTTCACTTGTGGATATAAGCGAGATATAAGATCTGGTTAAATAGATAAAAAATGGGGCAAAATGATATACAACGTTAAAAGGGGTTGTCATTTTGCCTCATTCAATTTATTCTTGTTATCAAATGGGAGACTGTACATATCTCTCGTTTATTACACAGAAAATAAAAACATTATTATATGATAGAAATAAGAGGTGAAATATGCATAATGTTCCTACAGATGAGGTGTTTGTCATAGGACACAAGAATCCTGATACGGATTCCATATGTTCAGCGATTGCGTACGCCAATCTGAAAAATCAGCATGAGAACAAATACATTCCAAAGAGAGCGGGAAATATAAATAAAGAGACACAGTTTGTCCTTGATTATTTTGGTGTGAAGGCACCTGCGCTTGTGAGCAATGTCAATGTTCAGGTGAAGGATATAGCATACAGAATAGTTGATGGTGTGTCGGGAGACATCACCATGAAGAGAGCGTTTGAGATAATGCAGGATAACGACGCCACGACACTTCCGGTTGTCAATAACGGCAAGATAAAAGGAATCATAACTGTCGGAGATATCGCTGAGGCATATATGCTTGAGAAGGATGATAATTCTCTGTTCATAGCCGGCACAAGGTTCTCACACATAATAGATACTATAAACGGTGAACTTGTGTACGGTGACGCTGACGAATATGTTAAGGATGGAAGAGTGATCGTGGGAGCTGCCCAGGTCGACATTCTCGAGAGGCATGTCAAGGAAAATGACATAGTCATAGTGAGTGACAGAGTCGAAGCTCAGCTTGCAGCTATAAACTGCGGGGCGAGCATGCTCATAGTCTGTCTTGTGAACAGCATATCTGATGTTGTACTGGAATTTGCGAAGAATAAAGGGTGTGCGGTTGTCGTAACGCCTACGGATACTTATGCTGTTGCCAGACTTATCGGACAGAGCATGCCTATTGGATTCTTTATGATAAGAGACCGTATCATGACTTTTTATGAAGATGATGATATAGATGCTCTTAAGACCACCATGGCAAAGACCAGGGTGAGATATTTCCCTGTGACGGATGGCTATGGCAATTATAAGGGACTAGTGTCAAGACGTAACTACATTAATGCGAGGAAGAAGCAGCTCATACTTGTGGATCACAATGAGAGGACTCAGTCTGTTGATGGTGTCGAGAATGCTGAGATACTGGAGATAATAGACCACCATAGAATAGCAAATATAGAAACTATGAATCCGGTATATTTCAGAAATCAGCCTCTTGGCTGTACTGCGACGATCATATACCAGATGTACAAAGAGCAGAATGTGAAGATAGATAAGCCGATAGCTGGCCTTCTCTGCGCGGCAATATTGTCTGATACGCTGGCCTTCAAGTCTCCAACATGTACATTTATAGATGAGGCTGCTGCCAAGGAACTTGCAAGGCTTGCAGAGATAGATATATATGAATTTGCCATGGAGATGTTCGATGCGGGAAGCAATCTCAAGGATAAGACCATGGACGAGATACTTCATCAGGATTTTAAAAAATTCGATATTGGCGATATGGTAGTTGCAGTTGGACAGATCAACTCTGTGAATGAGAAGGAGATAGAGAGAATACGTGCAGGTATGAGTGATTATCTTAGTGGATATAGGGAGCCTGGATGTGATGTTGTATTGTTTGCCATGACCAATATATTGCAGGAGGGATCTGGCGTTATATGTGTGGGAGATAATGCGCAGGAGTTGTGCAGCAAGGCGTTTGACGTACAGCTGGAGAACAGCTATGCATATCTTTCTGGAATTGTGTCCAGAAAGAAGCAGATCGTACCGGCTCTCGTCAAGGCAACACATCAGATATAGAAGGTAAGGGTATATGAACATATATACAACCAATGCGTATATAAAAAATACATTTGGAGAGAAGCTATATAAGATATCGTTGAATGCAGGAACCACCTGTCCCAACCGTGATGGTAAGGCTGGGACAGGTGGATGTATTTTTTGCAGTGCCAGTGGCTCTGGAGATTTTTCAGAAAATGCAGACCTGAGCATAGATGAACAGATAGAACTTGCGAAGAAGAGAATATCAGACAAATGCAGGTGCAAAAGATACATCGCGTATTTTCAGTCGCATACGAATACATATGGTGATATCCAGACACTGCGTGAAAAATTTCTGACAGCTGCAAAAAGAGATGATATAGCAGCTGTATCGATAGCCTCCAGACCGGATTGCTTTGGCCCGGAGGTCATCGACACGATAAGAGATGTGAATGCTGTGAAGCCGGTATGGATAGAACTTGGACTTCAGACCTCGAATGAAAGAACCGCAAGACTTATCAATAGATGTTATGATACATGCATATATGATGAGACTATGGCAAAACTCAGAGAATTGGGAGTCCATATAATTGTGCATATGATAATTGGACTTCCTGGTGAAAGTAAAGAAGATATGCTTGAAACGGTCAGATATATAGTTCGAAGTGGAGCTGATGGTATCAAGCTTCAGCTTCTGCATGTGCTCAGAGGTACGGTTCTCGAACGGATGTATGAGAGTGGCGGGCTTCATGCGCTTTCATTTGATGAATATGCGGATATTCTGTGCGATTGTCTGAAAGAGATACCACCTGGAATGGTTGTACACAGATTTACCGGCGATGGTCCGAAAAACCTTCTTGTTGCTCCGAAGTGGAGTGCTGACAAGAAAATGGTCATCAACAGACTTAATAAGATCATAGCTGATCTATGAATTACTGATCGCAGCGCGGAGAAATAACTTAAGATTTTCTCTGTTGTCAGGAGTCAGACGGTTGCAGCTTGCAATAATGCACGCCTCGTCCTCCGGCAAGGCGTGTCCGTGACTGTAAGCCCTGAAGACATCACTTATTTGGTAACTGTTTCTGCGGGCAGCGTCAATGCATGACAATAACATAAGATAGGTTATATTTATACTGTACAGATTGGATATTTTCATAAGATTTATGAGATCTGGTATTCTGTCTCCGCATTCATAGTGAGAATATGCAGAAGCGGATATACCCAATATCTGAGAGATTTCCAGCTGTGTAAGTCCGTGACACCTGCGCAATGACTTGAAGGCGCAGCCTATTATTGCAGATGTGTCTGAACTGCTGAATTCATTCACAGGATCAGCGGGAACAGATAGATTTTTGATTACTTTTGATTTTGTAGTTTTCTTTGATTTAGACATTTCTATTTCTCCTTTTGCTTTATCTTGGATTATTGGATTTCTTCTGGATGATCTCCTGAACATTGTGATGCTTTGAGAGACAGATCTGCTACGAACTGATCTACGAGCTGTCTGTCGTTAGAATTTAATGACTGATAGTTGTTTATGAGTGCTGCCATGTTCTGGTTGGTTTCTATGGCGTTCAGATATGTGTTAGATTCCATGACGAGCGCCGGGACCTGGGTCAGTGCCTTTGTAGAACCAGGTCTTCCACTTTTTTCTTTCATATATCTGGAAGACAGTGTATATGCGTATAGCAGATCGTGGTTTAGAAGCTCGGACAGTTGTATTGTCTGTTCGATATTTGGAAGATTACGTCCTTCCTCGTAGTTGGCGTAACCTGAACGCGATAGAGATAGTGCGGCAGCAACCTGGCTCTGTGTAAGACCTGCCTTCCTTCTGAAGTATTTGAGAAGTGCAGGTAATGGATTTGTCGTTTTCTGCTCCGTTGTGATTCACCTCCTTTTTGTTTATGTATGCATTGTACATGAAAAAGTATTTCAGTAACCATAGATGTAACAGATAGTATGGTTTGATGTAACATTTAACCACAAAACCCGTAAAACTATGCTATAATAAAAATCATCTATATACAGAGTCAGGCGCCTGTATGGGTGAAAAAGATTATGGAGGACTAATATGAGTTTAGCAGATGATTTGTTTATAAATATGTGCAGGGATATCATTGAGAATGGATACAGCACTGAGGGGGAGAAGGTCAGGCCGAAATGGGAGGATGGTTCATATGCATATACCATCAAGAAGTTTGGAGTTGTGAACAGGTATGATCTCTCTAAGGAGTTTCCGGCCATCACTTTGAGAAAGACCTATATAAAATCGGCAATAGATGAGCTTTTGTGGATATGGCAGAAGAAGTCAAATAACGTGCATGATCTTAAGAGCCACATATGGGACAGCTGGGCGGACGAGGACGGCTCTATAGGCAAAGCTTATGGATATCAGCTCGGAGTAAAACATAAGTATAAAGAAGGGATGATGGATCAGGTAGATCGGCTTATATATGATCTGAAGAATAATCCTTACAGCAGAAGAATGCTCACTAATATATATGTACATCAGGATCTCAGTGAGATGAATCTGTATCCGTGTGCGTATAGCATGACATTTAATGTGACAGGTGACAGACTCAATGCCATACTTAATCAGAGGTCACAGGATGTGCTTGCTGCCAATAACTGGAATGTGGTCCAGTACGCTGTACTGGTGTATATGCTTGCACAGGTGACAGGATTTAAACCGGGAGAGTTTGTTCATGTGATCGCTGATGCGCATATCTATGACAGACATATTCCGCTTGTGAAGGAGCTTATATCCAGACCTACATATCCGGCTCCTAAATTCACGATGAATCCAGATGTCAAAGATTTCTATGAATTTACGGTGGATGACTTCACTATAGAGGACTATGTTACAGGTCCGCAGATAAAGAATATTCCGATCGCGATATGATACGGGGATGGAGGAGTAATGAAATTTATAGCAGCGGTAGATAACAATTGGGCAATAGGCAATAAGGGCAGACTTCTGATAAGAATATCGGAAGATCAGAAGAGTTTCAGGCAGACGACCATGGGACATGTGGTAGTACTTGGCAGAAAGACTCTGGAGGAGTTTCCGGGAGGCAGGCCGCTTAAGGGCAGAACCAACATTATTCTCAGCAGAAATCCCGAATATCTGGTTGAAGGTGCAATAGTGGTCCATTCCATGGATGAATTGTGGATGGAACTTGGCAGATATGACACAGATGACATCTTTGTCATAGGCGGACAGACGGTATATGATGCACTTATACCATATTGTGACACAGCGGTGATAACCAAAATTGACAGAAGTTTCGAGGCGGATGCCTATATAACTGATCTTGACAAAGCAGAGGGATGGCATGTGGTTGAAGTGCGTCCGGGAGAAGATACTTCAGAGGTTAATTTCACATTTGTCACATATAAAAATGACAATCCGGCATAATAGACAATTAAATTTGTGATAAAATTCACAAAAATACACCTCCTTTTGATGAATAATAGACAAAAACCATTTGTTTATTGGAAAATATTGTGATACAATTTTGTTATATTTGGGAGGTGCACAACATGAAGGAAGTATTAATTACATCGGGAACAAGTTTTGAAGGGTATGATATCACAGATTATGGAACTTATAAGTTCACCCAGACGATACTTAATTCCAATTTTTTAAAGGATCTTGGTACATCTATAGCGGATATCGCTACTGACAGAAGAGATGTGTATCAGGAGAAGATTGATGAGATTCTCAATGAGACCATCAAGAATTTCAAAGATATGGTAAAGGAGACCAATTTCAATGCTGTTGTAGGTTTCAGAACAGGCGTAGAGGTGTATACCAACAACGTTACGGCGGTTGTTGCAAGTGGCACACTTGTCAACATCACACCTCAGTACAAGTCTGAGTTTGACAAGAGCAATTTTACAAGGAATGAGATCTATGTCAGAAACTATTACGATCTGCTCGTTCCAAGAGCGTCCAAGGTCATTCTTGCATCAGAAGGTAAGGGGACAAAGATATCAGCGTGGTTCAATAATTACAACAATGATGATATCATCGCACTCAAGGCAGATGTACAGTTTACCAATATCTATGGGGATAATATAACTCTTCCTGATGTTGATTTCACATTTGATAAGACGAATCTTAAACTCCTTAAGTCGGACTATGTTGAGTGTAAGCTGCCTGACAGATATATCAAGATGATATCATCTGCCAAGGTATATATTAAAAAGTATGTAAAGCCTAATGGAGTATATGAGATAGATGCAGACTCCATAGGAATCGAGATGTCAGAGAGCAAGTTCAAGGCTCTCAAGGCCAAGAAGGGAATAGATGCTGTTGCCAATTACAAGTCTGATGGACTTGTGTGGACATGTAATTGCGGACATGTTAACGAGGGGGGCGCAGAGGAATGCGTTATCTGCGGAAGAAGGCAGGACGACATGAAGAACTCATTTACATTTGACTATGAGCCTATGCTTGAAGAGATGAAGTCCAAGGAGTATGTAATCGAGATCAAGGATGTACTTATGAAGTATATTAAGGATATAGATGCTGGCATGAGAATGCAGCTGCTCGAGATAATGGAGTCAGGACTTCACTACGAAAAGACAAGAGGATCCATGAAGGATTCAGTTATAGAGAAGGTGGAGAATCTTTTCCTTGGTCTGTAGGTTTGTTGGAATTGGATTGTGCTGGCTGGCATTATCATAATACTAGAATAATTATAGGGATGGATTATTGATATGCAGCAATATATGATTCAGATCATAAATAACCTGGAAAAAAAGGGGTATAAAAGATTAAATCCAGACAGTAACAACGTATACGGTAGAGCAGATGGCGATACCGTATACGTTGTTGTTATAGGGAGTAACCGCAACCTTGATGCGGAGACACTCAGGAATTTCAACAGTAAGGTGTCTGTTGATGTGAGTCTCAGCTCCTGTAAAAAAGTACAACTTTTGAATATACTCATGACACCTGATGGTATGTTCGATGAGGCGACCAGAGAAATAGTTGATGAAGTTGAGAATGTATGGCTTTTCTCTGAAGATTATGGCAAACTATATATATTTGAGAATCAACCTGCCGATTTTGATGGATTGTATGATGTTATAGACAAAAAAACGGTGGAGGGCAATGAGCGTTCTAGGCATAATCTCAGAAGGATGTTCGGGGTCGTGACTCCAGTGCTGGTTGCTATAAATGTGCTGGTTTTTCTTGTGGGGATTTACATCGACAGTACGGCTGGTTATAAGGCGGTAGAATATAGTCTTGCTGTCAATGTAAAGGCAATATCTGAGTCAGGACAATTCTATCGTCTGTTTACTTCCATGTTCACCCATTTTGGTATTGCACATCTGTTTGGTAATATGGTGATACTTGTAGCGCTTGGAGCCCGTGTAGAGGATATCGTGGGAAGATTGAATTATGTGATAGTTTATATTGCCGCGGGGCTTACTGCGTCTTGTGCATCGTATATAAGCTGTTATTACAATCATTCATACGATTATGCAGCCGGAGCGTCCGGAGCGATATTTGGACTTCTGGGAGTGTTGATGGTTATAGCGGTAAGAAATAAGGGGAGAGTCAGAGATCTGTCTCTGATGAATATGCTCTTGCTGGCTGTTCTGACCATAGGCAATGGTTATCTGTCAGAAGGAATAGATAATATAGCACATATGGTTGGATTTGTGGCTGGTATTGTAGCGGGCCTAGTCATTGTGTTCACCAATCAAAAGGTTGTAAAGAATAGCCGTTTATGATAAAATAATACGACGATTAATGTGGGAGGCTTGTTATGAGTACTGGGATTAGTATGTCAAGTGTTAATAAGATAAAAGAGCTTGCTGATAATGGTGATTACAGCCTCGCTCTCGATATACTAGAACATCAGGATTTGTCGAAATCCCTTAGTCCGCAGTTTATCAGAATCTGTGGAGAGGTGTATTATGAGAACAAGAGGTATCGCGAGGCCAGAGAAGCGCTGGTGAGAGCACATTCCATGGCTCCGGTGGGCAATAAGATTATTTATTCGATCATAAAACTGTATTTGTCCATGGGTTACTGGAAGCTCGCTGAAAGATATTTTGAGATATACAAGTTTAATCAGAACGGCAAGGATGCTGGTACATACAGAGTAGAATATATGATAGCAAAAGCCAGGCGCAGACCTGTGAGCGAGTTGTACAGCATTCTGGTATCGGCAAACGACATGGAGACTAGTGAAGAGTGGGATTATGAGATGCTTCTTCTCCATGCATATATACGTAATAAGGATAAGTATAACAATGCCTGTGTAGAGTTCAGGGCTCATTACAGGAATTCTTCCAGATTGTATATGCTGGACAAGCTTATGGATGGCAGCGTGGATCTGGAAAAAGAGATATATTGTTTCCCTGATGAAGCCGAGGATACAGATCCTGAGCAGGAGATTATAAGGGAGACGGAGAACAGGATACTTGAGGACGATGAGCTCCGCATACATCCAAAGGATGCCAAGATTATGATCATGGTTGAGGATGATGCTCCTGTGACAAGTTCCATGAAGTTTAAGCAGATGTGGATCAGGTCAAAGGACAAGAAGGAGCAGAAAAGGGAACAGAAGGAGCTGAAAAAAGAAGAGAACAGTGAAGCTGAGCCCAAAAAGAAAAACCGGGGATTCTGGGGTATCATGTCCAAAAAGGAAGAGGAACTCGTCGATCAGGAGATGGCAGATATACAGAACGAGCACCTTGATAAGGCACAGCTTCTTGCGGAGGTTGTAGCTCAAAATATTGATGGTGCCGATAATGATAACGAGACGCATGGAACTGACGGCGATGCAGATATGGTTGAGATAAGCGGCGAGCTTTCGCCTGAGGAGACAGCGGTTTACAATAGTGAGCAGGAGCAGGCTGATCAGGAACAACATGAAGATGTTGATATAGAAGAAAATAATTATGTCATAGAGGAAGAGCCGGAAGAAGTTGTTATGGTTGATGTCGATATGGATGACATTGTAGATGATGAACCAGATGTGCCGGCAGAAAAGTCCGAACCAGTCGAGGAAGAGATGTTTGATCCAGAATTTGAGTCTGATGGTTTCGAGGAGACGGCCGGGGATGATGAATCTGTCATGATAGCCGAAGAGCCGGAGATAGATGTGGAACCGGAGGTTGAGGCCGAAGAGCCGGAGGCAGACATTGAACCAGAGGCTGAAGCTGAGGAACCGGAGACAGAAGCTGAGCCGGAGGTTGAGGCCGAAGAACCGGAGGCTGAAGTTGAGAAACCGGAGACGGAAGCTGAGCCGGAGGTCGAGACCGAAGAACTGGAGACGGACATTGAACCGGATGCTGATTCAGAGGATACTATTATTGTGGAAGAGGATGTCGTTGAGGAGACGGCAGAGCCGGAGATTGTTGCTGAGGAGACATTTGATTTCGATAAAGCGTTTGAGGCTCTTGACGAGTTTACTGTAGAGGTCGATGAGGATCAGGAGTTTGAGGTGGAGGTTGATGTGACTGAACCTGAGCCTGAGCCGGCGATCCAGGAACAGGATGATAAAGAAAAGGATATATCAATCCGGGAACTGGATGGGGAAGAACCTGATATCGATGATCAGGATCCGGATGGTGAAGAGTCTGGAGCAACGATTCAGGACTCAGATGACGAAGATTCTGAAGCTTTGACCCAGGAACCGGAAGCTGAAGAGCCGGATACTGTTACTCAGGAGACTGAGACCACAGAGTCGGAACAGGTCACTGAGAATCAGAGAAAACATGACTTCCCTGTATTTAAGAGCAGTCTTTTCCCTGACTATAATACAGATGGTGCGGTTATGTATGATCTTAGAGGCAGTGACAAAGCCAAAGAGATAGAGAAGGAAGAGGTGAAGATTACGGAGAACCTCAGAAAAGAGGAGGCTCTCATAAGTGAGACTGATCGTCTTCTGGCAAGATTGGGGATAAAGTTCAATACGGAGTTTAATTCTATTCTGGATTTCAGTGATGACGACATAGCTGATACGGATGAAGATCAAGAACCATCTGTATCAGATGGGAAAACAGCATCCGGAAGTGCTGAAGAGGTACAGGATCATAATAAAAAGTCTTTTAAGTTAAAAGGCTGATCAAATATGAAATAAAGTAGCATAAATATATATAATGTATTGCTTTTTATTTACGCTTGTTAAGCGTGGAACATACGGAAGGAGGCGAGGGAATTGGCTGTAGATCAGACAGAAGCAATGATAGCTGCGATCAAGGCCCAGCTTGAAAAAGAGAGGGCTGCTGAGGCTGCCAAGAAAAAGAGGCAGGAAGAAGAAGAGCTTCTTAAGAATGGTAACAAGAAAAAGGACGCAGAAACGACTAAAAGCCAACACAAAACTTTGTCCAAGGAGGAGTTAGAACGTATAGAGGCGAAAAAACGCCGTAAAAGGGAGGAAGCTCTCGGTATCGTTCATGAGGATGAACCTGATACTTCAACTGAGGATGAAAACAAGGATGAGGACCAGACAGAGGGAGCTGGACTGAAGCCGGAAGATAAAAAAGAGGAAAAGAAGACAGAGGGACCAGCACCAAAGCTCAGTCTCAATCTTGGAGGAATCGCTGACGATATGCAGGGTGGCGGCCTTGGTAGTTTAGGCGGCGGTCTTGGCGGCACATCCAAGAAGGAAGAAGGCCTTGGAGGCCTTGGCGGTGTCGGCCTTGGCGGCGGCCTTGGATCAAATGGTCTCGGCGGCGGTCTTGGAAGTACACCTAAGACTGAAGGCGGTCTTGGTGGCGGTCTTAATCTTGGCGGCAATAATGGTACGATTAAGTCTAAGGGCGGAGAGAATATAATAATCTCTGACGAGGATACTGATAATACAGAGGAAGATACACTTGAGTGGGTGGCAGATAAGAATGCCAAGGTCAACAAGGTTAAGTCACCAAAGGGGGGAAGTGACCAGAATGGTGATTTGTTCAGTATACTTCCAGACAGAAATAAAAAAGATGGTGCAGCTGAGTCACTGTACGATTTTGATGATGATGGTGATGATGACGATTTCCTTGGAGCTGGCATTGAGAATCTATCCACTATAGATGAGGAAAGTCCGGAGGAGATCGAGAAGAGAAAGGCTGCAGAAGAAGCTAAGAAGAAAGCTGAGGAAGAGGCTAAGAAGAAAGCTGAGGAAGAGGCTAAGAAGAAGGCTGAGGAAGAAGCCAGAAGAAAAGCTGAGGAGGAGAAGAAGCGTAAGGAGGCTGAGGCTGCAAGAAAGAAGGCTGCAGAAGAGAAGGCTAAGGCAGAAGCAGAAGCTAAGAAACAACAGGCTATTGATGATGCTATAAAGAATGCAGAGGAAGCCAAGAGGCACGCAGAAACTTCTAAGAAGACAATAGAGGAGTGCGAGAACACAGAGAAGGAGCTCGAGAAGCAGCTAGAGGAATTCAAGAGCAAGAAGGCGAGCTACGATGCTAAGATGACACAGGAGGCTGAGGCAAAGAAGAAGAATGATGCAGAGCTTCTTGAGCGCGAGGAGAAGGAACTTGACGATACAGTAACAAAGCTCAAAAAAGAAATTGAGGATGTCAACAGCAAGGCCGAGACTGATTCGGATAAGCTTCTCAAGAACAGTGATCCTGAATCATACAAGAGCAATATGATCAAAGAAGCCCAGTCAGTTGCAGATAAAGCAATCAAGGCGCTTGCAGATACCAGAAAGGCCAATGTAGATAAGGGTGTAGCTGAGTTTAAAAAGGCTGCTGATGAAGATAAGAAGAAGCTGGCAGACATAGAGGCTGACAAGAAGAAGTCTATAGAAGCTGCAAAGAAGAAGCGAGCTGATGAAGAGGCGAAGGCTGCGAAGATAGTCAAGAGTGCTGAGAATGATAAGGCGAAGGCGGGAACGATATTTACGGAATCCAAGAAGGCTGAGGAGGAGGCTGATGCTAACCTGAAGAATACTTCAGAGATGGAGGCTCAGTCACAGAAAGCTCTTGATGAACTTACAAAGAAGCTTGCTGATTCTGATAAGACAGTTAAGAATGCAAAGAACAGCAGGAATGATGCAAATACAAAGCTTGCCATACAGAAGGAAGAGCTGAAGAAGGCTGAGAAGGCAGAAGAAGAGGCTAAGAAGGTCCTCGAGAAGGCTAAGCAGGCGAAGGCTGATGTGCAGAAGAAAATATCAGACAGTGAGGCATTTATCAAGAAGGCTGCTGATGATATCAAGAAGGCAGAGGAAGATAATAAGAAGATCAATGATGATGTAGCTGCAGCAAAGAAGGAGAATGAGTCGTTCAAGAATGCAAAGGCAGAGGCTAGGGAAGCGCTTGATGCAGCCAAGAAGTCTCTTGTAGAGGCGGAGGATCTTTTGTCCAAAGCCGAGGCTGCTGCAGAAGAGGCAGAGCAGATCATTGAAGAGGCCAAGATTGCAGAGGAAGTAGAGATACAGAACGCAGAAAGCCAGGCTAAGGAGAAGTCCGATAAGATAACGGCTGATGGAAAGTTGCGCGAGGCAAAGCATGAGGCGTTCCTGGCTGCAGAGGAAGAGAAATATGCCACAGCGGAGGCGGGCGAACTTGAGAAGGTTCAGACGGCGGCTATGAAAGCAGAACAGACTGCTGCAGATATGAAGGCCAAGGCAGAGGCAGATGCCAAGAAACTCCTTGACGATGCCAAGAAGAAGTCAGAGGAGCTTACAGGCAGAATCGAACAGCTTAAGACAGAGCATGCAGAGCGCATAGTAGCAAGAAAAGAGGCTGCAAAGCAGGCAAAGGAAGAGGCTGAGGAGAAGAAGAAGAAAGATCTTTCGGCTATAGATAGGGCTGAAGCTGAGGTGACAAAAAAGCTTGCTGATATAAGAAGCAAAGCTACAGCAGCAGCTAAGGTTCTTGAGAAAGCAATCAAGCGTGAAGAAGAATACAGAAAGCAGGAGGAACTGCTTAAGGCTGGTAAGATAGAGGAGGCTGCACAGGTAATAACTCAGGATGAGGAAGCAACTATGGCTGCTTCTATCAGCGAGGCTGTTGCCGCAAGACGTAAGTCCCTTCCTGATGAGGCCAAGTATCTGTATAAGTATCTTGGGGTGGAGCCTGCAGGTGCCCAGATCGTCAATGTCCTTCAGACTCTGAAGGTTGATCCTAAGAGATCAAAGAACCTTGTTATCTTAGGACAGCATGGCTTTGGACTCAGCATGGTCGGTGAAGATTTTGCAAAGTTCTACTATGATATGGGAATCTGTAAGTCAGAGGCCAAGGCTAAGGTTAAGGCTAAGGTTATCAACAGTGGCAAGCTTGCTGGTGCAGTATCAAAGCTCAAGGGTGGATGTCTGATCATAGAAAGTGCAGGACTTATCACATCTGAGAGATTTAAGGAAATGGTAGATATGTGTTCACCTGAGAAGAATGACATCAAGATCATTCTTACAGGAGAAAAGACGGCTCTCAGTAATATGCTTGCTGCAAACATGTCACAGGCCAGAGCATTTAATAACAGAGTATACTTCGATCAGATCAATGAGAATGGTATGGTCAATGTAGCTGAGTGTTACATAGAGGAGAAGGGCTTTAAGCTTGAGAGCGGAGCAGATGCGGCTATCAAGAATGCACTTCTTGGAATGGAGTCGGGTAATATTGACAGACTTCTCGGAGCAATGGATGAGGCCATGAAGGCTGCAGAGACGAGAGACCCGATTGATAAGAAGGTACTTAAGAAAGAAATAAAATAAATATCGGCATAGTTGGACAATAAGTAGAATTGTGTTGAAAAAAAGAATACCAGTGCTTATAATATCTGTGTTATGGCACTGGTATTTTTGTGCTGATTTATACGATTAAAAGATGTAAGGAGAATTTATATGCTTTCAACTGATATAGGAGTAGATCTGGGAACATCGAATGTATTGATAAGCGTCAGAGGCAAAGGGGTTGTTGTTGACCAGCCATCTGTTGTTGCATATGAGGTATCCAGTAAGAAGGTTATAGCCATTGGTACAAAGGCCAAGAAGATGATAGGAAAGACTCCGGAGAATATAGAGGTTGTCAGACCTCTCAATAAAGGAGTCATATCTGATTACACAATAGCGGAGATCATGCTCAAGGCATTTATCAGAAGTGCCATGGAGAAGAGGTCTGGAGTAGGAAGACCGAGAATATGCGTTTGTGTTCCAAGTGGTGTCACAGAGGTACAGAGACGAGCTGTAGAGGAGGCTGTATACAAGACCGGTGCTAAGATGGTTTATGTTATGGAAGAGCCGCTTGCGGCGGCTGTAGGAGCTAATGTGGATATATATGAGGCCAAGGGTAATATGGTAGTTGACATAGGCGGCGGAACTACTGACATCGCTGTAATATCTCTTGGGGGAGCCGTTGAGAGCAGTTCCATAAAGTATGCGGGGGATGATTACAACAGTGCTCTGGTGAAGTATGCCAGAAGAAGATATAATCTGTTGATCGGAGAACAGACGGCGGAGAACGCCAAGATCGCGATAGGTTCAGTTGTGCCAAGGGATCATGATGTGGAATATGTCATAAAGGGAAGAGATCTGATCAAGGGGCTTCCTAAGGCGGTGACGATAACGGCAAATGAGACTGTGACCGCATTTGAGGAGACAACTAATCATATAATGGGAGCTATACACAATGTGCTTGAGACTGCACCACCTGAGCTTGTATCGGATATTGCTGTGTCGGGAATTGTACTCACTGGAGGAGGAAGCCTGATATATGGAATGGATAAGCTGATAAAGGAGAAGACAGGGATAGAAGCGTATGTGTCGGATAAGGCATTGGAGGCAGTTGCCCTTGGTGCTGGAATGTCGGTCAATCTCGGTGAGAAAAAGGAAGACTAAATATATGGATAGAGATTATTTGCCAATCTGTATGGAGGACATGGAAAAGAGAGGATGGACTCAGGCTGACTTTGTGTTTGTCATTGGTGATGCCTATGTTGACCATCCCTCATTTGGTCCTGCTATTATAAGCAGATTGCTTGAAAGATATGGATATAAGGTATGTATGATTGCCCAGCCTGATTGGAAGAATGACAAGAGCATTGATGTTTTTGGCAGACCAAGACTGGGCTTTTTGGTGTGTGGGGGCAATATGGATTCCATGGTGAACCATTATTCTGTATCCAAGAAGAGAAGACAGAAAGATGCGTACTCCCCAGGGGGGCAGATGGGCCTCAGACCTGATTATGCCACTACGGTTTACTGCAATCTGATAAGGAGAACGTATAAGGATGTGCCAATCATAATAGGCGGCATAGAGGCCAGTCTCAGACGTATGGCTCACTATGATTACTGGTCTGACAAACTGAAACATTCTATCTTAGTTGATTCGTCTGCTGATATACTTTCATACGGGATGGGCGAACACAGTATGCTGGAGATAGCAGAGGCGCTTGACAGTGGAATAGATGTGAAGGATATCACATATGTCAGGGGTACATGCTACAGGACAAAGGATATATCCGGTGTGCCTGAGGATTCCATTGTATTGCCAGATTATGACAGCCTTTCAAAGGACAGGCTGGAATATGCCAGAAGCTTTTATACACAGTATATAAATACAGATCCATATTCGGCAAAGACTTTGGTTGAGAGTTATGGCAATAGGGGATATGTGGTGCAGAATCCACCAGCTTACCCGCTCACACAGATGGAGATGGACGATGTGTATGACCTGCCATACATGAACAACTATCACCCTGTATACGAAACGGCGGGGGGGATCCCTGCTATATCAGAGATAAAATTCAGCCTTACAAGTAATCGCGGATGTTTTGGTGGCTGCAGCTTCTGTGCATTGACGTTTCATCAGGGAAGAATCATACAGACAAGAAGCCACGAATCACTGGTAAAGGAAGCTGAGCGTATGACTCACGATCCTGATTTTAAGGGATATATACATGATGTGGGTGGTCCGACTGCGAATTTCAGACATAAATCATGTGCAAAGCAAGACAAATTTGGTGTGTGTACAAACAAGCAATGCCTGTTCCCGGAACCGTGCAAGAATCTGAAGGTTGATCATAAGGACTATGTTGAACTTCTTAGAAAACTGGAGGCTATACCCGGAGTAAAAAAAGTGTTTATCAGATCCGGAATACGATTTGATTATGTCATGGCGGACAGCAGCGATGAATTTTTGAGGGAGCTTTGCGAGAAACATATAAGCGGTCAGCTGAGAGTTGCACCTGAGCATGTATCAGATAATGTGCTCAGAATGATGGGAAAACCGCAGAATAGCGTGTATGAGAAGTTCATAGAGAGATATAAAAGGGTAAATGCAAAGACTGGAAAACAGCAGTATGTGGTTCCGTATCTCATGTCATCCCATCCAGGATCTACATTGAAGGAAGCGGTGGAGCTGGCAGAATATGTCAGAGATATAGGATATATGCCTGAACAGGTGCAGGATTTTTATCCTACTCCGTCTACGATATCTACATGTATGTATTATACTGGTGTTGACCCTAGAACCATGAAGCCGGTTTATGTTCCGCATAATCCACACGAAAAGGCGATGCAGAAGGCACTAATGATGTACAGAAAACCGGAAAATTATGACCTGGTCAAGGAGGCCCTCATAAAGGCTGGCAGACAGGATCTTATTGGTTTTGATAAAAAATGTCTGATAGCGCCAAGAAAGGTGGACCGAAAAAACGAACACCAGGGTCAACATTCGTCTGGAAAAACTAAAAAAAATAAAAATAATTCAACCAGAAATGGCAAAAACAGCAAAAATAATAATGTAGTTTCCCGTAATAACAAAAAAACATCATTTCAGAGAAACGAACAGAATGGTAAAAACAGGAATAAAAGGAAATAGCTACTTCCCGTAGCATTTCATTTTTGGTTGCGTGGCACATGCTTTTGTGCTAGAATTATGGCAGATTGTGTGAACCTTTAAGGTTTTTTTATATGTAGTCTTATGTCACACGAATATTTTTTAAAATGGAGGATTTGAAAATGGCAAAGAAGATTGTTTTAGCAGGCGCATGTCGTACAGCTATCGGAACAATGGGTGGATCACTCAGCACAACACCAGCTGCAGAGCTTGGTTCAATCGTTATCAAGGAGGCTATCAACAGAGCAGGAGTTCCTGCAGATCAGGTAGACCACGTATACATGGGATGTGTTATCCAGGCTGGTCAGGGACAGAACGTAGCACGTCAGGCTTCAATCAAGGCTGGACTTCCAATCGAGACAACTGCTGTTACAGTTAACGTTGTCTGTGGTTCAGGTCTTAACTGTGTCAACATGGCTGCACAGATGATCGAGGCAGGAGATGCTGATATCGTAGTTGCAGGTGGTATGGAGAACATGTCTATGGCTCCTTACGCTATGATGAAGGGCCGTTTCGGTTACAGAATGAACAATGGTGTACTCGTAGATACAATGGTAAACGATGCTCTGTGGGATGCATTCAATGACTATCACATGATCAAGACAGCTGACAATATTTGTGAGCAGTGGGGGCTTACACGTGAGGAGCTTGACGAGTTTGCAGCAAAGAGCCAGCAGAAGGCAGTTGCAGCTCAGGAGTCAGGCGCATTTGACGCTGAGATCGTACCAGTTATGGTAAAGAAGAAGAAAGAGATGGTTGAGTTCAAGAAGGATGAGGGACCAAGACCTGGTACTACAGTTGAGACTCTTTCAAGACTCAGAACAATCAATCCTAACGGATTTGTTACAGCTGGTAACGCTTCAGGTATCAATGATGGTGCTGCAGCTATCGTTGTTATGAGCGAGGAGAAGGCTAAGGAACTTGGCGTTAAGCCTATGGCTACATGGGTAGCTGGAGCACTTGGCGGAGTTGATCCTTCAATCATGGGTATCGGACCTGTAGCTTCAACCAAGAAGGTTATGGCTAAGACTGGCCTTAAGATTGAGGACTTTGACGTTATCGAGGCAAACGAGGCATTCGCTGCACAGTCAGTAGCAGTTGCTAAGGATCTTGGATTTGATGTTGACAAGCAGGTTAACCCTAACGGTGGTGCTATCGCTCTTGGACATCCAGTTGGAGCATCAGGATGCCGTATCCTTGTTACACTTCTTCATGAGATGCAGGCAAAGGGTGCTAAGACAGGTCTTGCTACTCTCTGTATCGGTGGTGGAATGGGATGCTCAACAGTCGTTAAGATCGAGGACTAATTGAGTACGAATAAAAGATAAAAGGAGATATATCATGGAGTTTGTTACATACGAACAGGATGGATATGTAGGAATTATCACAATCAACCGTCCAAAGGCTCTGAACGCACTCAACAGTGCAGTTCTTGAGGAGCTTGATGCTACATTCAAGGCAGTTGATCTTGATACAACAAGATGTCTTATTCTTACAGGTGCCGGCGAGAAGTCATTTGTTGCTGGAGCTGATATAGGTGAGATGTCAACACTCACAAAGGCAGAGGGAGAGGCCTTCGGTAAGAAGGGTAACGATGTGTTCAGAGCCATCGAGACATTCCCAATTCCAGTTATCGCAGCAGTGAACGGATTCGCACTTGGCGGCGGATGCGAGATCTCAATGAGCTGTGATATCAGAATCTGCTCAGAGAACGCAATATTCGGTCAGCCGGAGGTTGGTCTTGGTATCACACCTGGTTTTGGCGGAACACAGAGACTTGCACGTCTTGTAGGTGCAGGCATGGCTAAGCAGCTTATCTACACAGCAAGAAACATCAAGGCTGACGAGGCTTACAGAATCGGTCTTGTGAATGCTGTTTATCCACTTGAGGAGCTCCTTCCAGCAGCTAAGAAGATGGCAGCCGGAATCGCAGCAAATGCTCCTATTGCAGTTAGAAACTGCAAGAAGGCTATCAACGATGGCTTACAGGTAGATATGGATCAGGCTATTGTTATTGAGGAGAAGCTTTTTGGTGACTGTTTCGAGACAGAGGATCAGAAGGCAGGAATGGGCAACTTCCTTGAGAAAGACAAGGAAAAGAAGCTTAAGGTTGTTCCTTTCCAGAACAAGTAATAATTAACAGTTCTGATATTAACATTTAGGGTGGGGAATCTGATAAAGGTAAACCATCCTAAATGTGTGATATAAGAGGAGTGGGCATGTTAAACGAAACGTACATGAATTTCTCATGTTCACTCAAATAAAGATTTAGGAGGATATAAGAATGAAGGTTGGCGTAATTGGTGCAGGAACCATGGGTCAGGGCATTGCTAAGGCATTTGCTCAGGTTGACGGATACGAGGTTGCACTCTGCGATATCAAGCAGGAGTGGGCTGAAGGCGGTAAGGACAAGATCGCTAAGGGTTATGCAAGACTCGTAGAAAAAGGAAAGATGACACAGGAGAAGGTTGATGGTATTCTTGCCAGCATCACTCCAGGTCTCAAGGAAGACTTATGTGCAGACTGCGACCTTATCGTTGAGGCTGCTTTCGAGAACATGGAAGTAAAGAAGACAACATTTGCTGAGCTTGACAAGATCTGCAAGCCAGAGTGTGTATTCGCTTCAAACACATCATCACTTTCTATCACAGAGATTGGAAATGGCCTTACACGTCCTATGATCGGTATGCATTTCTTCAATCCAGCTGACAGAATGAAGCTCATCGAGGTTATCGCAGGTGTTAATACACCAGCCGAGACTGTAGATAAGATCGTTAAGATCTCAGAGGAGATCGGTAAGACTCCTGTACAGGTTAACGAGGCTGCTGGTTTCGTAGTAAACAGAATCCTCATCCCAATGATCAACGAAGCTGCATTCATCAAGATGGAAGGTGTATCAGACATAGCTGGTATCGACGCTGCTATGAAGCTTGGTGCTAACCATCCAATGGGACCACTTGAGTTAGGTGATTTCGTAGGTCTTGATATCTGTCTTGCAATCATGGATGTTCTGTACAATGAGACAGGTGACAGCAAGTATCGTGCATGTCCATTACTTCGTAAGATGGTACGTGGCGGCAATCTCGGTGTTAAGAGCGGCAGAGGATTCTATGTATACAATGCTGATCGTACAAAGACACCAGTTGATGCTCAGTAATAGTGCTAAGTAATATAATATATTCATGGAGGAATAATTAGAATGGATTTCGCTTTAGACAAGAAGTATGAAATGGCGCAGAATTTATTCAGAGAGTTCGCGCAGAATGAAGTAAAGCCTCTTGCTCAGGAAATTGACGAACAGCACAGATTTCCTAGAGAGACTGTTGAGAAGATGGCAAAGTATGGTTTCTTAGGAATTCCTGTTTCTAAGGAGTTAGGCGGACAGGGCTGTGATATTCTCACATATGCTATGTGCGTTGAGGAGCTTTCAAAGGTTTGTGGTACTACAGGTGTTATCGTATCAGCACACACATCACTCTGTGTTGATCCTATCGTAACATTTGGTACACCAGCTCAGAAGGAGAAGTATGTTCCTGATCTTGCTTCAGGCAGAAAGCTTGGTGCTTTCGGTCTTACTGAGCCAGGTGCTGGTACAGATGCTCAGGGACAGCAGACAAAGGCTGTACTTGACGGAGACGAGTGGGTACTTAACGGATCAAAGTGCTTCATCACAAACGGTAAAGAGGCTGACGTATATATTGTTATCGCAGTTACTGGTATCGTTGAGAAGCGTGGCAGAAAGATGAAGGAGATCTCAGCATTCATCGTAGAGAAGGGTACACCTGGATTTACATTCGGTACAAAGGAGAACAAGATGGGTATCTGTGGTTCTTCAACATACGAGCTTATCTTCACAGACTGCCGTATTCCAAAGGACGCTCTTCTTGGACAGAAGGGTAAGGGATTCAATATTGCTATGCACACACTTGATGGTGGACGTATCGGTATCGCTGCTCAGGCTCTTGGTATTGCAGAGGGCGCTCTCGAGACAACAGTTAACTATGTTAAAGAGAGAAAGCAGTTCGGCAGATCAATCGCTCAGTTCCAGAATACACAGTTCGTTCTTGCAGACCTTGCAACAAAGATCGAGGCAGCTAAGCTTCTCGTATACAAGGCAGCAAGAAAGAAGGATGAGTACCAGAGCGGTGCTAAGGTTTCTTACTCAGTAGAGGCAGCTATGGCTAAGCTTTATGCAGCTGAGGTTGCTATGGAAGTTACTACAAAGTGTGTTCAGTTACACGGTGGTTACGGCTACATCAAGGAGTACGATGTTGAGCGTATGATGCGTGATGCTAAGATTACAGAGATCTACGAGGGAACTTCAGAGGTTCAGCGTATGGTTATTTCTGCAAACTTATTAAAGTAATATAGGAGGTACTTAACGTGAAGGTTATAGTTTGTATAAAGCAGGTACCTGATACAAAGGGTGGAGTACAGTTCAACCCAGATGGTACATTAAACAGAGCAGCAATGCTTACAATCATGAACCCTGATGATAAGGCAGGACTTGAGGCTGCACTTAGATTAAAGGATCAGTATGGTGCAGAGGTAACAGTTCTTACAATGGGTCTTCCAAAGGCTGCTGATGTTCTTCAGGAAGCAATCGCTATGGGAGCTGACAAGGGTGTTCTTGTAACAGATCGTGTACTTGGTGGAGCTGATACATGGGCTACATCAACAACAATCGCTGGAGCTCTCAGAAAGCTTGATTATGATCTGATCATCACTGGTCGTCAGGCTATTGATGGAGATACAGCTCAGGTTGGACCACAGATCGCTGAGCATCTTGGAATTCCTGTAATTTCATACGCACAGGAGATTAAGGTTGACGGAGACGCAGTTATCGTTAAGCGTCAGTATGATGACGGATATCATATGTTAAAGGCTAAGATGCCTTGCCTTGTTACAGCACTTTCTGAGTTAAATGACCCAAGATACATGACTCCAGGTGGAATCTTTGATGCAGTTAATGCAGAGATCACAACACTTGGCAGAGCAGACCTTGTTGATGTTGATGATTCTAACATCGGTCTTAAGGGCTCACCTACAAAGATCGCTAAGGCTTCAGATAAGGTTAGAAAGGGTGCAGGCGAGAAGGTTGTTCCTGATTCTCCAGACGAGGCAGTTAGCTATATTGTTGGCAAGTTAAAGGATAAGCATGTAATCTAATATAGTAAAGGAAAAGTGGTGAATAAAATGGGCGCAATGAACGCAGAAGAAATGAAGAACTACAAAGGCGTATTTGTCTTTGCACAGCAGGTAGATAATAAGTTAAGTGGTATTTCTTTCGAGCTTATTGGCGAAGGAAAGAGACTTGCAGAAAAGCTTGATGAGAAGGTAACTGCAGTACTTATCGGTTCAGACGTTAAGGGTCTTGTAGATGAGCTTGCAGAGTACGGCGCAGACAGAGTTATCGTTGTTGACGATCCAGAGCTCAAGGAGTACAGAACTGAGCCATATGCACATGCACTTGCATCAGTTATCAATGAGTACAAGCCAGAGATCGTTTTAGTTGGTGCTACAGCAATCGGTAGAGATCTTGGCCCAACAGTTTCAGCAAGAGTTGCTACAGGTCTTACAGCAGACTGTACATTACTTGAGATTGGTGATTTCCCTCTTGTTGCACTTCCAAATCAGGAGCAGAAGCACAATCAGCTTCTTATGACACGTCCTGCATTCGGCGGTAACACAATCGCTACAATCGCATGTCCTGACAACCGTCCACAGATGGCTACAGTTCGTCCAGGTGTTATGCAGAAGCTTGACAAGGTAGCTGGTAAGAAGGCAGAGGTTATCGAGTACAATCCAGGATTCGTACCTAACAACAAGTATGTTGAGATTCTTGAGATCTCAAAGGCTATTTCAGATATCAAGGATATCATGGATGCTAAGATCCTTGTTTCAGGTGGTCGTGGAGTTGGTTCAGCAGAGAACTTCAAGCTTCTTGATGATCTTGCAGACGTACTTGGCGGACAGGTATCATGCTCACGTGCCGTTGTAGATTCAGGCTGGAAGCCAAAGGAGCTTCAGGTTGGTCAGACTGGTAAGACAGTACGTCCACAGGTATACTTCGCAATCGGTATTTCAGGTGCTATCCAGCACGTAGCTGGTATGGAAGAGTCAGACATCATCGTTGCTATCAACAAGGATGAGGATGCTCCTATCTTTGATGTAGCTGACTATGGTGTAGTTGGAGATCTTAACAAGATTGTTCCAGCTCTTACAGAGGCTATCAAGGCAGAGCTTGCTAATAAGTAATTAACAGGCTATTTGCAATACAGATAATTTCTAGATTATCAATTATAAGTCCCCCTCTTGAATTTGATGTTCAAGAGGGGGATTTTTTAACGTGGAAGATTTTGACGTGGAAGATTTTGACGTGGAAGATTTTGACGTGGAAGATTTTGACGTGGAAGATTTTGACGTGGAAGATTTTGTCATGGAATATTTTGTTGTGGAATATTTTGTTATGGAAGTTTTTGGGGAGTAGATTATATAGCTGACAATAACAGCTTGTTTTTGTATTTTTGCTAGTTTTAGGCGTATTTTGCCACAAAATTATCTCTTTTTAATCAGTTTCATAGAAAATGTGACAAAATCCTGTAAGTATGTATCTTTTTGTATTATATTTTGGATTTGGATACAATTTTGTGCTCTAAAAAATAATAAACAGGAATAAAAAACAGAACTCAAAACAGAAATCAAAAACAGAAATCAAAAACAGAAATCTGCAATTCTGTTACAATCAGAAATTGGATCAAATATAAGTCAGAAATTAGCTTCCAATACAATCAGAAATTTGAAATCTAATATAAGTGTATTGTAAATAATACAAAAATAATGTAGTATTAACTAGTTTGAATATAGTAGATAAAGAGAGTATGCATGTGAAGATAAGTGCGTGTGAATAATCTCATGTGAAGATAAGTACAGTACATGCGAAAGTAAGTGCATATGAGGATAAACACAAATGGCATGTACAGTAAGTACGATATGCGCAGTAGTAGAACATGCAGAAGAGAGGTACATATGAAAGAGAAAGATAGCGTTATTGATAATGTAAAATCAGCTGATAGCAGGAAAACATCTGATAGTAGGAAAACAGCTGATAAAAGAATATTATCTGATAATAAAACAATATCTGCTGATGGGAAGCCATCTGCCAGTGAAAACCAAGAAAATAAGATGGGTGTTATGTCAGAGGGAAAGCTGCTGATGTCTATGTCGCTTCCTATGATCATTTCCATGCTTTTTCAGGCTATGTACAATGTAGTTGACAGTGTGTTTGTATCAAGGTTCAGCATGGATGGTCTTACAGCTGTGTCAACTGCGTTCCCGATACAGAATCTGATGATAGGCGTTTTCTCAGGACTGGGAGTCGGCTTTAATGCGTTTATATCCAAGGCTCTTGGTGAGAAGAAGTTTGACAGGGCAAATGAGGTTGCCAGACAGGGAATCTTCCTTGAGGCGATAGGCTATGTAATATTTCTGATAATAGGATTATTCTTTGCAAGGATGTTCATGGAAAGTCAGACAGGTGATGCGCAGGTTATACAGTATGGAACAGAATATCTTGAAGTGTGCTGTTGTTGTGCTTTTGGTATTGCTTTCCAGATGACATTTGAGAGATTGCTGCAGTCCACGGGACGCACAATGTACAGCATGATAACCCAGATACTTGGTGCGGTCATCAATCTTATACTTGATCCTATCATGATATTTGGACTTCTTGGATGTCCTAGGATGGGTGTTAAGGGTGCGGCCATCGCGACAGTATGTGGCCAGTGCATAGCCGGAACACTGGCTATGATCTTCAATATCAAGAAGAATCCGGATCTACATATAACTCTGAGAAAATTCAGACCACATGGGGAGATAATTGGAAAGATACTCGGCGTTGGCGTGCCGTCGGTTATCATGGTTGCGATAGGCTCTGTGATGAATTATTTCCTGAATCTGATACTGTTCTCATTCTCGAAATTGGCTGTTGCAGTGTTTGGAGCGTATTTCAAGGTTCAGAGTATGGCATTTATGCCGGTATTCGGATTGAACAACGGAATGATACCGATAATTTCATACAATTATGGAGCACAGAGACCAGACAGAATGAAGCGCACCATGAAGCTTGGTGTTATGGTAGGATGTTCTATCATGTTGTTCTGTCTCGTTATCATGCAGCTGTTCCCTGGCCAGATACTTAAGATATTTGATGCGACTGATGATATGCTGTCCATGGGAATCCCTGCTGTGAGGATCATGAGCACAGCATTTATATTTGCGGGATTTTCTGTCACATGTTCAGGAATGTTCCAGGCTGTTGGAAAGGGTGTGTACAGTATGATAGTATCCATGGCGAGACAGCTCTTTGTCATACTTCCTGTAGCGTATTTCCTTTCAAAGGCAATGAACAGTGTGAACGGCGTGTGGACAGCGTTCCCTATTGCAGAAATCTTCAGCGTAATTATATCAACAATTCTTCTTCTAAGGGTGTATAAAAAGATAGTAAAACCTTTGGAAAGAGGACAGATAGAGTAAAATAAGAGAATGATATACGGAGTGGAAATGCAATAATATAGACATGGCGCGTGGCATTTGTGTTGTGATAGAATACTATATAGTAGTATAGATTTCATATGATGAACGCAGTTTTGCATTTGTCGCAGATAGATGGCAGAAAAGAAATGGAAAGAGAGCGGACATGGGAAAAATGATATATATGGATCATGCAGCAACAACGGCGGTGAGACCTGAAGTGCTCGATGCCATGCTTCCTTACTTTACAGAAAAATATGGAAATCCCTCAGGCGTGTATACATTTGCGTCAAGAAATAAGGATGTAATAAATGTGGCAAGGGATATAATTGCCGATTCCCTTGGGGCGAAGCCTGAGGAGATCTACTTCACCGGGGGAGGCTCTGAGTCGGACAACTGGGCTCTTAAGTCCGTTGCTGAAGCCTTCCAGGATAAGGGAAAGCATATAATCACAACAAGGATAGAACATCATGCGATTCTTCACACATGTCAGTATCTGGAGAAGCGCGGGTTTGCGGTGACATATCTTGATGTGGACGAAAAAGGAATGGTGGATCCAGATAAGCTGGAAGCAGCCATAAGACCGGACACGATATTGATATCTGTTATGGCCGCCAACAATGAGATAGGAACCATAGAGCCAATCAGCAGGATTGGAGCCATAGCACATGAACATGGAATTCTGTTTCACACGGATGCAGTTCAGGCGTATGGACAGATTCCACTGGATGTAAATGCCATGAATATAGATATGCTCAGCAGCAGCGGACATAAGCTTAATGGTCCGAAGGGAATCGGATTTCTGTATATACGGAGTGGAATAAAGCTTGGAAGCTTTATACATGGAGGCCAGCAGGAGCGTGGGCGTCGCGCTGGAACAGAGAATGTACCGGGAATCGTTGGAATGGGCAAGGCCGCCGAGCTTGCGGTTCTATCTATGGAAGATAGAATGAAACGGGAGACAGACATAAGAGATCATATGATTCATAGAATCCTGTCGGAGATACCGTATTCAAGGCTGAATGGACATGAGAAAGACCGACTTCCTAACAATGTGAATGTGAGCTTTCAGTTCGTTGAAGGAGAGACGATCCTTATCATGCTTGATATGGCAGGGATATGTGCTTCTGCAGGTTCTGCGTGCACATCGGGTTCTGTTGATCCATCACATGTGCTGACAGCTATTGGTCTTCCAAAGGAGATATCACATGGTGCTGTCAGACTTACACTTGGATATGAGAATACCATGGACGAAGCAGATACTGTGGTAGATAATCTCAAGAGGATTGTGGAAAATCTCAGAAAGATGTCACCTGCATATCAGGATTTTGTCAGTAGAAATAAATGATTTGCAAAATACATGCTCTTGAATATAGTGCAGGATAAAAGATAGCATTAAAATAAGAATATACTACAGTTATTATTTATTATAAAGAGGAAATGAAGTTGAATGATACAGATAAGAAGACAGTATGTGTAGGCATGTCGGGCGGAGTTGATTCGTCGGTTGCCGCACTTTTGCTCAAGGAGCAGGGCTATAATGTAATAGGAGTTACCATGCAGATATGGCAGGACGAGGACCGTGACGTGGTGAGTGCCCATGCCGGATGCTGCGGGCTGTCAGCAGTTGACGATGCCAGACGTGTGGCGTCGCAGCTCGATATTCCGTATTACGTTATGAACTTCAAGGAAGAATTCAAGAAGTACGTAATAGACTATTTTGTGGACGAGTATAAGCATGGCAGAACTCCGAATCCATGTATCGCCTGCAACAGATATGTAAAATGGGAATCGCTGCTCACAAGATGCATGGCGATTGGTGGTGATTATATAGCCACAGGTCATTATGCAAGAATAATCCAGCTCCCAAACGGCAGATATACTCTTCAGGAGGCCAGGGGAATAGATAAGGATCAGACATATGCTCTCTACAATCTTACCCAGAAACAGCTAGCCAGGACTCTCATGCCGGTTGGAGAATACAGCAAGCCTGAGATCAGAAAGATTGCAGAGGATCACGGACTTATGGTGGCTCACAAGCCGGACAGCCAGGATATATGCTTTGTGCCAGATGGAGATTACGCCGGTTATCTTGAGAATGAAGCAGGACTTAAGGCGGTTCCGGGAGATTTTGTAGACATACATGGCAATGTGATCGGAAGACATAAAGGAATCATACACTACACCATAGGACAGAGAAAAGGGCTTGGACTTGCGATGGGACATCCGGTTTTTGTGGTGGACATCATACCTGAGACAAATCAGGTCGTGATAGGAGAGAACGGAGACGTATTCTCAGA
>CAKQIY010000022.1 GCA_934247115.1 uncultured Coprococcus sp.
GTGACTCCATTTGGCAGTTTTGGCATCATATCCCTGACTCTCTTAGCCTGATAGCAGGCATCCATAACTTGTTTTATCTTTTCCTTTGTCATAGCATTCCTTCCTGTAAATTTATCAAATACTGTTTTATTATTATTTCATGTAATTACTTCACGTAATTATCATTGGTAAGTATATTTACATTTTTTCTTTTTGTCAAGGGGTATACAAACTCTTCATATGCCCGGTTAATACATTAGCCACCATGCATAAAAAATGCTCCACCTGATTCTCTAACAGATGAAGCACTTAACCTTCTTTGGGGACGTTCCTTCTGTAACGAGGAGTGTCCCTCTGTCCTACATTAGATCTATATTCCTATTAAGTCTAAATATTGTTGCAACAGACATCTGCCATCTTCTGCATCATAGTTTTTATATCATCTTCTGTCACAGCCATTGCACGTATGTTCGCTCAAGCAATGTTGCCAACTTTACTCCTTTTATTGCTCTATATCGAGTTTTCACCTTTCACATGACAGGGGACACTCCTCGTTACAAAAGGAACGTCCCCACCAGTACCTGCATCGCACCGGAAAGCAGCATCACCCACACCGGATTCAGTTTGAATTTTCTGAGCAGAACAACACTCACTGCAAATATCACCACAAGATTCCACTTAGTTCCTGCGAGACTTATCATATCGATACCAGTCCAGACCGCCGTCACGAATATCGTAACTCCCGCTGACGCGATCATAGCCACAACCGCCGGTCTTATGCCGCCGAGAATCTCCTGAAGAACATCCTGCTTGCGATATTTCAGATACAGCCTGACTATGCCCATTACAATGATACATGAAGGGAGTATACATCCGAGCGTGGCAACCGCCGCACCGGCATATCCGGCCACCCGCAGCCCCACAAATGTCGCCGAATTGACAGCTATAGGTCCCGGAGTCATCTGGGATATAGTGATCAAATCTGTGAACTCTGACATGGTCATCCATCCATGTATCTTCACTATCTGTCCCTGTATAAGCGGCATGGCGGCATAACCTCCGCCGAAACTGAAGAGTCCTATCTGGAAGAAACTTAGGAACAACTGCAAATAGATCATTATTCCATCCCCCCTTTGTCGGAATGTTTTTCAGAATTTCCGTCAGAAGTATCCTCTGTCTTTTTATGCCCACGCCCTCTTCTTTTCTCATGCTGTCCTCTGCAAACGCCGACAAGTCCACAGGCAATTACTATGAACACGACATTTATCTCCAATATGTATGATGCAACAAATGCAGCTATCATGATGAGCACCGACAGATCATCCCTCTGTTTCACCACATCCTTTCCCATATCATATGTCACTGATGCTATGACCGCAGCTACACCGGCCTGCATTCCCTCCAGCATCTCACTGATCACCCAGTTGGCCCTGAACGCGCTGTAACAGTAAGATATGATGGATATGATAACAAATGGCGGAATGATCGTTCCGACTATAGCCACCAATGCCCCTGCTATACCACACAATTTATATCCCACCGCTATCGATCCATTTACTGCTATAGGTCCCGGAGACGACTGGGCTATCGCTACAAGATCCAGCATCTCATCCTGCTTTATCCAGTGTGTTTCGTCCACAAACTTTTTCTTCATGAGAGACACGATGACGTATCCACCCCCGAAGGTAAATGTGCTCAGATATAATGTTGTTATGAATATCTTTAAAAGGGTCCTGCCCTTTCTTTTTTCTTTTTCCATAATAATCCCTAGGGGACGTTCCTTTTGTCACGAAGAGCGTCCCTCTGTCCCACTTTAAATATATATTCCTATCAAGTCTAAATATTTTTGCAACTAACATCTGCAATTTGCTGCATCATACTTTTTATATCATCCTCTGTCACAGCCATTGCACGTATGTTCGTTCAAGACATGTTGACAACTCTACTCATTTTATTGCCCCATATCGAGTTTTCACCTTTCGCATGACAGGGGGACACTCTCCGGTACAAAAGGAACGTCCCTGATACATTCTATCATATACTTCTACAAAGTGCTTTACTTCTTTTCAAAATATAGTATAATAATATACATGTTTTGATTTTCTTAAACGATTGTTAAGCTATCGTATCTAATCAAATCTTTTTTCATATGAATGATATTATATGAATCATGTTATACGAAACCCATAGTCATTTCAATTTTTCAACAATTACCTCTTTATATTTATAACTGCTTTTTATGTTTTTTCATGGTTGTTTTTTGATGGCTGTGTTTTCATAAATCACATTTTAACATTTATTTTTTCCACACCGTACACATCACATTTTATCACTTTTGAGGAGGTCCCTTTATGCCAAGAAAACCAAGAGCTGTATCTGAATCAAACATTTACCACGTTGTAATTCGCGGAGCAGACCGGCAGCAAATGTTTGAAGAAAAGAATGATTATGTAAAATACCTGGATATCCTGGGCTATTACAAAGAAGAATGCCAATTTGAAATCTATGCATATTGCCTGATGTCTAATCACGTTCATCTTCTCATCCATACCCCTAACACTCCACTGTCAACTATATTTCGCCGCATTAACACGCGTTATGCGGTTTGGTTTAATATGAAATATGATCGAACCGGTTTCCTGCAGCAAGGCAGATATTACAGCGAACCTGTTAACGATGACCGATACCTTCTCACCGTAGTCCGCTATATACACCAAAATCCGTACAAGGCTGGCATAGAAGCTTTTCCCGGTGAGTCTTACCCCTGGAGCAGTATCTACAGTTATCTATCAGGGAATTCGGCATTGGTAGATATAGGACTGATAAGCAATCTAATTGGTGATTCGAAGGCATTTACTACATTTCATCGAGAAACTGAAGAAGCTGACTGCCTAGACATTCATAAACTTACCAAAAGGCTCCCAGATGATGTTGCAAAAGAGCTAATTATCAAAGAAACCGGATGCCATACTATTACCGATTTTCAATCACTGCCCCTTTTAGACAAGAAAAAATACCTTGCTCTTTTGCACGAACAAGGTATTTCTATCAGACAGCTGAACCGTCTCACGGGTACGTCTAAAGGAATTATCCAACGAACCTTAACAGGAGGCACGCCTCACGACAGCGATCCTCATGCTTGACAGGAAGACACTCGTCAGTACAGAGGGACACTCGTCGGTACAAGGGGACACTCGTCAGTACAAGGGGACACTCGTCGGTACAAAAGGAACGTCCCCACTTTACAATAGTCTGAATTTCTTCGCAAGCTTTACGATGAGGCCTCCCTTTGGCATGTTGAGAAGCTCCTCTTCAGTGTATCCTCCGACTTTGAGAATAGCTACCGCATAGAATATGATAGCAACAAATACAGCAATAAACATAGCTATAACCCAATTGCCAAGCAGCTTTCTGCAGCCCTCATATACAATGATCGTGACAGCTCCCATGAAGATGGATGCTATAGTCGGTGCAACATATATCCTCCTGTTGTCCATCCTGCCGGTCTTGTACTTGGTAAGTGAACGCTGGTTAAATATACATATGAGCAGAGAATTTACTATGGAACCGAGAACCAGAGCATACAGTGCCCAGTCGGTACAATACAACATGATCACAAGGACAACCACATGTATCACCAGTGCAAGTGTGGCATTTATAACCGGCGCCATCACCTTGCCCATGGCCTGAAGTACACTGTTTGTCACAGTGGACTGTGCAAAGAACACGATGGATATAAATCCAAGATACATACACTTAGCCGCCATAGGATCCGCACCCGAAAACAGGAGCTGTATGATCGGTTTTGCCAGAACTCCCATTCCAACGGCACATGGTATCGTGACCAGCATAGACATGCTGAGTGCCTGATTGAGAAGTCTGTTCGTCTTTTTCATATCATTTTGTGCATACGCCCCTGATATTCCAGGAATGTATGCGATTCCTACTGAAGCTGCTATGGCAAGCGGAAGGTTCGTGAGGACCGTGTACTGTCCGGAATAAATACCGTACAATTTCGCCATTTCCAGTGAATCCATTCCCTTCATCTTCATGACAACATAGAATACCTTCATATCTATAGGGGTCAATACATTGTACACCACTGCTGCCACTACTATAGGAGTGACTGTGGCAATAATTATTCTAAACAGCTTTCCATAGGATTCTGTGTCCGGACTTGTATCGTTTTTCACAGACTCCACGATACCTTTTCTTCTCTTCGCATATGCGAACAGTATAAATATCAATCCCCCAAGAACTCCGGCACCTGTACCCATGGCACTTCCCGCAGAGCCGTACTTTGCATGCTCTGTCGTCCCTGCAGCAAATGGCCTGGCGAGCATGTATGCTGCAACTATACTGACCACCGCATTTGCAAGCTGCTCTATGATCTGTGATATAGATGTAGGCACCATCGTGTTGTACGCCTGCAGATATCCTCTAAATATTGCAAGAAAGCCCGATATAAATATAGTAGGGGCAAGTATCTTAAGACTTAAGACTGCATTTGGCTGGTCACTTACAAACCATTCGGCTCCAAAGTACGTGATCAGTGCCGCCACAGCACCCGCTATGACTACATATATAAATGTACAGTAGTATATACGTCTGGCACTCTTGTACTGTCCCATAGCTATCTTACCGGCAACAAGCTTCGACACCGCTGTAGGAATACTGTATGTGGCGATCATTATGACCATGGCATATATTGCATACGCTGAACCATAATATCCATTTCCCTCATCTCCAAGTATCTGATACAGAGGCGATCTGTACAGAAGGCCGATGATCCTCGACACGATTCCGGCTCCCGCCAGGATTCCTGCCTGAAGCGCCAGATTACTTCCCTTTCCTGATAGCTTTCCTTTCTTTGCCGTACTGGTATTTGTACTCATATCTAACTCCTTATTGCCATTTCTAAATCACTGTTGTAAAATTCAATTCATAACATTCGCTGCTCGCCATACATGGAAGCATGTCGGCTCACTTGCGCTCATCATATCACAAACTATATATATACCAATTTTATGCAGTTAATTCAACCATAATATTTATAAACACGACACATATTATGACTCAATCTACCACAAGGAGGTATTTTTACTATGGAATATTCATCACTTCCAAAGGATCCCATGGTCCTTCTCAGTTTCATCAATACAAAGCTAAGAGACGATTATCCAAGCTTTGACGAATTGTGCAGCTCCCTATGCGTCGATGCGGACGATATAAAGAAAAAGCTTGCAACCATAGATTATTCATACGATGAAAAAAAGAACAGATTTGTGTAAAAGCAAATCTGTTCTTTTATCTTATGTAATACAGAGACTCAGGCATTCTTCCCCGTATTGATATTCTTTTTTATTTGTGAGGATCTCCGGCTCCGGTATCCTCAGTCTGGTCTTCTCCAGCAGTTTGGTCTTCTCCAGCAGTTTGCTTTCCGGTATCATCTGGATCACGCACGGTACTTTCATTATTTTCCACAATATTTTTTGCTAGCTTTTCAGCATCCGCCCTGCTGGCAACACTCTTCATAACATGCATGAATTTATCAAGGATACTGATCGGATCATCATCGGACTCATCTTCATCTCCATCCTGATCATCTACATTCTGTACCGTCTCTGTCTTTGAGTATTCATCGTCAGGAAGATCTGACGGATACTGAAGCATATGCTGTTTCTGCTTGAGCTTCCTCTTATTCTCACGCTCTTCCTGTTTCTGTTCAGGAGTCTTTTTCTTGAATCTTATGTCCTCTTCCTCTTCTGTCCTGTATATCGGTTCACCCGTCTCCTCATCGATCCTCTTTATCTTCTCATACTCAGAGGTCTTGAATGCCAGATTCTTATCCTGCAGCTTTGCAGTGCATGTCCTGTTGATATACATATAACAGCACGCAAATACAGGAACGCCCAGGAGCATTCCAAAGAATCCAAACAGACCTCCACCCACAATAACTGCTGTAAGCACCCAGAAACTTGAAAGTCCTGTGGTATCACCAATGATTTTCGGACCAAGAATATTCCCATCAAACTGCTGCAATATGAGTATAACAAGAAGCAGCACCAGACTCTTGATCGGATCGGCTATAAGTACGATAAAGAAACAAGGTATAGCTCCTATGATCGGTCCAAAGAATGGTATTACATTTGTCACTCCCACAATAACACTTATCAGCACTGCATATGGCAGATTGAGTATTGTAGAAACTATAAACATTATCATTCCAATTATAAGTGAATCAAGTATCTTGCCATTGATAAACTGTCCAAAAATCCTGTACATCTCTGAAAGACCATCGAGGATATTATTCGCATTCTTTACCTTGAACGCAGCATATATGATCTTCTTTCCCCTTGATGCCAGATATTCTTTATTTGCCATCACATATATAGAAGCCACTATACCTATAAGGAAATTATAAAGGAACTTCAATCCGGAGAATACTCCGCTTCCTATGTTCACAACGATCTTATCTACATTTGGCATGATTTTTGTGTTCAACATGTCCTGCAGCTTCAGATATGCTGTATTCATATATTTGTTCAGCTCATCCTCAGGTATATTGAGTTTCTGGAATTTCTCATTGATATTCTCCACCATATTCTGCAGGTTGGAATAATAATTGTCCATGTTGCCAACCAGCTGCTTGATACTGTCATAGAGCTGCGGCACCACAAGCCATACTACACCTGTTATGATTCCCAGAAATACTATAGTTGTGAGGATAACCGCCAGTGTCCTCGATACCTTAAACAGCTTCTTCTTATCCGTGATAACCTTGTCCTGAAATAAAGTATGAAAAAGTCTGTCAAAAAATACAAGTATCGGATTCATAAGAAACGCTATGACCGCACCCACTATAATTGGTGCAAATGCGCCTGAGATTTTATCTATTATCGCCCGAAAGCCTGCCCACTGTTCAAGTATCTTGTTAAATAAAAGTCCCACGACGATTATTCCTATAACCGCCAGGCTTATATTTAAGATTCGTCTCTTTTTGTTATTTGCCGCCACCTTTTTTTCTCCCATCCATAAGCTTGTGTACGGCTCGCCGGGAAGTCCCGACAACCGCTTTTTTTATTATATTTGTTTTTGCCAAATGGTGCAAGGCAGCTTACACATATTTAACCAAGCCTTTATTATTTATTCCTAATAATTTTATAATTCGTGCGTATAATGCACTTTAAGGGATTGTATATTCAGAATATTTATGTTGTTTAGTAATTATTTTTCTAGTAAAATGAGAACTAGCCAAGGGCAATGCGAGTTTTATCGCATATCAGGATTTCCTACACAAGGGAGGTGTTCTATATGAATTGGGAGATTGTAACCTGGCTTATAATATTTGCCGTATGTCTCATTGTTGAGATCATATCGCTCGGACTCACAACTATCTGGGCCTGCGGTGGTGCACTGGTTGCCATGATCATCGCGTTTTTCAGCGGTTCATTACCACTGCAGATTGTTGTATTCCTTGTTGTAACAACCATTCTCTTTTTCACAACAAGACCTATTGCCAAGAAACATCTTGACAACAAGCTGGTAAAAACCAACGTAGAGAGTCTCATCGGCAAACACGTAATCGTATCCGATGACATAGACAATCTTAAGTCAAAAGGTCAGGTTATGATTAATGGGGTTGAATGGACAGCAAGATCAAAAAACAACAATATCATACCAACAGGTACCGAGGTTGTTATCTGCGAGATATCCGGCGTAAAAGCTATTGTTGAACAGGCCGGCATGCCTGTAACTGAGAGCTAAAGAGGCCAGCATGTCTTTGATGCACATTATTTTATTACTTATTCACACACTATTTTAATTATTAAGGAGATTATTATGGACGGAGCAGGAGCTGCACTTATTATTATTTTATGTCTGATCGTAATCGTTGTTATATGCAGTACGATCAAAATCGTGCCACAGGCACATGCTTATGTAATTGAGAGACTTGGAACATATCAGGCAACATGGTCTGTTGGACTTCACATGAAGATGCCTGTTATCGATAAGGTAGCCAAGAAGGTTACCCTCAAGGAGCAGGTTGTTGACTTTGCTCCACAGCCGGTTATCACAAAGGATAACGTTACCATGAGAATCGACACAGTCGTATTCTTCCAGATCACAGATCCAAAGCTTTTCAGCTACGGAGTTGAAAATCCTATCATGGCCATTGAGAACCTGACAGCCACAACTCTCCGTAACATCATCGGTGATCTCGAGCTTGACCAGACTCTTACATCAAGAGAGACAATCAACACCAAGATGAGAGCTACACTTGACGAAGCAACTGATCCTTGGGGTATCAAGGTCAACAGAGTAGAGCTCAAGAACATCATTCCTCCCGCAGCTATTCAGGATGCGATGGAGAAGCAGATGAAGGCAGAGCGTGAGAGACGTGAGCAGATCCTTCGTGCTGAAGGTGAGAAGAAGTCAGCCATCCTCATCGCTGAAGGTAATAAGCAGTCAGTTATCCTCGAAGCTGAGGCTGAGAAGGCTTCACAGATCCTTCGCGCAGAAGCTAAGAAAGAAGCAACCATCAAGGAGGCCGAAGGTCAGGCACAGGCTATACTTGCTGTACAGCAGGCAAATGCAGATGGTATCAGAGCACTGAATGAGTCAATGCCTACAAATCAGGTCATCACTCTCAAGAGCCTGGAAGCATTTACAAAGGCTGCAGATGGCAAGGCTACCAAGATCATCATTCCATCAGAGATACAGGGAATCGCAGGTCTTACCTCTTCTATCGTAGAGATTGCCAAGAACAACACACCAAGCTAATCAGCTTCATTTGTTCTATGAGCAAGACTGACAGATATCCCATAAAAAAATCAGATCCCATATGTGACAAACCACATATGGGATCTTTTTACTGCTGTGCATAGCTCACAAATATTTATTTCTGGAGCGCTATCTCTAACTCCGACGTAGTCTCTTCGGATTCGTCTCTGCTATCCGAGGTTGCAGCGACATTGTCATATGTTACTATGAGATTTTCATCGTATCTATCACTAATTCTGGCTATATAATAAAATGTTTCGGTGGTCTTAGGTGGTATGGAATTCCTATAATTCAAACTGCTATATTCAACCTCACAAAAAAGCCGGTCATAGCCATATGCATCAGTTATCTCAACATGTGGATACCAATCTCCTTCTGGCAGATTATTCGTCATACGCATCGCGATCAGATAATACTTTTCCCCTACTTCATTCAGTCTGAGATATGCATGCTCATCCTCCGGAAACAAGTCATGAATACTTATGTTTACACCATCTGATGGTGTAAACACTGTACCCTCTTCTATCTCCTTCACATACACATTATCATCAATGTCATAAGCCAATTCTGGTATATCATCGTCAGTATCAGATAACCAATCTACACTGTCTGTATCGTCATCTTTGTCTATTAGATCTATTTCAGCAAGTTTTAGATTTGCATACCCATCTTCATATGTATGAACATATGCTACCAGGCAGTCATAATCATCCTCTTTTACCATGAACAAAAGTCTGCCATACGAGTATGACATATACATATCCAGATTTTCTTCTTCTGCAAATGTTTCAATATCCTGGCTTCCAGTATATATATCTTCCATATAATAACATGACAGTGGACTTAACATAACTCCTGTTTTTGTCCGAAGATAAAGTTCAATGTTTGCATGTTCATATACTCTCACTTCTCCGTCTGATGTGAGATGTTCAACATCCGCTTTGGAATTGATCTGAACCGGTGGATCAGAATCTTTCTTGATCGTATATTCAACACTGTACAATTCATAACCGGAAGGTGCTGTAAGTTCCTCGATCGTTGCAGGTTCAATACTATTTATTGTGTACACTCCATCATCCCGGGAAGAATGAATATCAAACGAATCCCCCAACGAGCCATAATTTATGATGCAATTATTATCTTCTTCCAGATCATCATCCGATGTACTGTCGTCCTCATAGTCATCACTGTCATCATAATAATCAGACCTGCGAGTCCCCCCACCTATCACTTCCACAGTTATCATAACTATAATACCGACCACTATAGCCAAAACCACAGCTGTCCATCTGGAGTTCTTCCGGGCATCCCTGTTTTCCTGGGACTCATGAATCTTTTTTTGTACATCACTATGAGCATCTCTCTTCTGATCCGTATGAGTGCTGTCCGACTGTTTTGCTCTCTGCCGATCCGTATGATCGCTGCCCGTTGTATCCGGCTGGATTGTTCTCTGCGGTTCCGGCTGAACCCTGTCCGGCGTATCCGGCTGGATTGTTCTCTGCGGTTTCGGCTGAACGCTGTCTGGTGTATCCGTCTGAACACTTGTTTGCGTGTCTTCCTGTGTCCAGCTCCAATTGTTATTATTGTAATCAACACTCTGAATATCAAATTGATTCACAGGAATATACCATGTTCCACAATGAGGGCACAGGCACGAATAGTTCTCAGCATCAAATATCTTACCGCAGTTTTTACATTTTACCTTCAACTTTTCACCTCACATCTGATCATACTGACCCAATGGACAAATCTGTTATTTACTCTGGAACAGGGAGAGCTGCTGAATCATACTGCAGTTCATCCAACGAAGAGCCAAACTCATAAGCTACACTTATATTCTTTGACTGTCCCTTCCTGATGCCATATACAATGTATTGATATACCACTGACATCGGCGTTAATTCATCATCAGAATATTCACTGTAAGGCAGAATTTTCTCTATTGGATCAGTGTCACTGTCCTTATCAAATACCATCAGATTGTATGATCCTGTCCTTGCCCCATGATTTAACAGAATATCGCTCACCAGGTAATAATCATACCCGTCATCGTCAAGATCAATACCACTGAGCTCACATATATCTTCACTGGTGATCTCAGCTCCACCGGGAAGTGTATATGTACTGCCCTTCTCAAGCTTCTGTCCCCAGTCTCCATTATATATTTTGTACAGCTTTCCTTTAGTGATATCCAATGTACTGACATCATACCAGACTGACGCATCTGCCTTATCTCCGACCACATATATATTGTTTATAGAATCGTACAGATCATCTGATGAATTGACATTCTGGCCATATACGACCATGTATCCATAGTCTCCGGATCTTACTAGAAAATACAGATGTCCATAGTCTGGATCCAGATCTTCTGCTATATCATGATCCTCTGCATATCCATCCTCTGACATCAGTTCGTCAATATCATCCTGACTCATCGGCTTCAGCATCTTCCAGGAGTTTGATCTCAGATATACATCAAAACAATCCCTTCCGTCTGACATATCCTCTGCATCTGAACTTCCATAATCCGAAGCATCCATCTCATATTCCATGTCGTATACTACATATCCTTCGGGAACATCGGCATCTTCCAGCTCTATCGGCTCCACTGAATTTATCGTCAACCACGCCGTATTGCCAGCAGGATCCACATTCAACATCTTGTCTCCAAATGCATATCCTTTGACTGGGATACTATCAACATAATAATTTCCATCACCACTATATATTTCATCATCTGTATCCTCATATTCGTCTTCTGATCCTACATCATAACCAAGACTTTTGTCATGATCTGACGTGAGCGCCGAATAAACGGTCCCCAAACTTAATATCAGAAAAAATACAATGATAATTATCATGCTGACTTTTTCCAGTCTCTTTTCATTATCGAGTACGTCTTTTTCTTTCTTCTTGAACCACTCGCTGTGCACATTTCCATACTGTTTATTCTTGTCTTCAGTATATGATGTCTGATACTGATTGTGATCACCGTCCCCACCTCCGGCATCTGCCGAAAATGCTCCGCTTTCAAACTGCCCATCTCTGTTTTTCTCCACATACCATGAACCGCATCTCGGACACATATGCCCTGTCTTTTCGGGATCGAATTTTTTACCGCAGCTTTTACATGTAACCTTCAATTATACACCTCATCTAGTCGTTCTTGCTTACATTATTATATTGGAAGAAATCTATCCTGTGATCCTTGAAATAATACTTTGCGTCACGCTCGTTCACCTCTCGAACAACCTTACATGGATTGCCCACAGCCACGACATTGGATGGAATATCCGTTGCAACCATACTTCCAGCTCCTATGACGGTGTTATCACCTATAGTAACCCCCGGAAGTATCGTAACTCCTGCACCTATCCAGCAGTTCTTGCCTATTGTTATAGGTGCATTGTACTGATATCCCTGTTTTCTAAGATCTGCATCTATAGGATGACCTGCCGTTGCCAATGTGACATTTGGGCCAAACATAGTGTAATCACCCACATAAATATGTGTGTCATCCACCATAGTCAGGTTAAAGTTTGCATAGATATTGCTGCCCCAATGAACGAATTTGCCGCCCCAGTTTGCATGAAGTGGTGGTTCTATATAGCAATTGTCTCCTATCTCCTCGAACATCTCCTTGAGCATCTGCTGCCTTTTGACCATCTCTGTTGGTCTGGTCATATTGAAGTCGTACAATCTGTCCAGACATTTTATCTGCTCCCTTGCGATGTCCTCGTCACCCGGAAGATAAAGCTCACACGTATGCATCTTTTCCATTTCTGTTTTACCCATAATTAAATACCTCCTGCATTTTATTATTGTATTGATAACCCCGACATGGTGCAAATTCTTTCGTTTTCGCCATCGTGCATCATCACGTCAGAATAAATTCTTTCGTCTTTGCCATTGTGTATCATCATCTCAGGAACACACAGGCTATATTAACGATAACAGGCACCACCAATCCGCGCAAATGCGCACAATGATGATGCCTGTTATCTCGTCGTATATACATTATCTGAAAATATATATAATCTGCAAATGTACATACATGGCGCACACGGCACCATATATATCATTTAGTTGTACTTGTAGTAGTTGATGAGACAGCCGTCTGTGATGATCTGTCTCTCATCATCTGTGAGTTCTCCAAGTCTCAGCTCTATCTCGGCAAAATCCTTGTTCACAACATATGCCTTGATGACCTCTGTCTTGTTCTTCACAGCATCCTTGATTCCTGGAATGAATACATAGTCGTCATTGTCAAAGTCAAAATCCTTATCGATGACAAATGGAAGCATACCCCAGTTGATAAGGTTTGATCTATATCTCTTGGTTGCATATTCCTTTGCAATGTTTGCCCATCCGCCGAGGACCTTCTGGCACGATGCAGCCTGCTCACGAGCTGAACCGTCACCCGGCTTAACAGCATATATGGTACTTCCAACACCTGTATTGCTTCCGCATACGTCTTCAAACTTCTCCTTGATGGCATGCATAACTTCCTTAACCTCAGGGAACGCCTTGCCCATACATTCTCCTGCCTCACGAACCTTCTCTACAGCCTGGATAGCCTTTGCTCTTCCAACGTACTCAGGATCCTTTCTTGAAAGTGTGAACTCTGCAAGTCCAAGAGGATTTGATCTGTATGATGAAGTCTCTCCTGATGGGATGAGCTCATCTGTTGTTGTTACAGGATCATGTATAACTGATGCAACCTTGAGGAGAAGGTTATCTGTAAGAGGAACCATCTCCGGCCAATCCTTGATGTTTGGACCAAACTTGATCTCAACCGATGGATCAGCCTTGCCGACACCATTGTATACTCTTCTGTCATATATAGCCTTGTCAAAGAAATACTTTGGATGTGTGTACTCTATATCAGCAAGGTCTGTCGCTGATGTCAGATATCCCTTGTTGGCTGCTGTTGCTGCGATTGAACGGGCATCCATAAGTGCAACAGATGATATCTGACCATTCTGTATCTTTGAGCCCTCTCTGTTAGGGAAGTTTCTTGTTGAATGTCTGATGGAGAATGCGTTGTTGGCAGGTGTATCACCGGCACCAAAGCAAGGTCCACAGAATGCTGTCTTAACGATGGAACCTGTCTCGATGAGATCAGCCAGAACACCATTCTTAGCCAGCTGCATATATATAGGTGTGCTTGCAGGATATACTGACAGTGTGAACTCGTCAGCGCCTATACTCTTGCCTCTGAGGATATCAGCCGCATCGCAGATATTCTCATATCCACCACCGGCACATCCGGCGATGATTCCCTGCTCAACGTACAGCTTGCCATCTCTTACCTTATCCTTGAGTGTGAAGTCGACCTTGCCGTCAAGGCTTACAAGTGCGCGCTTCTCAACATCATCAAGTATATCCATAAGGTTGGCATTCAGCTCATCGATGGTGTATGTGTTGCTTGGGTGGAATGGCATGGCTATCATTGGCTTAACTGTTGACAGATTTACATATACAACTCCATCATAGTAAGCCACATCTCCAGGATTCATCTCCTTGTATGCCTCACTTCTTCCGTGAATGTCATACCAGTCCTTTATCTTATCATCTGTCTTCCAGATGGATGACAGACAAGTAGTCTCTGTTGTCATAACGTCGATACCGATACGGAAATCTGCTGAGAGCTTGTCCACACCAGGGCCAACAAACTCCATAACCTTATTCTTGACATATCCGCAGCCAAATGTTGCTCCGATGATGGCAAGTGCCACATCCTGAGGACCAACACCCTTCTGCACCTCTCCGTCGAGATAGATTGCGATAACGCCCGGCTTTGCAACATCGTATGTCTTACACAGCAGCTGCTTTGCAAGCTCGCCGCCGCCCTCTCCAATAGCCATAGTACCAAGAGCACCATAACGTGTATGGGAGTCTGAACCGAGTATCATGGCGCCACACTCTGCCAGCATCTCTCTTGCAAACTGGTGGATGACCGCCTGATGAGGTGGTACATATACACCGCCGTACTTCTTCGCACATGAGAGGCCAAACATATGGTCATCCTCATTGATGGTTCCACCTACAGCACACAATGAGTTGTGGCAGTTGGTAAGTACATATGGTATAGGGAATTCCTTGAGACCTGACGCTCTTGCTGTCTGGATGATTCCAACAAATGTTATATCATGTGAAGTCATCTTATCGAACTTGATCTTAAGATTATCCATATTATCAGATGTGTTATGCTTCGCCAATATTCCGTAAGCAAGTGTGTTCTTTGATGCCTCTTCCTTTGATGGAGCACTGCCAAGCTTTGATGCGAGAACTGCAGCAGCCTCAGCATTATCCTCTACCAGCTCTGTACCATGTAACAGATAAGCACCGTTGTCAAATAATTTAATCATACTCTTCCTCCTGGTAATAGCTTTTTGTCTTTTGGGTTTTCATCACACAGATGTATACAAAACCCCATGCTTCTTTACATCATACCATATTATATCTGATTTTTAAATAGCATTATCCTAAGTGATCTGTACAACAAAAAAGCTGCCACGGATGATCTACACATCCATGACAGCCATCTGCTGTACCAGATGGCACATACTATACATATGGGATTACTTCTCTGCAAGCCACATATGCACACTGTATCTGCCTACTGTTACTCTATAATCAATCTCCCCTCAGAGATAATTATTACGTGGTTATTACTTTATACTAAATGTATACATTTTCCAATAGTTTTGGCAGAAATCGACACAAACGACGCATATAACAACACAAACGACATAAAAACATGCATATTCTTTTTTCTACCTATTGTGGAATTCATGTATTTTATGGTAGAATATGCTCGTTGGAGTTTTGAGATTACCAATATATTTATTTTATAATAAATTATTACAGGAGCACGCCACAATGAAACTGCTTATTGTAGAGGACGATACCATTCAGTCCAACGGATTAAAACATATAATTGAAGACAGATATCCTGATGCAGACATAATCACTGCATCCAGTTATGATGAGGCAGTATCTTTTATAGATGATAACACATTTGACTTATTTATGCTGGACATCAACCTTGGAGGAGGTAAGACCGGCCTTGACGTATGCTCATATATCAGGAGCATTCCCGATCATGAAAACACTCCTGTTATTTTTATAACCGATATAATCACTCCAAATCTTGATGTGATCAACAGATACCACTGCAAATATTACTTTTCCAAGCCTTACAGCAGCGATGATGTTATAACGGCCTTACGCAATGTCATAAGCGCGGAATCTGATACCGCCAGCAGGCTTCAGCTCAAGGATATACAGGGCATTCTGTTCCACATCACTACGGATGAGTTCATATGTGTATGTGCATCCGGACATCACAAGCATCTGTTCACAACCAATGGTGATTTCATAGTCACCAGCCCAACTTTTCAAACAATATCAGAGAACTATGAACTGCCGCTCGTGAGATGCCACAAAAGTTATTATTTCAATCCTGCATTTATCCACAGTTATGACAGATCCAACTCTTTCATACAACTGAAGGGGATTCAGGACACGATTCCTGTTGGGCGCAAATACAAATCACTGATTGAAACTTATATGGAGAACGACTAATGGTTGCATATTTTGATTTTCTTTCCAAGATACTGTTTGATACCTTTGTATTTTTAGTATTCTTGATGGCGATATATAATGTTAAATTTTCCCAGATAGCAAAGAGACTTCCACCTTTGCTTCTGCTGACTTTACCAGTCTCTCTGATTGCCACAGTTACAGACTCCATGTTCATATTCACGCTGATAACATACATCTACTGCTTTGTATTCTACTCCCTGGTCTTCCGTTATCCGCCAATGAAGATCATAACGGGCTATGCACTGGTTCTTATAATCATGACCGTGCTGAACCTTATACAGATGGTTGTCATCATGCAATTCACAGACAACCCTTTCACCAATACATCAACATATGTAACTGAAAGTATGGCTCTTGTGATAGCTATTTTGCTGTACAAATTCGGGCACATGGATAAGCTGTATGAAACCCTCATCCTGAAAAATCAGGTTTCCAGAAATATAGTACTCGCTGTATTTGCCCTTATGGTCTCCATGGTTTTATACCAGCGTATATCACCAAAAGATTTCATGAATGTGTTTATGACTTTCCTGTTTATAGTCATACTTATCCTCATTCTGTACACTGGAATGTACAAAAACTACATGAGTCTCAGGGAGTCTCAGAAGCAGCTGCAGTCTTATGAGCAGTATCTTCCTATTATAGAGGAGCTTATTGATCAGGTTAGAATGAGACAGCACGATTACAACAACGAACTTCAGGCCATAAGTATGCTGCCGATCAGCTGCGCCGACTATGAATCACTCTCTGCCGCTCTGGCAAAGGAACTTGATACTTCATGCAACGATCATGTTATAAAAAATTCCTACCTTCTGAGGATCAACATGAAACTGATTGCCGGATTCCTGTTCAGCAAGATGAACCTTGCCCAGGAGCGAGATATAGATCTCAATATAAATGTCAAGAATTCAACTCTCACATCAAAGGCTGCTGAGTTCGAACTCCTGGATACGATGAGTATTCTGGTAGACAATGCATTTGATGCCACCGAGGATGGAGGACATATAGAGATAGTGATCGACTCAGATGGAACGAAGACATCCATTGAGACTCTCAATGCAGGGCCTACACTCACTGCGGCCATGCGAAAAGATTTCTTCACCAAAGGCTACTCGACAAAGCCGCTGAAGGATGGCAGATATTCAAGGGGAATAGGTCTTTATAAGTTAAAACAACTCACTAAAAAATATGACGGTGAGATCCTTCTCGACAATCAGACAGTAGACGGACAGACTTGTATACATTTTCTTGTAAGATTGTAAATATCACTTTTATGAACGTTTAAGACAGCTATGGGGTGATCCCATATCTGTCTTTTTTGTTGGCGATGATCTCTTTCATATATACACATGCAGTATTTTTATCCCTTTCTTCCTTGTTGTTTATGATTTTATGTTGCACGACCCGCCAACATCTAACATTTTCAGGTGTATCCCCCATTATTCGTTAATTTTTTCTGTATTCCCCTACACATCCTTAATTTTATTCTTTACTTATTATATATAAATGGTATAATCAAAAGGATTATTTTTCCTATTAAATGGAACTTAATGAGAAATTTTTGACAGGAGATGTGAAAGTGAAAGATACTATCGAAATCAGATGGCACGGACGTGGTGGTCAGGGTGCCAAGACTGCTGCCCTGCTGCTCGCAGATGTGGCATTCAAAACAGGTAAATATGTTCAGGGATTTCCTGAGTATGGTCCAGAGAGAATGGGCGCACCTATCACTGCTTACAACAGGATCAGCAGTGAACCTATCAGAGTACATTCCAACATTTACGAGCCACAGTATGTGGTTGTTGTAGACGAATCTCTGATCGAACCTGTACATGTGACTGCAGGTCTCGCCGAGGATGGCGCCATCATTATAAATACACCTAAGACTCCGGACGAGGTCCGTCCACTGCTCAAGGGTTACAAGGGTAGGGTATACACACTTGATGCCAAGGAGATCTCCATGAAGACTCTCGGCAAGAATTTCCCTAACTCTCCTATGCTTGCAGCCATCGTTGCTGTCAGTGGAATCATGGAGGAGGGACCTTTCCTCGAAGATATGAGACAGTCATATCAGCACAAATTTGCCAAGAAACCAGAGGTTATCGAGGGCAACATGGAAGCATTAAAGCTCGCCTTCAGGGAGGTAATGAAGTAATGAGAACAGATATAAGTAAAATACATGACAATAGCAAATGGACAGAGCTCACACCCGGAAACCACGTATACGGCGGCGGCACATCCAAGGCTTTCAATACAGGTGAGTGGAGAACTTCAACCCCTGTCCTCGACGAGAGCAAATGTGTACACTGTCTTCTGTGCGCACCTGTCTGCCCGGATTCATGCATTCCGGTCGTATCAGGCAAGCGTCTCGCATTTGACCTGGATCACTGCAAGGGCTGCGGTATATGCGCATACCAGTGCAAATTCGGAGCAATCACTATGAAGGAGGGCAAATAAATGGCTATAAGAGAACGTCTTTCAGGAAATGAGGCTGTGGCACACGCTATAAAGCAGATCAATCCGGATGTTATGCCTGCATTCCCTATAACACCTTCAACTGAGATACCTCAGTTCGTTTCAACATTTATCTCCAATGGAGAGATCGATACAGAATTTATCCCGGTAGAGAGTGAGCACAGTGCCATGAGTGCAGCGATCGGCGCAGAGGCTGCCGGCTGCCGTACACTCACAGCCACATCATCATGTGGTATGGCTCTCATGTGGGAGGAGCTCTATGTGGCAGCGTCCAATCGTCTTCCACTCGCCCTCGCACTTGTAAACAGAGCACTCTCCGGCCCTATCAACATCAACTGCGACCACTCTGACAGTATGGGCGCACGTGATACAGGCTGGCTTCAGATATACGCAGAGAACAACCAGGAGGCATATGACAACTTTGTTCAGGCATACAGAATATCTGAGCACAAGGATGTCAGACTTCCTATCATGATATGTCAGGATGGTTTCATCACAAGCCATGCCGTTGAAAACATCACCCTCATCGAGGATGATCTTGTAAAGAAGTTTGTAGGTGAGTACAACCCTGAGCAGTATCTGTTAAATCCTGAGATGCCTATGGCTGTCGGTCCTTATGCCACATCTCCTTACTATATGGAGACCAAGATGGCTCAGAACACTGCCATGAAGAATGCAAAGCAGGTTATTCTGGACGTTGCAAAGGAATTCGAGGAGATGACAGGCCGTCACTACGGATTCTTTGAGGAGTACAGACTTGACGACGCTGACTACGCCATCGTTATGATCGGATCTGCTGCCGGAACAACAAAGGAAGCTATAGATGAGCTGAGAAACGAAGGCAAGAAGGTCGGACTTCTCAAGATCAGAGTGTTCAGACCATTCCCTGGCGAGGAGATCGCAAAGGCTCTCGCCCACACCAAGGCTGTGGCAATTCTTGACAGATCGGAAGGGTTCAGAGCAGGCGGCGGACCTCTCTCAGCAGAGGTTAAGGAGCACCTATATGACATTCAGGCAACCACAAAGGCTGTCAGCTACATCTACGGTCTCGGCGGTCGTGACTACACTGTGGACAGCGCCAAGGGCGTATTTGCACAGCTTGAGGACATGATCGAGAACGGTGCTGAGATCCCTCAGTATCAGTACATAGGACTTAGACAGTAGGAGGTAAGATGAAATGGCATATAATTTTAAAGAAGTAATGAACAAGCCTGAGCGTCTTGCTCCAGGTCATAGAATGTGTGCAGGCTGCGGTGGTACTATCACTGTCAGAACTGTACTCCGCGCCCTTCACGAGGGCGACAAGGCGGTCATCGGTAACGCAACAGGATGTCTTGAGGTTTCCACCTTTATGTATCCTTACACAGCTTACGAGGACAGCTACATACACAACGCATTTGAGAACGCAGGCGCAACACTCTCAGGTGTTGAGACAGCCTACAACGTTCTGAAGAAAAAAGGCAAGATAGATGACACATACAAATTCATCACATTTGGCGGCGATGGTGGAACTTATGACATCGGACTTCAGTCACTGTCAGGTGCCATGGAGCGTGGACATGACATGGTATATGTGTGCTACGACAACGGAGCATACATGAACACCGGTATACAGCGTTCATCAGCTACTCCTATGTATGCTGACACCACAACCACACCAGTAGGCTCACAGTCAAATGGTAAGATGCAGAACAGAAAGGATCTCGCCCAGGTCATGGCTGCCCACGACATCCCATATGTTGGACAGTCTACTCTTCTCGGCAACATGCGTGATCTCTACGAGAAGGCTGAGAAGGCTATATATACACCTGGCGCAGCTTTCCTCAATGTCATGTCTCCATGTCCTAGAGGATGGAGATACCCTACAGAGAAGATCATGGACATCTGCAAGCTGGCAGTTGAGACTTGCTACTGGCCTCTGTTCGAAGTTATCGAGGGCAAATGGATCCTCTCCTACGCTCCTAAGAAGAAGCTTCCTATCGAGGACTTCCTGAGAACTCAGGGCAGGTTCAAGCACCTGTTCAAGCCTGAGAACGAGCATCTTCTCGTTCAGTATCAGCAGGAGGTCGACCGCCGTTGGGAGGATCTGCTGTATAGATGTTCTAAGAATTAAATTGTATTACGGACGAAAGAAAGCCCGTCCGGGGTATATAATCGATCACGTTTGTCTTCCTTCGTTTCAGCTTGTTTCTATCTGCATGCGGCTACGCACGCGATAAGGGCGTTGCGCGCTTCGCCTTAGCAAGAAACGCTGAAACTCAGTCGACTGCACTACCGATCGCTATATATACCCCGGACGGGCTTTCTTTCTATTTCCGTTAAGGTCACATAAGCATGGGACTCCGACCGCGATAAGGGCGGTGCGGATCTCCGCCCCAGCTTGCGACCGTCGAAAATCGGCAATCTGCACTACCGATTGTTGCATATTGCAATATACGGATTTTCTGTCGTTATAAATAATTAAAACTCAGTCGACTGCACTACCGATCGTAATATATACTGGACTGGATTTCTTTCTGTTCTTGAATATATTGTAATTCTTAGAACATCAAATCTTATCTATTAATTTAGTTCTTAACTGCTGATTGTTGCATATTGCGCCATATGTATTTTCTGGTTGTATACACAAAAGAAAAATATCAGTTAAATGGCACTTCGTAGAAATCATTGAGGGTGTATTGCGCATCTTCGCCATCTTCATCTTCGCCTGCATTTTTCCAGAACAGCAGGCTTTCTACCTGGCTTACATCCAATATTCGGTTTGTGTTAAACAGAAGTTCGTATTCTCCGGATGTGTTTGTATTTACGTTTCCCGATTCGACGATATCCGTAAGCATTGTTCCATCCTTCAGCTTCACACCGGAAAGGACTGCACATTTTTCATCTGGGGTCATGTTCTTTGCACCGCTTATATCGAGCACTGCCCTGATGGATATCGGGGAGACCTCACATTCGGTGACCACCGCCCCTGTATCTCCAAGGACTGTATGAGTATCTTTTGTCACGGAAGTGCTATCTCCACCTAGCTCCCATTCAAATCTCCATGTGCCATCATTGTCAACTTTCATATCAAGATAGTCATCATAAACTCCAAGATCACCAAGCTCGACCGCCAGCTTTTTACCTTGGAGAAAGCCCTTCTTTCCCTCAGAGTCAAGAAGAATATGATATTCCATGCTGCCATCCTCGAGCACATAGTCCTGAACCAGTTCATCATCTCTGAACACTAACTGTCCATTTTCGTCAAGAACATTCCTGGCATAAAAGCCGCTGAGATTGCTAACCTCTTTTCCATCCAGAGTACAATGATGTATCTCAAATCCGGGAGTTTCTCCCGCCTTTATATCAAAGCCTTCTATTCTGAATGACACATAGGCATAGTAGTTGTCTATAATAGTCTGAGCCACCGATATCGTTACACCATTCTGCGTAACTTCCCTCACTCCTGATTCATCACCTGGAAACTGGGCAAGCCCTGACTGCTCATATTTCTCCATATCTCCACCAGTAACCTGGAATTCATCTCTGGTTCCATCACTCCATTTGTGATAAATGGCGCTGGCACCGGCCCCTATCGTACTCAGTGAGATAACACACACTATCACGATCACCGCTATTTTGTTGTATATTGATCTGCGCGATCTGTTTTCTGATCTGTTTCCAGACCTGTCATTATTCTTATCATTTGTCATATTCATATCAATTTCCTTCAGATCCACAATCATGTCCTTAGTTGCATCTTTGAAGAAATTCTTTTCATTCATAGCCTTACCTCCGTTCTCTCATCTATCTTCTAGAAGTTCCTTTATCTAGCTTCCAATAGTTTTCTTATGTATTTTCTGGTTCGGAACAAATTATTTTTTACCGTCTGTGGTTTCATCCGGAGCAGTTCTGCTATCTCGGACACAGTAAGCTCCATCGTGTAATACAGATAGAAGATCTTCTGTACACAATCCGGTTGCTGCTCTAATATCTTCTTCACATCCTGCAGCATTTCCTTCCTGTAGAAATCTTCTTCCATATCACACCACTGTTCCTTATGATCAATATGATCATTTAGCTCAGATGCGGCTGTCACATCCAGGGAGATCCGATTGGATATCCTGTCCCAGAACGAATAATATGATGCCAGTTTCCTTTTGCACAGCGCTATCAGAAATGCTTCCTCGTCATCAACATACTCTATTCCCTTCCTCTGTATTGTCCTGAAATACTCCATATACACTTCCTGCAGCACATCATTTATATCATCAAAGCCCTTGCATTTTGCTATCAGATACAGGGTCACGCTGCGTTTTGTCTTTTCATAGACCTCTTCAAAATGTCTGTTTAAATCGTCATTCACATTGTTATTCTTTTGACCGGCCAACTCTCCTACCTCCTTCACTAATGTAGTGGGGGATTTATCGCGTCTGGTTTCTATTAAATAAATATTTTTTATATCATACCACATACAAACTATCAGAAACACGATCTGCGGCTTTTCATATCTCTCCGGTGAATCCTGACTGGTCCAATACATCATCACCACCTTGACCTGCATATTAACAAACCGATATGACTTTCATATGTCCATTGTAATATTTATCAAAGATATTTTTTTCTCTTATTGCCCGCAAAAAAAAATAGAAGGCCATGACCACATACGGTCTTTAAGCCTTCTATCAAAAATACTCTTCTTATGTTCTATAAAAAAGATTCCGAATAACTATCTGTAGAACCACCAGCATCCATATCTAGGCATGACTGCTCCAAGCTCGCGGAGGGTCTTGCCTGATATGAGATCGGTATATATGTCAGCCTGATCCTCAGGCATAGTCCAGATGAGCTGATCCATGTTGCTGAAGTTGAAAAATGCCCTCAGCTCATGTCCTTCATATTCCCTCACTATTCCGAGGACGCTTGCACATCCTGTCTCTATGGTGTAGACATTTGCATTACATGAAAATACATCATGCGATGCTCTGACATCCTCCATGTGGCGCAGCGCGTCAAATATCTTCATGGCTACAGGATCTTTATTTTCAACCTTGTCCCATGGGAAGTTTCCTCTGTGCAGATATCTGCTGTCCGCACATTTGTCCGGATCATTCTTATAAGTATAATCATTTGTCTGTCCTATCTCATCACCGCTGTACAGAACCGGGATTCCGCTCTGTGCCAGCAGGTATCCATGAAGCATGAGATCACAGGCAATGGCCTGGTCGATCTTGTCTGCATTTGCCTCGTACTGACCGGCCTCAAGGCCTGACAGGGATGCTGTTGTTCCACACAGACGGGCATCTCCGAGTCTAGGATCATCGTTGTAGAGCTCGCCTCTGGAATTGCTGTCGTAGCCCTTGCCCGTGAAGTAGTCATTCAGGAACTTCTTGTGTGCCACCTCATCTATGCCGAACTGTGCCAGCCAGTCATAGTCAAGTCCCCAGCCGATATCATCGTGGCATCTGAGGTAATTCAGGAACACATAATCCTTTGGGAGTGCACACACCTGATCCATCTGGCGCTTTAAGAGTCCCACATTCTTTGTGGCTATCGTGTTCCATGTGGATGCCATGGTTGTCACGTTGTAGAGCATATGACACTCGGGCTTGTCAACTGTTCCAAAGTATGGAACTACCTTTGAAGGCTCCATAACGACCTCTCCGAGAAGAAGGACTCCAGGACATACTATCTCACTGATTATCCTCATCATACGGACAAGAGTGTGAACCTGTGGAAGGTTACGGCAGTTTGTGCCTATCTGCTTCCATATATACGGAACAGCGTCGAGTCTGATGACATCTATACCTCGGTTTGCCATGTACAGCATGTTGCCGACCATGTCATTGAATACCATAGGATTTGCATAGTTTAGATCCCACTGGTATGGATAAAATGTAGTCATGACCACCTGATTGCAGTCATTTATCCATGTGAAGTTACCAGGCGCCGTAGTTGGGAATACCTCAGGCACGGTCTCCTCGTAAATATTTGGAACAAACCAGTCATCATAGAAGAAATATCTGGATCTCGCGACAGGATCCCCCTGTCTCGCTGCCCTTGCCCACTCATGATCCTCGCTTGTATGGTTCATCACAAAGTCCAGACAACAGCTTATACCCTGTCTGTGGCACTCTGCAGTGAGGTCCTCCAGATCCTCCATGGTTCCAAGCTCAGGCTTTACCTTTCTGAAATCCGCAACAGCATATCCGCCGTCATCCCTGCCCTTAGGGCTTTCCAGCAGTGGCATAAAATGAAGATAATTCACACCACATGACTTCACATATGGAAGCTTTTCTTTTACACCCTTCAGAGTTCCCGCGAATGCATTTGTGTACATCATCATACCCAGCAGATCATTCTGCTTGTACCAGTCCGGATTCTTGACACGGCTTCTGTCCAGCTTCTTGAGATCAGAATTTCTCTCCTGATAATAACCATACAGAGAATCACACAGCCAGTCAAATGCCTCCATATTGTTGTTATAGAGCTCGCAGTAGAGCCACTTGAGCTCGTCATATCTCTCATCAAATCTCTTAGTATATTCTGCAGTCTTTTTCACTGTCTTTGAACCTGCCATTTATCTTCTCCTTTTCTGACTATAGTCAATCAACTTATCATTCTCATTTTATTTACATAATCTGTATCATTACCGTACATAACTAGTTTTAATCTGTTGCCGTCTTTTTGTCTATTACTGTCTCTCGGCAATGAGTTTCTCAACCTCGGATCTCTCCGGCATAACCTTGAGCGCACCCTTGCGTGTTGTGATGATCGATGCAGCAGCATTTGCGAATACAAGCATCTCTGTAAGCTTATCAGTGTCAAGATCTTCAAGTCCATTATCAAGTACATAATTCAGCACGCATGCACAGAAAGTGTCCCCAGCACCCGTGGTCTCTATAGTGTTCTCCTGGATAAACGGCTTTGCCTCAGCGACTACATCCCCGTAGTATGCACGGCTTCCATCTCTTCCCATGGAGAGAAGTATCAGAGGTATATTGTATGTGTCCTGAAGTATCTTTATACCCTCGTCAAAATCCTCTCTTCCTGTGAACCACTGTATCTCATTGTCCGATATCTTGAGCACATCACACTGTCTCATACCCCAGTCGATCTGATCATGGGCCTCGTCCAGCGTCTTCCACAGAGGCTCCCTGAGGTTCGGGTCAAATGTGACGATGCATCCAGCCTCCTTTGCAGCAGCCACAGCCTTCTGTGTTGCAGCACGTGACACTTCATATGTCAGTGAGAGTGATCCGAAATGGAACAGCCTGGCATCCTTTATGATACTCTCATCCACCTCATCTGCGCTTAACATGATATCCGCTCCCGGATTCCTGTAAAATGAAAAGTCTCTGTCTCCGTCCTCGTAGGTATGCACAAACGCAAGTGTTGTATGTACATCCCTGTCAAACTTCAGATTGTCAGTATTGATCCCGGCATCAGCCACAACACCGGCAAGCATTTTTCCAAGGAAATCATCCCCTACCTTTCCAACAAATGCAGTCTTCTTGCCAAGCTTCTGCAGCATAGCGAGAACATTGCATGGTGCTCCGCCCGGATTGGCTTCCATCATCATATTGCCCTGTCCGCTGAGCCCGTTCTGTGTAAAGTCTATGAGCAGCTCTCCAAGTGCCACAACATCAAATCTCTTCATGGTACATATCCCCCTTATAATCTAAAATAAATACGTGCCTGTTTATTTAACTGTTTATCACCAACAGCAAATGTATGAAACATGTTTCACCATATATGTGTATTCTACATTTTATCATCGCCAGCCGTCAAGATGATTTTTAAATATGTGTTGCTTTTATTATATCAGACATACGATTTTAGCATATGGCGATATCTATAATATTCTTGTATTTATGTAACACGAGGCCTTGTAGATATTCATCTCAGTTCTACGCAATAGCATGCTCCAGTTCGTTGCTCATAAAAAAACATCCCCTGATCATCTGTAATCATAACCCGGGGATGTTCTCCTAATTCAACATGTATTCGCTTTAAATATATGGCTGTTTTGACATATACCGCATTGTATTTACAGTTTTGTCACATTTGCCGCCTGTGGACCCTTTTCACCGTCCACAACCTCATACTCTACTGTATCTCCCTCTTCAAGAACCTTGAAGCCCTCCATATTCAGTGCTGAGAAATGTACAAATACATCTGCTCCATCCTCATCACATATAAAGCCGTAGCCTTTCTTTGCATTAAACCATTTTACTTTTCCTGTCTTCATACTGCTTCCTCCTTAAAAACTACCTGGATTCTTACGATCAGGAAGATCGTCATCCGCCTGATGTACAAAAAAGGGGCACAGAACGATATCGTTCTGTGCCCCTTTGCACTTACATTGACATTATATGACCTGTTGTCTCATATTGCAAGTTTATTTTTTGCGTGCTTTTATATCTTTCTTGATGTCATCAGCAACAGCCGTCACTGACTTTTCTATATCTGCTATATCATCCTTTACCACTGCTGAGATCTCAGATGCCTCCTTCTTCAGCTCAGCAGTTTTCTTCTCTGCTTCCTTTTTCAGCTCACCTGTCTTCTTCTCCGCCTCTTTCTTCAGCTCGGCAGCCTTCTTCTCGGCATCTTTCTTTATCTCCGAGGCCTTCTTCTGTGCCGCTGCAGCCTTTTTCTTTGCAGCGTCCACACGCTTCTTTGCAGCAGCCTTGGCTGCCGCTTCCTTCTTCTCAAGCTCAGGTGTCATATCCGTGTAATCGTACTCAAACACAACTGTTGAGAGTGGCGGAACCGTGATGTCTATACTATAAGGAGTTCTGGCATTCTTCTTGTCCAGTGCCTTGACCGGCTTGCTGTTGAGTCTGCCCTTTCCGCCAAACTGTACATCATCTGAGCTGAGTATCTCCTTGTATGTCGTGTAACACGGAACCGGTATACTGTAATTATCTCTCTCAACCGGAGTGAAGTTGCATACGAAAAGCAGCTGCTTCTTCGAAGTTGAGCCTCGTCTTACAAATGAAAGTATGCTCATGTCAGGATGATCGCAGTCTGTCCACTCAAATCCCATTGGATCTGTGTCATTCGCATACATCGCATCATTGGTATTGTAAAGCTTGTTGAGTGCTTTGATATACCTCTCCATACCCTGATTGAGCGGATTGTCTAAGACGAACCAATCAAGGCTTCTCGCCTCACTCCACTCTCTAGGCTGTGCAAATTCCTGACCCATAAAGAGCAGCTTCTTGCCCGGATGTCCATACATGAATCCGTACGCAGTTCTGAGATTTGCAAATTTGTCCTCCTCGCTGCCAGGCATCTTTTCTATCATTGAACGCTTGAGATGAACTACCTCGTCGTGGGATATGACGAGAACATAATTCTCAGCATACGCATACGAAAGACTGAAAGTCAGCATGTTCTGGTTGTTCTGTCTGAAATATGGATCCATCTGCATATACTCAAGGAAGTCATTCATCCATCCCATATTCCACTTGAACAGGAAACCAAGTCCGTCCATGGATGCTGGAGCAGTTACACCTGCCCACGCTGTTGACTCCTCTGCTATGAGATATGCACCCGGATTTCTCTCCTCCATGATGCGGTTTATATTCTGCATGAGGGATATCGCCTCAAGGTTCTCATTGCCGCCATGCTCATTCGGAAGCCACTGTCCATCCTGCTTGCCATAGTCGAGATACAGCATGGATGCAACAGCATCCACGCGAAGTCCGTCTATATGGAACTTCTCGACCCAGAACAGAGCATTTGCCGTGAGGAAGTTTGCCACCTCATTGCGGCCATAGTCAAATATATATGTACCCCAGTCAGGATGCTCTCCTCTTCTTGGATCCGGATGCTCATAGAGCGGCATTCCATCGAAACGTCCAAGTCCGTGTGCATCCCTAGGGAAATGTGCAGGTACCCAGTCGAGGATAACGCTGATTCCCTTGCTGTGCATGTAATCAACAAAATACATAAAATCTACGGCATCACCATATCTGCTGGTCGGCGCATAGTAATTGGTAACCTGGTATCCCCATGAGCCGTCAAACGGATACTCTGATATACCCATGAGCTCAACATGCGTATATCCCATCTCATTGAGATAGTCTGCCACCATAGGAGCGAGCTCCCTGTATGTGTAGAAGCCTGCATCGTCATCCTCCACCTTCTTGCGCCATGAGCCGAGATGCATCTCGTATATGGACATAGGCATGCGCATTCTGTCAGTACGACAGGCCTTGCTTCTCTCCTTCATCCATGAGTTGTCCTTCCACTTATAGCTGCTTATGTCCGCAACCACAGAGGCATTCTCAGGTCTCATCTGACACTGGTTGCCATATGGATCCGCTTTGTACAGTATCTCTCCATATCTTGTCATGATCTGATACTTGTACACAGCACCCGGCTCCACTCCCGGCAGGAACAGTTCGTATATTCCCTCATTTGCTGTGATCTGCATAGGATTTACATTGCCATCCCAGAGATTGAAATCACCGACCACACTTACACGTCTTGCATGAGGTGCCCACACAGCAAAGTAGGTTCCACGTACACCATCTATAGTCATAGGGTGTGCGCCAAGCTTCTCATATATATTGTAATGTCTGCCCTCTGCAAAAAGGTATGTGTCAAAATCCGTGATAAGCGATTCAAATGAATATGGATCTGCACTGTTTATAACGGTGCCATCCTCATATGTAGTGACAACATTGTACCTGTTGCCGTCGTATTCCTTCTTATCAAAATATATTGCGAACAGACCTTCATTGGTCATCTGCTCCATGGTGTGTACTTTCTTGCCTGTGCGCGATGTAACCTCTACCCTGATCGCCCCCGGCTTGTACACAACGATTATCTGACCTTCACCATAATCATGGATTCCCAGAAGATGCTTTGGCGCATTGATCTTGCTGGCAATGAGCTCATCATAGAGCACCCAGTTTATCCACTCCTCAATTCTTTTTCTCATAACTACCTCCCATTATGTAACCTTCTATCTGAATTTGTGTGGACGTGATTTCTTATAGCTGATAACCCTGACTGCTATAGTCACCACAAGTCCCACAAATATCGTTCCAACATACACCCAGAGAACCTTCGTTCCTGTACCAGCCGGTATTATATCCGGCAGGACATCGTGTCCTGGCAACAGCTCCGTATAGCTTCCGTCAAACACCATTCTTCTTATGCCATACATTATCCCACCGCCGGATACAGTCATGGCTATAAAACTGATTATACCTATTATAACACCTGCTGCGCCGCCCCATACAACACACTCATACAGTCTCCTTCTCCTTATGACCACAAAGCATGCTACAAGGAGCACTATGGATATAAACACTCCATTGCTGGCCTTAGACTTAATGTCTGCAAGCTGTTCAAGTCTGATGACATTCTCAGTAGACAGATATATATTGCCAAGTCTGTACTCCTGTTCACTGTCTCCGTCAAGTCCATCAAGCACAATACAATACTCAACCCACGCATCAAAATCCGACAGCTTCTCAGTCTGTCCATTGTTCATGACCGCGTTTATCGTATCACCGCCGCTCGGGCTGTAGCTCTTCTCCGTAACTCTGCACACACTGAATGAACACATTAACGCCGTGGAGATGATCAGTAATACCAGCGAAAGTGCCATTACAACCTGAAAAAATCTATATTTAAACATCTGTATATTTCTCTGCTTTTCTTATATTATATATGTATGGGGCCATCAGCCCCACTGCATATATGATACCATTTACCACTTTTTATGTAAAGGAAAGTAACACTTTGTTTTACTTCATTTTTCTTTGAAAGCGTCACGGAAATTATCCATGAAAATACGCAGTTTTTTTGTTTTTTAGACTTGACAACGAATTGTGTTTCATCTATTATATGTGAGTATGTTTACATTGAATTGTCCGTGTCCGGTTTTAATGTAAAACCTTATTATATTTAATTAGAATTTATGGAGGTAAGAATTTTGGCTAATATCAAATCTGCAAAGAAGAGAATCAATGTTATCGAGAAGAAGACACTTAGAAACAAGATGATCAAGTCTAAGGTTAAGACAGTTATCAAGAAGGTAGAGGCTGCTATCGCTGCTGGTGATAAGGCTGCTGCTCAGCAGGCACTCGTTGTTGCTACATCAGAGATCAACAAAGCTGCTTCAAAGGGTATCTACCACAAGAACAACGCTGCACGTAAGGTATCACGTCTTGCAGTTGCAGTTAACAAGATGGCTTAAGCATCTGACTGATAACTACATAACTTTGACACAAGGATTTGGATATATTAAACGGCTGCATATATTTGAACCAATCATAGTTATATAAAACTTTAAAAAACAGCATTCCACCGGAATGCTGTTTTTTGTTTGCTATTCGCCTTATATCTGCACGGTGATTCCCCACGGACACTGCCTGTCAGATCCTGTTATTATCCATAGAACCGGAACCTCCAATGACATCTTCTCATACGGCCACTCTGCATATCCATCAGTCAGTATTACAACTGCCCGTGGAAGCTCATCCTCCATGTGTTCTACCATATATTCAAATATCACATAAAAATCCGTTCCGCCTCCACCCACAGGTTTTATGTCCATAAGTGAATCGACATCATCAAATTCCACCGGATCAGTAACCTGTAGATCAAAGAAGCTCAGCATAGCCTTGAAGCTTGTGAACTGCGTGACCGCGGACTTAAGTTCCGCGTATACAACTTCAAGTGTCTCTTTTTTCACCGATGCACTAGTGTCAACCACAAACCATATGTCCTCCACCCTGTACGACTCTGTCTCATTGAATGCAGGGAGCAGAAATTCGCTGTCAGAATATCTTCTGTCCACTGGGTTAAAACTGTAGTCATAATTATCACATGCTGTCTGGACAAAATCATGCAGAAGTTCCCTCCAGTTGACCCGTCCCGCATCAGGCAGTTCATCAGCCAGCTTCCTTACCGCCACTGGTATACCTGCTGTCCCTGTCACTCTCATGTCTTCTATAGCCTGTCTGAGAATCCTGTCGAGTTCATCCACAAGCTCCTGATCAACCTTTATCTGTCCCCACAGATCATGCCGGTCCAATGTCTGATCCTGTTTTGCTTCATTATCTGAAGTTCCAGGCTGCATCGAATCCTCGTCTCCACCTGGCATAGACACTCCTAGGTCCATCAGCATGTCATATACATCCTCGGCACTGTACAGGTATCCCTCCTTATCATCAGGAGCTTTATGCATGACTTCCTCACCATCAACTGTAAATGATGTGACACCCATACTTTTCATTATATTTGAATTCACCACTATGTCTGCTGCAACATTGTATATCTCACTTATTTTGTTCTCTCCTCTTATACAGTGTCTCAAGACATTGTGCATAACCTCATGCATCATCACAAACTGAAGTTCTTCACTGCTCAGCCTGAGAACAAACTGCGGATCAAATATCAGCTTCCTCATATCCGTTGCCGCAGTACCACAGTCCGCAAGTGCAATCCGTAGGTTCATGAGTATCGAACCATAGAATGGATACAGCATGACTATTTCACTGCGGGCCGCACTTATCGCCTCTATAACCTTTCTGCGCTCCATACAACCTCCTTAAAAGTGGCACTGATCAAGTAGACTGCTGTTATTTCTGACAAAATCCTCTGACTTCTTTATCCATGAGACAAATGACTCCGCCTTCACAAGCATGTCGCGCAGTCCTTCCACCTGGAGAATATTCCTGTATGTACACACGATGTAATCCTTCGGAAACCCATTCACAAATCTGCACATGTTGTCAAGTTCAGTGACTGACAGTGATCTGTCCCCGTCCAGTTTATATGCAGATACAGCATATGAAGTAATTCCGCTGATCAACGCAAACAGGACATCCGGAGCTCCCGGATATGTGACCTTTCTTCCGGCAAATATATCCTCGATCTTCGGAAGCTTGCTGTACACCTTACACCAGGCTATGAACTCTACAGCCTCTCCCTCTCCTATATTCGCCTTTATCAGTCTGCTGTACTGTCCCGGATTCACTGTCTCTCCAACTGCATTCAGAATGTTGCTGACCGCCATCCAGCTTCTCGGAGTCGGGTATGCAAGTACATCCAGCCCCACCTCATCTCTGCAGAGCTTTGATGAATCATATGACAGATATCCCAGGACCAGTGGATTTACCCCATTATTGAGTGCGTATCTCATCCACGATCCTGCACTCACCTCTATCTGAAAATGCATAAGTCTGTTTGCCAGGGCATTGGGCATGCGGTATGCCACCGACCGGTCAGTTGTTCTGTTGCCCGCTGCAACAACTATCGTGTTGTCCGGAAGCCTGTGTTCTCCAACTGAACGATTGAGAGTTATCTGATACGCAGCCGCCTGAACCGATGGAGGAGCCGCCGTCAGCTCATCAAGGAACAGTACGTTGATCACATCAGCCGCTGCATCCATATCAAATATTCTAGGCATCAGCCAGTCCGTAAATCTGCGCTGGGCATCAGCCACAGGAACTCCTCTGAGGTCAACCGGTGAAAAAAGCAGAAGCCTGACATCCGTGACATTCACCGTCTTGTCCGCGGCCTTTGCAAGTCTGTCAGCAAATTCGCGGACTCCATCGCTCTTTCCTACACCGGGAGGCCCCCACAGCATGACTGCAGGGATCATGTTGATCGGATATCCGGCTTTTATCGTCGGAACATACACATTTGTCAGCTCCTCCACGCATTCATCCACCGAGACTGATGGAATGTTCATATTAATATCTTTACTCATACTGCAACATCTCCCTTCAACACCTTGTCAATATCTGCAAGCTCCAAGGCAAGCCTGTCAACCTCCGCATCGAATTCATTGCCTTTTTCCAGCTCTGCCCGAGCCGTCTCTATCTGTTTTACAAACTGCTCACATTCATTTATTGCCTTTTTCCTTTCCTTTGACAGATTCTCCAGCACATTGTCTATTCTCTTTGAACAACCAACTCCACGTCCGCCAGCCATCTTCACCTCATGTGAAATGCCGCTCCCGCTTCTGAGCAGCACATATGGTTTAGCCGGATCCATATTCTTTGGAAGTACCACATCAAATCCCTGATACTTTTTTAATACCTGATCATACTCAGCAAATGCATTATTCTCCAACGCAAGCATAAGATCATCACCGAACATGGCACGGTCATTTTTCGTAACAGGATGCTTATTTAAAGAATAATATCCCTCATCATACTCAATAGACTTTATGCGTCTCTGCATTGCCTGCAGCCTTACCGGGGCTATGTACAACCAGTCCTGCTGTCTGACAAGCTGCTTTCGTCTCTGTCTCTGATTAATACGGGCACGTTCAAGACTGTTTGATACATCAACCCTCTTCCTTATCTTTGGATTACCTATGGCAAGCGCCTTTATCTCAGAGTAATTGAGGACAGTATCCGCAGTGTCCGTCTCCTCCCTGTGAACTGCGGACAGAGTACCCGACAGGAACTGGGCTATAAACTTCTGCTTATTCTCAAGGATCTGCCACGTATATGAATCAAAACTTGCTTCTGTAACATATCTGTATATGAACACCTCACTGTTCAGGTTACCCTGTCTCAGGATTCGCCCTTCTCTCTGCACCATATCAGTCGGTCATTTTTTGCGGACAGTTCATACATGCTATCCTTTTCTGTTCTCTGCTCCTGCGTTTGCTCT
>CAKQIY010000023.1 GCA_934247115.1 uncultured Coprococcus sp.
AATTGCAAAAAAAATGATTTGTTGATAACTATGGGCGCCGGAAACGTCTATTCTATCGGAAATGACCTGATAAAAAAATAGTTATCCACATTATCCACATAGCTCTGTGGGAAAGTTTTCCCCACAGAGCTATTATTATTCTGTTGACATAATCTTTACAAAAATATTACAAAAGCCTTGTAAAATATGACTTTATATTTTTTTACAGAATTATGTCGATTTATAGTCCACATTATCAACACTATCAACATCCACACCCTTTTTCCCAACCGACTGTATGTTCTGTTTGCATTCCAAAAAGTTCATGTTATAATGAAGCACGCTTAGGAAATAAGCGCATTATACAGGGATATGATAAGGAGTTTTGACATGAGCTACATAACAATTACAACTGAAAGAAACGAAACATATTCCTCCATATCAAACTTTTTTATTGACTATTACATGACCTCCGCCAGCGGAGAGTATGTGAAGATATATCTGTATCTGGTACGCCTTATGTCGTCCAGAGAACCCGTATCTATCGCTGATATTGCTGATCATTTCAATCTTACCGAGAAAGCCATATGCAGTGCCATAAAGTACTGGATAAGCCAGGATGTTATGCGCCTTGAATACAACAACAGGAAGGAGCTCACGGGCATCACACTCCTGCCGCTCCGCGCCAGAACAGAGGATGGAGAAGCCGAGTTTTCAGATGGACTGTCCATGCTTGCCATGGACTACTCTGCAGAGGATACTCAGGGCAGCAGTCCCGTCCAGGCTTCTGAAGTGGTATCAGCACCCGCTCAGAAGACCGCAACAGTCAGATCATCAGCGAACAGGACCCATAGCACCGCAGGGAAAGCAGAAAGGCAGCTCCCTGACAAGATACAGGTTACACCGGAATACCTTATGAAGAAGCAGGAAGATGAAGTCATCTCTGATCTTTTGTTTGAAACGGAGGCTTATTTTGGAAGGCCTCTTTCCATGCCTGAGACCGAGATACTCATATATATACATGACCAGCTGGGATTCCCCCAGGAGCTTATGGAATATCTCATTGAGTACTGTGTGACAAGGGGCAAACTGAGCTGCAAGTATGCAGAGGCAGTTGCAAAGGCATGGTATGAGAAGGGAATAGACACAGTGGACAAAGCCAAGGAGGACAGCGCTTCATACAATCCTTTCTATAGAAAGATCTTTGATGCACTTGGCATCAGAAGCTACAGGCCGGTCACCAATATAGAATCCGCTTACATAGATGCCTGGACAGGAGAGATGAATTTCTCCGAAGAGATCATCCTTCTGGCATGTGAGAAAGCTGTCATCACCAGACCTCAATCGGCCAATTTCGCATATGTCAATGGTATTCTCGAGAACTGGCACAGGAATGGTGTACACACCATCAGGGATGTAGAGACACTTGATCAGGAATTCATGAAGAAGAAGGCCTCCGGAACACCCCAGCAGACAGCACCGGACAATCCTAATGGATTTGCGAATTTCAGACAGACTGATATGTCTGATCAGCTGGATCAGCTGGAGCAGATGTTTGCCGATGCACTGAATCTTGACAAAAAGACAAGCTGATGCCTATATTGATTCATATACGCAGCACATGAAACAGAGGTAACATACATAGACATGAAGAATGTAAATTATGACGACATACTGTCCCAGCTCAGCAGGATCAGGCAGGACAATATGCGCATACAGGACAATAGAAAAGCCGAGGTATATGATAAGCTTCCACGTGTCAAGGAGATAGATGACACCATAGCACATCATGCCGTACAGGCAGCCAGAGCAAGGATCATGAAGCAGAATGTGGACAACGCTTCTCTTTCCATCGACCAGGATTCACTCAGAAGAGAAAAGCACCAGCTTATGGAGCAGGCCGGTTACCCCGAGGATTACCTGGCTCCGGTATACAACTGCCCAACATGCAGGGACAGCGGATACGTGAATGGACAGCCCTGCAGTTGTCTGAAGCATATGATCATCAGCCAGCTGTATCAGCAGTCAACCATCGAGAAAGTTCTCGAGGTCGAGAACTTTGACCATTTCAATCCTGATTTCTATAGGAATGAACCAATGGATGGCTACAGCTACACACCACATCAGAATGCCCAGAGCATTCTCGCGGCATCCAGGCAGTTCACAGAACATTTTCAGGACGAAAGACCGGGTATCCTTCTCTACGGAGAGACCGGTACAGGCAAAACTTTCCTGACAAACTGTATCGCTAAGGAACTTTTAGACAAAGGTTATACAGTTTTATACTTGTCGGCGATTAAATTATTTGATAATATCTTACAGGGCATTATAATAAAGGGTGGTCAGGAGCCTCATCAGAAGATGCTGTATGACTACATATATAATTGTGATTTTCTTATAATTGACGATCTGGGCACGGAGTATACCAACTCATTTGTCCTGTCTCAGTTATTTGAGATTATAAATACGAGAACTCTCAAAGGACAGTCAACACTCATATCCACGAACCTTGATCTCCAGAAGTTCAAGACCAGATATACCGAGCGTATCATGTCCAGGATAATTGACAGTTATCTCATATTCAATCTCTACGGAGATAATATCCGCTATGTCAAGAGAATGCAGACAATAGCGAAGAACAAAAGGTAGACAGCGAAAGCAGATTAGGAGGATTTTTATTATGCCAGACGATAGCAAGTTGGAAACAATACCCGTAGGAAGCTTAGGAATCATCGCTCATAAGAGCATCGTTCCTCTCGGAAAAAAAGTCGATTCCTACATTGTTAAGTGGAGAAAAAATCGTCAGAACGAAAACAAATCGAGTATCGTATTCCATGGTTACGAGAAAGACTCTTACCTCATCGACACAGACTGTCCAAGATTTGGATCAGGTGAGGCAAAGGGTATTGTCAACGAGTCAGTTCGTGGTAAAGATATATATATCATGCTCGATGTAGGAAACTACAGCTGCACATACACTATGGCTGGTCAGCCACAGAGAATGTCACCTGACGATCACTATGCTGATCTGAAGAGAATCATCTCTGCAATGACAGACAAGCCTAGAAAGCTCACAGTCATCATGCCTTTCCTGTATGAGAGCCGTCAGCACAAGAGATCAGGCCGTGAATCCCTGGACTGTGCTGTTATGCTTCAGGAGCTTAAGCAGTATGGTGTTGACAACATCGTTACATTTGACGCACATGATCCAAGAGTGGTGAACGCCATTCCAAAGAGCGGTTTTGAGAATGTCAAGCCTACTTACCAGTTTGTCAAGGCGCTTCTCAGATCAACTCCTGATCTTGAGATAAACAACGACCACATGATGGTCATCTCCCCTGATGAGGGCGCTATGCACAGAGCTATCTACTTCGCAAACCTTCTCGGTGTTGATGTAGGTATGTTCTACAAGAGAAGAGATTACTCAAGAGTTGTCGATGGCCGTAACCCTATAGTTGCACATGAGTTCCTGGGCGATTCTGTCGAGGGCAAGGATGTTATCATCATAGACGATATGATCGCATCAGGCGAGAGTATGATAGACGTTGCAAAGCAGCTCAAGGCAAGAAAAGCGAGAAGAGTTTATGCTCTTGCTACATTTGGTCTCTTTACCAAGGGTCTTGAAGTATTTGACAAGTGTCATGAGGAAGGTATCATCGATAAGGTTATCACAACCAACCTCACATACCAGCTTCCTGAGCTTGCGGACCGCGACTGGTATGTATCAGCTGACATGAGCAAGTACATTGCTCTGATCATCGATCACCTGAATCACGATGCATCTCTCAGCGATCTCCTCGATCCATCAGAGAGAATCAGCGCAAGGATTGCCGAGTACAAGGTAAAGCACACTATCTCAGATAACTACGAGAATTACTAAAAGCATCATATCAGATATATTATAAAATAATGGACAGTACCCATCATGATCAGTAAGATGATCGGATAGATACTGTCCATTATTTATTGTTATATACAGCAGATCAATGAATGTAATTCAGATATTATATATCTGCCTTGCTGCACCTTATATTCATTGTCTCCATCATGTCAGTCAGCTTCCTGTCGTGTGTCAACAGTATAACCTGCTCGGATCCCACAGAGCTTATCGCATTGAGCACTCCTGCAAGCTGCTTTTCATCAACGGCATCAACCACATCGTCAAGTATCAACGGCAGCTTTTCATTGTCCATGACCTGCGCCACCGCCAGTCTCACAGCCAGATATACCTGTCTCACAGCCTCATGTCCAAGGAATTCCGCCCTGAAGAAATGGTCGTCCTTTCTGACAGCCACATGCATGCTGTCATCCAGCCGGATCTCAGTGTACATACCACCGGATATATCTCCGAGGAATTCTGATATCCTGTTCTCTATGCCAGCAAAGTGGCTTTCCAGCTCGCCTGACAGGGAATTGATGGTCTCGATAGCCTTATCTATAGCCTTCTTCTCAGTCTCAAGGGCATCATAGTCCACGAATATCGCATCTCTCTTCTCCTTGAGTTCATAGTAGGCATCCCTCTTCTCTATGGCGCCATGCTCCTGGAACTTGAGCATATCCAGCTTGTTATCATGAGCCTCCTGGAACGCTCTGTCTATCTCTACGCGGACCGTTCTGGACTCTGTAGCTCTTCCCATCTCATATATGGTCCTCTGAAACTCCTCCTCAGACGGAAGCTTGTCGCCGTCAAATGCGCCCTTCCTGAAAAGGCCATCTATGATCGTTATTGCTACAAATGCTATGGTACATATGGTAAACAGCTGCTGTATGGACTTCTGGAATCCCACAAGTCTCACTATGATCATGATAATGGCTACAACGAGTATACCCACGCCCATGATGACAAATATATTGTCAGTAAGCTTCTTGCCCTGCTTCTCCTGCTTCTTTTTCTCCTTGACGTCATCCTCGGCATCTATCGCCTCAACTTCAAGAAAGATCCTGCTTCTCTCCCTGTCCTCATCCTCATCAGGTATCTCAGCATCCTTCTCATTTACAAGCTGTCTTGCCTCTCTCTTCAGTCTGGCAATCTCCATATTATAAGCGTCAAGCTCATCACGCCTTGCCTGTCTGATATCCTCCAGATCCTTATCCACATCGCCCAGCTCATCCATCTGAGCCTCAAGCTCCTCTATCTGCATAAGGTACTTCTGGTTGTCATACTTCTTCCTCTCATTTTCAAGGTAAGCAATCGCAGCCTCTTTATTGATTCCACTGCTTCCGGTCTCCCGTATGTTGTGGAGATATCTCTCAAGGAAATCACACACATCCTTGTCACTGTCACCGGTCTCTTCCGCCGGCTGTATGGACAGCGCATCCACATATGTGCTCTTATCCATGTCAAACAGAACTCCTCTGTACGAATTCTTTGCAGCAAGTCTCTCCGTCTTGCCGCTCTCGATATCGGTAAGGCTTGCTCCGTCTGTTGACATATTGAAATTCCGCTCAAGGAGATGACTCCTGCTGCCTACGGTGACATGTGCCTTTCCAGAGTATCCATTTCCACCCTTAGGCTTTCTCTGTGTGTAATTATCACTGCCCGAGCCCAGTCCCTTGGACTTATCTATGCCGAACAACATTCCTGTGACAAAATCCCTGATCGTGCTCTTGCCGGAATTCTTCTCTCCACACAGTACATTCAGCCCCTGTTCCAGCTTTATCTCTCTATTATTGAATTTACCAAATTCTTTTAAAAACAGTTTATTGATATACATTACTTTTCTCCAGTAGCCACAATAGCTTCAAGGCCATACTCAAGAGCCTTCCTGCTGACAATATCATCCTTCTCTGCCAGCTCTGCTATGAATCTTCCAAGCACATTGTGTTCATTGTCCTTCATAAGGCTGTCCGCATTATAATCAAACATCGTGTTGTCCACGACATCATATATCCTGTATTCATCAGGGAAACTGTCAAATGCCGGCTTTACACCCTTTCCCTTCTGTCCCCTGAGAATGATCTTATAGATATTCTCAGTGCCCATCTTATCTATCTGTTTCCTGATGGCTCCTTCTATCTGTTTTGCCGTGTACTCAGGCTTAACCTCAAGCCCAAGGTTGATATAACTTCTGCACGCAGCCGGCTCCCACTTGATACGGGTCTCTCCCTGGATTATCTGTCCGTATATATAGCCATGTCTTCCCGTGTCTGTATGAGCAAGGGGCTCCGGCGATCCCGGATACGCCATACGGTTCTTCACCATATGCTTCGGCTTTCTAAGTCCACCCAGAGCCACGTAATCAAATCCGGCTCCGGCAAGTGCTTTAAAATCAAATGCACCATGGCTGGAATCACCGCCATACAGCAGCAGTATGTTCGTCGCACCTTCCCGCTGTGCTTCTACCCCATCTGCAAAATTCTCAGTATACTCAGCCTGCGCGTAACTGAATCCGGTCACACAGGTATCTATATCCTCAAAATACGCATTGTTTATCTCTCCCGCCGGAAGTATGACCGTATTGGAACGGAACTCATATGTATCCGATGGAGAATCCTTCTCTATATGATCGCTGCTTCCAGCGATTATAACTGTTCTGGTATTCGTCAGCTTCGCCAGTCTGTCATCAAGCTTTGCCAGGTCTGTTGACTTTGGCGCACTGTGATACAGATCTCCGGCTATGAGAAGTAGATCAACCTTCTTCTCCTCTGCAGCCTCCAGAATCTTATCAAATGTATCCTCTATCTCCTTTGCGCGGATGTCACTCCACTGTTTCCCCTTATCCGGGACCATGCCAAGATGCACATCCGAAACATGAATAAATCTCATATACAACCCTCTAATCTAAAGCTAAACTGCCATATTCTAACAGCGCACACTTAGCCCGCTATTATACAATCACCAAAAGTTTAACCCAAATCGGAGAAAAATACAACATAAGCTGTGTTAAAACTTTGTGACATGCAGATACTTCTCCCTTGTGGCAAGTCCTCCCCTTATATGTCTCTCCGCCTTGTTGGCATCCAGCACCACTCTGGCCTGAGCAGCCAGCATGGGTCTTATCCGTACCAGACGCTCCGTTATATCCTTGTGAACAGTTGATTTGCTGATCCCCATCTTGTCCGCCGTCTGTCTCACAGTCGCCCTTGTGTCTATGATATAATTTGCCGCTTCAATTGCCCGTTCTTCTATGTAGTCCTTCAAAGAAAAAGCCCCCGCATATTCTGTTTTTACAGTTTATGCGGGGACATGCGGTTTATGTACATTTAATCCTGATTTATAGGGATCAGCACAAGTGTTTCATACTCCCCATATGTATTCTTTATCTCCATTATTCCATTGTACTTATCTACGATATTTTTCACATTTTGTATACCATACCCATGAGTCATATCCTTATTGCCGCCCACGTCTGACTGTGTACTGCTATTTTTCACATCTATTACCCAATGCCGATCTGTCTGCACTATTGCCAGCTTTATATATAGCTCCTCTTTTTCCTGTTGTTTCTTACATGCATTGATACTGTTATCCAGCAGATTTCCTATTACAATACACATATCATAGTCAGAAACCATTATTGAGTTTTTATCAAACTTAAAATCCGTATGAAATTTCACGCCATTGTTTTGGGCAAATGTATATGTACTGTTCACAAATGTATCTATAACAAGGTTTCCTGTTTTTGAAAAAACATATTTATTTTTTAATTCTTCCTCATATGTATCACACACAGTCTTTATCCTGTCATATTGCTTCTCTTCTATGCATGTCCTTATATAGCTTATATGCTTCTGGGTATCATGAACCATACTACCTATTTTTTTATAGGAAAGAACCAATTGTTCATATTTATCCGACTGATGCTCCAACTGATAACCAAGCATTGCTACCTGATTTTTCAATTGATAATTATCCACCATGTTATCAAACAGATAATAATTTAAGACATTTAAGACCAGCACAATTATCAGCACAAATATAAATCCATATCCTGATAAAAGCACGATCTGTTCTGGTATTATCAAGTATAGATAACAGCTTATCATTGGTGTTATAAGCACTATGACCAACTGTTTAAATGAATATCTGTCTGATACATAATTTCTCACTACCAGTATTATGATCAGAACCGGCAGCATAATAAACTGTGCATACATATCCATCACCGAGATCAGATGAGTTATCCCACCGTCATACAGTATCTGATCCGTTGTAATTACCACTACATCAGATATACCGATGCTTACCATATATCCCAATACCCATATAATAAACGCAGATATACATTCAGCTATACGGGAATCATATAGACAAATAAATACGAGCATGCTAACTACATGCGCGGTCATCTGGCTGACCATTGCTTTCTCCTGTGATACATCTATCATGAAAAGCTGTCCGCCTCTTGCAACCAGCTCTGTTAAAATAAATATACCCCAATATGCTATTGTTGATATTCTGAGCTGAGGCTTTCCAAGCCATTTCTCTACATAGACTTTTACAGTCACCGCGTCCATAATCGCTGACATAAAAATTAAAACTAAATAACTCACCCTTTAACCTCTGGTATTTTCCATATCTGATATAACCGTATTAATAAGACTCTTCCTTACTTCTTCCTCATATTTCCTTGATAACGGAATAATCTCGTTATTGTCCAAAACAAGCTCTCCGCCCCTCAAGGTAACTATGTGATCTATATTTACAATATACCCCTTAAAGCTGTATACAAACCTTTTGTCCTTTAACAAGTTAAACCATTTTTTTAAATTTCCAGTAACTTGTATAATCTCTTTTGCAGAATGGATATCTACACTCTTTTGAAAATTTCTCGAGGTTTCTATATACATAATATCAGACATATTAACAACTCTTTCTCCATCTGCCGCTGGCACAATCAACTTGTTAAACTCCATGTCCCTTATCTCACGCAAAACCTGAGATAATACTTGTTCCAACTCTATATATTTAAGAGGTTTCTGAATATAATTATATGCATGCACAGAAAAGCTCCGTCCCATATGTCCCGGGTAATTGCTTACAAAAATGATAATTGCATTTTTGTCGTATCTTTTTCGGATAATTGAGGCGATATATATTCCATCCTCCTTCTCCATTTCCACATCAAAAACAAAAAAATCATAATGTTCACCAGATTCCAGCTTGCTCAGCAATTCCTGCCCCGTCCTGTAGTCGGTGCATTCAATATCCAGATTGTGTTTAAACGAATACTCCAATATGCATTTTTCTGCAATATCTATATCCTTCTGCTCATCATCACATATAGCAACTTTTAACATCTTTCGCCTTTCATTTACCAATTAATACATCTTGCGTAAATCTTAGTACAACTAAGTTTTTCTAATTATAATTTATTATTGATAGGAGGTAAAGCAATGCTTAAACAGAATTACATACTATTCAGGAAAACTCCACAATGCTTTTGGCCTTCCATCGCTGCGATCATATTTTGTATTTCTTATTCAGTATACAAATTCATTGAAGACAGTCTGCTTAGAGGATTTAACTACATTGATATAGTTGAACATACAGATATGATGCTTGGAAATACCATATATTATTATATTCTGTTTTTGTACCTGTCCTTTGAATACATATCTATCGTAAAAAAATACAATGTGGTAGAGAGCATAAGCACATACACTATGTCATCAATTAAAAGGGAATCACAGCAGCTGCTTATTCTCTCTATCACAAACGGCTTATTATGTATGTGCATGTTTGTTCTATGTATATGCCTTTGTATACTGTCAGGTTCTTCCTCTGCAGACTTTTATATATATACAATTAAGGCTATTTTCACACATGTATTTATGGTCAACACTTGTGCTGTTATTATCGGACTCATCATATCGTATATCAACAATACTATCCTTGCCTATCTTGCATTATTTGGGTTCACTATAGTTGCCATATTGCAATCAGGTAAGTTCACATTTCCAACGGAAGATAAAATCGGCAGTATACAGGAAATATCCAACATATTCTGCGCTTCTCTTACTTATATTCCAGATGAGGCAGCTTTAATTCCTGTAAATATACATTTCCTGGCCAAACCTTTGTATATAGTATTTGGTCTGATATCTGTATATTTGATCACAAATTTCTTCAGATTCAAGAAATTATCCCTGATTTTTGCCACCATATTTTCGGTGTTATGCTCGTTTTCCTTTATTTATATCTGCAACATCCCATATAGTGGCAGTAACCCTGGATACGCAGACGCTTCCTCGGATTTATTTGCAAATGAACAGGAATTACTTACTCCAACAAAGGAAATAGATTTTTACGTTACAGAGTATGACATACATTTTGACATAAGGAAGAATTTGATCGCAGATATGTATATGCAGCTATCAGACACCAGTCTCCCTGAATACCATTTTATACTCTGTAAAGATTACGATATCGAATACATAACAGATGACCAGGATCATGCTGTCCGCTATAGCAGAAATGGAAATAAGCTATGTATATACAACGAAACCGGTGATCTCTCATCCGTATACATAAAGTATACAGGGAAATCCTATAATATTTGCTACACAGGGGAAAATGGTGCATATCTTCCCGGGAACTTCCCGTATTACCCAATTGCTGGGAATGGAGACTTATTTCAAAACGGATATTGCCAGCTTCCTAAGGATCTGAGCAGGTTCACAGTATCCATATGCTCTGATTTTACTACGTACAGCAATCTCAACATGTCCGGTGACACGTTCAGTGGTTTCAGTAATCAGCTAAGCATTGTTTCCGGCATATTTTGGAGCGAACAGATTATTGATAATGTGCGATACATTTTCCCATATATTGGCGCGGACACAGATCCGAGTCGAAATCATTACATAACAAGCCAGATAAAAAAATATATAAACTATACACCTGAAGAAAAGGCAACTGATTATTCCCTTATCGGGAAAACAATCCTGATACAACCAATACACAGAAATGCATATATGTACGGTTCTGACATGGTGATGTTTGATGCTGCAGGTAATTTGGATATTTACTACACCAATTATATACAGACAGGTAATTGGTACAATATTGATTCAATTCTCACCGATGAGGAACTTCAAAAGATTCAGGAAGATGTATACGACGAACTTGGCATCACTGAAACAACAGAATAAAGTAACTTGTATCCGTTCATATAAAGGGGGATTATTATGCTGGAAATAAAAAATATGACAACTACTTTGGGAAGGAACACAATTCTTCACAATTTAAACTGTAATTTTGAATCAGGAGTACACGGACTACTCGGTCCTAATGGTGCCGGCAAAACCACATTCATGAGATCCCTTATTGGGTTATATCCGTCAGCTACCGGAAGCATTCTCCTGAACGGAGCAAATATACATTCTGTTGATATCGGGTATCTGCCTCAGAAATTTGGCCTTTTTCCCGGAATGACCGTAAGAGAATGTATGCGTTATATTGCATTTTCCAAGGGTATTTCATCATGTAGTCTTGATGAAGACATCGAAGCAGTTATAGAAAGTGTCAATTTATCAAGTTATATTGACAAAAAGGCTCATACTCTGTCTGGCGGAATGGTGAGACGTGTTGGAATCGCCCAGGCTTTTCTTGGCAATCCCCCTATAATAATATGCGATGAACCGACAGCAGGTCTTGATCCTGAGGAAAGACTCAGATTCAGGGATCTTATAAAACAGACCAATTGTGATGACAAGATAATTATTATATCCACGCATATTGTAGACGATGCGGAGTTTTTGTGTAACTATATAGAAATTATCGATCAAGGCTATATAATCGCAAAAGACACTACAGATGGAATCAAAACAGCCATGACCAGGCTTCTGGCTTCCCGCTCTATCGATACCCAAGAGCTCACATCACCTGATCCCACTTTGGAGGACGGCTACATGTATATTCTTAAGTCTTACAGGAACGGAGTGTAACCATGGTGCAAAGAATACACAACTCACTTTTTATATTGCGTAAAGGAATGATACTCTGTGTAATTATCGCTATTTTAGCTGCTATTACGGGCTTTATGATGATGAAAACACTTGATCCGCAGGATAAAGAAAACGCACTGCAGCAGTGTTACTGTGTAGCATATCCTGTGTGCGTTATGCTGCTATATACAATAACCTTTATGCCGTTTGTATATAGCCCCAGCCGGGAACTTTTTTACATAACCCACAGAATAAAATGGGTAGAAACAATTATTCCCTTTTTATACCTGTCTTTATTAATGTGTGCCATAACATCGTTGTTGTTCTGCAGGACAATTCTCTACCCAGAAAGATTTATAGTCAAAAATCTTATTATAATATATTGCTTCTGCGGTTTATATTACGGCGCAGTATATACAGCGAAGAACATCACCATAGCCATCATTTTATCATTTACACTGATCATCCTGTCTCTTAGCGGAGGAAATCTCTTTAATGCTATCATACCATGGTATATTGATGTTCACTCAGTTAAGACTCTCGCCTCTTTTATGAAAGAATACATAATTTTAGGAAGTGCAGGCTGGATTCTTGGATTGATCAGCAACCACAGATACTCAGATTACCAATAAGTATATGCAGCTTCTCTTATTAAACAATTTTAGGGAATCTCACAACAAATCTTGATCCTATATCCGCTCTGGATATGACTTGTATGGTGCCTCCATGGGCATCCACGATCCATTTGGCGATGGACAGGCCAAGACCTGAGCCGCCAGTCTCGTTATTTCTGGCCTCGTCCGAGCGGTAGAATCTGTCAAATATGTGGGCCAGATCGCCCGGATTCATCCCGGTTCCCTCATCCTCTATCATATAACTGACATAACCGGATTCCTCTTTTACGCCGAGTATTATGGTCGTGCCAGGTTCAGAATACTTCGCCGCATTCTGGACAAATATCCTGACGGACTGCTTGATCATCGCCACATCGCCGAGCACACACGCCTCATTCTCAGTACCCCGGAATTCATATCTGTGGCTCTCGTCTATCATCATAGATTCCTCCCACACCTCACTTACCATGCGGTTCAGGTCGGTTCTCTCCATGTTCAGATGCTGTCTTCCACTGTCGCCCCTTGCCAGGAATAACAGCTGTTCCACAAGCTCCTTCATGTGCTGGGATTCATTTTTGAGTGCCTCTATGGACTCTCCCAGAACCTGTTCATCCTCCTTGCCCCAACGGTCGAGCATGTTCACATATCCCTGGATCACCGCGATAGGCGTCCTGAGCTCGTGGGAAGCATCCGACACGAATCTCATCTGACGTTTCTCATTCTCCTTCATATTCCTGAGCAGATTGTTGAGCGCGATCTCTATGCTCTGGAGATCCTTGTCTCCAGTATGTATAACCTGCTCATCATCATCCGCAGACAGATGTGATATTGCTTTCTCCAGATCGTCTATCTTGTTGTGATCCATTGGCTCCTTGCTGAGTTTTTCCGCCGTAACCGCCAGATCATTCAGCGGTTTCAATCTTCTTCTGACATCCGCCGTCCTGAACAGCGCAACAAACAACACTATAGTCTCCATCCCCAGCAATATAATGCCCGGAATCTCTATGATATCCCAAAGGATCTTAACGTCATATCTGTACTTCTTCTCATCTGATCCTTCTATTATATATTCATACGCTCCGCCATCTTCATTCTTCTCAACGTAATATCTCATTCCGCCCACGCCCTGTGGCAGCTGCTTTCTTCCCCACACGGCAAATGCACTTACAATAAGAAAGGCAATGACGATATCTATAAGTATCACATTGCCCAGTTCTTTGAGCCAGAAGCTCATGTTGATCCTTCTGGCTATAGATGACATTCTTTTGTTTTCGTTAGTTTTCTTTCCCATGTATTTTCTCTCTATCCTGGCATCCAAAATGGTCATTCTCTGATAACATATCCGACACCTCTGACGGTGGTGATCAGCTTTACCCCAAATCTGTCATCTATCTTTGTTCTCAGATACCTCACGTATACATCTATGATATTGGTCTCTCCCAGATAGTCGTATCCACACACTGCATTGAGCAATTTCTCCCTGTCCATCACGATGTCTTTGTTCTCCATGAGCGTCCTGAGCAGTTCAAATTCCCTGTTGGTCAGCTCCACTATCTCGCCGCCCACTGTGACCTCATGTCTGTCGGTGTCCATGCACACTCCGCGGATCTCTATCCTGTGGGTGTGAACCTCCGAAGTTCCACGTCTCTTCAGCGCAACCCTTATCCTGGCAAGCAGTTCCTCTATGGCAAATGGCTTGGTGAGATAATCGTCAGCACCAGCATCGAGCCCTGACACCTTGTCCATGACTGCATCCCTTGCAGTCAGCATGATAACCGGCACAGCACTCTCCTTGCGGATTCTTCGAAGCACCTCCAGACCATTGAGTCCCGGGAGCATCACATCCAGCACCACAAGGTCGAAGTCACCGGACAGAGCTTTGTCCAGCCCTGTTCTTCCGTCAAATGCCTTCTCTGCCTCGTATCCCTCATGCAGCAGCTCCAGCTCCACAAATCTTGCAATTTTCTCTTCATCCTCCACAATGAGAATCTTCTGTGCCATATCTTTTTCCTTTCTTTTGGCTTACGGACGCTGACATCGTTTGTTGCGAAAGGGAGTCTGTTGAACATATCCCTGCAATTACGCCTATCTTCCCTCACTTTGGTTTGCTTCTATCTGCACTCGGCGCCGACCGCGATAAGGACGTTTGCGGTCTCTGCCTCGGCAAGAAGCACCAAAGCTCAGTCGCCACGGCTACCCATTGCAGAGGTATATTTCACAGACATTACATTCTCAAAACCAAACTATATCAGCTGGTAATTAACAGAATATCGGTAAAAGATATTCTGTTTTCATTTTTTACTTATTATTGACATCTGACTTAAGGTTATCTACTGAGTCTGCCATTTTGTCACATGCGTTGTTGAGATTTACATTGATGTCGCCGATTCCTTCAAAATGGTATCTGCACTCACAGAAGAGACCTACCACAAGAAGTGGAAGCACTACCCAGAATGCAAGTATGAGTGCGATCACAAGCACCAGAACCGGAACGTTTATCATGGTCTGGCCTCTGCGTTCTACTATGAATGTGCTGTCCACACTCTTCTTTAACACTTTGCCGCACCATTTGAAAAATCTGTCCATCATCTGTCCAAATGTCACCTTATTGCAGTCGTTTGTATATGTCTGCTGTGCCTGCTCGAACTCTGTTGAGGTCTGCTGCTCTGCACCCGTGGTAAAGCTCTCCACCTCAGGGGCTTTCACCTTGTCAAGCTTCTCCAGATAAATGATCGCATCCAGCAGGTCATAATCACATGCCTCCAGAGCATTCTTCGCATCCTCATAACTAACGCCTGTCTTTTCTCTTAACTTTTCTACCTTTTCAAGTTTATCCATAATCATTACACCCTTTCTCTTTATCTTGGTTACATCATCTTCCGACGATCTGTCGTCTTTCTGATTGCTTGTTGCTGATATCATCAACTGATGTTGTTACTATATCAATCAATGATTAAACCAAGATATGAGAAACATTAAAATCACATTAATTCTATAATGAATAGATGAATATGTCAAAGATTGTTCCCCTTTTTATCCCGCCGTTAAATTTACCATAAGTTAACGTTTGTTTGTTTTTATATTGCATACAGTTAACTTTAAATGTATAATTTGTATAAAAGGAGGTTGCTTGCTATGTCCAATATAGAATTTGAAAGAAAAATGAATGAACAATTTGCAGAAAATCTTTGCTATTTTCTTGATAAATATAAATATACTCAAGCCGCATTCGCTAAGCAGATGAATATCAGCACTGCAACTGTGTCGAATTGGTGTAACGGACTAAAATCTCCTCGAATGGACAAAATTGACCACATGTGTGCTATTTTTAATTGCTCTAGATCTGATCTTCTGGAAGAACAAGATATTATAAGAAGCCAAAAGAAATCAGAGGCGTATGCAATTCCTGTATTTGATTATATATCATGTGACAAAACATTCTGTTCAACCGAAAAGATTATTGATACAGAAGAAATACCTGAAAGTCTTGCTAAAACTGGCGAATTCTACGCTCTTAGAATAAAAGGGGATAGCATGGAACCCAAGATTAGCAATGGCGACGTTGTAATTGTTCGTCAGCAGGATGATGCAGACACAGGAGACACTGTTATTGCTACAATAGCTGGTGAATACGCCGTGTGCAAACGCCTGAGAAAATATAAAGAAGGACTGGAACTGATTTCCACCAACCCCAGCTATGCACCGCTCTATTTTGACGATGAAACCATAAAAAATAAACCTGTCAAGATCATTGGTAAGGTAGTGGAGTTAAGGGCAAAATTTTAATGGATTGGAGTGATTACTATGTTTTTTTATGTATATGATGAGAATACTTCCTCCACTGTTCCTGTTGAGGTATCAGATGTATCAGAATTAAACGAGCAGGAACTTGAATTTATATATGATGATCAAGTAAGGAAAGTATGGCACTCACAGGAGGAAGAATGGTATTTTTCCATAATTGATGTAATTGACGTTTTGACCGATAGTTCCGACCCAAAACAATATGTAAAAAAGTTACGATCCCGCGACCCAGAATTATCAGCTAACTGGGGTACAATTTGTACCCCTATTCAAATGATAGCCGTTGATGGTAAAATGCGTAAAATCCAAGCAACAAACACACATGGGTTATTGAGAATTATCCAGTCCATTCCGTCAAAAAAGGCTGAGCCATTCAAGCAATGGCTGGCAATAGTTGGCAAACAACGTTTGGACGAAGAAGCTGATCCACAGATTGCTATTGATCGTGCTATAGAATCATACCGCAACAAAGGATATTCTGAAGAATGGATAGCCCAGCGTATGCGTGGGATAGAGATTCGTAAAGATATGACCAATGAGTGGAGACGTGCCGGCATTACCGATTCCAGACAGTATGCTTCTCTTACAAACATACTTACTGCCGCATGGTCAGGAAAGACAGTGAAAGAATATAAAAAGTTTAAGGGACTAAAAAAAGAAAATCTCAGAGACAATATGACTAACACAGAGCTTGTCCTGAATGCTCTTGCAGAGATATCGACAACAGAGATATCAAAGGCAACTAATCCTCAAGGTATAACCGAGGCCACAGATGCTACCATCCAAGGTGGCAATATTGCCAGAAATGCACGTGAATCCCTTGAAAAGCAGATAGGGCGCAGTATCCTGTCTCCATTAAACTCCAACACTCCAAAACTGCTTGATGACAGCAAGGAAAAGTGATATACCCCGAATATGTCACAACTATAAAATGCGTATGAATCCTCAGACAACAGTCTCGGTTATTCATACGCATTTTTATCTTTTCCATATCACACCGTTCCCGCCGCAATCTTCGCCGTGGACTTCTTCACACAGTAAAGACATGTCGGCAATATGTAGATGGTCGCTGTGACCCATGCCGTCTGATCAGCAAAGCAAATGGCCGTGAATCCAAATGTTCCGACAAATCCCAGGCTCACTATGATCCTGGCCGCCATCTCTGTAACACCTGAAAATATGGCACGGCCGGAATATCCAAGTCCCTGCGTCACCATACGCGCCACATTCAGTATACCAAGACTCCAGTAGAAGAATCCCATACATCTGAGGTATTTCGCAGAGGCATCAAGGACATCGACTGCGCTCTTCTTTACAAATATCATGGAGAGCGGTCTTCCAAATATTATCATCACAAGTCCTGCGACTATACCATATCCAACCGCAACAGCTATCGCCTGCCACAAGCCCTGTTTTATACGCTTTGCCTGTCCGGCTCCAAGATTCTGGCTGCAGAACACGGATGCAGCCGTTGCAAATGCGTCAAATGGGCACATGGTGAACTGCTTTATCCTCATACCGGCTGTGAAGCCTGACACATACACACTTCCCAGCTTGTTATTTGCAGACTGCATGACCATACTTCCTATGGCAGTTATGGAAAACTGCAGGCCTGTCGGAATTCCCATGACGAGGAGTTCCTTCACTGCAGAACCCTCCATCTCCCTGTCCTGCGCCTCAAGATGCATGATCTGAACCTTCTTGAAGATATACACAAGACACAATATTCCACTCACCGCCTGTGCCGTGATGGTTGCTATAGCCGCACCGGCGCAGCCCCACTTGAGCACCAGTATGCAGAACAGATCAAGGAATATGTTGAGTATCGCCGAGAACGCCAGAAACATGAATGGCGTTCTGCTGTCTCCCAGGGATCTGAGCACACTTGACAGATAGTTGTACATGAGTGTGAACGGAATTCCAAGAAATATAACTATAAGATAAGCATAAGCCTTGTCATATATATCCTTTGGAACCGAGAGCAGATGAAGTATCTGATTACAGCACACCGAACATACAACCGTGACTATCAGCGCTATGATACCCGTCAGCACAGCTCCGTTGAAAATATATTTTCTCATCTTGTGCATATCATTTGCACCGAAATACTTCGCAACAGGAACACCAAATCCTGCGCAGCAACCCATACAGAATCCCAGAACCAGAAACTGTATACTGCTGCTTGCTCCAACTCCCGCCAGAGCCTTATCTCCCAGTATCTGCCCCACAATAGCCGCATCTATTATGTTGTAGGTCTGCTGAAGCAGATTGCCGAGCAAAAGCGGGGTGGCAAACTGCAGCATCAGACTGAGGGGCTTACCGGAAACCATGGACTTAGCCATGTCTTACACCTTCCTTACATTATTGATAGGACGGTGAGTTGCCAATTCTATCTTTGAACACAGAACTGCTATACATATCATTCGCTGGGTCGCTTCCGCTTATTTCGCCCTGCAGCGGTACTAAGGTGCCGCCTCACAGCGCCACCTAAGGACCGGCGGGCTCAAATTCCCTGCTCACGATATGTATAGCAACTCTGTGTAACAACTTTATTGTGACAACTCACCTGTTAGATGAATAATAACTACGTATGTAAGTCGGTTTCAGACTTACTTTATATTTATTATCCTTATCTCTTATAACAGTTTTCCAGCCAGCGCCTCAAGTGCTGCCACATCCGACTGTTTGAACGCAGATCTTATGGTCACATGCTCGTCCACGATCTCTATATCCTTCATCGCTGACATCTGTTCCTTCATGAGCTTTGCTGCCATTGGAGCCCACGAACCATTCTCAATGAATGCCACTTTTCTCTTCTGGTACGCCTTCATCTTCAGGTGGTTGATGAAATCCGCCATGACAGGCATCACGCCTCCATCGTATGTTGGAGCTGCCAGAACCAGTCTGTCGTATCTGAAGGCATCCTCTATGCACTCAGCCATGTCATCCCTTGAGAGGTCTGATATAGCAACCTTTGGCGCACCCTTTGCCTCAAGTATCTCCGCCAGCTTCTTTGCAGCCTTCTCTGTGTTGCCGTGGAGACTGCAGTATGCGATGAAGATTCCCTCATCCTCAGGTGTATAGGTTGACCACATCTGATATTTGCCTATGTAATATTCAAGATTCTCTGTGAGTATAGGTCCGTGAAGTGCGCATATCTTCTGTATGTCAAGTCCTGCTGCCTTCTTGAGAAGTGCCTGTGCAGGCATTCCATACTTTCCTACTATATTGAAGTAATATCTTCTCGCCTCGCATGCCCAGTCCTCATCTGTATCCAATGTTCCAAACTTGCCAAATGCATCCGCTGAGAAGAGTATCTTCTCGCTCTGCTCATATGTGACCATGACCTCAGGCCAATGAACCATAGGAGCCATGAAGAACTGAAGTGTATGGCTTCCAAGTGAAAGTGTCTGTCCCTCTGCCACAGTCACACTTCTGTCAGCCACAGGAACCTCGAAGAAGTTTGGAAGCATTCCGAAAAGCTTGGCATTCGACACGATCTTGATATCCGGATACTTTGCAAGCACATCGCCAAGGTTGGCAGAATGATCCGGCTCAAGATGGGATATGATGAGGTAATCCGGCTTTCTGTCGCCAAGCACCTCTGCCACATTTGCAAACCACTGATTTGCACACTTTGCATCCACCATGTCCATGATGGCTATCTTCTCATCCATGATGACATATGAGTTGTACGCTATTCCGTTTGGCACTATGTACTGATTCTCGAACAGGTCTATGTCCTTGTCATCCACACCCACGTAAAATACTGTGTCTGTTACATTCTTAAGCATTGTATATCCTCCTTTTGATCCTAAGTATCTAATATAAATAATCCACGTTGTGTCCACATGATTGGCGAGCGGCGAATTGGATCATGACAGTTAATTATACCATACTAAATAAAAATAGAGAATCAGCACATAAGACCTGGTTCTCCATTTTTTGATTATTTTTATTATTGTCTGTTTACCCTTCTCTGTATCTTCTCCTGATACATGCTGTGATCCGCTTCCCTCACATACTCCTCAAGGGTTTTATCACTATCCGGGGCCGTTATAACATAACCTATACTAAACTCCAATGCAAATGGAAGCTTCTCCTGCGCAGCTATCTCCCTGGCTTTCTCATGGATCGCCGTCTTTCTTTCCTCAGGAGATTCCGCCTCATCGTATATAGATATGGATACAAATTCATCTCCGCCGTATCTAACCGGAATACTGCTTATTCCGCCTCCGCCTGCTATGGCTCTTGCGGCACTCCTTATTGCCTTGTCTCCGTACTCGTGACCATATGTATCGTTTATATATTTGAGCCTGTCCATATCGGCAAACATTATGAGAAGCGCCCTGCCCTGGCCCGAAGCCTTGTCAAATGCCTTTGCGGCGATCTGTCTCATGCCTTCCCTGTTATATATCTGGGTGAGCGGATCCTTTATGGATATTGCCGTAAGCTCCTGATTGATCTGCTCCAGTCTCCATTTATTGAACAGATTTATCATAGCTACATTCACTTCGCTCATTACAGTTGACCAAAGCTGCTTATCCATGAGGTAATATCCATTTTCGACACAGCAGAACCCAACTGCCTTTTCTCCAAAATGAAATGGCGCAAATAAAAATATATTGCCGCCGGCCTCATCATCCAGAAGAGGAAACATACTATGGTATGTATCGTCACCATCATCCGCTATGCCCTGCCTGTACACGATCTGCATTCTCTGAGGATAGCCCTTCACAGCAAATACATCCTCATCGTACGCTGCTGAGAGAGTCGGGCCAGCTCCCCCCATCTCCACAAGGGATCTGTCGACAACCATAACGCATTTCTTACACTCTGCCTGTGAATATGAGGACTGAACACACGGATACAGTTCACTGTAATCCTTGCATTTGCTGAGCAAATGTGTGAAATCCAGCGTGCTCTCATCTATCTCCTCGCGTTCCACAACTCCCATTATATAATTCTTCAGGTACTGTCTACCGTTCAACATGGCATCCGCACCACAGCCACAGCTCTCCGTGAATATACAATTATAATCTATATAGGAGCTGGTATCCGGATTGTTTCCCGCCCATATATTCAGCATGATCTCTGCTGCCGCAGCTCCGATCTTCTCACGGATTCTGCTCACCGTTGTTATACGCGGCGTATAGTACGCTGCTTTATCAAAGTTGTCAAATCCCGTGACCTTAAAATCATTTGGCACTGAAAGTCCAAGTGCTTCAGCCCTGTTGCACACACCCACCGCCAGGTTGTCATTTGCACAGATTATTGCATCCGGAAGAATCTTCCTCACTAGCTCTCGTTCTTCCAGCCTTCTATCATCCATCTCCTCATTATTCGAAGCCTCGGCATCCGGGGCAGAATCCGCAAAACTGCCACTGGTTATCTCACCGTACACCTCAGCAGGGCCGCCGTAATCCGGTCCGTCCTTCTCGTGTTTTATACACGTATGTCCATGTGCTCTGAGCAGCTCCTCAAAGCCCGTCACACCGTCATTGAAACCAAAATCTCCAAACAGGACATCCTCATCATCCACAGTCAGGCCATATTCATCCATACAGTCCCTGAATGCCCGGCATCTCTCCTGAGCCTCATAGTTGTCCTTCGGTCCGGCAAGATACCACACCTTCTTTGCACCGTGCCTCTCTATCATATGCCGAGTCATATCGTACATCGCATCATAATTGTCTATACCCACAAAATGCAGGCCGTCAAACGCAGTCTCAAGGCTTATAGCCGGAACTCCGCTCTTTCTTATCCTGTCCAGCAGTTCCGCCGTGACTTCCGGATATTTGATATTGTTGACAGATATTATGATTCCATCAAAGTCTGTCAGTTCTGGCAGATTATATATATTGTATTCTCCATAGCTGTAACCATTGTCCCTGTTCCAATTGCCATTGCTGTTGAATATGTACAAATTCACATCAGCCCTGGCTTCCTTTATCTTCTGCATAAATCCCAGCGGCCAGGCATAGGTGAAATACCTCTTCCAGCCATCCATGAACAATGCTACTTTTTTCATACCTTACCTCCTGATCAATCAGAACAGCCCTTCCTGTCCCCCATCTGTAAATTTGCCAAATATATTAAAAAGGCGCATCTGTATATATTATACACAGACCCGCCCAGCCAAAACATATCCAAATGTATCAAAAACATGTACTTTACTATCAGAAACCACGGGGACGGAGGGGACAGGCACCTCCGTCCCCATAATTTACTTAAGTGGATAGTCGCTGTGCAGCGGCTTGTAATCACGTATAGTCTTAAGTGCCGGCAGAGCATGTCCGTCATAATCAAAAAGTGCCTGATTTGCCCATTCATTTCCGCATGGGCCAGACTCCTCTATATATGACAGAGCACCTTCCGTAGCCCAGCCGCTTCCCGGCACCGGTATCCAGCCTGCCTCCCAGTAATAAAAGCCATCGCCACCAGGAACATCATCTATCAATTTCATTATATCATTCATGAAATCCGCCTGTCCCTCAGGTGTCATAGGGTAGTCAAGCTTCTCCACCAGTGAAGGTTTTGTGGCATAGCCCTTTCTATCATCAGGCCCCAGTTTCTCATATTCAGCATAGTCATCCATCGAAAATCCCATGGAAACCTCAGCGATAACTATCTTTTTGCCATATCTATCCGCCATATCCCGCATATTTGCCTCCAGCTCCTTCATGGTTCCATGCCAGAACGGATAATACGACATTCCAATTATATCAAAATCTTCTCCTCTTTCCATGTAGTGGTCAAACCAGTCCACATACATAGGATTGTTGCCGCCATTGTCGAGATGTATCATGACCGGAATATCAGAGTCAACCGATCTGACCGCCCTTATTCCAGCGCTCACAAACTTTGCGATATTGTCATATTCCGGTTTCTGCCCCAGAGGCCACATCAATCCGTTTGTAAGCTCGTTTCCAACCTGAACAAGCTGAGGGAGAACGCCCGCAGCCTTCATCTCTAAAAGAGTCTCCCTTGTATAGTCGTACACAGCCTGCTCAAGCTGATCCGCATCCATGCCTCTCCACGCCTTCGGCACCCTCTGCTTGCCCGGGTCAGCCCAGAAATCACTATAGTGATAATCAAGCAGAATGCTCATTCCATAATCCATAGCGCGCTTTGCGAGTTTTTTGTATACCTCAAGGTCATTTGTGCCCGCGCCATAAGGTACGCCGTCCTCCGTGTACGGATCATTCCACAGACGAAGTCTCACAGAATTCACACCATAGTTCTTCAGTATGTCAAATATATCTCCCTGCACACCATTGTCATAATATTTCGCCCCCAGCTCTTCAACCTCGGCAACAGCGGAGAGATCCACGCCCTTTATATAATCTGCCATATTTTTGTCTCCTTCACCTGCATTTATTTCACTGCCTGTTATAACCAAGAACAGCCGCCGAAGAAAAATGTTCTGCATACTCCAACGTCTTTTACAACATACTCCTGATGTATCAGTTCATCTCCATCTGTCGGCGGCCGTCTATCAAGATGACATCTGTCACCTAGTCGTCAAATGTAATCCTGTCATACATTCTTCCATATTTTATTCTGATAAGCTCGTTCTTTGCCAGAACGTCCTCCTCTTGTCCAACATACTGACAACGGATACAGTAGTATTCCTTCTTGTCCTTATCATAGAACATATCTATATCCAGATCTCTCATGAAACACATTGGACATCTGTAATTTAATTTGCCTTTTCCAGACTGAGCCATGTTGAAAATACCTCCTTATCCTTAAGTGTCTTTGTATAACCAAGAGTGAACATTGGTGAGAATGCATATCCCTCTTTGAAATATCCTGTTGCATCGCTGCCTGATGCTCCCATAGCAGCCTTTGTCTCTATTGCAGGTATAACTGCTGACACCTCATCGGCACCTGCGAGATCCTCTTCTCTGCACTTGTACTCATATGTGAGTGACTTGCTCTCTGAAGCATTCTTTGCTGTGAGAGTGATTCCTGTCATGTCCTCAGGATACTCTGTTGTACCGTAGCATGCCACCATGTACTCATTGATCTCAACCTCTGCATCAGGGTTGCTCATCTCGAGGATAGTTCTCTCATGTCTTATCTTGGATGAACCCTCCTCAAAGTATATCTTTGTCTGAAGTTTAACTGTCAGATCGTAGAACTCGATGTCAACCGGGTCAAGTGTAAGGATCCTTGTGCTGCCTTCCTGTGAGAATGTTGCCTTTGTTCTGCACAGACAGAGATCGACCTCTTCACCATTATAGCTGATCTTGGCACTTCTCACAGTACCTTCTCCAGCATAGTGTGTGAAATATCCCGCTCTGTACTTCTCCTGGATCAGGAATGGATATGATGCATCCTGAACATGTGGAGTTCCGATACCTACAGGCCAGTTAAGCTTTGCTGCATATGGTCTGAGGTCAACGATCGCGCCGCCCTGATCCATGTTGATCTGAGCTCTCATATATGGATCGCAGTACCAGAAGATCTGCTTGTCTGATCCATACAGTATATCTTTCCAAAGAGCACACTCAGGCTCCTCGTATGTCTTGTTCTCTCTGTAGAAATCAGCAAATTCAGCCATTGTCATGTCAACGCATTTGCCTTCCTTCTTCAGATCGCCGTAGTACTTCATTCCGTCCTCGTAGCTTTTCTTGAGCAGCTCATATGGAGCCTCCCAACGTCCCATCTTGTTCAGCCAGCCCGGTCCAACGAACATCATGTTGTATGAATATCCGTTGTTGAACTTAGCCAGATGACGATACTGGTCGATAAGGTTGTACAGATATGGGTATTCCCATGTCTTGCTGTCATAGATCATTCCACGGAGAACGTTCTGTGGATGTGTACCGAAGTTAGAACCATTTCCATCGTAACATGCCAGCAGATCTCTTGAAAGATGAGGGATAGCAACGATTCCGCTGTCCTCAGCCTCATTTGCTGCAGGTGCATGTGTGTTCTGCTTTGAAGGTATCCATGGATTCCATGGGCCACCATCGAACAGTGTGTACCATGAGTTGTTGCATGTGTGGTAAGCCTTAGGGCCCTCCTCCCAGCATGTTGCAACCGCACACTTGACTGATGGGTACTTCTCCTTGATGTAGTTTGTAAGCTCAGCGTCCATATAGTATGAACCTGTCGATACCGGATAGAAACCAAATATATCATGGAACTTACCAAATACGTCATCGACGATATTCTTCTTGTCCTCCATTGAGAACATCCAGATACAGAAGTCCTTGGTCTTGTACTTCTCTCTGAACTCTGTGCAAGGAAGTCCGAGAAGTGAGAGTGCTATCTCATCTCCATACTTCTCATGATGCTCCTTGGCGAGTGATACAGCCTCCTCGTTAAAAAGGCTGGCATATGTCATCTGAATAGTAGTCTTGAGTCCGTTCTTGTGAGCTGTCTCCTGCTGGAACTTGAAAATGTCCAGTGACTCTGTGAGGAGAGCTTTTCTTCCGATATCCTCTGCCTGACCATGGCCTGTAACCTTCTCGGCATACTCAGGAACCATCTCAGGACGATGGATAATGTTTACAATAAATGTATTCTCCATATCTTAAATCTCCTATTTCGTATATGTTGTAACCTTTTGATCTAAAGATAATCGTCCCCAAATAAGTGACAATATCCTCATTTTTCATCCTGTCAGCCCTATTTTAGGGCTAATTATAGCAGGCATCCACACCACCATCCATCTGTGGTCCATCCGGTAACGCAGACACCTGCTCAAAATAAATTTTCTCATTTCTCTCAGGCCGCCGCCTGTAAGTTCTGCCGGCCTCAGCCACTGATCGTATCTTCCAGTCAACTGATTGAAATTTCCTGTTGATAGTAGCCGCCTGTAGATTCTGACGGTCTCAGCCACAGCGGAGTGTCCTGCATGTATTCAGAGGAATACGAGGACGTCGGCACTTAGCGAAGGCCCTAAGCCTGAGCTTAGTGTCCGCTACGTCCGAAGTCGAGTGCGAACGACCTCTGAATATATCAGGACACCTCCGCTGTGGCGTCCGTCCTTTCCAAGCGGCGTCCGTCCGCCTTAACCCTTTACAGAACCGCCAGTCACGCCCTCTACATAGTACTTCTGCATGATGACGAACAGTATTGAGATAGGGATAGCTACCACGATACCGCCGGCGCAGAATACTGAGAAGTATTTGTTGACGAGTGATTTCTCAAGCATATTGTAAAGGCCTATAGCTACTGTCCAGTCCTTTGAAACTCCTGAGTTGAGCATAAGCTTTGCGAATACGAAATCGCCCCAAGGTATAAGGAATGAACTGATGACCTGATACACCACGATCGGCTTACACAGAGGAAGAATGACCTTCAGGAATATCGTTGCCTCTGAAGCACCCTCAAGTCTGGCAGCCTCCTTAAGTGACATAGGTATTGTATCCATGAATCCCTTCATGATAAGGAATCCAAGTCCTGATCCTGCTGAGTAAACTATGATCATACCGAAATGGCTGTTTGTAAGTCCCAGCATCTTCAGGATAAAGTAAATTGCTATCATGAGAAGTGGGCCAGGGAACATGTTCAGTATCAATGACGCACTCATGATCTGTTTTCTGCCATTGAATCTCAGGCAGCTCATCGCATAGCTGACCATAACTACAAATATAGTAGAGATGATACATGTAAATATTGCAATGATAAGTGTATTCTTGAACCATGACACATACTGCACAACCGAATCAGGTCTTGTAAGCAGCTGAACAAAGTTGTCCATAGACCAGCTCGTTGGGAAGAAATGCGCTGTATTGATCCCTTTATATCCGCTGAATGAGGTGACAACCAGCCAGATGATCGGAACCAGCCAGATAACCGCGAGGACAAGTAATACGATATGTTTAAAGATTGAACCTATTGTTTTCTTCATTACTGGTACTCCTCCTCTTTATCTCCTGCGATCATTCTTGAGAATGATATAAGTGTAAATGCTGCACATATGATAAATACTATGATACCGATAACAGATGCCATCTTGTAGTCGTAGTATTCATTTGTAAGTCTGAACAACCATGTAACAAGAAGGTCAACTTCCTTCGCATGTGAATTGGCAAGTGCCTGATTCTGTGTAACGAATACATCCTGTGTGAGCAGGTAGATTACGTTGAAGTTGTTGATATTCTTTACAAAGTCTGTTATAAGTGCCGGACCCTGGATGAACAGGATATATGGCATTGTGATCTTCCAGAACACCTGGAAATTTGTTGCTCCATCGATCTTCGCACTCTCGATCTGATCTGTAGGTATGTTCATCAGAACACCTGTTGCGATCAGCATCTGGTATGGAACACCGACCCAGATATTGATGAGAATGATCATTACCTTTGCCCAGTGAGGATCGGTCAGGAACGGTATATATGTAAGATGCTCACTGACAAGCCCTATATGCTTAAGCAGGTCTGTGATACCGATATTTGAACAGATAGTATTCACAATACCGGAATCAGCGAAGAAGTTTCTAACCAAAAGCAGTGTTACGAACTGTGGAACTGCTATTGATATGATGAAAAGTGTTCTCCACATCTTTGGAAGCTTGGTTGTCTTGGAATTGATCGCCTTGGCAAGAAGGATACCGCCTATGAATGTGGTAAATGTTGCCATGACCGCCCATACAAGTGTCCAGCCAAGAACCTTTCTGAATGAATATCCAAATGTAACTGTCATGCTGTTTGAGAACAGGCTTGCAAAGTTCTTGAAGCCCACCCATGTAAACAGTGAGTTTGGTGGAAGGTGCTGCTGGTCATAATTGGTAAATGCCACCGCTATAAGAATAAGTATCGGCAGAATATTCATTATGACTACACCTATTGTAGGAAGTGTGAGAAGTGTTATGTGGAACTTCTCGTTGAAGAGCGCCTTCATATCTTCCTTGAATGTATTTATATGTTCTCCATTTTCCTTCATCTGCTGAAGCTTGTACACTGTCTTGATATTGTGAATGTAGAAAAGCACGAATACAAGCATGATGAACAATGCAACAACTGAATTGAGAAGGATCTGGAAAGAATTGTCGTAATTATTAGTAGTTGTCTGCATGGTGAGTGGATCAAATACCTGCTCAAACTTTACAGTTCCAAGAGTTCCAAACTTTGCAAGGTTTGGTGCCGCATAGCCTACGCACATCAACACGAACGCAGCCTCAACGATGAGCATGATCAAGCCATTTACTATCTGCTTTCTTGCGAAGTAACCTGCACCCATGATAACCGCTGAGAGCTTAACCCATATATCACCTTTTGCAAAAGCAACACCAAAATTCTTGAAGTATCGTCCTATAGCTTTAAAGAATCCTGATATTTTCTTCATGAAAAAGCTCCTCTCTTTTTTAAATGCCCCATATGCCACGAATGACATATGGGGCATTCTCATTATAACTTATAAATATTATTCAAAGTACTTCTTAATTAAGATTACTCCTGTGATACAGGTGCATCAATTCCTTCTACAGCGTTGTCGAGAAGCTTCTGAAGATCTGTTCCGTCCGGATTGCCCTGGGCAAGGATTGAACCAAGTGTCTCAGCTGGTGTCCAGTAGTTACCGCCTACACGCTGTGGTGTTGCGTATGCTGCCTGAGCTGCAAGAGCTGATATAGCTGGATTAGCCTTAACTTCTTCTGACTCTGAAGCGTTGATGTTTGAAGGACCAAGACCTCTCTGCTTAAATCTTGTAACCTGTGTATCCTCTGATGTAAGATACTCAGCAAGAAGCATTGACCAACCTACATTCTTTGAATGTGGGTTTACACCTACAAGCTTGCATCCTGAGAATGAAGCCATCTGAACCTGCTTGCCTGCAACTGTGTATGTAGGAAGCTTAGCAGCTGCATAGTTCTCGCCCCATGCTGCCTCAGCGTCTGCTGCTCTCCATGTTCCGTTAACTGCTGCACAGATTGTACCCTCAGCGATCGCTGTTGCCTGTGTAGGATCATCCATATCTACAAATACACCAGTCTTGAAGAGATCAAGGATTGCCTGAGCTACATCTGTACCGCCTTCCTGATTCCAGGTACATGTATTTGTAAGTCCGTCATCGTTAAGAGTAAGGTCAAGACCTGCACCCTGGAAGAATGAGTATACATACCAGGCATCTGATACGTTCATAGCGATCTTCTTGTTTGCCTTCTTTGCTGCCTCGATCATAGCATCCAGTGACTGAACATCATCCTCTGTGAATACTGATGAATCATAGAACATGAAGTATCCGTTGTCTGCTGTCATTGGATATGCATATAATGTTCCGTCAACAGTAGCTGCCTCTATAGAAGCTGCCACATTCTCGTTTGCAACATCAAAAGTATATGTAGCCTGTACCGGCTGAAGTGCGCCAGCCTTAACCAGCTCATTGATCTGGTCATCAGCAAATGCGAATACATCAGGAGCAGCCTCAACGTCTACCAGGATATCATCCTTTGCCTTTGACTCTGACTCAGCTCCGAGTGTGATGTTGAAGTCAACGTCTGAATACTTTTTCTTGAATTCTTCAATAACCTGTGTTGTGAGATCCTGATCTTCCTCAGAAGCCCATACTGAAAGATCTACAGTTCCTGTTGTTGCATCAATTAAGTTCTGAATAGCATCATCTGATGCTGCAGCCTGTGTTGTGCTGTCGCCAGCAGCTGCTGTTGTTCCTTCGTCCTTTGAATCTGCGTTGCCACATCCCGCAAGGCATCCTGCCATCATCGCAGCAACAAGTGTTAATGATAAAACTTTCTTTCTCATTCTTATGTCCTCCTCTTTAAATAAATAATAAGAAAATTAGTTGCTCTTTTTGTTTCCCGTGCGCAATCGGTTGTTCTTTAT
>CAKQIY010000024.1 GCA_934247115.1 uncultured Coprococcus sp.
ATAAAACAAGTTATGGATGCCTGCTATCAGGCTAAGAGAGTCAGGGATATGATGCCAAAACTGCCAAATGGAGTCACCCCGACTCATATACATTATCTGGATGTGATAACGAAGCTGGAGCTTGACGGCGCAGAGGTGAAGGTCAGTGATATCAGTGATGAACTAGGACTTCCAAGACCCGGAGTCACAAAGACCGTCAAGGATATGGAACGGTTAGGTTTCGTGGAGAAAAAAACTTCCGAGGCTGATGGAAGATATGTGTATATCAGAAGTACCCAGTCTGGCAGAGAGCTGGTAGATAAATATGTGGATGAATATTTTAGTGATCTGGGCAGTGCGCTGGGAGATATCACAGATGAGAGTGCAGACATAATGATAGAGCTTATTGAAAAGCTGTATGAAGTTATGAGCAAAAGGAGTCAAGACATAAGATGAGTGTACAGGATAAAACAGATTTTACACAGGGAAGTATAATTAGAAAAATGCTCCCATTCATGGGACCGATTCTTGGAGCGCTGATACTTCAGGCTGCCTACGGTGCGGTTGATCTGCTGGTGGTTGGAAGATTCGGTTCGACGGCGGGACTTTCAGCCGTATCTACGGGCAGCCAGGTGCTCAATCTGGTTACATTTGTGATAACAGCACTTGCTATGGGTGTCACAGTGCTTATTGCCAGATATATAGGCGAGAAGAACACGGATCAGATAGGAGAGCTTCTCGGAGGCGCCACGACTATATTTGCAATACTTGCGGTGGTGCTGGCAGTTGTCATGGTGACGTTTGCAAGACCTTTGTCCGTGTTGATGCAGGCACCGGCAGAGGCAGTCACTCTTACATCGTCGTACGTGAGGATATGCGGAGGCGGAATATTTTTCATTATGGCCTACAATGTGCTCACCGCGATATTCAGAGGTTTTGGAGACAGCAAATCACCTCTTATATTTGTGTTTGTGGCATGTATAGTAAATGTTATCGGTGACCTTATCCTGGTTGCGGGATGTCATCTTGACGCTGCGGGTGCAGCCATAGCAACAGTGGTAGCCCAGGCGGTCAGTGTTGTCCTTGCGCTTGTGCTGCTGAAGAAGAGAGAGCTTCCATTTAAGATATCAAGAAAAGATTTTAGATTAAACAGACAGTGCAGAAGATTGCTCTCAGTTGGACTTCCGCTGGCAATGCAGGAATTTCTCACGCAGATGTCATTTCTAGCGCTGTGTGCATTTATCAACAGACTTGGCCTGGAGGCATCATCCGGATATGGCGTTGCCTGCAAGATAGTCAGCTTTGCCATGCTGGTACCAAGCTCGCTTATGCAGTCTATGGCTTCATTTGTATCGCAGAATGCTGGAGCTGGAAAAGAGGACAGAGCGAGAAAAGCGATGCTTACCGGTATGGGCATAGGACTCTCTGTCGGCGTGGTGGTATTCATTGGCGTGTGGTTCTTTGGTGACAAACTGACATCGATCTTTACCACTGACGCGGCTGTTATCCAGAGGGGCTTCGAGTACCTGAGGGGCTTTGCACCTGAGACGATACTCACCGCGGTGCTGTTCAGCATGATAGGATATTTCAATGGACATGAGAAGTCACTGTGGGTCATGATACAGGGGCTTATTCAGACATTGCTCGTTAGACTGCCTCTTGCCTATTACATGAGTATCCAGCCGGATGCAAGCCTTACAAATATAGGACTTGCAGCGCCGATAGCAACATGCGCAGGTATCGTGCTGAATGTCATATTCTATATGGCTATGTCAGGAAAGAAGAAAAAAGCGAAAGAACAGTAAGTAAGGCTGAAAGTATGCTATTCATGGCGAATAAGCTCAGAGTGGATTAGTGGATATTTGTTGTATTGACAAATATCCTAATGCACTATACAATATCGTTATATGATATCAATAAACGATATCAGGAAAGAGATGTGATACTATGCCAAAGAAAGCTATGGATATTCTGACTGAATCCATGTTCTACGTGTTGATGGCATTCTCAAAAGGATCAATGTGTGGGATAGATGTGGCAGACTATATAGAGAAAAGAACCGGTGGAAGGGTAAAGATCGGACCGGCGACTCTATACACCATACTGGGAAAGTTTGAGAAGGAAAAGTGGATAAGGGAAATTGAGGTGGAAGGCCGTAAGCGAACATACAGCATCACAGATAAGGGTATATATGCATATGAGCAGGAAGTGGAAAGACTGAAAATGTGTGTGCGGGATGCGGAAGATGCAGCAAATGAAATGTAGAGATGCATTTGCTGCGGAGTGCGGACTATTCACAAAAAATTTATATGGAGGGCTTAAAGATGGAGGAGAAAAGAGATACAAAAAGTGTGCATCGCATCATACCGTGTCCGGATTATGATGTTACCGGAGTTGAGAGCTGGCTCTCATATATGGCGGAGCAGGGGTATATATTGCGGGATGGCGGAGTGTTCCGTGGAATAGCTGCATTTGACAGGTGCGAACCTGAAAAGGTGAGGTATAGGTTACAGCCGGCTCAGAAAGGATTCGTGATATATGACAACGACGGACCAAGTGATGATGAGGTGGAGCTGAACGGTGCTTTTGGATGGAAGTACGTGGCAAAGTATGGAGTATTTCATATATACAGAGCAGATGATATAGATGCTAGAGAGATGGACACAGACCCTGAGGTCCAGGCAATGGCGATGAATTCACTGCATAGAAGTCAGAGGTTTAACATAATATGGATGTCTATCTGGATAATAGTATATCTGGTTCTTATCTTTACAAGTCAGCCGTTTCTATCGATGGTAAACAGAGGAAGCCTGATAAGTAGTGCTCTCGTATTGTGTGTGATTATATTTATAGTGACCGGTCTGGTTAAGGCTGTGAGTCTGTACAGGCTCCGCAAAAAAATACTTGATGGGGATAGTCTGGGTTCAGGCACAAACTGGAGAAAAGGTGCCAGAACATACATCGTAAAGGCTGTTGTTGGAACAATTGCATATGTGGCAATGATAGTGTTTGGATGTATGTTTATACTGAGTGATGGCACAGATAGAAATCAGATGCCGCTTTCCGAATATCAGGGAGAAGTTCCGTTTCGGACAATAACAGATCTGGCATCCTGCGATGATATCCAGAAGGTAGATAATGTCGATGATGACGTGAATACGATAAGTGAATGGACTGATATTCTGTGGCCTGAAAATTATAAGGTTTATGAGTATGGCGATATAGTTTACACAGATGGAAATATACGTCATGGTGGATTGGTGATAACCTATCACGAGGCTAAAAATGAGTGGCTGGCAGATAAACTTTATCAGGCTTATCTTAAGAGAGCGAAGAATCAGTCAGACTACGAACCAATCGATCTGACGATAGCCGGGCTGGATGATGTAGATGCTTACTGGGACGGATCAGAGAGCGTGATCATGAGAAAGGATGAGAAGCTCATAGTTGCCAGTTTCTACATGAGCGGCGAGAACAGACAAGAGGGAGATCTGGCGGAATGGGCCGGATGCATTGCGGAGAGTTTGGAATAAAGAGAAATTCTTATGCGATTAATACAGGGGACACTCCTCGTGACAGAAGGAACGTCCCCAAAGGAGGAAACATATGGATAACAAGAAAATGATCGTAGTGAACATTATTGAAATCCTTAAGAAATACACAGATGAAGATCATGTTATCAGCCAGAAAGAGATAATAGATATTCTTGAGAAAGAATATGATATGACTGCTGACAGAAAAACTGTTAAACGCAATATAGATATGCTTATTGATTGTGGATATTCGATTGGATATACAGAGAAAGAGCGATCATATGTTGATAAGAATACCGGGGAAATGATCCAGAATAATATTGTTACAGGCTATTATCTTGAACGAGACTTTACAGAAGGGGAGCTGAGGCTGCTTGTCGATGCAGTACTTTTTTCAAGGCAGATCCCAAATAATCAGAAGCAGGATCTGGTAAAAAAACTTGACGGATTAGCAAGTAAATATTTCAGCTCCAGGATAAAATATCTTGCTACAGAAAGGGACCAGGTATCATATAATGGAACCATTTTCTACAATATTGAGGTGATCGATGAGGCTATCGAAAAAAACAGGAAGATCAGGTTCAAATATATGAATTACGATGTGGACAAGAAACCTCATAAGAAAACCAGACCAGGCGGTGAGCAGATAGAATATCTGGTAACGCCGTACAGAATGGCAGCCAAGGAAGGAAAGTATTATTTAATTTGTAATTTTGATAAATATGACGATATTTCCAACTATAGGATCGACCGAATCTGTGATATTGAGATGACAGATGAGATGGGCAAACCATTCAATAAACTACAGGGATCAGATGGCAGAAAATTAAACATAAACCAGTATATGAATGAACACATCTACATGTTTGCTGGTGAAAACAGACGGATAAAATTCAGAATAAACAAGCCAATGATCAGCGATGTACTTGATGTACTGGGGCATGATGTCACTATGAGAGAAGACGATGATTCAGTAATAGTCACAGCAACGGTAAACGAACAGGCTATGATTCAATATGCCAAGAGCTTTGCTCCTGATGTTGTAGTCCTTGAGCCTGAGGATATAGTCCAAAAGATCAAAGAATCATTAAGACAGGCAGTGTCAAAGTATGAGCAGTAATTGAGATGGGCAGGTGCGGTAATGTACCTGCCGTTTTTTATGTACCAAAATAAACGCATACACTTTTATACCTTTTCCTTAGATATAAAGGAGGTATGCGATATGGCAAGGGAAAATTCAAAATCAAAACAGGAAAATATCCAACGAGTAAAGGATCTGGAAGATAAGCGATATATTTCCAAATATAAACACAGACAGGGGGCTCTGTGGCTGACCAGCGAGATCTGTCAGGAGTACAGGCAGCGAGCATTGGCAATAGATAGAAACGAATGTCGTGATATCGGAGAAAGGAGAAAACTGAGGATCGAACTGCAGGAAAAATGTGATATACTCGAAATTGAGGCACTAAATATTATCAATGGACTTTATCACGACGAATATGTTCAAAAATATAACAGAGTAAAAAAAGTGTTGAACGGTCGCAGTTTATTAGAACCGAATTCACCATGTGAAACCTATCTTAGAGAGATGGACAATGAGAGAAAAAAAGAATGGCTTGATGAATTTTCAATACCTGATGAAATTGATACATAGATTGCGTAAAGGAGAGTATTATGAGGGGTGGACAAACAGATTATAGGAAAGTTGCTATGGATTTTCTTTTGTACAGCTATTTGGGGTTATCTTTGGATGATTTAGATGGAAACTGCGAAAAAGAAATAAAATATGCAGCTATAAACAAGGCTTATGGAGATGCCGCCAGGCATGTTTTGCGTTTGCCGGAGCTGGATTCGCCGGATGAAAAAACATTTAGAGAAATTGGAACAAAATGGCTTATGGATAATATAGGAGTGGAAAAGGATGCAGCCACACTTATTAATGAATTTTATGAAAACAAAGAGATAAAGGTTATCAGAGATAAATGTGATGAAAAAAATTCTGAGTGCAAAAAGAATGCCGAATCTGGGAAAAAAGAATATGGCATAAATCAGGGACACATTCAGAAATGGGTGAACATGTCGTATAAGTATCTTTGCATTATATATACAATAAAGAAAGAATTTATCGGTGGAGAAAATCCTTATGAGAAGTTTGCAGACAGTGATCGTTATCACATTCCTGTTGACAGATACATATTAAAGGAGTCAAAATTTAAAGAAAATAAGGAAGGATACACCTGGAGCACAGCGAAAGACTACAAAAAGATGGAAGATTGTGTGACAGACTCTCAGTCATTCAAAGAAAAGGGCGATAAGTCAAAATATGAATGGGAAAATGATGTCTGGATCAGGCAATCAAAAGCAGAGAGAAAGGCTAATGATAAAATAAGAAAAAGTGTATTGGAAAAGTAACATGGGCATCCTGCAAAAAGTCAGGATGCCTCAGGATAATTTCTGCAGACATATGCACTCTTCGTGACAGAAGGAACGTCCCCATTAAACATTTACAATTTAGCCACGTTATAGTATATTAGAATTTGTATGCGTGGCTATTTTGTGGCTGCACTATAATATATAAGAAGAAAATAATACAGAGGGACACTCTTCGTTACAAAAGGAACGTCCCCAAGGAGGTATACATGAAATTAGGAATCGTAGGACTCCCAAACGTGGGAAAGAGTACACTTTTCAATTCACTTACAAAGGCAGGAGCGGAATCAGCTAACTATCCGTTCTGTACAATAGATCCAAACGTAGGAATCGTTGCAGTGCCGGATGAGAGACTGGACAAGCTCACAGAGATGTACAACTCAGCCAAGACAACACCTGCTGTTATAGAATTTGTAGATATAGCGGGTCTTGTAAAGGGCGCATCCAAGGGAGAAGGACTTGGAAACCAGTTCCTTGCGAACATCAGAGAGGTTGATGCCATCGTCCACGTTGTAAGATGTTTTGAGGATACCAATGTCATCCACGTTGACGGTTCTGTAGATCCTATCAGAGATATCGAGACCATCAATCTGGAGCTGATATTCTCAGATATAGAGGTGCTCGACAGAAGGATCGCCAAGACCATCAGAGGTGCAAGAAATGACAAGATGCTTGCCAAGGAGCTCGATTTCCAGCAGAGGATCAAGGCTCACCTTGAGGATGGCAAGCTTGCCAAGACCATCGAGGTCACAGATGAGGACGAGCAGGCATGGATAGAGGAATACAACCTTCTCACATGGAAGCCTGTAATATTTGCCGCAAATGTAGGCGAGGACGACATAGCAGATGATGGCGCTTCAAATGAAAATGTACAGAAGGTAAAGGAATACGCAAAGGACTTCGATGCAGAGGTATTTGTAGTATGTGCACAGATAGAGCAGGAGCTTGCAGAGCTTGACGATGAGGAGAAGAAGATGTTCCTCGAGGATCTTGGAGTTAAAGAGTCTGGTCTTGACAAGCTTATCAAGGCAAGCTACTCACTTCTTGGTCTTATCAGTTATCTGACAGCCGGAGAGACAGAGTCAAGGGCATGGACCATCAAGAAGGGAACAAAGGCACCTGGAGCAGCCGGCAAGATCCACTCAGACTTTGAGAGAGGATTTATCAAGGCGGAGGTTGTAAGCTACAAGGATCTCATGGACTGCGGAAGTATGCTTGCAGCCAAGGAGAAAGGCCTTGTAAGACAGGAAGGCAAGGAATATGTGGTTGAGGATGGAGATGTTATCCTCTTCAAGTTTAATGTATAAAATAATCTTTGTGATGACACAGATGTAGTGCGGATAAGATCAGATTGCATCTGCTTCACAACAGAATATGGGAGGATGTAACGCTATGTCTCAGATATCAGAATATTTTAGAAGCATATTCTTTCCGAATCTTGGGATAACCCTCAGAAACATAGGCGACCATATCAGTATAGGAAGCTTTGAGATAAGATTCTACGGGATCATCATCATGATAGGATTCCTGCTGGCATATGTACTCGTCACCAACGAGGCAAAGAGAACAAAACAGAATCCGGAAATGTACCTGGATTTCATACTTATACTTATCATCCCGGCCATACTTGGAGCAAGACTCTACTATATCCTGTTCAGACTTGACCAGTATATAGTGCAGGGTGATGTGGGAGCCACTATCAAAGCCATGCTGAACATCAGAGGCGGCGGACTTGCCATATACGGCGGAATCATAGCGGGAGTCATCACGGCGGTAATATTCTGCAAGGTGAGAAAAGCCAGCTTTGTGCTCATGGCGGATACAGCCACTTTTGGAATACTGATCGGACAGATACTTGGAAGATTTGGCAACTTCTTCAACAGAGAAGCATTTGGCGCATATACGAACAGCAAGATGGCCATGGCGATTCCGCTTGACTACTACAGATCTGATGGCAATCTTGACTATCTGAAGAGAACCGGTGTCATAACACAGAAGATGCTGGATAATGTGGTGAATATAGATGGCATGGACTGTATAACGGTTCATCCGACATTCCTGTACGAGTCTCTGTGGAACCTGATGCTGCTTGTTTTCTTATTTATATATAGAAAGCACAAGAAATTCAAAGGAGAGTTCGCTCTTATATATGTGGGAGGATACGGACTCGGAAGATTTATCATCGAAGGTCTCAGAAGTGATTCCCTGATGATCGGTAATACCGGGATCAAGGTGTCCCAGGCGCTTGCGCTTGTCTGCTTTGTAACAGCGGTAGTCCTCCTTGTCATAAATTATGTAAGATGTGCAAAGAAGGGCTGGCCGGCAGTGGAGATGAGTGGTGACACTGAAACAGAAGTGGAGCCGAGTGGTGAATGTGATCCTGCGGATACAGACGTGGAGACCAGTGGTGGATCAGATGACGCTGGAGAAAAAAAGAAAGATGGCAAAGATGCCACAAAATAGCATTTCAGCGCAGAAAAAGTGGCAATAAAAATAATATAACAGGGAGACAATACAGATAAATACCCACAAGGTGGAGATATCCCCCACAGAATAGAAAAAAACTGGGATTTGTCCCCACCACAAAAAGCCTGTAGGTTTGACAGTGAAAACTGTCAGATCTACAGGCTTTTTTGCATATATGCACACACTTTTTTCATATAACAGGGTTGCAATTTGGGGGGCTATAGTATAGAATAGTGGTTACAAGTGGCATTACTGTGCAACTAAGTGGTGGAAAGTGGTGATTTACCAGAGTTATACGAAAGGAGGAGATCGGGATGTCCAGATGCTTATCAGGTGAATATGAACATAAGCTTGATGCAAAAGGAAGACTGATCATGCCATTAAAACTTCGTTCTGAACTCGGGGAGTCATTCATGGTAACCAAAGGAATTGACTGCTGTCTCTATGTATATGGAATGACAGAGTGGGAGGAATTCGTTGAGAAGCTGAACAAGCTTCCTATGACCAACAGAACGGCCAGAGCTTTCAAGAGGGGATTCCTTGCCGGAGCTGTCAAGTGTGAGCCGGATGCACAGGGAAGAATACTTCTCTCTCCGAAGCAGAGAGAATATGCACATATAGACAAGGATGTGTATGTCATCGGTAATGGTGAGAAAGCGGAGATCTGGAGCAAGGAAGAGTGGGATGGCCCTGAGAACATGAGTGATAATCAGGCCAGCATGGACGAGCTTGCAGATGAACTTGATGCACTTGATTTTAGTTTTTAGAAGAGAATGGTAATTGATTATGGAATTTGCGCACAAGTCGGTCTTGCTTGAGGAGACCATCGACAACCTGAATATCAAGCCGGATGGCATCTACGTGGATGGCACATTAGGGGGAGCCGGACACTCAGAGCAGATTGTGAAGAGGCTTGGCGAGGGTGGCAGACTTATAGGTATCGACCAGGATGAGGATGCCATAGCTGCAGCGTCGAAGAGACTTGAGCCGTATGGGGATAAGGTGACCATAGTCAGGGATAATTACCAGAATTTCAGAAGAATATTGGATGAACTGAACATACAGAAGGTGGACGGGATACTCCTTGATCTGGGGGTGTCTTCATATCAACTCGATAATGCGGATAGAGGATTCACATATCGGGTTGATGCTCCACTGGATATGAGGATGGACAACCGGCAGACAAAGACTGCAAAAGATATAGTTAATGATTATTCCGAGGCTGAGCTGTTCCGTATACTTAAGGATTACGGAGAGGAGCGATATGCAAAGAGTATTGCATATCATATATGCAAGTACCGTGAGGACAAGGTGATAGAGACGACTGAAGAGCTTAACGATATAATCCGCGGTTCCATACCGGCAAAGGCGAGGAATGGACAGGGCCATCCATCCAAGCAGACATTTCAGGCGATCAGGATCGAACTGAACAGGGAGCTGGACGTGCTCAGAAATTCAATAGATGGTATGATAGCAAGCCTCAATCCGGGAGGAAGACTGTGTATCATCACATTCCATTCCCTTGAGGACAGGATAGTAAAGCTTGCATTCAGAAAAAATGAAAATCCATGTATTTGTCCACCGAACTTTCCGGTGTGCACATGTGGAAGAAAGCCTCTCGGCAAGGTTATAACGAGAAAACCGATCATACCGGGAGAAAAGGAGCTTGAGGAGAACTCCAGATCAAAGAGCTCGAAGCTCAGAGTATTCGAGGCTGTTTGATATATATAAATGAAAGAGGCGATATATATGGCAGAGAGACGATATTACGTAGAGGGTAATACAGCCAGAAAATTGAATTATGATAGAGGAACTGCAGCTCCAGCCAGAGTTCCACAGCCGGAAAGACGTCCAAAGAAGGCGGCAACACAGGCACCTGCCAGAAAGAATAAGCGGGCAACACATATTACAGACGAAGACAGAAGAGCACTGGCGGCTAGAAAGGCCAGAGAGAGAGCCATTGCAAATGCGCAGATAAGATATACTGCGGGGATTGTTGTGGCGGTAGTTATTGCCGTTGCGCTGTGCTGTTATCTTCTGGAACTTACATCTGAGGTTAAGACACAGAAGGATGCGGTGGCAAGTCTGAAGTCGCAGGTTGCAGCCCAGCTTGACGAGAATTCAGGTTACAGCGCAGGACTTGATTCCATGACGGATCTGAATGAGATATATAATATTGCAACTACTAAGCTCGGCATGGTATACTCACAGCCGGGACAAACAATCTACTATTCACAGAATAGTGATGATTACGTAGTACAGTACAAGGATGTCCCTGAGGCTAAGTAAGCCTCGGGGATTTATTTTTTAAATTATAACTAAGGTGGAAGGATAAGATGTCAAAGAGATCAAAAAGATTTATGGAAGAGCTGAAGAGCAAGACCCTGATAGCATATATTCTGCTGGTTATCGCTCTTGTAATACTGGTAGGCAGAGTAATATACATCAACGTCACCAAGGGAAAGGAATACTCAGAGGCCGTGGTAATGCAGATGGATTATGATTCCTCTGACATACCATATGAGAGAGGTGAGATACTCGACAGAAACGGCAATGTTCTTGCGAACAGTGAGAAGACATACACTCTGATACTTGAGCCTAAGAATATACTTCTTACGGAGGCTGGAAAGGAAGCCACCAAGACTGCGGTCATGAAGGTGTTCGAGCTTACCAGCGAAGAATTTGACAAGGATATATCTGATGAAGAGTCATATTATGAGGAGATCATGGATGGACTTCCTTATTCCAAGGTCAAGGAATTTGAGGACTACTGTAAGACCAAAGAGGGCAAGGATGTAATTGGCGTGACCTTCAAGACCATATATAAGAGAAACTATCCAAATGGTTCACTTGCATGTAACGTTCTTGGTTATACTGCAAGTGGAAACGTGGGACAGAATGGTATAGAGGGCTACTACAATGAATATCTGAATGGCGTTGACGGCAAGACGTACAAATACATGTCAGGTGCCAGTGGTGTCGATGCGGAGACGGTTGCAGCCCAGAATGGTGATACCGTGGTATCCACCATAGATATGAATATCCAGAAGATCATAGAGAACAATATTGCTGAATACATGGAGACTACAGGTGCAAAGCAGATAGGAGTTATAGCCATGAACCCGAATAACGGAGAGGTGCTTGGAATGGCCAGCTCACGTACCTATGATCCAAATGATCCGATGGATACAGATGCACTCAGGAACATGACTGTAACAGTCACCCAGGAAGTGGAGATCGACGGGGCGGATGAAAATGCGGACAGTCTGATATCTGTGGAGAAAGCGGATAAGAACGGTACATCAGTGAAGAAGGATGGAACTGCAACTGATATTGAGGACTCCACAGGTTCAGAGGATACAACTGCGGAGGACACGACAGAGGATATGACCACTGAGGCTGCATCTGAGACGGGCAGTGAAGCCACTACTGAGAAGAAAAATGTCAGAACTGAGCAGATTGAATATAACTTTGCGGAGATGTCTGATGAAGAATTCCAGAGCACGATAGATGGATTTACATCGGAACAGCTCTACGAGGCTCTCAACTATGTATGGCAGAACTACTGTATAAGCGATGTGTTCGAGCCGGGATCAACATACAAGGCATTTACGATTGCGGGAGCCATGGAGGATGGAGTTATCTCAGATGGCGATGAGTTCCTGTGTGATGGTTCACAGGTCGTTGTCGAGGGGGAATCCCCAATCTATTGTAGTTACAGAGCTGGTCATGGCATGGTGGACGTAAAGAGGGCTCTTGCAGTATCCTGCAATGATGCACTTATGCAGATAGCGGACAAGGAAGGTCCGGCTATATTCGACAAATACCAGGTCATTTTCAATATAGGCTCCAAGACAGGCATTGATCTTGAGGGTGAAACAACAGGTATAAAATATGATGTTGATAACCTGAATCCTGCAGAGCTGGCAACATCTTCATTTGGACAGGGTGTTACAACATCTATGATCCAGATGGCTGCGGGATTCTGTTCTGTAATAAATGGAGGCAATTATTATGTGCCTCATGTGGTAAAGAGGCTTCTTGATTCCGATGGAAATGTGGTAGAGGATATACAGCCTGTCCTTGTGAGAAAGACAATATCCAAGGAAGTATCAGACTATCTCAGGACATATCTTCAGGCTGTTGTTGAGGAAGGAACAGGAGCTGCTGCAGGAATAGAGGGATATACAATTGGTGGAAAGACAGGTACTGCCGAGAAGCTTCCGCGAGGCAATGGAAATTATGTCCTTTCATTTATAGGATTTACATCAGTTGAAAATCCACAGATTATGCTGTATGTGGTTGTCGATGAACCTCATGTTGAGGATCAGGCTGGATCAGGAGCAGGTGCCAAGCTTTTCAACCAGGTCATGGAAGATCTGCTGCCATATCTGAATGTGTATGCAACCAATGAGGATGGAGTTCTGTACAATGGAACAGACGAGCCGTTGTCATCTGCATTTGTTGACGACAGTACAGAAACTTCAGCAGACGATACAACAGCAGATGATACAGCAGATGACACTGCCGAAAGCGATGCTGCAGACGACAGCTATACAGATGATACATCTTATGATGATTACACAGATGACTCTTCTGCGGATGACAGCTCAGGGGACGCATACACCGACGATTCATGGGGAGATGGAGACTATACGGACGACAGCTCAACCGATGATTATACGGATGATTACAGTGATGATACATCCTATGACGACAGTTCGTGGGAATAATTGGAACTGATATGATCCTGATATATGCCTTACATGGCATATATCAGGATCTTTTTTAATACTATAGTAAAAAACACAGGGTGTTCCGGTGAAACTTTACAGTTATATCAGACAGAGAATAAAGTGTGTGTTTGTCCTGGTGTGTCTGGCAGCTGTTTTTATAGCTGGCAGACTCACATACATAATGATTTTCAAGGGGCAGTATTACAGTGAAAAAGCGGAGGATCTTCACGAGAGGGAGAGAAGTATCAAGGCTCCAAGAGGAAGGATATATGACAGAAATGGCAATATCATTGCGGACAACAGAGCGGTGTGCTCCATATCGGTTATACACAGTCAGATAGAGGATGAGGAAGCTGTCATAAGGCTTCTGGAGACGTGGCTGGACAAGGACCCGGAGGAGATAAGACGCAGGGTCACCAAGGTATCCTCAAGGGAGATAATTGCAACAAATGTGGACATAGACAAGGGAAAACAGATCAAGGCGGCAGCAGTCCCGGGTGTGAAAGTTGATGAGGATTACAAGCGCAGCTATCCATATGATGAGCTTGCGTCCAAGGTAATAGGTTTCACAGGTGGGGATAACCAAGGCATACTGGGGCTGGAGGTTGCTTATGACAACGTGCTCACAGGTACAGATGGCAGCGTGAATGCAGTTACGGATGCGAAGGGAATAGAGCTTGCAGAGTATGCGGAGACCAGGATGGATCCTGTGGCCGGAGACGACCTGACGACCACGCTCGATATCAATATACAGAAATATGTGACACAGACGGCGTATAAGGTCCTGACCGAAAAACATGCCAACAGGGTGTGCGCCATAACAATGAATCCGCAGAATGGTGAGATATATGCCATGGTGGATGTGCCGGAGTACAATCTTAATGAGCCGTTCAAGCTGGTGAAAGTGGATGAGGACAGCACGGAGGATGAAGATAGTGCGGATACAGGGAAAGCTGTTGTGTCGGCTGGATCGGAGCTTCCGGTCATGAGCAGGATGGATGAACTCAACAACATGTGGAGAAACTATCTCATAAGTGATACGTATGAGCCGGGCTCCACAGCGAAGATAGTAACCCTCACTGCTGCGCTGGAGAAGGGCGCTGTGGATAGCAGCTCGTCTTTTTTTTGTCCCGGTTACAGGATAGTGGAGGACAGAAGGATCAGATGCAGTAAGACAACCGGACATGGAAGCGAGACGCTTGAGCAGGCACTCATGAATTCCTGTAATCCTGCATTTATGGATATAGGAGAGAGAACCGGTGTTGATGGAATGTACGAATATTATCACAGGCTTGGATTGTTTGACAGGTGCGGAATAGATCTCCCGGGAGAAGCAAATTCCATCATGCATAAAAAGGAAAATGTGGGGCCCGTCGAACTTGCGACCATGTCGTTTGGTCAGTCGTTCCAGGTGACACCTATACAGTTCGTTGCAGCGGTAGCTTCGGTCATCAATGGAGGCCACAGCGTGACACCACATATAGGAAGGAGCGTGACTGATGCCGAGACTGGAGCTGTGACAGCCATAGAATGGGGGGAACAGAGGCAGGTTATAAGTGAGGAGACATCGGAGCAGATGAAGAGTATGCTCGAGGCAGTGGTTGCCGAGGGCGGAGGATCAAAGTGTGCCATAGATGGTTACAGGATAGGTGGCAAGACGGCGACAAGCGAGAAGCTGCCGAGAGGTAATGGAAGATATATATCGTCATTCATAGGATTTGCCCCTGCGGATGAGCCTGTTGTCATGACTATACTGCTTATAGATGAACCGGAGGGTACTTATTATGGAGGAATGGTGGCAGCTCCAGTCGTAAGGGATATATTTTTGAACATTCTTCCCTATTTGGGAATTGACAAAGCTTCAAATGAGTATTAAATTTATGTCAGTCTGAAAACAGAAAAAGAAATACACAGTCCGTGGTGCGCGGACAGGTAAGGAGTACAATATGAATTTAGATTTGAAGATTATTTTACCGGTAGTTATCGCGTTCTGTATCAGTGTGGTATTATGCCCCATCGTGATTCCATTCCTGAAGAAGCTTAAGTTCGGTCAGTTTGTAAGGGATGACGGTCCACAGGCACATCTGAAGAAGGCAGGAACCCCAACCATGGGAGGACTTATCATCCTGCTGTCATTTACCATTACAACATTGATATATATGAAAGATTATCCAGATGTTCTTCCAGTTTTATTTGTGACACTCGGATTTGGACTTATTGGATTTATAGATGATTATATAAAGGTGGTCATGAAGAGATCCATGGGGCTTCATGCATGGCAGAAGATGCTCGGTCAGATTGTCGTTACAGGAGTATTTGCATATTATGTAGAGAAGTATTCAGATATCAACAACGAGCTTATAATCCCATTCATTGGCAAGACAGTCCAGCTCAACAGTACACTCTATGTAATATTGTTGTTCTTTATCGTGCTTGGTACAGTGAATGGTGCGAATTTTACAGATGGACTTGATGGACTTGCGTCATCAGTTACGGTTCTCATAGCAACCTTCTTTGCAGTTGTAGCAGTTGGAACAGGTTCAGGCGTGGCTCCTGTTGCGTGTGCAGCAGTTGGATGCCTTCTTGGATTCCTTGTGTACAATGTGTACCCTGCAAAGGTGTTTATGGGCGATACCGGATCACTGGCCCTCGGAGGCTTCGTTGCATCAACAGCTTACATGCTCAAGATGCCGATATTTATAGTTATAATAGCGTTCATATACTTCCTTGAAGTATTGTCAGTTATAATACAGGTGGTTTCATTCAAGCTTACAGGCAAGAGGGTGTTCAGGATGGCGCCTATCCATCATCATTTTGAGCTCGGAGGATGGCCTGAGTCCAAGGTCGTTGCTATATTCTCTATAGTGACAGCGGTCCTCTGTGTAGTAGGTTTACTGGCTCTGTAGTGTAAGAAAGGAGAAAGTGATGCGCAGGCATCATGGTGAAAGATTATGGAGATCAATACAGCAATAGTAGCAGGAACAGGAAAGAGTGGAATAAGTGCCACCAACCTTCTGGTAAAGCATGGAGTAAAGGTATATCTGTTCGATGAGAATAAGGACAGGGATACGGATGCAATAAAGGAGAAAACAGGTAATTCAGAGCTTGTACAGATAGAGCTCGGTGAGCTCGGTGCGGATGCGCTATCTTCATCACAGCTTATGGTCATAAGTCCTGGAATTCCGGTTGATGCCCCATTTACAGATGTTGTGAGAAATGCCGGAATACCTATCTGGAGTGAGATAGAGCTGGCTTATCATTATGGCAGAGGCAAGATTGCTGCCATAACAGGAACAAATGGTAAAACCACGACAACAGCCCTTGTAGGAGAGATAGTGAAGGCGCACAATGCCAAAACTATCGTTGTTGGTAATATAGGAATACCTTATACAGAGCTGTGTGATACCACGGATGAAGATTCTAATACGGTAGCGGAGATAAGCAGCTTCCAGCTTGAGACTGTCATAGACTTCCACCCGAATGTAAGTGCAGTTCTGAACCTGACACCGGATCATCTGAACAGACACTATACATTTGAGAATTATGGCAATGTAAAGTTTTCAATAACAAAGAATCAGACCATGGACGATGTGGCTGTGTTCAATTATGATGATGAGCATACAAGAGCTATGGGTGAGAAGGCTGCGGCTTATTGCCATGTGGTATATTTCAGCAGACTGGAGAAGCCGGCTGGCGGAGTGTATGTGGATGATGGGGATATCATCCTCGAAGATGGAGACAGAAAGATAAATGTACTTGCGCTGAAGGATCTCAAGCTTCTGGGTGCACACAATGTGGAGAATGTACTTGCTGCGGTTGGCATATCTTATTACATGGGAGTCCCTGTGGATACGATCAGAGATGTGGCAACATCATTCAAAGCAGTTGCGCATAGAATAGAGTATGTTGATACAATAGATGGTGTAAGTTATTACAATGATTCAAAGGGAACCAATCCCGATGCAGCTATAAAGGGAATACAGGCCATGGTGGCTCCAACCTTCCTCATCGGAGGCGGTTACGATAAAGGCTCAGAGTATGATGAGTGGATAGAGGCGTTTGATGGAAAGGTTAAGTGGCTTGTCCTCATAGGACAGACCGCCCAGAAGATAGCGGACTGTGCCAAGAGACATGGATTCAACTCTATTATATTTGAGGAGAATCTTCAGGATGCAGTTGCATATTGCCATGAGAATGCAGTTGATGGAGATGCGGTTCTTCTCTCTCCTGCATGTGCAAGCTGGGGACAGTTTGACAATTACGAGCAGAGAGGCGATATGTTCAAGGAGTATGTAAGAAGCTATAAGGAGTGATCTGATTGCATGGAGGTCCCGTGGTTTCAGAAGATAGAGTGACGAATACACGAATGTGGTCCCGGGGCTCATATGTGGACGTAACTATGGTACTTACACTTATGGGCATTCTGATTCTTGGGCTTGCCATGATATACAGCACAAGCAGTTACAGGGCAGAAGACCTGTACGGAGACAGTATATATTTTCTAAAGAGACAGACCATATACATGGCAGCGGCACTTGCTGTCATGTGGTTTGTCTCAAGATGTGATTACAGGATATTGTTCCGGTTTTCAAAGATAATTCTTTTATCATCTATAGCACTTCAGATCCTGGTTCTTGTCATAGGAACGGCGAGCCATGGATCTGCCAGATGGCTGTACATAGGACCTGTAGGTTTTCAGCCGTCAGAATATGCCAAGATGGCTATAATCATCTACACATCGGCCCAGGCGGCGGTCAGAAGCCGGGATTTGTGCAGGGCAGGCTGCCTTGTGCGGGTGATGGCACTTCCGGTCCTGACGATAGTTCTTATCGGAGTGGAGAATCTCAGCACGGCAATAATATGCTTCGGAGTCCTGTTCATAGTACTTTTTGCAGGCAGTCCCAGGGTGAGACACTTTGTAATAATAGGAATGTTTGGGATAGTGGGATGCGTGCTGTTTATTCTGTTTGCCGGATACAGGGCGAACAGAGTCAAGATATGGCTTGCACCAGAGCAGTTTCCTGATGGATATCAGACTGTGCAGTCTCTGTATGCGGTTGGTTCAGGCGGTCTGTTCGGACTGGGATATGGCAAAAGTGTCCAGAAGATGGGGTTTATTCCTGAGTCACATAATGATATGATATTTTCTGTGGTCTGCGAGGAGCTTGGACTGGTGGGAGCGGTATTTATACTTATACTGTTCATCATACTGCTCTACAGGATGGCAGTGATAGCCATGAATGCAGCTGACAGATTCGGCGGACTGATGACTGCCGGTGTTATGGCACACATAGCGTCACAGCTGCTTATAAATGTAAGCGTTGTTACGAATACGATACCCCCGACCGGTGTCCCCATGCCGTTTATAAGCTACGGGGGAAGTTCTATGATTTTTATTCTCATGGAGATGGGAATAGTGATGTCTGTCGCAAGAACAGAGGCGGCAGAGGATACATGATAGATCCTGCAAAGGGAGATATGAATGGATAATAATGGAAGATATACAGGAAAAAATATAAATAACCAGCAGCGTGTGGGCAATCAGCGGCAGGCTGCTCCAAGACGTCAGGGAAGCCGTAATGTCGACGTGGCAAAGGAACGCCGGGAGAGCGGGTATGTAGATGTTATGACAGGCCGCAGACTTGATGGCAGAGTACGGGTGCCTGTGGATAAGAGACGTCAACAGGAGCCTGACAGACGCTCATCCTCTGGAACAGGACAGCGGAGACCTGAGGAAGGTAGACGGCCTGCGAATGAGAGGCAGAGAAAGCCTGACAGCGGCAGACGCTCTGCTGACGACAGGCAGAGAAGACCTGACAGCGGCAGACGCTCTGCTGACGACAGGCAGAGAAGACCTGACAGCGACAGACGTCCTGTGGATGACAGGCAGAGGAAGCCTGACAGCGGCAGACATCCTGCTGACGACAGACAGAGAAGACCTGACAGCGGCAGACGTCCGGTTGATGACAGGCAGAGGAAGCCGGACAGCAGCAGACATCCTGCAGGCGACAGACAGAGAAGACCTGACAGTGGCAGACGTCCTGTGGATGACAGGAATGCTGCACGTGAAAAAAGCAGACAGGCGGAGGCTGAGAGGCAGCGAGAGCAGAAGCGCAGGGAAGAAAAACGCAGGAAACAGCAGCAGAAGCGCAGACACAAGCCAACTCCTGAGGAGCTGGAGAGACAGAGACAGCTGAAGGCGGAGAAGCAGGCGAGAAGAAAAGCAAGACTTGAGAAGCTTGCCAGAATTTTTAAGATCATACTGAAGGTGCTCCTTGTGCTCGTTATATTGTGTGCCATTGCATTTGTCTGCATACGAAGTCTGTACAAGCTTAAGACTATCAATGTCACCGGTACAAGCCATTACACAGATCAGGAGATGGTAGATATTGTAACGGGAGGCAATGATTATGGTAACACCCTGCTGTTCCTTCTGGAGAGCAGAATGAATCCGGCTCAGGATGTGACATTTATTGATAAGATAGATGTGGAGTATGTGGACAGAAATACAATCTCTATCACAGTCTATGAGAAGGCTATGGCTGGATGTATCAGATACGATGATCAGTATGCATACTTTGATGGTGATGGTATCGTTCTTGAGATATCGGCTGAGAAGCTGGATGATGTGCCGTGTATAGAAGGGCTCACAAGTGATAATGTGGAGCAGGGAAGTAAGCTTGATGTAGGAGACGAGAGTTTCTTCCAGGAGATACTGACCATGACCCAGCTCATATACAAGAATGATATAAAGATAGATAAGATAACCTACGACGACGATCAGAATCTCATACTCCACAAGGAGGGGATCAAGATCAAGATAGGCGGGGCAGATAATCTCGAGAGCAAATTTATGAATCTTGAGAATATACTCAAGCCACTTGAAGGGAAAAAGGGAACACTGGATATGTCGAATTACAGCAATGCAAATGGCAATGTTATATTTAAAGAAAATAAATAAAAAATTTCTTGCGTAATGATATAAAAAATCGTATTATATAGGTACTAATGCGATAAAACGGGTATTTATATAAACGTTGATTGATGGATAAAGAGGTCAAGAACCAGGTATAGAATAAGTATATAAGGAGGATGCAACCGTGCTTGAGATAAAATCAAATGACGAGAGAACACCGGCAAGGATTCTTGTAATAGGTGTCGGCGGTGCAGGTAATAATGCGGTAAACAGAATGATCGATGAGAATGTTGAGGGAGTTGAGCTTATTGCGATCAACACAGATAAGCAGGCTCTTTCACTTAGCAGAGCTACAACAAAGATCCAGATAGGCGAGAAGCTTACCAAAGGTCTTGGTGCCGGCGCAAAGCCTGAGATCGGTGCCAGCGCAGTAGAAGAGAATAGAGAAGAGATCGTGGACATCATCAAGGACGCCAACATGGTATTCGTAACATGTGGTATGGGTGGCGGTACCGGAACAGGTGCAGCTCCTGTTGTCGCTGAGATGGCACGTAATCTGGGAATTCTCACAGTCGGTGTTGTTACAAAGCCATTTGGTTTTGAGGGCAAGCCACGTATGAGAAATGCCCAGGAGGGAATTGCAAGACTTAAGGAGAATGTTGACACACTTATCGTTATCCCTAATGATAAGCTCCTTCAGATATGTGACAAGAGAACAAGTATTCCTGATGCGCTGAAGAAGGCTGATCAGGTTCTCCAGCAGGGCGTTCAGGGTGTTACAGACCTCATCAATAAGCCAGGTCTTATCAACCTTGACTTTGCGGATATCCAGACAGTTATGAGAGACAAGGGAATTGCCCATATCGGTATCGGTTCAGCAAGCGGTGAGAACAAGGCTGTTGATGCGATCAAAGAGGCGATGGATTCACCACTTCTTGAGACAACAGTTTCAGGTGCTACAGATATCATCGTCAACTTCTCAGGTAATATCGGTATTGTTGAAGCTTATGATGCAGTTACATATCTTACAGAGCAGGCTGGAGATGGAGTCAACATCATATTCGGTACAGTTGACAATGACAACATGGGCGAGGATATCAGCATCACGATCATAGCTACAGGTCTTGAGAGATCAGGCGAGAGCGATGTGACATCAAGATATGCAGGAACTGCATCACCACTGGGAACCATGACGACAGCAGCACCAAAGCCTGCAACAACAACAGTTCCAGTATCAGAGAGCAAGCCTGCAACATATGCAGGTCAGAGTCTTGGAGCACAGACAGTCAGCAGCAGACCATCATTCCTGAACAGCACAGCTTCAGAGACAGCATCAAAGCCAGCATATACTGCTCCAGTGACAGCTGCACAGACAACACCAGCAGCAACACCGGTTGAGCCTGCACATGTAAGCAGACCAGTGAATAAGGCAGAGAGTATAAAGATTCCAGATTTCCTCAAGAAGAGATAATCTGTTACAGAAGAATTATGGTCCATTGTATTGCTGGTATATATCAGTATATATACAGTGGGGTAAGAACGGATAATTTCGAGAGAAATTATCCGTTTTCTTTGATATATAGTGATATTACAGATAATGAATCAGGTTGAAACGGCTGGTTCTGAAGTGATAGGAGATGGGAGTATGTATTATTTGGCTGACAGAGCAGAGATGCAGGAGATAGACAGACGTACCATACAGGAGAGAGGAATTCCGGGACTTCTGCTCATGGAGCGCGCAGCGATATGCGTTCTGGAGGAGATCAACAGACGTTTGAGACCAGAAGATGGAAGACGTCTGAACTGTCTTGTTGTGGTTGAAGGAGGTAACAATGGCGGGGACGGACTTGCGCTTGCCCGTCTGCTTTCACAGCAGGGAGATCAGGTCGAGGTGTGTTTTATAAATGGTCTGTCAAAGCACAGCGACAGTTTCACATATCAGCTGGATATAGTGAAAAAGCTTGGAATAGAGGTGTCCGACCAGATACATCACAGAGAATATGACGTCATAGTTGATGGAATATTTGGAGTGGGGCTAAAGCGGGGTGTTGCCGGTATCTGGCAGGAGACAATTGAGAAGATGAATCTTATGAGTGGCAGTAAGGTGGCGATAGATGTTCCATCGGGAGTTGACGCGTCAAGTGGACAGATACTTAATACAGCTTTCCGCGCAGATATCACTGTCACATTTGGCCTGAATAAGATCGGACTGGTCCTCCATCCTGGATGCGATATGGCAGGGGTGGTAGTTGTAAGGGACATAGGTTTTGCTGATACTGAGATCCTGGCTGTTGCACCCCGGGTATGCGGATATGACAGGTCAGATCTTGCAGGCCTGCCGGTCAGGTCTGATACATCCAACAAGGGAACGTATGGCAGGGTTGCAGTGATAGCGGGCAGCAGAGATATGTCCGGAGCCATGACATTTGCTGCGGAGGCGGCGTATCGTATGGGTGCAGGACTGGTCAAGGTGTATACACACAGTGCCAACAGGACCATAGCAGGACTCAGGATCCCTGAGGCGGTACTCATGACATATGATGATGAGACCGGGGCGGAGAGCTGTGCACAGGATGCTGTGACATGGGCAGATGTTATACTCATAGGTCCGGGAATAGGCATGCAGGAGGAAGCCGGAAGTATGGTCCGATATGTTATGAGCCATGCAGAACAGCCGGTTCTGGCAGATGCAGATGCACTGAATATCATGGCACGTGACAAAGCTGTTCTGTCAGAACACAGAGGTGATGTCATCATAACGCCCCATATGGGAGAGATGTCCAGGCTTGTAGGGCGAAGCATACCTGATATAAAAAAGAATATATTAGAGGTGTGCAAAGACTTTGCCATGGAGTATAATGTTATAAATGTGCTCAAGGATTCAAGAACATGTGTGAGCTGCGGTGAGAGTTCATATATCAATAACTCGGGCAACAATGGCATGTCAACGGCAGGGGCCGGTGATGTGCTTACAGGAGTGATAGCAGGACTTGTGGCAACCGGGCTCAAGCCATTTGAGGCAGCTAAGCTTGGAGTATATATACATGGCATGGCCGGGGATCTTGCAGCTGAGCGCATGGGACAAAACGGAATGTTGGCCAGGGATATAGTTGAGGCTATATCAGACGTGATAAAAGGAGCAGAACATGATGGATAACAGTAACTATAACAGAGTGCAGGCAGTAATTAATCTTGATAATATAAGGCATAATATATCAGCCATGAAGTCTCTTGTTGATAAGGATAAAAAGATGCTTGCGGTGATAAAGGCTGATGCGTATGGACATGGTGCAGTTGAGGTGGCAGAGGCACTTGATGATCTTGTGGATTTTTATGCGGTGGCGTTTATTGATGAGGCACTGGAGCTCAGGAGATCCGGCATTGACAAGCCGATACTCATATTGGGGTACACGGATCCCGTCGACTATGGACTGCTTCTGAAATATGACGTGAGACCTGCAATGTATGAGACCGGCGATGCACAGAAGCTGTCTGAGCTGGCAGTGAGCATGGGAACAAAGGCAAAGATACATATCAAGGTAGACACAGGCATGGGCAGGATCGGATTCTCGTGTGATGAGGCCGGTGTGAAGAATGTAGAGGAGATCAGCAATATGCCGGGCATAGAGATAGAGGGGATATTTACACATTATGCCAAGGCTGATGAGCTTGATAAGACTGCGGCCAAAGGACAGCTTGAGAAATTCAGATGGATCAACAGACAGTTGGCTGGACTTGGAATACATATTCCGGTCAGACATATATCGAACAGCGCGGGGATCATGGAGATGGATAATTCAGATTTCGATATGGTGAGATCAGGAATAGTCACGTATGGCCTATATCCTTCGGATGAGGTTGACAAGAACATAGTGGAACTCAGACCTGCCATGAGACTTATGTCCAAGGTAATATTTGTCAAGGATGTCAAGACGGGAACCGGAATAGGTTACGGATGGTCATATATAGCAGATCATGATATAAAGGTTGCGACGGTATCGGCAGGCTACGCCGATGGCTATCCGAGAGCACAGTCCAATACCGGCAGAGTTATCATCCATGGAGAATACGCCCCGATCATCGGAAGGGTGTGCATGGATCAGTTTATGGTTGACGTGAGCCATATTGATGGTGTACAAGTAAGAGATGACGTTATTCTGATCGGACGTGATGGAGATAAGGAAGTGACAGTTGAGGAGGTCGCAGAACCGGCCAACAGCTTTAATTATGAGCTCGTCTGCAACATATCAAGAAGGGTCCCAAGAACTTATATAAGGGATGACAAGGAGCTGGGACAGGTCAACTATCTTTTGGATTAGCGTATAACCGGGTCTGACACGGGCAATACTTTTTTTAGAGTGGATTACATACAATATGTATTAAAGCCACATTTAATCAAAAGTATTATGGGGTGAATAGAATTGGTGATCAGACGTGGGGATATATATTACGCAGATCTGAGACCTGTGGTGGGTTCAGAACAGGGAGGTATAAGACCCGTTATCGTCGTTCAGAATGAGGCCGGTAACAGGCACAGTTCAACGGTGATAATAGCTGCGATAACCAGCAAGATGAAGAGACCTAAGCTGCCTACACATATCATGCTGGATTCAACCAGATGTGATATAGCTAAGGATTCGGTCATACTGCTGGAACAGCTCAGAACGATAGATAAGCAGAGACTCAAGGAGAAGGTCTGTCATGTGGATCAGGACATTCTGGAGAAGGTGGACGCAGCGTTGAAGATCAGCCTGGAGCTGGTATGAATATAATATGAGGTGATAAAGCTAAAATATGAAATTATTTAACAGAAAGTCAGAAGAGGAAAAGGTAGAGGAAGAGATCATATCCATGGTCAACGAGGGCAATGAGCAGGGGCTCATCGAGGATTCGGAGGCCCAGTTCATCACTAACATCTTCGAATTCACTGACAAAGAGAGCAGAGACGTCATGACTGCAAGACTTAATGTCATGGCTATAGAGAAGAATACAGACATAGATGAAGTGATGGAGATCATGCTGGAGAATAATTATTCCAGATATCCGGTGTATGATGGAGATCTGGACAATATAGTCGGCATAATCTATTTTAAGGATTTCGTGAAGGCATATCTCAAGGATAAGAGAAAGACTCTGTCACAGATCATGGTTGAGGCAGCATTTGTACATCCTACATACAATATTGCCAAGCTGTTCCGCAGAATGCAGACAGCCAAGATCCACATGGTTATAGTGGTGGATGAGTATGGTCAGACTGAAGGTATAGTCACCATGGAGGATATTCTGGAGGAGATAGTTGGCAATATTCTGGATGAGTATGATGATGCCAGCGACGATATCAAGAAACGCGGTGATGTGTACATAGTCAGCGGTAAGGCAGAGCTGGATGAGGTGAGTGATGTGCTGGGTATAGAATTCCCGGACGAGGACTTCCAGACTCTGAACGGATTCCTTCTGTATGAGCTTGGCAGACTGCCATATGCAGATGAGGAGATAGAGATAGTATACCAGAACTACAGATTCACATCCCTGTCTGTCATTAACAACATGATAGAAGAGGTAAAGATCACAAAGGTTGAAAAAACGCAGCAATAGTGTTAATATACGTAACTAGTAATTAAGAGATACATAATATAAGGAGAATTAACGATGTCAGGACATTCAAAATTTGCAAACATCAAGCACAAGAAGGAAAAAAATGATGCAGCAAAGGGTAAGATCTTCACAATCATTGGTAAGGAGATCGTAGTAGCAGTAAAGGAAGGCGGAGCGAATCCTGAGAACAACAGCAAGCTTCGTGATGTAATCGCCAAGGCGAAGGCGAACAACATGCCTAATGATACTATCAAGCGCGGTATCGAGAGAGCAGCAGGAGATGCCAATTCAGTAAATTACGTAGTGAATACATATGAAGGCTATGGTCCTAATGGTACCGCCATCATAGTAGACACTCTTACAGACAACAAGAACAGAACAGCAGCCAATGTCCGTAACTGCTTCACAAAGGGTGGCGGTAACGTAGGTACAACAGGCTGTGTATCATATATGTTTGATCACAAGGGACAGATCATCATTGCAAAGGAAGACTGTGATATGGATGCAGACGACCTCATGATGATGGCACTGGATGCAGGAGCTGAGGATTTCTCAGACGAGGATGACAGCTACGAGATCATCACAGCACCTGAGGATTTCTCGCAGGTAAGAGAGAGCCTTGAGAAGGAAGGTATAAAGATGGTTGAGGCTGAGCTCACAATGATACCTCAGAACTATGTTGATATAGACGATCCTGAGGTTGTCAAGAAGTTCACAAGGATTATAGATATGCTTGAGGAGGACGATGACGTTCAGGCAGTATATCACAATGCAAATCTTCCAGAAGAGGACGATGAGGACTGATATATAATTGCAAGTAATATGATAACAGATAATTAATCAGATGATCACGTCATTGCAGCATAGCTTGAAATAGAACTTCCGCACCTTATATATGGTGTGGAAGTTCTATTTGAGTAATGACGGCATGGATGGTATCTGTGTCTGTTATATACGGAATGAGTATTGTTAGGAGAAGAGATGAAGGGAATACTTAGATATCTTAAGGACTATAAGAAAGAGTCCATACTTGCCCCGCTTTTTAAGATGTTGGAGGCAACATTTGAATTGCTTATCCCGATCGTCATGGCAAATGTCATCGATGTCGGTATAGCAGGGCGTGACATAAGCTACGTTGTGAAGATGTGTCTCGTCATGATACTTTTGGGAATTATCGGTCTGGTGTGTTCTATCACCGCCCAATATTTTTCGGCAAAGGCTGCTACAGGATTTGGAACAGCACTTCGAAATGATCTGTTCAGGCATATTACATCACTTTCATACACAGAGATCGACAGCATAGGAACATCCACACTGCTCACGAGAATGACCAGTGACACGAACCAGGTACAGACAGGAGTCAACATGGTGCTCAGACTGTTCCTCCGTTCACCGTTCATAGTGTTCGGTGCCATGATCATGTCATTCACCATCGACGTGAAGTCGGCCATGACATTTGTGGTAACCATACCGGCACTTTCAATTGTTGTGTTCGGTGTTATGGCACTCAGCATACCTCTGTTCAAGAAGGTGCAGAACAGACTGGACAGAGTCACACTGCTCACCCGTGAGGGACTTGAGGGCGCGAGAGTTATCAGAGCCTTCAACAGACAGAACAAGGAATTTGAAGAGTTTGACAAGTCCACAGATGACCTGATGAAGTTCCAGCTCCTTGCAGGACGTATATCAGCGTTTATGAATCCTGTAACTTACGTGATAATCAATCTTTCAACTGCAGCTATAATCTGGATCGCAGCGGGACAGACAGATGCGGGAATCATCACACAGGGAAAGGTCGTCGCACTTGTCAACTATATGTCACAGATACTCGTCGAGCTCATCAAGCTCGCAAACCTTATCGTGACGATCACCAAGGCTGTTGCCTGTGCAAAGAGAATAAATGCAGTCATGGATCAGCAGCCATCCATAACAGATGGATCAGGCAAGACAGCAGGACCATCTGAAAATGCTGTAAAGGTAAGCTTCAGGGATGCCAACCTCAGATATGCCGGAGCCGGTGCGGATTCACTGTCAGATATAACATTTGACGTGGCGTCGGGCGAGACAGTGGGAATCATAGGCGGTACAGGATCAGGCAAGAGTTCCCTGGTTAACATGATACCGAGATTCTATGATGCGAGTCAGGGAAGCGTGTGCATAGACGGAGTTGATGTAAAGGACTACACCCTGGACGAGCTCAGGCATAAGGTCGGAGTGGTACCGCAGAAGGCTGTGCTGTTTGCCGGAACCATAGCAGACAATATCAGATGGGGTAAGCAGGATGCGACTGAGGCAGAGATCGATGAGGCCCTTGAGATAGCCCAGGCGAAGGAGTTCGTGGACGGCAAGGAGAATGGAATAAACTTCAGGATCACACAGGGTGGAAAGAACCTGTCAGGTGGACAGAAGCAGAGACTTACCATAGCCAGAGCGGTCGTCAGAAAGCCGGAGATACTGATACTGGATGACAGTGCATCAGCGCTCGATTTTGCAACTGATGCGGCTCTCAGAAAGGCCATCAGGGAGAAGACGAAGGGTATGACTGTATTCCTCGTGTCACAGAGAGCGTCAACGATCATGAATTCGGATAAGATCATCGTCATGGATGATGGTCAGATAGCCGGAATAGGAACTCACAGGCAGCTGCTCTCTGACTGTGAGGTATACAGGGAGATATGTCAGTCGCAGCTTTCGGAGGAGGAACTGGCTCATGAGTAAAGATAAAGGGAACAAATCAGTAAATAAAAAGACGATACTCAGAATACTGAAGTATATCAAGAGATACAGGTTCCTTGTGGTTCTGTCTCTCATATGTGCAGCCATCTCGGTCGTGCTCACACTGTATGCACCTATCATCATGGGACATGCAGTTGACAGGGTCGTTGGACCGGGAAAAGTAGATTTTACAGGACTTAAAGGAATGCTTGCGAAGCTGGTTGTCGTGGTCATCATAACGGCTGTTGCACAGTGGATCATGAACGTACTCAATAACATGATCACATACAGGGTGGTAAATGATGTCAGAACAAAGGCATATGAGAAGCTTGGCAGCCTGCCGCTCTCATATGTGGATTCACATACACACGGAGACATAGTCAGCAGGATCATAGCTGACGTAGACCAGTTCTCAGACGGACTTCTGATGGGATTTACACAGTTATTCACAGGAGTTATGACTATAGTAGGAACACTGTGCTTCATGCTGTCGATCAACTGGATCATAGCCCTTGTGGTCGTATGTATCACTCCGGTATCACTCTTTGTTGCGTCATTCATAGCAAAGAGAACATACAGAATGTTCAAGAAGCAGGCTGAGATCAAGGGCGAGCTCACATCCCTTGTAAATGAGATGGTTGAGAACCAGAAGGTAGTCACAGCATTCTCCATGGAGGATGAGACCTGCGACAGATTCCAGGAGGTCAATGGAAGACTTAATGTGGCAGGACTTCAGGCTACATTCTTCTCATCAATAACTAACCCTAGTACAAGATTTGTCAACAGCCTTGTGTACACAGGCGTTGGAATCATAGGTGCCATAACAGCGATAAAGGGCTTCATATCAGTTGGACAGCTCACAAGTTTCCTGAGTTATGCCAACCAGTACACAAAGCCGTTCAACGAGATATCAGGCGTCATCACAGAGCTTCAGAACGCGCTGGCATCGGCTGCCAGAGTGTTTGAGCTTATAGACGAGGATTCAGAGGCTGCAGAGCCTGCTGACGCACACGAGCTCACAGGCGTTCACGGTGAGGTGAACCTGAAGAATGTTGACTTCTCATACAACAAGGATGTGGAGCTCATCAAGAACCTCAACCTGAATGTGAAGGATGGACAGAGAATAGCAATAGTGGGACCTACGGGATGTGGTAAGAGTACAGTCATCAACCTGCTCATGAGATTCTATGATGTGGATGCAGGAAGCATATCCGTGGATGGATATGACATACGAGAGGTCACAAGAAAGAGCCTCCGCGGCAACTACGGAATGGTGCTCCAGGAGACCTGGCTTAAGAGTGGTACGATAAGGGACAACATAGCATACGGAAGACCTGATGCCACAGACGAGGAGATCATCGAGGCTGCAAAGCAGTCTCATGCTCACAGCTTCATCAAGCGACTTCCTGACGGCTACAACACATATATAACCGAGGACGGAGGAAACCTGTCACAGGGACAGAAGCAGCTCCTCTGTATAACCAGAGTAATGCTGGATCTTCCACCTATGCTCATACTGGATGAGGCAACATCATCCATAGATACAAGAACTGAGATAAGGATACAGAGAGCATTTGCCAAGATGATGAAGGGCAGAACAAGCTTCGTGGT
>CAKQIY010000025.1 GCA_934247115.1 uncultured Coprococcus sp.
TGCAGATTGTTCAGAGGACTTCAGAGCAAGATACAGGTTGCCAGATATCATTCACTGGCAGCAGCCGATGAGAATTTCCCTGAGTGTCTGGAGGACACAGCCAGGACGGAGGATGGCGAGATCATGGCAGTGAAACACAGGGATTATGAAGTGTATGGAGTTCAGTTCCATCCGGAGTCGATACTGACACCGAAGGGCAAGATAATGCTCAGGAATTTTTTAGAGATATAAAATAAGGAGGATATGGCGATGATACAGGAAACTCTTAAGAAGGTAGCAGCAGGACAGAATCTTACATACGATGAGGCATATGCCAGCATGGATGAGATATTCAGTGGCCAGGTGCCGGGAGAGACAACGGCGGGATATCTCACAGCGCTTCACATGAAGGGCGAGACGCTTGACGAGATAACAGCCAGTGCAAATGGAATGAGAGACCATGCAGAGTCTCTTCCACATGACGGAATAGATGTTCTTGAGATCGTGGGAACAGGCGGTGATTGTGCGAATTCATTTAACATATCGACAACAAGTGGCATAGTTGCAGCAGCGGCCGGAGTACCGATCGCAAAGCACGGCAACAGAAGCGTATCAAGCAAGAGCGGAGCAGCGGATGTACTTGAGGCTCTTGGTGTAAATATCTCCATATCACCTGAAAAGATGGGCAAGGTTCTCGCTGAGTGCAACATGAGCTTTATGTTTGCCCAGGTTTATCACAAGGCGATGAAATATGCAGGTCCGGTCAGAAAGGCACTTGGAATACCGACAGTATTCAATATCCTTGGACCTCTCACCAACCCGGCAAAGGCTCAGATGCAGATCATGGGAGTATACAAGGAGGAGCTTGTTGATCAGATGGCTCCTGTACTTGTAGGACTTGGAGTAAAGAGAGGACTTGTCGTATACGGACAGGATTGTCTGGATGAGATCTCCATGAGTGCACCTACAACAGTAGCAGAGATCAAAGATGGCGAGATCACAAAGTACGAGATCAAGCCAGAGGATTTCGGATTTGAGAGATGCAGCAAGGAGGATCTGGTGGGCGGCGGTCCTGAGGAGAACGCACAGATTACCCGCGATATCCTGTCAGGCAAGATTAAGGGAGCCAAGAGAAATGCAGTTGTACTGAACGCAGCAGCTTGTATCTACATCGCAGGCAAGGCAGATTCCATAGCGGATGGAATCAAGGTTGCAGAGGACGTGATCGACAGTGGCAAGGCTGCTGAGACGCTTGATGCATTTGTAAGACTGACAAATGAGTAGATAAGTTTCATCGCAGACTATGATAGAAAGTTGTATAGAGAGGTAAGAGATGATATTAGATGAGATAGCTGCAAAGACAAAGGAACGTGTGGCGGAGCAGAAGAAAAAAGTTCCTCTTGAGGAGATGAAGAGACAGGCACTTGATATAGTTGCCAGAGAGACGGATAACGGCAGCAGCCCATATAGTAAGTTCCCATTCAGGGATAATCTGGCATCGGATGGAATATCGTTTATCTGTGAGGTCAAGAAGGCATCGCCTTCCAAGGGGCTTATCGCACCGGACTTTCCTTATGTTGAGATAGCAAAGGAATATGAGGCGGCGGGAGCTTCAGCCATATCGGTGCTCACTGAGCCGTTTTATTTCCAGGGAAGCAATCAGTTCCTGATGGATATAAAGAAGGCGGTAAATATACCGCTGCTGAGGAAGGATTTTACAGTTGACGACTATATGATATATGAGGCAAAGGTCATAGGAGCCTCGGCGGTGCTTTTGATTTGCGCCATACTGGATGACGGGCAGCTTGCCTCATACCTTCAGCTTGCACATGAACTTGGAATGTCGGCTCTGGTTGAGGCTCACGATGAGGAGGAGGTCAGACGGGCGATAGCCTGCGGAGCCGGCATCATCGGAGTGAACAACAGGGACCTCAGAACATTTACGGTGGACATCATGAACAGCGTTCGTCTTAGAAAGCTGATACCGGATACGGTGCCAGCCACCCATATGGGGACGGAGGTACCTGTCACTGGTACAGAAGCTGCGGCTGACACTTTAGCACCTCAGAAGATGGTGTATGTGTCTGAGAGTGGAATCAAGACAAAGGAGGACATAGACAGGCTCAAGGCAAATGGAACTGATGCGGTGCTCATAGGCGAGACTTTTATGAGAAGTCCTGACAAGAAGAAGTTGTTTGCGGAACTTAGAGGCGAGTAACATATTATATAGAAGAAACACAATACAAAAGTGTATAAATTACATTTGAAAATATATCTGAGAAGACAAAAACAGGAGGAAAATACATATGTCAAAAGGCAGATTTGGCGTTCACGGCGGCCAGTACATTCCAGAGACTCTAATGAATGCGATGCTGGAGCTGGAGGAGGCTTACAAGAAATATAAGGATGATCCGGAGTTCAACAGAGAACTCACAGAGATGCTCAACGAGTATGCGGGAAGACCTAGCAGACTTTACTATGCGGAGAGAATGACAAAGGATCTGGGCGGAGCAAAGATCTACCTCAAGAGAGAGGATCTGAACCACACAGGAGCGCACAAGATCAACAATGTAATCGGACAGATGCTTCTTGCCAAGAGAATGGGCAAGACAAGGGTTATTGCGGAGACCGGTGCCGGACAGCATGGAGTTGCAACAGCTACAGTTGCAGCCATGATGGGCATGGAGTGCGAGATATACATGGGTGAGGAAGACACGATCAGACAGGCTCTCAACGTGTACAGAATGAGACTCCTGGGCGCAAAGGTTCATCCGGTAAAGACCGGAACAGCCACATTGAAGGATGCTGTATCTGAGGCATTCCGTGAGTGGACAAGCAGAATTGATGATACACACTATGTACTCGGCTCAGTCATGGGACCATATCCTTTCCCTGAGATCGTTCGTGATTTCCAGGCTGTGATCAGTAAAGAGATCAAGGCACAGCTCATGGAGAAGGAGGGAAGACTTCCTGATGTCGTTATGGCATGTGTGGGCGGCGGTTCAAATGCCATCGGAGCTTTCTACGATTTCATACCTGACGAGAGCGTCAGACTGATCGGCTGTGAGGCAGCAGGCAGAGGTGTTGATACATTTGAGACAGCGGCAACTATCGCAACCGGAAAGCTTGGTATATTCCACGGCATGAAGTCCTACTTCTGTCAGGATGAATTTGGACAGATTGCTCCAGTTTATTCGATCTCAGCGGGACTTGACTACCCGGGAATCGGACCTGAGCATGCATACCTTCACGACATCGGACGTGCAGAGTATGTGGCTATCACAGATGACGAGGCAGTTGACGCATTTGAGTATCTGTCAAGGATCGAGGGAATCATTCCTGCAATAGAGAGCGCACACGCTGTGGCTTACGCCATGAAGCTGGCACCTACAATGGACAAGGATAAGATAATAGTGATCAATGTATCAGGACGTGGTGACAAGGACGTTGCAGCCATAGCAAGATACAGAGGGGAGGATCTTCATGAGTAATATAGCAAAAGCATTTGAGCATGGAAAAGCATTTATACCATTTGTGACATGTGGCGATCCGTCGCTGGATGTGACAGAGGAGGTAGTATACGCAATGGTTGAGGCCGGCGCAGACCTCATTGAGCTGGGAATCCCATTCTCAGACCCAACAGCCGAGGGTCCGGTCATTCAGGGCGCCAATATAAGAGCGCTGGCAGGCGGCGTGACGACAGACAAGGTATTTGACCTTGTGAGAAAGCTCCGCAAGAAAGTTACAATACCTATGGTGTTCATGACATATGCAAATGTCGTGTTCTCGTACGGTTCGGAGAGATTCATCAGCACATGCAAGGAGATCGGTATAGATGGTCTGATCCTTCCTGACATTCCTTACGAGGAGAAGGATGAGTTTGACGGAATCTGCAAGCAGTATGATGTGGACCTCATTTCACTCATCGCACCTACATCCCATGAGAGAATATCCATGATCGCAAATGATGCGAGTGGATTTGTATATTGTGTGTCATCACTCGGTGTAACCGGAACCAGAACAAAGATTACCACAGACATAGGAGCAATGGTCGATCTGGTGAAGAAGGCAAAGGATATCCCTTGCGCTGTAGGTTTCGGAATATCCACACCTGAGCAGGCAAAACAGATGGCGGAGAAGTCAGACGGCGTCATCGTCGGTTCAGCCATCGTCAAGCTGTGTGCCCAGTACGGCAAGGACTGTGTGCCTTATGTGAGAGATTATGTGAAGAGCATGAAGGACGCGATAAGGTAGGAAATTATAGATACTAATTGGGGTATGCATTTGTGAATGCATATTTAAGAGAGTCGGAGAAATCTGGCTCTCTTGTGTTTTATAGATATATTTATAAATATGTTGACACCTCAGTTAATTTTTGATATAACATATACATCAGCGATTGCTGATATCCATAATGAAAATTGAATAAATCATATTATAAGTTGAAGAGTTTGAAAACATGATGAGTAGCAAGTGCTACAAGTCTGCGATCATGACTCTTTTTTTGTTGCCTTACGGGCATGGGGCAGATTGCAAATGAAAACTGAATATGCATCTGCCCGGTATCCGGGGCAGCAAAGAATACGGACACAGCGACTGTCGTCGGCTGAAAAATGACAGACCGGGGAGCGGGCACTGATAAGGTGTGAGCTGGTAAAGCTTCAGATAACACATTGACAACATTTTGTAGATTTATTTTAGGTTTATTTTTTCATTATGGAGGTAACGATTATGAGATATTCATTTACAGAAAAGACATCACACAGACAGCAGGAGACAGCATACATGCTTTATATGATCATCGGCAGCTATTTTCACAGATGCAGCTGCAGATCAAAGGCGTTGGAGGAGAATCTCTTCCTCTATTATAAGGAGCTTGGAGAAAGCAGACAGATAGATAAAGAGAGACAGATCATCAGAGTCAGCGAGGGTGTGTTGAAAGACAATATGACAGATCTGGCGGAGATGAATGCTGAGGCGGTTATCTCAAGGGCAGATGATCTGTATATATTAAGCTTTTACACAGGATTTGAAAGAATCATGGTGACTGTTGACGAGAAAGGCTGCTATGAGATAAGTCTGGAGGGAGACGAAGAGGCAGCTTAGAGTTATGAATAGAGAATAGGTGTATGGTGGCAGTTGTTCAGGGGATAAATAAACTTGAGCAACTGCCGTGTTTTTACTTGATATGGGAACTAATGTTCGATATAATAGATGCAGGCTTTGGCCTGGGTGCTGTCATGCGTGATGGCGGTTTGTTTTTTGCGAAGAGTAGAAAGTAGCTTCGATTACATAGATATCCTGATAGTGGGAAATCTTAGAGAGGAGAAGTACGCTTATGCTGACCATTAGTGACCTAATTGCAGTGATTTCACTGTGTGTGACTTTTTATAGTCTTGGTTACATGCATGGAAAGCATGATTCCAAGACAAAAAAATAACCGCCTCACCCTGAGAAAGTAAGCGGTTATTTCTATCATATTATATAATCAGGCAAACTGTCATCGACAGCATCCTTATAAACAGATATTAGCATTGTGGTTGCTTTATGTCAACGGGATTTGTTTGTGGCAGCTTGGCTGCTATTAAGGAGACTTTTATGGATCATTTTGAATTGGTATCGGAGTACAAGCCCACCGGAGATCAGCCGGAGGCTATTGAAAAATTGGTAAAGGGTTTTCAGGAAGGTAATCAGTTTGAGACGCTGCTGGGTGTAACCGGATCTGGTAAGACTTTTACCATGGCGAATGTTATACAGCAGCTTAATAAGCCAACACTGATACTTGCACATAACAAGACTCTGGCGGCGCAGCTTTATGGGGAGATGAAAGAATTTTTCCCGAACAATGCGGTGGAGTATTTTGTATCATACTACGATTATTATCAGCCGGAAGCATATGTGGCTTCCACGGATACCTACATTGCAAAGGATTCGTCTATCAATGACGATATTGACCGGATGAGACATAGTGCCACAGCTGCGCTCATAGACAGAAAGGACGTAATCGTGGTCGCGTCTGTGTCGTGCATATATGGTATCGGTGATCCGGACGAGTACAGGAATCAGATGTTGTCGTTCAGAGTTGGCATGATAAAGGACAGAGATCAGGTCATCGACGAACTGACAGATATACAGTATGACAGGAATGACATGGATCTGCAGAGAGGCACATTCAGAGTGCGTGGGGATGTACTTGAGATAATTCCTGTGTCAACATTTGACGATGGAATAAGGATAGAGTTTTTTGGCGATGAGATAGACAGGATCACAGAGTTTGATCCGCTCACCGGAGAGGGAAAGAGAGATCTGACATATACATGCCTGTTCCCGGCGTCCCACTATGTGGTTGGACAGGAGAAGATGGAGAAGGCACTGAAGAGGATAGAGGCAGAACTCAAGGACAGAGTTGCGTATTTCAAGTCAAAGGATAAACTCATCGAGGCACAGCGTATCGAGGAGAGAACTAACTTTGATATGGAGATGATGCGGGAGACTGGATTTTGTTCCGGAATAGAGAATTATTCAGGACCTTTGGCAGGCAGATCAGCCGGGGAGACGCCGAGCACACTTCTGGATTTCTTTGATGACGACTTTCTTCTTATTATAGATGAGTCACATATGACTGTGCCTCAGGTTGGCGCGATGTATTCGGGAGACCGCTCCCGTAAGATGAATCTGGTTGACTATGGATTCAGGCTTCCATCGGCACTTGACAACAGGCCGCTCAACTTCTCGGAATTTGAGCAGAAGCTGGATCAGGTCATGTTCGTATCTGCCACACCGGGCAAATACGAGGAGGAACACCAGATGCTCATGGCTGAACAGATCATCAGACCTACGGGACTTCTGGATCCGCCGGTTGATGTCAGACCGGTTGAGGGACAGATAGATGATCTGCTGAAAGAGGTCCGCAAGGAGACTGAGCAGGGACACAAGGTGCTTGTAACAACACTTACCAAGCGTATGGCTGAAGATCTCACCAGCTATATGAGGGATAATGATATAAAGGTGAAATATCTGCACTCGGATATAGACACTATGGAGAGGGTTGAGATAGTGAGAGATCTCCGTCTTGGCGTATTTGATGTGCTTGTTGGAATCAACCTTCTGAGAGAGGGGCTTGATATACCGGAGATCACACTGGTAGCCATACTTGACGCTGATAAGGAAGGTTTCCTGCGATCGGAGACATCACTCATACAGACCATAGGAAGAGCGGCCCGAAATGTGGATGGACATGTAATCATGTATGCGGACACTATCACTGGCTCTATGAAGTATGCCCTCGATGAGACGAGCAGACGTCGTGAGATACAGCAGAAGTATAATGAGGAACATGGAATAACACCTAAGACCATAGAGAAGAGCATAAGGGATCTCATAACCATAGAGGTGAAGAAGGAGGAGCTTCCTGAGGAGGATAAGGACGCTGAGTCCATGACGAAGAAGGAGCTTCAGAAGGTCATCGCCAAGCTGACCAAGAAGATGAATATGGCGGCAGCAGACCTCAACTTTGAGGTGGCGGCGGAGATCAGGGATCAGCTCAAGGTGTACAAGGCGGCACTGAGAGATTATGATAAAGAATAGATGGATGCAGGGTAGATAATTAAGATATAACAAATATAAATGATAAAGAGAAAAGGTTAGATAAAGATGGAAGACAATAAGAATTATGAACGTGGAGAGCATCTGGAAGAAATAACGGATGCGAGCATGAAGGATGATGATTATTTCAACGCCAGCAGGAATATTGACAGGAAGTATATTACTATAGAGGGTGCACGTGAAAATAATCTGAAGAATATCAATGTCAAGATTCCAAGGGACAAATTTGTTGTCGTGACAGGACTTTCGGGATCAGGTAAGTCTTCACTGGCATTTGACACGATATATGCGGAGGGACAGAGACGATACATGGAGTCGCTGTCCTCCTATGCGAGACAGTTCCTTGGACAGGCTGAGAAGCCGGACGTGGACAAGATAGAGGGACTCTCCCCTGCAATCTCCATAGATCAGAAGTCAACAAACAGAAATCCCCGATCCACAGTTGGCACTGTCACTGAGATATACGACTATTTCAGACTTCTCTATGCCAGAGTGGGAATACCACACTGCCCGAACTGTGGTAAGGTCATAAGCAGACAGACGGTTGACCAGATGGTGGATGAGATCATGAAGCTACCTGAGAGGACAAAGTTCATGGTGCTTGCGCCTGTGGTCAGAGGCCGAAAGGGAGAGCATGTAAAGCTGCTGGAGAAGGCAAAGAAGAGCGGATTTGTCAGAGTGGTTGTCGATGGCAGCATGTATGAGCTGTCGGAGGAGATAAAGCTCGATAAGAACAAGAAGCACAGTATAGATATAGTTGTCGATCGTCTGGTTGTAAGACAGGATGTGGAGAGGCGACTCACAGATTCCATAGAGACCGCACTTCAGCTTGCAGAGGGGCTTATGAAGATTGAGGTGATCGGGGAGAGGGATGAGAATGGTGTTCAGAAGGAGAATACCATTATCAATTTCTCAGACAGCTTTTCATGCCCGGATTGCGGAATCAGTATAGATGAGATAGAGCCGAGAAGCTTTTCGTTCAACAATCCATTTGGCGCATGCCCTACATGTGCAGGGCTTGGCTTCAAGATGGAATTTGATCCGGATCTTATGATACCCGATCAGAGTTTGTCGATAAATGATGGAGCCATAGTGGTTCTGGGATGGCAGTCGTGCAATGATGGCAAGAGCTATTCAAATGCAATACTCAGGGCACTCAGTGCAGAGTATGGATTCTCTCTTGATACACCATTTCAGGAATATCCACAGGATATAAAAGATCTCTTATTATATGGAAAGAACTCACGACCGGTTAAGGTGCATTATAAAGGACAGCGCGGGGAGGGAGTGTATGATATAACATTTGAGGGACTCATAAAGAGTGTTGCCAGAAGATACAGGGAGACATCTGCGGAGTCCACAAAGGCCGAGTATGAGACATTCATGACTGTAACTCCGTGTGAGGTCTGTGGCGGTAAGAGACTTAAGCCGACAGCCCTTGCTGTTACAGTTGGAGATAAGAATATTGCCGAACTTACAGAACTACCTATCACAGAACTTGCAAAGTTCATGAAAGATCTGGAGCTCACTGACAGACAGAAGATGATAGGTGCGGCCATACTCAAGGAGATAAGGTCGAGACTGCATTTTCTTATTGATGTGGGACTTGACTATCTGTGTCTGAGTAGAGGTACAAGCACGCTCTCAGGTGGAGAGGCACAGAGAATAAGACTTGCCACGCAGATAGGTTCAGGTCTGGTCGGAGTTGCATATATTCTGGATGAGCCAAGTATCGGACTTCACCAGAGGGACAATGACAAGCTGATCGCAGCGCTTAAGAATTTGAGAGACCTTGGAAATACACTGATAGTTGTAGAGCACGACGAGGATACCATGAGGGCGGCGGATCACATTATAGATATAGGACCGGGAGCCGGTGCAAATGGTGGATATGTGGTAGCTGAGGGTACGGCTGAAGACATTATGAAATGTGAGAATTCTATCACCGGTGACTACTTAAGCGGCAGGAAGAAGATAGAGGTTCCGGATGTGAGGAGAAAGCCAACCGGATGGCTCACTGTCAAGAATGCTTATGAGAACAATCTCAAGCATATAGATGTGGACATACCACTTGGAATCATGACATGTGTGACGGGTGTGTCTGGTTCAGGAAAGAGTTCTCTGGTAAATGAGATCTTGTACAAAAAGCTGGCGAGAAGACTCAACAAGAGCAGGATTAAAGCAGGAAAGCACGACCATATCATTGGCTATGATGCTTTGGATAAGATTATCAATATAGACCAGTCACCTATAGGTAGAACGCCGAGATCCAATCCGGCTACTTATACAGGTACATTTGATCTGATAAGGGATTTGTTTGCTGGAACCAAGGATGCCAAGGCAAGAGGTTACGGCAAGGGAAGATTCAGCTTCAATGTATCTGGTGGACGATGCGAGGCGTGTCGAGGAGATGGAATAATCAAGATAGAGATGCACTTCCTGCCAGATATATATGTGCCATGTGAAGTGTGCGGAGGAAAGAGATATAACAGGGAGACTCTGGAGGTCAAGTACAAGGGCAAGAGTATCAATGAAGTCCTTGACATGACAGTTGACGAGGCATGTGAGTTCTTTGCAAATGTGCCAAGGATACTGAGGAAGATAGAGACTCTCCGTGATGTGGGACTCGGATATATCAAGCTGGGACAGCCATCCACCACTTTGTCAGGAGGAGAGGCACAGAGAATCAAACTTGCAACTGAGCTGTCAAGACGTGGAACGGGAAAGACTATATATGTGCTTGACGAGCCAACCACCGGACTTCATTTTGCTGATGTTCACAGGCTTGTGGATATACTCAGAAGGCTCAGCGAGGGCGGCAACACAGTGGTGGTTATCGAACATAATCTTGACGTTATCAAGACCGCAGATTATATTATTGACATGGGACCTGAAGGAGGTGCTGGCGGTGGAACAGTCATTGCCAGAGGAACTCCGGAGGAGGTAGCAAAGATACCTAAGTCGTATACAGGACAGTATCTGAAGAGGTATCTCGATATGTAAGGGATGTGTCGAATAATTACATCGGAGGTAGATGACAACATGGATGAACAGAATAGAGTAGAAGATATTGACGGAGTTGATGGCGGGTCGACTTCTGAGCAGAATGTGGAGCAGGAAAAAGCTGTGATGGCTGAGCAAAGTCAGGCACAGAATGGTCAGGGAGCGCAGTTAGCTCAGCAGCCATATCAGCCGCGGTATGAACAGCCAGCGCAGCAGTCATATCAGCCACAGGCACAGTATAGCCAGGGTGCACAGCCAATGCAGCTACCATACCAGCAGATGCCGCAGTATGGTCAGCCGGTACAGCAGCCATACCAGCCACAGTCGCAGTACGGTCAGCCGGTACAGCAGCCATATCAGCCACAGTCACAGTATAGCCAGGGAGCACAGCCAATGCAGACACCATACCAGCAGATGCCGCAGTATGGCCAGCCGGTGCAGCAGCCATACCAGCCACAGTCGCAGTACGGCCATCCGGTACAGCCAACGCCATACAACAACCCTATGGGTTATATGGGATATGAGAACAGGCATAACATACCTGGTGATGTGAAGAATGGATCCACACATGTACCTAATGTGTTAAACCTGATCGGCATTATCATGGCTGTTGTATCAGTATTTATTCCTTATGCTTATATGGGGACAGATGCCAGAAGCATAGTTGGAGTGTTTGGGATAAATGTACTGTCAATGCTTGTTGTGGCGGTAGTTATCATAGCAGACGTGATCTGTGCATTTATCAACAAGGCAGGCTGTTATATAGCAGACCTTGTTATATCTATAGTTGTTGGCGGAATATTGATATTTGAATTTGTTCTGTCATTGATAGATCTTGGAAAGCTAGATACAGCGGCAAATGCAAGACTCGGAGTCGGTGCATGGATCAGCGTGGCAGCGGCACTTTTCATGCTGATATCAGTTCCTATATGGTGGACGATCAGCAGGAAGAAGGACAAGGCAGAGAATCAGGATTAGACATTAATATTAGTAGAATGTATGATATAAAAATAAGAACCCCATCATGGCTTATACAAGCTGTGATGGGGTTCCTTTAAGTTTACGTGAGCGATACTTGTCCGAAAGTTGTCGAACAGTTTATCGTTACATTTGTTAATTGTTCTGTTAAAGAATTAGTCGTTAGCCTTACCAACTGATCCGAAGAGTTCCATCTTCTCCTTAACAGTAGCCTTGATAGCCTCGAAACCAGGAGCGAGAAGCTTTCTAGGATCAAATCCCTTGCCCTCAAGATCCTTACCAGCCTCGATGTACTTTCTTGTAGCATCTGCGAATGATAACTGGCACTCTGTGTTAACGTTGATCTTTGAAACGCCAAGTGAAATAGCCTTCTTGATCATGTCAGCTGGGATACCTGTACCACCGTGAAGAACTAATGGCATAACACCTGTCTTCTGCTGGATAGCATCAAGTGTCTCGAAGCTAAGTCCCTTCCAGTTAGCTGGGTACTTACCATGGATGTTACCGATACCAGCAGCAAGCATATCAACGCCGAGATCAGCGATAGTCTTGCACTCCGCTGGATCAGCGCACTCGCCCATACCAATAACTCCGTCTTCCTCACCACCGATAGAACCAACCTCACACTCGATTGAGAGGCCAAGCTGATGAGCTACGTTAACGAGCTCTGTTGACTTAGCAAGGTTCTCCTCGAATGGATAGTGTGAACCATCGAACATGATTGAAGTAAATCCAGCCTTAACACACTTGTAGCATCCTTCGTATGTTCCGTGATCAAGGTGAAGAGCTACAGGAACTGTGATTCCAAGTGACTCATCCATAGCCTTAACCATTGCTGCAACTGTCTCAAATCCTGTCATATACTTTCCAGCGCCCTCTGAAACACCAAGGATAACAGGTGACTGAAGCTCCTGAGCTGTGAGGAGAACAGCCTTTGTCCACTCAAGGTTGTTGATGTTGAACTGACCTACTGCGTAGTGACCAGCCTTAGCTTTCTTTAACATTTCTGTTGCTGAAACTAACATTTGTAAAATCCTCCGTAAAATTATATTTGGATACAACGTACCCACTTACGCTGATTATACCCCATATAATAAGAAAATAAAAGAATTTTTAGCCAAAAGTTCAACATATAGTTAGTTTGAACTTATCAATAGAAAATAAAACATTTATAAAGAATAGCCTGCCTTAATTGCATTGAAAAAAAATAAATGCTATGATTTTCCAGTAATAATGACAAATCTATCAAAGTGTAATGCATATAGAACATAATACGTTATGTGTATGCACACAGACGTGGCGCAAAGCACCTTACTATGCTTTTGCACAATATAATCTTAAAAAGGGAGGACAGAATGCTTCAGCTTAAGAATATCGTGAAGGATTATCACACTGGTGATGAAGTTGTTCAGGCACTTAAGGGTGTATCTGTGAACTTTAGGAGAAATGAGTTCGTGTCCATACTTGGTCAGTCGGGTTGTGGAAAGACAACGCTTCTGAACATAGTGGGCGGACTGGATCAGTACACCAGTGGAGATCTGGTTATCAATGGCAAGTCGACAAAGGATTTCAAGTCGAGAGACTGGGATTCATATAGAAACAATTCAGTCGGATTTGTATTCCAGAGCTACAATCTGATACCGCATCAGTCGGTACTGTCAAATGTAGAGCTTGCGCTTACTTTGTCTGGAGTATCAAAGGCAGAGAGAAGAAAGAGAGCGAAGGAGGTTTTGGAGAGGGTTGGTCTGGGAAATCAGATTCACAAGAAACCAAACCAGATGTCCGGTGGACAGATGCAGAGAGTTGCCATCGCCAGAGCACTCATAAACGATCCGGATATTCTGTTGGCTGATGAGCCAACGGGTGCACTTGACACAGAGACAAGTGTTCAGATCATGGAGCTGCTCAAAGAAATAGCCAAGGACAAGCTGGTTATTATGGTCACTCATAATCCGGAGCTGGCACAGCAGTATTCAACAAGAATCGTAAAGCTCCTCGATGGAAATATAATAGACGATTCCAACCCATTCTCAGATGAGGACGAAGCGAAGGAGGATGACGGAAGTTATGCTCCTAGAAAGACCTCCATGAGCATGTTCACAGCGTTCTCGCTGAGTCTGAACAACCTCATGACCAAGAAGGGACGAACCTTCTTAACAGCATTTGCCGGAAGTATAGGAATCATAGGAATAGCACTTATATTGTCGCTATCGTCTGGATTCCAGAAGTACATCAACGATGTACAGGAGGAGACACTTGCCACATATCCAGTGCAGATAACTAAGAAGGCGATGGATTATAGCGAGCTTCTTTCCAAGATGGTCGGAAACAACGAAGAAGATTCAGATCACAATCATGCCGGCGAGGACAAGGTTTACTCTGGAGATATCATGGGAGACATGCTTGTGTCCATGGTGTCAGATGTGAAGGAGAACGATCTTGAGTCTTTCAAGAATTATATTGAAGACGATGCAAATGGCTTTACAAAGTACACAAGTGATATAACATACACATATGACACACCACTGTATGTGTTCAACGAGAATAGTGCAAATGGCGGAGTTGCCCAGGTAAATCCAAGTACCACCATGACGGACATGGGTTTTGGAGGAATGGCAGAGGCGCAGGAGTCGACAGCCGATTTCATGTCGGCATTCAGCTACGGCTCATCGTCCATGGATATGTGGACACAGATGCTTGACAACGACACTCTGCTCAAGCAGCAGTACGATGTGCTGGCAGGACACTGGCCGGAGAACAAGAACGAGGTTGTACTTGTCGTTGACAAAAACAACGAGATAAGTGATTTTACACTGTATACTCTGGGACTAAGGGATTCAAAGGAACTGAGTGATATGGTTTCAACCATACTTGCCGGTGGAGAGGCACCGGAGCTTGAGCAGATGGTGTTTACATACGATGACCTTCTTAATCTCAAGTTTAAGGTTGTGCTTCCGGGTGATCTGTACAAGAAGAATGATGATGGAACATACATAGATATGAGTTCTGATGCTGATTTTCTGAAGTCTGCAGTGGCCGGGGGCCTTGAAGTAAAGGTGTCGGCAGTAATCAGGGCTTCGGATAAAGCGTATGCAACTACCATGCAGCCGGGATATATAGGTTACACATCGGAGCTTGCCAATTACATAGTTTCAGAGAACGAGAAGACAGATGTACTCAAGGCACAGATGGATAATCCTGATACTGACATATTTACAGGAATGCCATTTTCAGATGGCAAGGAACTGACAGCGGATGATGTGGATATGGATTCTGTTATGCAGCAGCTTATGGCTTCAGGTCAGGTTACTGAGGACATGCAGGCACAGATGGCATCCATGACCAAGGATCAGCTCTTCGATATGCTCAAGGGTTACGGTTTCTTCCAGGAGTCAACATCTACTTATGAGGACAACATGTCAAAGCTTGGATATGCAGAGCTTGCAAAGCCGGCTTCAATCAACCTCTACTGTGAAGAATTTGCGGATAAGGATGAGATAACAAAGCTCATAGACAAGTACAATGCGGATTATCCTGACAAGGAGATCACATACACTGATTACATCGGAATCATGCTGTCATCGGTGACAAAGATCATCAATGCGATAACCTACGTGCTCATAGCATTTGTGGCTATATCATTGATAGTTTCATCAATCATGATCGGAATCATCACATATATCTCAGTCCTTGAGAGAACGAAGGAGATCGGTATTCTGCGAAGCATAGGAGCTTCAAAGAAGGATATCTCAAGAGTGTTCAATGCGGAGACATTTATCATAGGTCTCTTCTCAGGACTCATAGGAATTGGCGTGACGGTGCTGATCAATATACCGATCAGCAAGGTGATAGAGAGCTTCATCAATGTTGCCGGTGTATCGGCACTTCCTTGGAAGGGCGGAGTGATACTGGTAATCATCAGCGTTATACTGACATTGATCGGAGGACTTATCCCATCGAGACTTGCAGCTAAGAAGGATCCTGTTATAGCGCTCAGAAGTGAGTAATAAAAGACTGGATATAGAGGATAATTAATATAGAAGTATAGATATTAAAAACGGATATTATACCGGTATGAGAATGAAGTGGCCATTCAGAGATATCGGTGTAATATCCGTTTTTCGTTACGTATTTGCCGTTGACCTTCATCATAGGAACCACAAAAAACAAAAAGAAAAGGCTGCCATCTCTGGCAACCTCTTCTTTTTGTATTAAAAGGGAGTGACTGCAACTACATTATGTGAGGGGAGGGTGTTGCAGTCGTTTATGAAAAAGGGGATGTAAACAACTCGCTTACGCTCTCGCTGTTTACAGTTAATAATATACCGATAAAATGTGTTCGAATTTTGGAAAAGTTGTGTAGAAAATGTGTTTTTCGGGTAAAAATATGAAGATGCTGTAAGAAACTTAAAGGATATAAAAACAGCATAAGGCAGACACGGCTAGAAATTAGAAAGGTAAGTAAAGGTATGAGACAAAATGTGTATTGTCCTGTTTATTTTTGCTGACCATATAATGTATAATGGTAGAAATGAATTTAGGAGGATAAACAAATGGCAGGAAGTCATATAGCAATACCAACCATTCTTAAGATCGGAAAGGGAACCCTGAATGATCTGGGCAAATATATAAGTGCTTCCGGGATGAAGAATGCTGTTATTTATTTTGGAAATGGACTCATAGACATGTTCGGACAGCAGGTCATGGATTCTCTGAAGAAGGAAAATGTGACAGTTGTGGAGTACAGAGAGCTGGATTCCACCAATATAGAGGATATAATCAAGCTGGCATTTGATATAGATGCGAAGTCCCAGGTGATCGTGGGTATCGGAGGAGGAAAGGTTATTGACGTTGCAAAGTACGCGGCATATCTCAGAAAGCTTCCATTTATAAGTATTCCGACATCGGCATCATCGGATGGTTTCTCAAGCGCCAGCGCATCGCTTATGGTAAATGGACGACGTACATCGGTGCCGGCAAGGATGGCATATGGAATCATAGCAGACACGGAGATCATCAAGTCAGCACCGGAGAGATTCCTTTACTCGGGAATCGGAGATATGGTGTCCAAGATCACATCCCTCTATGACTGGCTCTTTGAGTCGGACCTTGGATACTCGGAGATGAACGATTTTGCAGTTATGATAGCAAAGAAGGCAGTGAACAGTTTCGTCAGAACACCATTTGAGACGATCAAGGATGATCTCTTTCTGAAGGAGCTCCTCGATTCTCTTGCCATGAGTGGTGTTGCCAATGAGATAGCAGGCGGAAGCACACCGACATCCGGAAGTGAGCACCTTATCTCACATGCACTTGACAAGATGCTTGAACAGCCACAGCTCCATGGAATCCAGGTAGGAATCGCAACCTATATCATGGCGGTCGTTCAGGATCACAGATATGTCAGGGTAAATGCAATATTTGAAAAGACCGGTTTCTGGGATTATGTAGCTACGCTTGATCTCAAGAGAGAGGATTTCGCAAAGGCGATAGACATGGCTCCTCAGATCAAGCCTCACAGACACACATACCTTCACGAGGAGAACTACAGAGAACTTGCCAAGAAGGTTCTGTATGAGGACGAGGTACTTAAGAGAGTATTTGACTAAGATAAAAGGTGTCAAGAATGGTACTGCAAGGTGGAAAAACAGTGTATCGTGTAGAACAATGAACAGTATGTGGATGCCAGCCATGGAGGGCATTGGCAGGAGAGTATTATATGGAAGAAAACAATTTCAGCTATGGTTTTGAACAGGATATTGACCAGGACACAGCATATGTGATCAGACCTGAGCAGATGGGCGGTGGAGTTTCCCCGCAGCAACATATAAAGAGGACGATTCCTATAGTTACGATCATGATAATCATTGCCAATTTATTGGCATGGATAATGTGCATCGGTGTGGACAATTACTCCAGAACCGGTGGACTCAACTATCAGTACGTGAAGCTGAATGGCGAGTATGGACGACTTATATCGGCGATGTTCCTGCATTCTGGATTTGATCACCTCTTTGGCAATATGTTTGCACTATATATGTTTGGCTCCACAGTGGAGAGAAAACTTGGATCCCTGAGGACGACTATCATATACTTTGTGTCAGGTATTGTTGCCGGGATCATATCCATGAATGTGTATCATATGACTGATCCTGACAGAATGCATTTCTCCATAGGAGCATCAGGGGCGGTGTTTGGAATCATATGTGCTGCTGTGTTCCTGACATTCATGGGCAACAGGAAAGCAAGCAGAAAAGATATGGTGGTATCCATAGTTGTTGTGGTCATATATGCTCTGTATACAAATGAGAAGAATATAGATATCTATGCGCATGTGGGTGGTGCGATCGTGGGAGGAATCCTTGCATTTGCACTGAATATCAAGCGGTGGGAGAAGTTCAGGGAGAACAAATTCTGCAAGCTTCTGGCAGTCATACTCACACTGTCCATGTGCGTGACAGGTATCGGTGAGGCGGGGATCGGCAAAGATGCATCCGATCTTCCGGATAAGAGGATAGATTATATAAAGGAACAGAAGATATTCCCGGATGGAGACACAACCTATGGGGATGGTCTGGATGCCTATTGCAGCGATGAACACTGGCAGGCATTTGTCGCGACGGACGGCAGTCAGATAGTACAGTTTGATGGGAATGCCACATATAAGGGGCAGCAGGTGACGGTCACAGTCCAGTTTCAGATAGAGGGTGACTGTGAGAGCTATCAGCCGGGATATGTCGGGCTGAATGATGTGGGTCAGAATAGTGAGAGTGCCACGGAATTCATGCTGACAGTGTGTGGAAGATCGATAAATGAGCTGAAGTACGGAAGATAAATATCGTTGTGTGAACAAATGTGTCATGGTATACTAAATCTGTATATCCATATGCGGATAGAGAAGATATGTGTCTCAGAATATGGGCAGATATATCAGGAAAAGTATATGGTTTAAGATCTATTATAATCAGGAAAGTACAGAGATAGAGAAAACATGGCACTCAAATACGTGATGATAAATGACATAATTGAAGAACATAATGCAAGAATGCAGAATCTGAGGAAATATTACCCATTCTTTGTTCTGGCTGAGACCACATTTGCGCAGTATAAGGAAGGTCGTTATGCACAGCTGGACATGGGTTATATAACCATGGCGATTCTGCGTTTTTTTATTCAGGAGAACAGCTTCAATGAGCGTGAAGTGTCATATGATGAATACGAGGAATTCATGGGGCAGTTACTCGACCGTGACTTCGATGTGGAGATCGCGGAGGATGACAGAGCTGACCTGATAATGTATATATTTGACAAGATCAAGAACGACGGAAGGGCATTTGAATTCACGTTCTATGATCCTGGAAAAAAACAGCGCAAGACGGGCCGAGTGAAGCTGATAGACAGCCATATAGTGGATGGCAAGGTCCTGTATTTTATAACATCGGATGGAATCGAATTCTATCTGGATACCAAGGAGATCAAGGACGAGAGCAAGATCAACGTGCAGCAGCTTCTTCTGGAAAAGATGATCGTTGGAGAGAACTTCCGTGGCGGTATCGAGGTCGTGCGCAGGATCAACAGTGAGGTGAACAGGCTGATCCGCGAGAAGGATGAGATAGTAAATCTTCTGTCCATCGACGTGTTCAAGGGCGCGGAGGAGTACGAGAATTATATGAAGACCGTCGGCAAATGGTTCGCTGACGAGCAGAAGCTCTTTGCCAAGAACAAGGCTCTGGTGGACAAGGCGATCACCAAAGCGAGCTATGACAATATGGGTAAGGGCAACATGAAGGCCATGGAGGAGATAAGCCAGCTTGAGCTTGAACTCAAGAGGACCATCATCAAGCACGGAAGTCTGATAAGCAGCACCATGGAGCTGCAGAACATATCGGACAATATCATACACAAGGCAAAGCTGCAGAAGCTGAGACCTGCATTTGACTTTGCGGGGCAGCTTCAGAGCATCATAAAAGAGGACAGACCGGAGAAGATGCTCACCATACTTGCTCCTCTCTTCGCACCGAGGATCGTGAAAACGTTCAGCATGACATCCATAGATCACATGCTCACGCTGAAGTCCGAGGACAATGCGAAGACCACAAAGGTGAAGAAGGAGCAGCTTGATCCGAACTTCCGTTACGAAGATGAACTGCTCGATGAGCAGATAAGTGCCAACTTCACAAAGCTGTTCCACGAGCTTCTGGATCAGCTGAACAAATGGGGACACCTGAGTCTCAAGGAATTCAATGGAATACTTGAAGTTAAGTTTGGAAAAGAAATCTACGACAACAAAGATTACTATTCCTTCCTCACACACCTGGCTCAGAAGGACAGGTACAGCGTGGATGAGATACTGGCAAAGCCGGACACCATGCTGGAGGGAATGCTGGTGGATCACATAGAGAGGATAAAGAAGGTCGATGAAAAAATGCTGGCGGCGTCTGTATCAGGGAATCAGACAGGTGGCAGCAGATCCGGTCTCTCCCGTGAGATGTATGCACCGGAACTCACACTGGATGCGTTCAGAGGTATGACATTTACACTGGAATTCCATCCAGACGAAGAGATACAGATCGGCGAAGATATGTTTGTTACGGGAATCCAGTTTAACAAGACCAGCTAAGAGTGATTTTGTAGAGAAGATAAAACGATAGTGTTCCATGTTGTTACTACAATATTGTAGCAACATATTTTAAATTATAAATAATTAGAAGAACAGCTGCTGATTTCAGTGAGTGGAGTGGCTGTATGTGAATGTATATATAACTCAGTGAGGGAATACGAGCCCGCTGGTACTTAGGTGGCTGTTTGCAGGCACCTTATGTACCACTGCGCGGCGAAGTTAAGCGGGAGCGACCCGATACGAGTTATATATACATTCATATACAGCCTCATAAAACAAAAATCAGCAGCGTTACAGGAGAAAAAAATGGAAAGTAAGAATCTGGACAAGGCGATAGAGATATATTCCAAGTTAATATCAGGTGAGGAGATCTGCAAGAAGCATCCCGACAATGGCCCGCTGTACGATGAGTTCTACGGCAATGCCGAGGTGTACGATATTGTCATGAATATGATGAAGAAGATGAACCTGTCACTGTACGAGTACAATGACAGCCTGTATATAACAGCCGGTGAGGGCAACCGGGTATTTGGCTATACGAATGACGACATGAAGAAGCTTCTGGGACTTCGTCTGAACAAGGAGCTCTATCTGTGTTACTTCATTATGTATATGACACTTCTCTACTTCTACAAGGATTCATCCAGCTATCAGTTCAGGGAGTATGTGAAGTCAGAGAACATTATAGATGAGACAAGCAAATATCTGGCGGACATAACGAAGAAGCTTGATGTTCTGTCAACTGATGAGGTGGAGCAGGACAGCTTCAAGGCGATAGCGCTTCTGTGGGATGAGCTCCCGGCGGTGACGGGCAATCAGGAGGGTGACAGCGCCAGGGCGTCCAAGGCATCCCGGGCGGGTTATGTGAAGCTGGTGTTCAACTTCATGTCGGCCCAGCGGTTATTTGTGGAGAATGCGGACAGGTACTATCCGACAGACAGGATGAAGGCTTTGTCGGAGAACTATTTTGAGGAATACAGAGGACGGCTGTATCAGCTGCTTGGAGGTGAAGAAGAGGATGCCTAGTATCAACAGGATAAGGGTCAACAATGTAAAATATAACTTTGGCACACAGCAGTACGATGACTTCACCATGAGAATGTATGGCAAGAACACGCTGTACGATCTGGCAAATGGAGGAGGAAAGAGTATTCTCATGCTTCTACTCCTTCAGAACCTGATACCGAACTGTACTCTGGATGAGAAGCAGCCTGTGGAGAAGCTTTTCCGTGCGGGCGGCGGCAACACAGTCATCCATTCGCTGATCGAGTGGAAGCTTGACGAGGCGGATATAAAGGATGGCTACAGATACATGACCACCGGATTCTGTGCCAGAAAGGCAAAGGATACGGCGGATGCCGGGGAGGTGCAGAAGGACACTGCATCCATAGAGTATTTTAATTACTGCATTTTCTACAGGGAATATAACAAGAATGACATAGTGAACCTTCCTTTGTCGGAGGGCAATGAGAGGATCACATTTAACGGTTTAAAGACGTATCTCAAGGACCTCGGACACAGGGATATGAGTCTGGAGGTCAGGGTATTTGACAAGAAGGGCGAGTATCAGAGATTCATAAGCGGCTATGGTCTACATGAGAGTCACTGGGAGATCATACGTGGAATCAACAAGACGGAGGGACACGTAAGAACGTATTTTGAGACAAATTACAGGACCACAAGGAAGGTCGTGGAGGATCTGCTCATAGAGGAGATTATAGAGAAGGCATTTGCCACAAAGACAGGACGGAACGGTGAGGAAGACACCATGGCAGAGACTCTTCTCGACATCAAGGACAAGCTGAACGTTCTGGCGCAGAGAAAGCGTGACATAGCCAACTATGACCACCAGATAGAATTGATAAATGTGCTCGAGGGCAAGGTGAACTCATGCATAGGCCTCTACGAGGACAACGACAGGATATGTAAGGGCCTGGCCGATGTGTATGCCACAGGAAGGGCGTGTACACAGGAGGGCGACACCCATATGGAGGAGCTGGCGAAGGCAAAGGCTGACGCCGGGGAGCAGATGGAACGGCAGAACAAGCGACTGGCAAATCTCAGGGTCACCAGGGATTATCTGCGCCTTGAGGACATGAACCGCAAGATGGATGACACTGCCACGCAGATAGAGGACAACGAGAAGAAGCTTGCGGAGTTGAAATCTCAGATCGGCTACAAGGAGAGTGTGAATGACTACCTTGTATACAGGGAGAACAAGCGACAGTACGATGAGAACAGGCTGATAGTCGACAATATAAGAAACAACATCGGATCATCCAGTGAGAAGATGGCGGTGTATGCGTACAACAGACGCATCCGTGACGAGAAGAAGCTTGCAGAGCTCATGGCGGCGAGGGAAGAGGCCCAGACCAGCTATGATCATGCTCTTGAGGAGGCGGAGTACTGCAGAAAGGTCATGAGGGAGGGCGAGATCGCCCAGGCGGTGGCGGAGAACAATATCGCTGATGCCACAGCCAAGATAGATGAGATAAGTGCCCGCATAAGTGAGCTGGCTGCATCGGTCAACCTGCTCGTTGTGGGTGATGTGAAGGATATGATGAACAAGGCCCAGGAGGAGTCTGACAGGATACTTGCTGATATGACAGAGCTGGAGATAGCCATAGCAGATGGCAGGACAAAGCTGTACGATGACAGATACAGACTGACGACTGTGCAGGCTGAGTATGATGCGCTGGAGCGAAGCTGTGAGGACGCAAGACTTGATGCCGAGGCGTACAGGCAGTCGGGAAGTCAGCTCGACAGCATCATGGCAGTGTACTCCGTGGAGAATCCACAGGATATAACAGGTGTTATAAATGACAGGATTAGGGGCACCATAACAGAGACGATCAAGCGCCAGCAGGAGATCGACAGACTGATAAAGCTTGCGAAATGCTATGAGGATGGCAGACCATTTCCGCCATCAGAGGGTGCTGAGACTGTGATAAACTACATCTCCACCAGACATGGGCTCATGGCTATGCACGGCGCGGATTACCTGTCGGCACTACCGGGTGATAAAAAGGAGGAGCTTCTTCAGGCAAATCCATACCTGCCGTACAGTGTTGTGACAAAGGGATTTGATAGTCTGGAGGATGATATAAATCTCGGTTCGATAGACACCGGCAGCGAATGTGTAATGGTGTACGATATGGATAAGCTTTCAGACTCAGCGATAGTTCCCGCCGAGAACATGCTTATCATAGGAAGAGACAGGAAATATTTCATGTCTAAGGACTTCATAGAGGACGCCAGAAAGGCAAATGCTGATAAGATAGCAGGTCTCACGGAGGAGATCAGTCTGATAAATGAGAAGCTTGCGACTTATCAGGAGGATCTTGCATTTGTCACAAGGCTTGTGGATGCGAGATATACAGGTGCCGAGGACAGGGAGAGAGAGCTGAACCAGGCACTGCTCGATAAGAAGGATGAGCTTGAGGAGCTTAAGACATCGATCAAGGTTACAGAGACGGAGCTTAAGAATAACACCGAGAGATATGGAGATTTGCAGCAGAGTCAGCAGAAGGAAGCTGACAGAAGACAGACATTTGTCATGATAGAGCAGCTGTCAGATCTTGCAAGACCGGAGGAGCAGAGACTTGCCGAGTATAAGCAGAGGAAGTCTGACCTTGTGGCAAAGCTGTCAGGACTTCAGAGCGATGTGCTGAAGTGGTCGACGACGGTTGGAGAGACTGAGGCAAAGCTTGCGGGGCTTACAAGGAATATAGAGGATATCCAGTACAAGTGGACGGAGTATTTCGAACCGTATCTGCCGAAGTCTGAGAATGCGGGATCTGCTGAAACTCTGGATATTTCGGACGAACGGCTTGAACAGGAGTTTATGGCTATGCTGGCGGTTTCAAAGGAGCATGCGCCGGATCTTGAGGACAAGAAGAAGCTCATGGATGCGCTGAAGAAGTCAATGGACAGAATACAGAAGACCATAGAGAAGAGAGGCTTTGACATGGCGGTATTTGCCGGGGCAGGAGAGCTCTATCCGACGTCTGAGGAAAATCTCAGGGAGATGGACGATGAGCTGGCAAGGCTCACACTGATAGAGGCGTCGCTCATGCAGCAGCAGAAGGCTGACCAGAAGGCGTATAGCAAGCTTGAGGGAAGCATAGAGTACGCGATAGAGAACATCAACCGCACATACGGCGATGGCAGCTATGTACGTGAGGAGATATCTGCAGCCGATGCAGATACAGCCATAGCCAATGGAGATGCGGTGCTTGCGGATATGAACCGCATATTCAAAGAAGCTGAGAAGGCGTACAGTGATTACTATAAGCAGTATGGTTTCATGGTGGATCTGTACAAGGATGTAAAGAGAATAGTCGATACCAACGATATAGATGTCTCCGGTGGAAATGTACTGGATGAAGACATGGATACCCTCAGACAGTTATTTGAGACAAGTCTCATGAAGTACGACAGGAGCATGAAAGCCCTTGACCGCGCAAAGAATGAGATCATGAGATTCAAGGGACAGACGGCGGATACACTAGTGGAGATGGGTGTATTCGAGATGGCCAATACGATCAGACAGGATGTGCAGGTTCCGGATACCTACAGTCAGGCAAAGGAACTTCTGGCAAATCTTCTTCAGATCATTGAGTTCATCAAGCTGGAGAAGGAGCGCGTTGAGAAGGGTATCGAGGATATGGTTGCCATCAAGGAGAACTTCGAGAATCAGTGTGTACAGAGATGTATGGATGTGAAGACTGAGCTTGAGAAGCTTCCAAAGCTGTCACGTATCACGGTGGGCGATGATGTCATCAAGATGGTCGATCTCACCATACCTTACGTGAAGGATGAATTTGTAAAGCAGAGGATGTCTGATTATATAGATGACATAGTGAAGGGTGCGGATGCCTACGAGGATGAACGAAAGAGGATCAAGTACATCCGTGACTGCCTGGGACTCAAGAAGCTGTTCGGTGTCATGGTCACAGATATGAACGCCATCAGACTCAATCTCTACAAGAGGGAGAGGATAAAGGAGCAGAGCCGGTATCTCAGGTATGAGGAAGCTGTTGGAAGTACAGGACAGTCCCAGGGTATCTACATCCAGTTCCTGGTTGCTGTCATCAACTACATTGCAGGAATGTACAGCCTGGCACCGGAAGAGTCGGTACAGTCTAAAACAATATTTATTGACAACCCGTTTGGTGCGGCGAAGGATATATACATATGGGAGCCTATATTTGCCATGCTGGCAGCCAATCATGTGCAGCTTATCGTACCTGCCCGTGGCGCGACACCGGCCATCACAGGACGCTTCGATGTGAACTACATTCTGGGACAGCAGATGGTGGGCGGAAAGCAGCAGACAGTCGTTGTGGACTACACCAGCAAGACGGATCAGGAAGAACTGGAATATCAGGAACTTTCCTATGAACAGGCGACCTTCGACTTTATCTAGGGGGGGCTGTGAAATGGCTTGACCGGTTTCATATTCCCCTGATAGGCAATATGAAACCATCAAGCCATAATTCAGGTTACGGGTTTCACAATTTGCCTGTGTAATGTGACATTAAAAATATGGGATATAGGCATAGGATTATAATAAATCATAACATTAAAAATTTTATAAGGGAGAGAATATACTATAATGACTTGGAACAGGAAACAGCTTAGAAAGGGAGCGTGGAACACGGTATTTAAGCGGGGACTTATGGCTTGGATGGCCATGGTCGCTGTGTGTTTCATTTTTTCTTATCTTGGGGTAGATGATTCTTCCCAGACAAAGTTTGTAAAGGGGATAGATCAGGTACTCGGGCAGGAGACAGAGCATGAGGCGGACAATGTGACCATACTCAAGGAATACGTGAAGAATATGCCGATGATTGAGCATATGTCGGAGAAAAAAGCCGAGACAGTAGCCCGTGTGATAGACTCGGTGACGGTGAAACAGACCTGGATCATCAAGCTTCTTGGTGCCAACACGGCATATGTGAAGAGAAATCCCGGCGAGGTCATAGTTATGCTGCTGATATCTGCTCTTATCATGGCTGTTGTCCATTTCTTTATACAGAGTGCGGCGATAGTGGGCAAATGCCGTTATGCCATGGAGTGCAGATACAGTGACAAGGTGTCCATCAACCGAATGTTTGCACCTTTCCACAGACATTATTTACTCAGACTTATGTGGGTCATGTTCTGCTACAATGTTGTTATGACACTCTGGTGGCTCACGATAATTGGTGGTGTGTACAAGTATTACCAGTATAGGATGGTTCCATATCTCCTGGCGGAGAATCCAAGACTCAAGTGGAGAGATGCGAAGAACATGTCAAAGGAGATGACCAGAGGCTATAAGTGGAAAATGTTCCTGACGGATCTGTCATGCATCCATGTGTGGATAATCAAGGCTATACCGGTTGCAGGACTTCTGGTAGCATTGCCGTTCCAGATGGAGCTTGATGTGGAGATGTACTTCTGGTTCAGACAGAATATAGGTGTGGAAAATTTTGTCGAGGAAGCATTCAATGCTGCACCATATAACAAAAGGGTTATCGAGGCTGCTTATCAGTCGGCAGGAGACGCGGGAGTTGCAGAGGTATGGACCAAGCCGGTCTATATTCTCCAGGATGTCGCGGTCGAGGTGCCTGAGGGAATGAAGGTGAAGAGTGAATACAGTCTCAGGGACTTCATTTTCTTCTTCTTCGTGTTCTGTTTTATAGGATGGCTGTGGGAGGTCGTACTCTATATAGTTATGGATCATGTTCTTGTAAACCGCGGGACCATGTATGGACCATGGCTGCCTGTGTACGGAGTCGGCGGCATTGCTATTATATTCCTGCTTGACCGCTTCAAGGCAGATAAGGCAAAGCTATTTGCTATGGCGATGGTGGTATGTGGAATCATAGAATTCATAGCGAGCTGGGCACTGGATTTCTTCTTTAACTCACAGTATTGGGACTACAAGAACGAGTTTCTTAATGTGAATGGACGAATATGTCTGGTGGGACTTCTTGCATTTGGTTTGGGCAGCCTGTTTGGAGTGTATATAGCGGCACCGAAGCTCAGTGAATTTCTGAATTCCAAGAGCAAAAAAGTGCAGAATATTATATGTATCACATTGTCGGTATTGTTTATCATAGATCTGATATGCTGCGCCATCTTCGGATTTAACAAGGGCGAAGGAGTTGGCGGCACATATTAGGAACCAATATGACGAAGTCATATAAAAAGGAGGAATCAATATGACGGATATACAGAATGGTAAAATGACTGATCCAGGGAAACAGTCCTGGAATATAAAGGCAGGAGTATTCAGCTCCTGCATGCTGCATATCATTGCGATGACATGTATGCTCAGTGATCATATGTGGGCAACATTGTTTCCATATGTGGATATACTTACGTGCATAGGAAGAATAGCATTTCCGATTTTTGCCTTCATGATAGTTGAGGGATTTTATCACACCAGTAATTTCCGCAGATATCTGTGCAGAATGCTGATATTTGCGGTGATATCTGAAGTTCCGTTTGATCTTGTGTCCGGAGATAGTGTCCTGTATCTGTTTCATCAGAATGTACTTTGGACATTTCTCATAGGATTACTGCTGATAGCATTGATAGACAAGGTAAGGAAAACGGGCAAGGTATGGCTGTGGATCCCGGTTGCGATTGTTGTGACACTTGTGGGATATGTGATAGGAACGATCACCATGGTTGATTTCTATGGAGCGGGAGTTGTCATGGTTATAATGTTCTATCTGTTCCGGGGCAAGGAACCATGGAAATTGATAGCACAGCTCGTGTGTATGTATTATATCAATGCACAGCTGCTTAGTGGATATTGTTATACGTTTAGCATAGCGGGACATAGCTTTGAATTCCCGCAGCAGGCGTTTGCGCTCATCGCATTGCCAGTGATATGGCTATACAATGGAAAACTGGGATACCATAAGAAGTGGTTTAAATACTTCTGTTATGCATTTTATCCGGGACACTTGATTGTATTGTACATAATCTGGCAGATGGTGATGTAGACATGGTATGAGCAGAGAATCGGTGGGCTTTGCAGATATTTGAGAAAGGAAGAAATAGTATGAATGCAGCTCATAAGATAGTGGTTTTGGTTGGCAGCATATTCCTTGCTGTCGGGGTTTTCGTAGGAATTATATTTGCAATTGTAGCGGAGCCGGGAAAATTCCCCCTGGCTATGTTGAGCCTTCCGGGAGGTTTCTTACTGATCGGTGGGGGAATGGATATAGTGGTGGCGATATTGGTCCACAACAAGAAGATGATAGTCAAAAAAGGCGTGAGGTATCCTGCAAAGATATATGGATACACAGAGAATACTTCTGTTAAGGTGAACAATACATATATGATGGACACGATCGTGCATTACTTTGACAGCTATCATGTCGAGCGGGAGGCTATAATACCAACGGGATTCACAAGGGGTGCCGGCATGTACCCGATAGGTCTGACGATAGATATATTTGAGTACAACGGCAAATACGGCTATGATCCGGATTCAGTAAGGGATGAGAGGCTTCCAGGTGAGGAAGAGCTCATGGACGACAAGCCGGTGGCACCGGATCAGCTGAGACTGGTGGCGGTCAGATGCCCGAATTGTGGTTCGAGTTTCCGTGCAGCGACTGGATATTCCAGCAAATGTCCTTATTGTGGAAATTACTTGAATGTGAATATGTAAGCCTGAAAAAGAGCGTGGG
>CAKQIY010000026.1 GCA_934247115.1 uncultured Coprococcus sp.
CTCCTCTATTCACCATATCTTTTCTCCCCAATATGTAGCAATAAAATCTCTTATATTGTTATATATCTTCTTTTCTTCTTGATTTAACTTTCTTCTTTTTTCTGTTTTTTTATTTCCTGATCCTTTATATATTTAATGTCATATTCATGATCACTTATCTGCTGTGTGGTAACAATAAATATTTTCTCAGCATCCTCCATAGCCCGAGTTTCACCGCACAATATACAGTCATCACTTATTCTTTTATAACAATACCAAACCTCTTTGCTTCCTTTCTTTGATAATGTTATGCAAGAAACTCTAATCACAAAAACACTTGAGTAAATCAGCATGATAGCGGTTTGAAACAACGCCCCACCACATATCAAAATCGTTTTATCTCCGTCTTTAACTACACTGTATAAACCTATAATTATTGGAGCCAACATCATACTTACTGCAGACGCTGCATAGCATTTTATCTCGTCCACTTTTTTTCGTTTTTCATCTGTTTTAGATTTCTTATAATATATTTCCAAAAATCCAAAAACAATGGCGCATATAAATGCAATAGCACCACTCATTATCTCCAAAATGCCACTGAACGATAGAACAAAATCAACATATACATATATAAGGAATAAAAAGACTGATAACGCTATATTTTTTCTTTCTTCATTCTTTTTACTTCCCAGAATATGCTCTGCTGCCGTCCCCGTAAACGCAACTATTCCCCTAGTTATATAGACCAATACAATAATACTCATTACACATAATGTAACTTTATTCGGCAACATCTTTAGCCCATCTTCTATAATCTCCACCCATATTTCTCCTTTATCTCCTGCCAGCCTTCCTACATCAATATCAGCTTATCCCCATTTTCACCTGATAACTCTTCAATACCCTGTCAGGATCCATGGCTATCCCCTCACGGGACAGAACCACTATCCACTGCTCACGATCGATATAGGATGTGCCAAGATACTGCGACAACACATCCAGTGTATCTGTTATGATGTCGCGTATCTGTGCATTCTCATTATATTCAACATCGAATTCCCTCTTCATGCCGGGAACGACCATCTGAATTTTAATCACGCTTTATCTGCCTCCTGTACTGCGGTATGACTATCTGCAATATATCTCTGCCACATCTCTTCTGTTCTGGAATATATCCCATGTAGGATTCTCAGGGATCTCCGGAATGCATTCTGCCACAACCCGGGCAGTTTCTGCCATGGCGCGGCTCATGTCGCGAAGAGTCTCTATTCTTTCCACAGACTGTAGTCCCTGGTATATCCGTTGTGTATTGCTATATCGGCGAGGTAGTCCTTTACAGCGTCCAGCTGTGTCACACTGTTCGCCGGGCTAGATACCCTGGCAGTCTTCTTTTTGCCCATGATTTTCATTCCAGTATCCGACAGGATTCCCATCCTACTATCCTCACCAGCGCAATTATCATTCTTGTATTCCGCACCACTCCAGCCAGACTGAAAGAGCTCATACACTTCATCATTGCCAACCTGTATGAATAGATGTGGGACCGGCAGTTCCGCCTCACTGGTCTTTACAAGCTTAGTGTAATTATTGATGTTATTGACTCCAGTCTCATTGAAAACACGCTGTCTGCGCATATTCTCACTCTTTATTGAGACCATAGCCCTCTTGATCGCACTTCCCGAAAGGTTTGATATAGCACCTATCATATGTGGCAGGCCATCAAACAAATTGGCAATACCACGGAAATCATCAAGTGTACATAACATTTTCGTTCTCATCTATTAGTTTAGCTATGTCATTGAAAAATGTCAATATTGCTATCAGTAGTACTTTTGTGTTTTTGTATCTACTGGCTAGGATTTTTGATATTTTTGTCAGAAAATAATAAAAACTCATTGAAAAATATGCATATTGAAATATAATAATATATAGGTTACTAATGCACTTTTCCCTAACGAAGATAATAAAAAGAATAAAGGAGGATATATTGAAAAACGACATAGAAAGCAATGCAGATGAGCTGATCATATACACATATCTGCAAATGATCAGGCAGGAGCTTCCTCTGCACGACAGAAAAGAGGAAAAGTCATATCTGCAAAACCTCAGCATCCTTATACACGATTATGCTGAGTCATCTGATGATACCATATTGACTATAGACCGGCTTACCAGCACATTTGGAGAACCAAAGGATGTCGCCGCTGCCTATGTGCAATCGCTGACCGCCGGCGATATAAAGGTATGGTATAAGAAAAAGTCTATAAAAATGTTTTCACTTTTTGCTATAGTTGCTGCCATCATTATTGCGATCACAATGCACTTTTTTCTGCAGTGGCAAAACTTCAGACACAACGGAGCACCTGTAACGGTAACATATCAGCATAAGATAGGAACCCCCGATGACGATTATGATTATTGGGAACATGATACAGTGATTGCTGCCGATGTTTTCTCTACCACGGAAGATGATGCTGCAGAGAATTAAACTTAAAATGAAAATATTTTTATATATATTTATGAAGGAGACTATACTACATTGAAACGCGACCCACAATTAAGACAAAACGAAAAACTTGCTCGAAAATATCTGAAATCTGTCAGAGAGGAGCTTCCTTTGCATGGGAACAGAGGAAGAAAGTACATGCAAAATATCAGCTATCCCATATATGACTTCGCTACATCCCATGGCACTACCCCATTGACTATGGAAGATCTTACAGATGCTTTCGGGAAACCCAAAGACATCGCCACCAATTATAAGTTTTTACTTACACTTGACGATATCAAGGAATGGCATCTCGGAAGATATCGATTATTGTCATTCATTTTTATGGCAATCTTTACCGCCTGCCTTATCATTGTGTCATATACTTATCAGCAGTGGAAGTTTGATAAAGAGACAAAGATCAGCTCGGTAGAAGTCACAATATATGAACATGGTGATTACAGCATACATGAAGATGATGAAAACTTGATCGTTGCTTTACCCGAACAATATATTACTTCTCAATAGACAAACACAAAATATACGGAGGATCAAATATGAAAACTAAAATCAACCGCTTAATTGCAATATTATGTATACTTATCATATGCTTCCCATCAGCGATACCTGCACAGGCAGATACCTCTGACCAGGAGGACAACACCATAGCATATTACACAGTCACTATAACCGAATACCCTGAATCCCCGGAATTCCCGGAGACATGTTCAGCCAGAACCACATATACCAAAACCGCATCCAAAGTCATAGCCTACAAGAACTCATCCGGAACCACCCTGTGGGAGCTGAAGATGACTGGTACATTTCAATATAACGGAACTTCCTGCACATGCACATATGGAGTCGCTTCAACCACAGATATTTCATCCAGCTGGAAGTCCTCTGTCGACAGCTGCACCAGAAGCGGAAATAATCTGACTGCGACTGCCACTGGCAAGAGATATTCTTCAGGCTCTGTAGTGGAGACAGTAAGCCGAGGCGGCACTCTGTCCTGCTCAAAGTACGGAGTAATATCCTAGCACGATCACAACAGTCCCCTTCATACATAACAAATCCCCACAGCATACATCATGTATGTCTGTGGGGATTTGCTTTTATCTCCATCTTGCCTGCGCTGTCCTTCACCACCACCAATGTGGTCTTGGCGGTATATAATATTACAATTATACCCTATGCTGTAGTATGATGCACAGGAAAAATGTGTAATAATCCGTTTATTTTCACAAAATTGCGTTCTTTATAAAAAGAAGGGTTGCAAATATTTGATTTACCAATTACAATCAATAGAGAATTATTTCTTAATTGTACGAGGTGATAACAATGGAAAACGTATTAAACAGCAACATATACGGTGCAAATCTTCTTGCCCAGGATTCAGACAGGGACAAGGAGATTGCGGCAGTACAGGAGAAGGTCAATACTAAGCCTAACTTCATCCGAGGCTCAGTTGAGCTGCTGGTGCTCTATCTGCTCAGCAAGAAGGATTACTATGGCTACGAGCTGTCACAGCTCATGGAGACTTTGTCAGATGGTGTGATCAAGATCCCTATCGGCTCTCTCTACCCAGCTCTGTATAAGCTGATCGAATATGGCTTTATATCCGATCACAAAGAGCAGATTGGCAAGAGAATGGTCAGGGTCTACTATCACCTGGAGCAGCCTGGCCGCCAGCGTCTGAACATTCTTGTATCCGAATATAACAGGGTACACAATGCCATATCATCTATACTGAATTATACTCCAGATGCTGAAGAAGAGTAAAAAAACCGTTGTTCATGAACTCATTCATGAACAACGGTCTTTTTTTATTTATCTTTTGTCTCTGATGTATCTGACATCTGAACACTTACGCCTTCAAGCCCTGATACATTGATGTTCTTGTTGACCTTCGCATCGTATGTATTGGCACGCATGATCTCTGCAATGTCTATACCTGTGGTCTCTTTCACAGACTCTATGGTCTGAGCCAGTACCTGTGGAACATAAGATCCCATGGAGCCTACCCCTGATCCATTGCCATCTATGATAGTAACCTTGTCGATGGTTGAAAGTGGCTCTGCAATAGCCTTTGCCATCTCCGGAAGTGCATTGACTATCATCTCTACCATAGCTGCCTGACCATACTTCTTCATGGCCTCTGCTTTCTTCTCAAGGGCTTCAGCCTCTGCGATACCCTTGGCTTCGATGGCCTTCGCCTCTGCCTCTCCTACAGCGCGGATACCTTCAGCCTCCTGCTGCTTTGCAAAGAGATCTGCCTCTGCCTGTGCTTTTCTGGCCTCTGCCTCCTGCTGCTTCTCGAACTTGTCAGCCTCTGCATTTCTCTGTCTCTGATAAAGCTGTGCATCAGCCTCCTGCTGCTTTGCGAACTTGTCAGCCTCTGCCTTCTTTCGTATCTCTGCATTGAGGGACTGTTCCTTTACGTCAGCCTCTCTCTTCTTCAGATCTACCTCCTTCTCCTGTCTGGCTATATCAGCCTCAGTCTTTGTGATCTCGATGGTCTTTCTCTGAGCCTCTTTCTGAATCTCATAAGCGGCATCAGCCTCAGCTCTCTTGGTGTCCTCCACTGTTTTCAGTTCTGACTTCTTGATAGACAGCTCGTTCTGCTTGATGGATATCTCTGTCTGTGCAAGTACCTGGGCATCGTTGGACTCCTTCGCCGCCTGAGCCTGAGCTATAGCCACGTCTCTGTCAGCATTCGCCTTGGCTATGCTGGCATTCTTCTGAATTGCAGCCATGTTGTCCTGACCAAGTGCTATGATAAGATCGTTCTGATCTTCTACGTGCTGTATATTACAGGATATGATCTCGATACCAAGTCTGTTCATATCAACCTGGGCTTTCTCCTGTACCTGATCACCAAATGACTTTCTGTCGTTACACAGATCCTTCAGACTGATGGTTCCTATGATCTCTCGCATGTTACCCTGTAATGAATCAACCAGCGCCTCCATGATCTGAGGCTCTTTCATGTTCAGGAAGTTCTTCATGGCAAGCTGGATACCCTCTTCATCGGTACGTATCTTTATCTTTGCCACCGCATCTATATTGACACCGATGAAATCAAGCGTTGGAACATAGTCTCCTGTCTTGATATCGATACTTATCTGCTTTATCAGCAGTTCGTCCTTTCTCTCAAAGAACGGTATCTTAAGTCCCGCTCTACCTATAAGTATCTTCGGTTTCTTTCTAAGTCCTGATATAATATACGCCTTATTTGGCGGAGCCTTGACATAGCTCACACAGAACACTATAAAAACTACCGCTACAACTACAATTGTAACTATCAATCCCAGTTTCATACATTTACCTCCTTGTATGTGCAATCCCTATATGTTATGACAATATCCAGTATAAAATGTCATTTTTCGACTGTCAATGCGCTGGATTGATACGTTATAAATTGTAACAATCTTTATGATTTATCTTATGCTATCTACAAAAAGCCCCACACCCTACGCAATATCCTGAAGATATCTCATAGTGGTGTGGGGCTTTTGTGTGTCTGACGCTCAGATCAACCAGCTTTTATACGTAGCTTGTTGTGTTGATCTTTACACCAGGGCCCATTGTTGAAGCAATTACAACGCTCTTAAGGTACTGACCCTTAGCAGCTGCTGGCTTTGCCTTAACAATAGCATTTATTAATGTCTGGAAATTCTCGTTTAACTGTTCCTCTGTGAAAGAAACCTTTCCCACTGGCACATGGATAATGTTGGCTTTGTCAAGTCTGTACTCTATCTTACCAGCTTTGATATCTGAGATAGCCTTTGTTACATCCATAGTAACTGTTCCAGCCTTTGGGTTTGGCATGAGACCCTTTGGTCCAAGTACACGACCAAGACGTCCTACAACGCCCATCATATCAGGTGTTGCTACTACAACGTCGAAGTCTAACCATCCCTCGTTCTGGATCTTTGGTACCAGCTCGTCTCCACCAGCGTAATCAGCGCCTGCTGCAAGAGCCTCGTCAACCTTTGCACCCTTTGCAAATACGAGAACCTTAACAGTCTTACCTGTTCCGTGTGGAAGAACTACAGCACCACGAACCTGCTGATCAGCGTGACGTCCATCAACACCGAGTCTCAGGTGAGCCTCTACTGTCTCATCAAACTTAGCTGAAGCCATCTTCTTAACTAAAGCAACTGCCTCAGTTGCCTCGTAAGCAGCTGTCTTATCATAGAGCTTGCTTGCATCTACATATTTCTTACTCTTTATCATTATTATAAACCTCCTGTGGTCATATCGGGAGCGACCCTCCCACTAAATATCTGTATTACTCTTCAACTGTAACGCCCATTGAACGAGCTGTTCCAGCGATCATGCTCATAGCTGACTCAAGGCTTGCAGCGTTCAGATCCTTCATCTTAAGTTCAGCGATCTCCTGAACCTTAGCCTTAGAAATTGTTGCAACCTTTGTCTTCTTTGAGTTTGCAGAACCTGACTTGATGTTACATGCCTTCTTGATAAGAAGTGATGCAGGTGGAGTCTTTGTAATGAAACTGAAGCTCTTATCCTGGTATACTGTGATAACAACAGGAATGATCATATCACCTTCATTAGCTGTTCTTGCATTGAATTCCTTTGTGAAAGCAACGATATTAACACCGTGCTGACCAAGAGCTGGTCCAACAGGTGGTGCAGGAGTTGCCTTTCCTGCAGGTATCTGTAATTTGATGTATCCTTCTACTTTCTTTGCCATTTTAGCATTCCTCCAAAATACTGTGGTGATAACGGGCTACGCCCTTCCACTTGATAATTACAACTTCTTGATATCAGCAAACGCGATCTCAACAGTACTTACTCGACCAAATATATCTACTTCGATGGCTACGGTCTGTTTCATAGTGTTAATTGCCTTAATTGTCGCTATAGTGCCTTCCCAGGCGCCTGAAGTAACCGTGATAGAATCACCAACCTCAGCGTCAAGCTCAACCACTCCGTTCTCTGATGTCTGATACAGATTGCTCAGTTCTTCATCAGTGAGAGGTACAGGCTTTCTTGGATCTGATCCTACGAATCCTGTAACTCCTCTGGTGTTACGTACAACATACCATGTAACATCGTTCATGACCATGTTGATCAGTACATATCCAGGGAGTATCTTTCTCTCTATGGACTTTGGTTTGCCATTCTTCATCTCTGTGGCATCCTCTACCGGAACGACTACCTCTAAAATCTGATCTTGTAAATTTCTGTTTTCTTTTGTTTTCTCAATATCAGCCTTTACTTTGTTTTCATATCCTGAGTAGGTATGAACAACATACCATCTTGCATTCTCTGCTTCTGACATATTCTCCACCATCCTTTACCCAACTATGAAATTCAAACCAATCTGGATCAACCAATCCACGATAGCTATGATACAGCCAAGTATAACTGATGATACAACTACCGCAAATGACTGTCTTGCAAGGGATTTCTTATCAAGCCATGTAATCTTCTTGAACTCTCCCTTTAATTCCTGGAACCAGCTTCTCTTGAGAGTATTTGACTTCTCTTCGTTACTAGATTTAGACATAACTCTATTCCTCCTTACTGGTTCAGACTATTTTGTCTCCTTGTGTACTGTATGAGCCTTACAGAATCTACAGTACTTCTTTGTTTCCATTCTGTCTGGATGCGTTTTCTTATCCTTTGTCATATTGTAATTACGCTGTTTACAATCCTGACATGCCAATGTTATTTTAACGCGCATTTCCACTTACCTCCATTGTTATTTTAAGGCACAAAAAAAAGACCTCTTTCATCGCAAAGTCTACAATAACACAATCGACCTATGCAAGTCAAGAAGTCTTTTATATAATTTCCGGTATAATTAATACTGTTAATCTATCTTCCGCCTGTACTCATATCCTTTATGACATCTATGAGATCCATGTCGGATTCTGTGAGCTTCACGTTGGTACATATGGTCTTACCCTCTGTATCAGTGATCTTCACTTCTATTATATAACCTTCCTTTATCCCTGTGGCTGCTGCCGCTCTGAGGAACAACGGAAACTTTGGGTGGTTCTGTACGAATCTGTCCCAGGCACCTTTCACCTTAAACATCATTCCCGGATTAAATGCCATATTCATCAACCTCTCTGTATAATCATATTACTTTAAAAGACCTATAGCTCCGAACAGCCCCAGGCTTCCAAGATACATGATCACACCTGCCATGACGACACCGAGCATGACCATGATAACACTCTTCTTCCAGTCCAGTTCCAGAAAGCTTGCAGCCAGTGTTCCTGTCCATGCACCGGTTCCAGGAAGTGGTATGCCCACGAACAGCAGAAGTGCTATGTACACTCCCATTCCTGACTTTGCCATAAGCTTCTGACCTCCACGCTCTCCCTTGACGAGACACCATGTGAAGAACTTTCCAATAAACTTCTTATCCTTGCCCCACTCCAGCACCTTGCGTGCGAACCAGTATATGAACGGCACAGGTATCATGTTACCTATGACACACACTATGAATGACGGAAGGCTCGGAAGTCCATATGCCACCGAATACGGTATCGCTCCACGAAGCTCCAGTATCGGCACCATGGATATAAGAAATATCGTGATATATTTTTTCAGCATAATATAATCTTACCTCTCGTCTAATCTTCTAGGCCTTCTTTGGTAAAGAATGGTTTTGTCATATGTGCTGCCTGACCTCCAAGCGCGCTGTCAGTTCTGATAAATGCTATGTTGATTCCGAATGAATGCGGCTTGAGCAGTGGTATAAGCTTTGCAAATACAGGCTTCTCATCTGCGCCTTCCTGCATCTCAACTGATATAAGATACTTATCCTCGCTGCCCTGCTCCTCCATCATCTGGATGTATGCTCTGTTGACTGTTCCGTCCTCAGCAAGGAACCTGGATGCCTCCTCAAGCATATTGACCGGCTGATACTTCGGAGTTCTCAGCTTCACCTTGGTGCCCGGCTTGATCCTGTTCTGTACAAGACCTGTCTCCTGACTCTCCTTGTACTGTCTGATGAACTCACCTGACACGAAGCAATTCTCTGTAAATGGGTTCATGGCTATTCCGCCTATGTTGCCATTGGAGTTGGACACAAGATCCTCAACCTGCTTGTATGCGAATATTATCCTCTTAAAGCCGTCTGTACCAAACTGTGATGCGGCAAATGTCTCTTCATCTGTAAAGCATGGCAGCACCTTGTTGCCATCTGCATTCGTCAGGAGTGCAAAATTGATCTTTACTCCCTGCTCGAAGGTTGCTTTGCCATCCTCTGTCTTTACAGGGTCTGTCTCAAACTGTGCCGGTAATATAAATACTGAATGTACTACTGCGCCGAAAAAGGCTCTGAGTGTATCGCTGTTCTCGTTCTCCCTGAGTCTCTTCATCGCCTCGATCAATACCGGGTTCTCTACTTTCTTTCCAATATCTTTTGCGTCCATGTGTTTTCCCTTTCATTATTAATACTCTGATCATGACAGGTCTTATCCGTCATCTATTTCTTCTCTCCATAGTGCTCATTGTAGAGCCTGACCGCCTCTTCGTATCTTTCTTCATCGGCCTTTGCCTGCTCTGATCTCTTTGACAGGACCAGATCCGGTCTGACATCCGGCATACTCTGGCCAATCCTTGAAGTGAACTCTATGAAGAATTCCTGACCGCCCGCATAGGATGCCATAGGTATCGCCACCAGCCCCCTGGAGGTTGCAAATATATAGCCTCTGTTCACGTGGTAGAATGGTTTTACCAGGCTCTCATTCTCTACTATATCATCTATCTCGTATTTTCTCCACTTAAATGGCACTTTGCTGTAATATATCGCCTTGTCATCAAGCTTTGCCGCCGACGATACCGCTATCCTGCAGAATATTGCAAGAACCACACTGACTATAACTGCCAGAATAACCGCAATACGTCCCATACCCTTGTTCAGGCTGTCTACACCGAACACGGCAATCACTATAAGCAGAAGTATGAACACGCTCACTATAAGTACCATCGGTCCGATGGTTGAGTACGCTCTCAATGTGCCATTCTTGTTCCTGCGGCATCTGCCATAATAGCTGATCCTGGATGGCCTCATGCCAAGATCCTCTCCGCACAATGGGCAATACTTCTGATTCACTGTACTGTTGGCCGGTATGGCCTTGCCACAGTGGGGGCATCTGAAGAATATCGTGTTGATCAATCCTGACACCAATGCCAGCACCACGAAGAGCACCCATCCCATGGCTATATTGCCCGCAAATGCAAAGCCAAATATACACAGCACTCCTATCACCGGCAGTATCGTAGATAATAACTTTGATATATAAAGCTTCATCTTTCTCCTCCATATCTGACAGTGCGCTCGTATACCCTCACTGTCTCTGACCTGTTTAGTATAACATAATTAATCTTTTTTTCAACATTCCAGCGAAAAGAGATGTCTGCACAGACGTTTTCCTGTCTCTGTGGCAAATATATTGTCATACGCCTTCCTTATAGTATCCGCATCCGCTTTATCCTCATACATGTTGACAAGGAAGTCTGCCTCTACCAGTATCTGATAATCCAGACCGTCTATATTCCTGTATGTATGGTGATGTGCCACCAAATAACAGGCTCTCTCAACCGAAGCTTCTCCTGCACCGGCTTCCCTGAGCAGTCTCCGTGCTTCCGGTGGTCCCTCCTGCTCCTGAAGACGTCCGTTGTTATATCCATATTTCAATTCTGCATTCTTTATTCCTATATCATGCGTGAGTGCCGCTATCTCCAGAACCTCCAGCTCGTCCGGCTGCATATTCTCCAGCTCCGCGATCAGTTTTGCAAATGAGTGCACCTTGAGGAAATGATGTACCCGTCTTGAGTCTCCGGCATAATATTCGATCATCTTATCTTTTACTATAGCTACCAGATTCTGTTCCATATCATCATCCGCCTTTCTTTATAACCCGTATCATTCTAACACTACTATTTGTAAATAGTCTACACAGTTTATAAACATTTAATGATATATCAGCATTCAGCCATGACTTATCCGTCCAATAACAATCTTATATACTCCTGTAAGTTGTTTTTTGTAAACTATGATAGTATAATTTGTTGTTGAAGATAATTTATTTTTTTCTACAGGAGATAATTATCTTTGTCAATAGAGATAATGACTACAAGAGATATTGGAGATTTGATCATGGACACACGTTCAATTGGAGTATTCGACTCAGGGCTCGGCGGAATAAGCGTTCTACGAGACATCGTGGAACTCATGCCCTGTGAAAATTATATATATTTTGGTGATTCAGCACACGCACCTTATGGAACAAAGACCAGAGAGGCCATTCTTGAGAGATCGGAGCAGTGTACCAATTTTCTTCTCGCAAAGAATGTGAAGGCTATCGTAATCGCATGCAACACCGCCACGAGTGTTGCAGCATCCACGCTGAGACAGCAGTATCCCTCAATTCCTATCATAGGCATTGAGCCGGCGCTGAAGCCTGCGGTTCTGTGGAAGGAGCACGACAAGGTTGCCGTCATGGCCACCCCTGCCACACTGGCTCTACCTAAATTTCATGAGCTCATGAAACATTATTCAAAGGAGTCCGATATCTACCCGGTTCCATGTCCGGGTCTTGCAGATTATGTTGAGAGAGGAATATTCGATGGTGAGGAGATCACGGAATTTCTAAGAACTCTTCTGGCTCCATTCCTTGATAAAAAAATAGACGCCATAGTCCTTGGCTGTACGCATTATCCATTCGTGGAAAAAGTGATAAAACGCATAGCCGGACCTGACGTGAAAATCTTCAACGGAGCGCACGGCACCGCCCTGGAGCTTCAGCGGAGACTGCGCATTGCTGAGCTTCTCACACCTTCCATAGAAAAGGGCACTGTGGAGTTCTACAGCAGCAGCACAAACCCTGAAACCATTAAACTTTGTCACCAGCTTTTTGAAGCGTGAAAAATATATATCTATGCCATAATCACACAAAATACATAACAGGCTACAGGCATATTTACCTAAAAATATAAGTCCATGTAGGTACATGGGCAATCGGTAGTGAATACATCCGAGCTTCGACAGTTTCTGTGCTAAGGCGTCGCACGCAAACGCTCTTATCGCGTGCAAAGCCGCATGCATATAGAAACTGTTGAAGTGACAGATGTAGAACGTGATTGAACATGTACCTACATGGACTTTATTTGGGTAAATATGACTGTAACCGTCCGTCAGAACGCATATGGGCGATCCCAGACTTTCAGCTTGGTTCCGATGTCGTGGACAAGTGCATAGGTGTAACATTCATATGCCCAGGCGACATCCTCTGTCGGCATGCCCTCTATGGATACGAGGATGATCTCGTCGTCGGATTCACGGCCGGGCTTCTTGCCGCGGATTATCTCTCCGAATGTAGTAAGGGAATCCCTCTCTATCAATCCATCCTGCACCATATAGACGAAGTCCTCTCCCATGCAGCCTGTGTGGAGTCTGTTGCCCTCCGCATCATATCCAACATTATCTTCCTCTGCATAATTCTCGTACATTCCGTAGTTGTCTATGACCTTTTTCAGGTCAACGATACTCTTATGCTCCATATTGAAGGTACTTGTGGAGATGACCAGCGCTCCGGGCTTGAGCCACTCTCGCTTGTACTCTGGCCACTCGCCCTCCTTGCATGAGACTGCCTCGGTTATGATGTCGGCATCCTTAAGCGCCTCCTCCATATCCCTGCACAGAACTATATTCTTTACCTGAGGATAGTTTTCCTCTATGTATTCCTTCATCTTGATCGCATTTGCCGATGTCGGTGAGCTGCCCTTTATCTTGATGGTGTCTATGTCAAATCTCTGTGACATGATGGCTCTCAGACTTGATCTGCATATGACTCCGGGACCGACCAGTGTGAGTACCTTTGAGTCATCCCTTGCAAGCAGCTTTGCCGCAAGTCCGGGCATAGCACCTGTTCTCATAGAACTAAGAAGATTTCCGGACATATATGCCAGAGGTTTTCCTGTCTCCACATCGTTGAGCATCATCATCAGTATGGAGCGCGGAAGTCCTATCGATCTGTTGTTGCCATTTGATCCATACCACTTTTCACCTGCCACATGGAATCTTCCGCCCAGGTATGCAGGCATAGCAATGAATCTTCTGTCTCTTGCATTGTTAACAGGAAAATTCTCTATAGGTGACTTCTTAGGGAAATACAGCATAAGTCCATGGGCATCATTATATGGTCCTCCCATAAGGAAGTCTCCATCCTCCATGAGCCCCATTGTCTCTTCCATCACATCAACGCATCTTCCGGGATGAAGCACTCCTGCATCTATCATATCCTCCTCGCTGAGGTAGAGGAAGCTTATATTCTGCTTGTCTGTTTCTATATTACTCTTTCTTCCTGCCGCTTCTGATTCTACATCTCGGTTCTTCATAATCCTTACCAAACCTTTCTCTCGTCATATATCAGCTGTTTTTTATTATTTTGCCGTGAATCTCATTTGACGCACGACACATGATCACTATACATACAATGGACACCGCACTTATCACCACGCTGGAATCCATGAGCACTGTAAGTCCGTATCTGGAATTTATCCATCCACACAGCAGAGCTCCGATTCCCTCTCCGGCTCCCACCGTAAATGCGTTTATCAATGACATTCCCTTCACCACATCAGCAGGTGACAGCATCTCTTCTATAAGATACACACTTCCGGAATAGAATAACCCAAATCCCAGCATCTCGCATCCCTGGGATATGACGATCACCCACACATTGTCCGAGAATGCCGCGAACATGTTCTTGAATGTCATGAACACGGCACAGCACAGCATTATCTTGTCAAGAGATATCCGCTTTCTGAATTTTATGAGCAGGAATGCCGACGGGACTTCACTGACCGCCATCACGAACTCAGCCAGTCCATAATGAAAGTTATTGCCACCCAGGCGTTCAAACACATTTATCAGGAATGTCGTTCCAACATTATACCCCATGAACATAACCGCTGAGCCTATGAGAAACCACCTGTACTTCGGGTATGTTGTGAGCAGATATCCTGTGGTGTGCACCTCTGTTTTCCGGGTCTCCGTGATATTTGCTGCTGTTCTCTTTCCTACGCCCCAAGATTTGCAATCTCTGCTGGATGATGTATCATCCATGATCAGCAGCACCACCAGCATCACGGCGGTGAACAGCATCTGCAGTATCAAAAGCCTGTTCGCATCATACCTGTCACAGAACGCCCCAAACAGCACACATGCCACAGCCCACGCGCAGGAGCCTGCTGCCCTGCATATAGGGTAGTTGATATTTTTTCCACCATTCATATACTTTATAGACAGAGAATCTATAAGCGGTGATATGCATGTAAATGTAGCGCCAAATCCGATGAACAGCATCACTGTCTGTACAAACGATAATTTATACTCATAAAAAACAAATGTCAACAGCAGTGCCACAACAGTCAGCACTGAGATGATATATTTTAACTGGATACGTTCTGCATACCTGTCGGAAAATACACCTATGATTATCTGAAACACTACAGTTGAAAATAATTTTACAGCATTTATTACTCCTATCTGTCCGTCCGTAAAACCTTTGTACTGCAGCATCTGCGTGAGGTATGCGTACGCAGATGCCGCACAGGTCCAGAACATCATCTGTAATATTGCATATTTTATATTGAGCTTCACATTTTTCTTTTTTATAGATGTATCTACGCGTATCTTCTTCTGCAATCCCATAGGCTGTTCCTATCTGGAAGATTTGATCTCCATGACCGCATCTGTCTCAGCTGATATCGCATCTGCATCAAATGTATTTATCATAAATATCCTCTTCTTCATATCATCTGTGAGCACACACAGCGGACTGTTCTTCAGGTCATCATCCAGATATTCTACTGCTGCCTTGTTGGCACAGACGAACTGGAATTCATTTGTGAGTTCTGCAGATATGTCAGGTCTCAATATAAAGTTAAGGAACAGCTCTGCCTCCTCTTTGTGCTTTGATCCTTTGAGCAGAACCATTGTATCCATTGAGAGTGAACACTGCTCACCATCCATGACTATCTCAAGATCCGGATTCTCCTTCATCGCCTGGAGTGCCTCGCCGCTGTACATGAGAGCAACTGCTACCTCTCCCTTTGCCATACTGTCTCTCGTGTCTGTTGACGCTGCAAATGCCTTGATATAAGGATTAAGTTCACTTATATAATCCTTTGCCTTTGCAATATCATCGAGGTTGCCCGATGTAGGATCAAGGTCGCATCCCATCAGACCTACACTCATAATAGCCTGGGAATCATCCACAAGCAAAATATTATTCTTCAGATTATCATTCTTCAGATCTTCCATCTTGTGGATCTCTATACCATAGTCATCCAGCATCTTTTTATTTGCTATCCATACACAGGACGTTCCCATATATGGAACACAGTACTCTCCATTCGGATCACACTGCATTGTCCTGTAAGTCTCATCGATATTGTCATAATTGGTGATCACATCCTTGTCCAGAGGCTCAAGCAGATCATTTGCCTTCATAGATTCTATGTAGAAGTTTGAAGGTACTGCAATGTCATATTCTGATCCGCCTCCCGCCATGAGCTTTGCCAGCATCTCGTCATTCGACTCAAATGTAGTCTCCACTACCTTTATGCCATATTCCTCCTCAAATTTATTGAGAACATCTTCACTCATATACTCTGACCAGTTGTACAGATATATCTCCTTTGCGTATCCGTCTGCAGTTTTCTCTTCTGAATCGCTGCCACATGCTGTCATCGTAAATACCATTGTTGCTGCAAGTGCTGCAGCCATCATTTTTTTGATTTTTCCTCTTACCATAGTCATTTCCTCCTTTTATTGAACACCAGTCTGGTTGTTTATTCTTACGCCCAGACTTTCTCACCACCTATATAAGTGGCTGTAACCTGTGTCTTGTAGATGTCTTCCTTCGGGATAGTAAGGACATCCGAATCCAGCAATACGAAGTCGGCATCCTTGCCTGCTTCAATGGAACCCTTTGTCTTCTCAAGCCTGTTCTGGTATGCTCCGCCATATGTGAGTACCTGAAGGCCATCCTCAACACTTATCGTCTCGCCGGTTCCCATCTCTTCCATCTCCGGATGTCCGGGCTGTTTTCTGTTCACCATGAGATGAAGTGCATCCATGGTTCTCGGTGGAACCGTTACAGGGAAGTCGCTGGCACAGCTTGTGACGATTCCAGCATCTGTGATGGATCTCATATAGTATTCCTTGGAGGCTCTTTCTTCTCCGAGAAACGGCTTCTCCAAAGTGTCATAATACACGCTGTTCCTGAAGTGCCAGTATGGATTGGTGACTGCCACCACACCAAGGCTCTTCATCCTGTCCACATGCTCCGGCACCATGACCTGAAGATGTGTTATGGCATTTCTGTAATCCCTGTCTGTTTCTGTCTGTCCGTACTCATATGCATTCAGCACCTCGTCTATCGCCGCATCGCCGATCGCGTGTGCATGTACATCATATCCCGCATCAAGAGCACGTTTCACCGCCGCATTTGTCCTCTCCTGGCTGAGCATCGGTTCACCCTTATCTCCCGGGGCATCCGCGTAATCATCTCTGAGAAAAGCTGTATGACCTTCCACTACTCCATCTGCAAATATCTTTAACGTGTTCACCTGTATCTTAGGAACATACCGGAACTTCTCATGATACTTTGCAAGTTCAGCAAACACATAGTCCTCATCATCAACAGGCTCCAGCGTGTAACCTACCCTGAATGTCACCTTCAGTTTTCCCTCGCTGTTAAGCTTTGCATATCCGGCAAATCTTCTGTCATAGTTCTGTTTCTTGTCAAACATTGGCTCAAATGCTATTGTGACGCCATTTGACAAGGCTATATCCTGATAACATTCTATGGCATGTGCAAAATTGTCAGCAGTCATCTCAGGCAGCACAGCACTGAACAGATTGCCCGCCATCTCCTTGAACCAGCCCGTCGGTCTGCTTGTTCCCGGATACCTCACTATCACACCATTTGGAACCTCAGCGGTAGTTTCATCAATCCCGACAAGTTCCATGGCTTTGCTGTTCACCCAATATGAGTGGTGATCCTCACTTATCATTACCATCGGCACATCCGTCGATATGTCATCCAGTATGTCAGCAGTCGGTCCCAAGGATCCAAATACGCCATTTTCAAAACCGGAACCGCTCACAACCTTCTCATCAGGGTGGCTTGCCATATAATCTTTTATCGCCGTCACATAATCGTCTATGCTCTCCTTATTTGCAAGGCTGACACCGTACACTATCTCAGTGGTGCTTGATATGTGTGCATGTCCTTCTGTCATTCCCGGTATCACAAGTCCTTTGTCATGTTCTATAACCTGAGTGTTTTCGCCTGCATAGCGTTCTGCACCGGCTCTGTCACCCACGTATATGATCTTTCCATCGGTGACCGCCATAGCCTGTGCCAGACTGCGTTTGCTGTCCGCCGTATAGATTTTCCCATACACTATAAGGTCTGCTGTCTTCTTTGTCGTTTCATCCATTTGTTATGCCTCCTTACCATATATGTCTTCGGAACATATTCTGTATTTTCGAATTACTGTGCATCTATCTTGCGGATGTCTCTTATCTCCCTGCGCTTTGATATGAACCTTCCAAGTGCCCCCGCAAGGAGGTAGATCACAACTATTCCGACTATCATCAGAGTTGATATGACATATACATTTGTGGTGATCTTGCCTCTGACCATTCCATATACCTTAATAGGGAATGTGATATCCCCGGCTCCGGATACGAAGTAGCTGATTATTACATCATCTATCGAGAGTGTGATGGAAAGCAGCGCTCCGGATATGATTCCAGGTGTCAGCATCGGGATGGTGACCCGCTTCAGCGTATGCCACTGATTTGCCCCGAGATCCATGGCAGCCTCCTCTATAGAGCTGTCAAAATTCGCAATTCGTGATCTCAGTGTGATGATGACAAATGGCAGACAGAATGTAACGTGTGCGAACACCATGGTCGCAAATCCCATGGTCATGCCCATCTTGGAAAACGATGCCAGGGATGCAAGTCCTATGACAAGCTCCGGGATGACTATCGGCACGTACAGAAGTCCGTTGATGAACTTCTTGAGCTTGAACTCGTACCTGTAAAGGCCTATGGTTGCCAGGGTTCCTAGAACCACCGATATGACCATGGACACTAACGCCAGCTCTATGGACAGCCAGAAGTTCTTCAGAAGTGAGTCCCCCTGGAACACCTCCAGATACCACTTGAGTGTGAATCCGTCAAACACCATATTTGTATTGTTCTTGTTGAACGAGAACAGGATGATGACAAATACCGGCATGTACAGGAACAGATATACAAGTGCCATGAATATGATCGTTCCCGCGCCCATCTTCTTCTTTTCTTTTCGCTTCATATCCATCCCTCCTTATGCCAGATCATCCAGATCTCCAACCTTGCTGTACGCCTTCAGCACAACCAGAGTGAAGATGATCAGAAGTACCGAGAACGCTGCGCCCAGTGGCCAGTTACGCGCCACAAGGAACTGGTTCTGTATCAGGTTGCCAAGATATGCCGCGCTGCCGCCGCCCATGACATCCGATATGAAGAATGCTCCAAGGCTCGGTATGAATACCTGTATCGTTCCTGCAAATATTCCCGGGAGCGTCATCGGGAGTATGACTCTGATAAATGTTTTTATCTTCCTTGCCCCCAGATCGTATGACGCCTCAACCAGCGAATGGTCGAGCTTTGATATGCTGCTCTGGAGCGGCAGCACCATAAATGGGAAGAAAGTGTACACCATTCCGAAGAGGACTGCTCCCTCCGAGTACATCATCTGTATAGGCTGATCTGTAATTCCTATCTTCATCAACACTGTATTTACAAAGCCGCTGTCTCTCAGTATATTTGACCATCCATTCAGTCTGATAAGACCATTTACCCAGAATGGCAGCATGATGAGAAGTGTGAGCATTCCGCGTATCTTGTCCGGCACCTTGCACAGCATATAAGCAAATGGATAAGATATGATGAGGCATATCACGCTTGTCTCAAATGCCATGACAACCGACTTCCACATGACCGTCAGATACAGCGGATCAAATATCTTCTTATAACTGTCAATTGAGAACTTGCCGACAACTCCGCCATATGCACCCTTCGTCATAAAACTTATGACCACAACATATATAAGTGGGATGAGAAGGAAAAACAACAGCCACAGGGATGTTGGACCAACCATACATAATATCGGCAGAGTGTTCTTTTTCTCCTTTTTCTTTTTTTCTTTCATAGCAAAGCCTCCTTGCATAGCCGAAACTTAATCCGGTTATCATTACACGCAGATATTTCTCATTTAAGAACTGCATCCTCTATGGCGTCGTACATCTTATCCTCCTTGGTGTGTATGACAACCGCCTTGTCCGGATCCCAGTACACTGACACAACCGTGCCATCAGGATATACCGTGGCATCAGGATGATTGTTGACCTTAACTTCCTTGCCATTTGGCAGTTCCACTATAGTCTTAAGAACTGAACCAACATAGATCTGATCCTTGACGATTCCTTTCAGTGTAAATCCATCCACCGGCTTGTCTGACAGATGCGTATTTTCGGGACGTACCGATATGTACACGATCTCTTCCTTAACAAATCCCTCGCCCTTCGCTCTGACCTTTCCATTCTCCATCGTGAGTCCAAGATCAGTGCCTTCTATGGTGTCCACATTTGCCTCGAATATGTTGGACTCTCCTATGAAGCTTGCAACAAATTTGGTCTGTGGGTTCTCGTATATCTCTTTTGCCGTACCGATCTGCTCGAAGTGTCCCTGATGCATGACAGCTATCCTGTCGCTCATGGTAAGCGCCTCTTCCTGATCATGGGTTACATACACAAATGTGATCCCCAGCTTCTTCTGCAGCCTCTTGAGCTCCACCTGCATCTGCTTTCTGAGTTTCAGATCAAGTGCTCCGAGCGGCTCATCAAGAAGCAGTACCTTCGGTGAGTTTACCAGTGCCCTGGCAATTGCAACTCTCTGTTTCTGTCCACCTGACATCTGCGATGGCTTTCTCTTCTCAAATCCATGGAGCTGTACCAGATCCAGCATTTCCAGAACCTTTTTCTTTATCTCCTTCTTGTCCATCTTCTTCTCAACAAGGCCAAATGCTATGTTGTCAAAGACTGTCATGTGAGGGAAAAGGGCATAACTCTGAAACACCGTGTTGACATCCCTGTTGTACGGTGCCAGCTCTGTGACATCCTTATCTTCTATGTATACATTTCCCTCCGTGGGTGTCTCAAAACCTGCAATGATACGAAGTGTGGTCGTCTTGCCACAGCCTGATGAACCAAGCAATGTCAGGAACTCTCCCTCGTATATGTCAAGGCTGATGGGCTTCAGCACCTGATTGTCGCCAAATGACTTTGTTATGTTTTTAAGCTGTACTATTGCTTTTCTCTCTTCCATCAGCAACTCACCTCACTCTTTTCTAAAGTAGTAATCAAAGTATGGATTCTCCATGCTCGCCTGTTCTTATCCTCATGACATCGTCAACATTTGTTATAAATATCTTTCCGTCTCCAACCTGACCGGTGGAGAGTTTCTCGCATATCTCTGTGAGTATGTCATCCAGATCCTCGTCAAGTATCACGGTCATGACGTAGAGCTTTGGCAGGAGATTGATCTCCATCCCAAGCTTCTTGAATTCCTCACTGTAGCCCTTCTGGTGTCCGCAGCCCATGGCCGACATGACGGTGAGTCCACTGTATTCATTCTTGCTGAGTATCTTCTTGAGTGGTTCAAGCTTCTCCGGTCTGATGATAAGTTCTATCTTCTTCATATCCATTCCTCCTTACAAATAAAAAAGAGAGCAGCGGAGTCATATTCCTATGAGCTCCTTTGCTCTCTTTCATGTGTTCTTGTTTTAATTTTCACTCATTGTAGAGTCTGGTATAATACCAAGGTCAATGTTTTTTGCCAATTCTTTAATTGTTTATTTTATTCGGCGGATATGGTTTATTTTGGCAGCTGTGATCTTCTATCCCTTTATTTTATTAAGTACAAATGTCTCATCTTTGGCTTCGCTGCTGATGCATCTCCGTCCTCTTTGTCATGACAGGTCTCTCACCGCTATGAAATCTCCATAGCATTTCGTAAGATGTTCTACTATAATCATAAATTTAGCTTTGTGATTTTTCTGTTATAAAAGTATGGAATATTGGTTGATTTTTCCTTTTCTGCTATTGACATTTTTCTGTCTGCCACAATATATTTGAAGTGTATGGAGTTATATAATGTTTTTGAAAAAGGGAGGTTATAATTATTATGAACAAGCATTTAAAACATCTGCTGCTCACCATGTGCATCTTCGTATTCGGATTTGCCCTGACGGGATGTGGAGTAGCCACAACCACAAGCGTGAAGATCTCATCTGCTACAAAGGCGAGCTGTACTGTATCTATCGGATTTGATAATGAAGCTCTGACCAAGCTTGCGCAGGCTATGGATACAACCAAAGCCCAACTGCTCAAGGAACTGAAGAAATCCGATGCAAAGTACACTAAGAAAAAACTGGACGGAGTTGAATACCACATATTCTATTCAACCATAAAGAACGCAAAGCTGAGTGAGATTGAGAAGCTTCTCTCCAATTATGGATACACCAACGTATGTGTATCGCCCAAATATTTCTTTGCAACGCTTGCTTCGAAATCTAAGCTGAATGATGCCATATTCGGCGCAAATAATACCAATATCAGCGTTGATGATTATTCTCTCTACATAGGAATGAAAGTAACGCTTGACTCCAAGGTAAACTTCACCAATGGCAAGGTATCCAATGACGGAAAAACAGTATCGTGGGTAATCAAGGACTCCAACAAGGTAACCAGACTATGTGCTTCAACAACCAAGGTGACCCGAACTGCCAAGAGCAATTCTGTTGTAAATGGTAAGACATATAAAGCCGGCAAGAAGCTTACGGTTGCCAACCCAAAAAGTCTCGCCAAGATGAAACTGGATGGAACCGCTGTAAAGCCAGGAAAAGCTGTCACTAAAAAGGGTACACATAAACTTATTATCTGGTCCAAGGATGGTAAGGTGCAGAGAGTAACATTTAAAATCAAATAATGCTGATTTATACTGAGACAGTGGAGATCTGGAATATGATGGAAGCTATGGATAATGCATTAAAGGAGAAGAACGCTGAGTTCTCACGGTTCAAGTCAGAATTGGCTAAACAGCAGAACAGTTAACACAGCAGCAGCCGGGATATGTAAATATCCCGGCTGCTGCTGTTCTCTTTATCTCATATATGGCGCAGCCCACAGCTTAAGCTTTGTTCCGATGCCTTCCCTCAGAGCTCTCTGGTAGCACTCATAGCCCCAGCCTACATCAAGGATCGGCATACCGCCAAGGCTCACAAGAAAGATCTCGTCATCACTCGTTCGTCCCGGCTCGAGTCCACGCATTATGTTTCCCAGATGTCTGATCTCACTCTTCTCTATCCAGCCATCCGTCACCATATTTACAAAGTGTATGCCTGGTGTTCCAAGTGATATCCTGTTGCCATCCTCATCCCACTCCTGATACACATTTACATATTCCTCATACATCTGTATATTGTCTACAACCTTCGTCACATGATCTCTGACAAATTCCAGATCCATATCCATGGTTCCAGATGATATGATCGTACATCCAGGCTTCACCCATGCCGGATCTATGACAGGCCATTTTCTCGGTTCAACAGATACCGCCTCCGCTATGATATCTGCATCCCTCACGGCCTCCTCCAGAGTATCGCAGATGATTATCTCCCTGAGACTCTTATAGTTCTCCCTGGCGTAATCCGCCAGTTCATGGGCTGTGTGCGAAGTCTTTGAGCTGCCCTTGATCTTCAGCACCTCCATGTCCGGGAACTTTGCCATGATAGCCATGAGGCTTGTCCTTCCTATGACTCCTGCGCCGAGGATAGTCAGTACCCTGCTATCCTTTCTTGCAAGATACATGGCAGTAAGCCCTGGCATCGCTCCGGTTCTCATGGCACTCAGGAGATTGGCTGACATGTACGCAAGCGGCTGGCCTGTCTCCACGTCATTCAATGTTGCCATGAGTATTGATCTCGGCAGACCCTTGTGCGAGTTTCTGCCATTTGAGCCATACCACTTCTCACCGCACATATGAAATCTTCCTCCGAGATATGCCGGCATCGCCATGAATCTCCTGTCCGCAGAGTCCGCAAGCGGAAAGTTCGGAATGTCCGACTTCTCCGGGAATATGAGCTGTACACCGTGGTCGTTATGAGCTCTGCCGCCCATGAGATAATCACCCTCACTTAGGAGTGTTATTACTTCGCCTATGGTGTCCACAGCTCTGTCCGCATCGAGTACGCCCGCCTTTATCATATCCTCTTCGTTCAGAAATAAGAATTCAACCTTGCTGTCCATACTGCCACCTCCTGCTGTAATTCCTGTCATCTACAAAATATCTGATCTTTGTTAGCCATTACCACAGTCCAACTGTATATATATCAAATCATGCATTTTGCGATGTCGTTACTTTACGTTTTTAAAGCATCTTCTATAAATCTCCACTACATCATTCTTTGTCAGAGGCACCCTGCAATGCTCAAGTCCCTCTGATGCCGCCTTCTCAGCCATCTCGTCAAAGTCCTTCTCATATGGCACGCCCAGCTCGCCGAGATCCGATGTAAGTCCCATGTCCTCATACAATTTCTGAGTCTTTGATATTGCCTCTCTGGCTATATCATAAGGATCCTTTGTCTTGTCTATATCCCACACATTCACGCCATAATTTACCAGAACAGGAAGGCTCTTCTCGTTAAGAATGTAATCCATCAGAACCGACGTGATGATCGCAAGTCCGTGTCCATGTGTTATATCATAGTAAGCACTCAGCTGATGCTCTATGGAGTGCGCCGGCCATGGGCCATCCTTGCCACACGCTATAAATCCATTTATCGCCCACTCCGATGCCCAGAGGATATTTGCCCTGGCATCATAGTTGTCCGGCTCTGAGACTGCCACCGGGCCGTACTTTATAAGGGTTTTAAGAAGAGCCTCCATCATGCGGTCCTGCATGTATGTGTCTCCGTTATCTGCAAAATAAACCTCAAATATATGGTTCATGATATCCGCCACACCCGCTGCCGTCTGGTATGCAGGAACGGAAAATGTATACTCTGGATCAAGTATCGCATACTCCGGATAGAGCAGATCAGATGCAATATCCTTCTTCTGCTTTGTCTCCTCATTTGTGATAACTGCAAATGGATCCATCTCAGAACCCGTCGCAGCCATAGTTGCGACAGCTATGATCGGCATGGCATTCTCTATCTTCTCCGGGTGTCCGACCAGATCCCACGGATCACCGTCATAACACGCTCCGGCTGCTATAGCCTTGGAACAGTCTATTGTACTTCCGCCTCCCACAGGCAGTATCACCTTCACATCATGCTCCAGACACATCTGCACACCCTTCTTCACCGTTGTGAGTCTCGGGTTGGGTTCTACACCCGAAAGCTCAATATGGGAAATGTGACTACAGTCAAGTAACTTGATTATCCTGTCGTACAGCCCTGTTCTCTTTATACTTCCGCCTCCGTACACCAGCAGAACACTGTCTCCGTATTCGCTGATGTACCCTGGCAGATCATCAATGGCGCCCTTGCCAAATGATACCTTTGTCGGAATATTATAAAAAAAATTCTCCATGTTATATCTCTCCTTTAGCTTATTGTTATCATTGATACTTTTGCTCTGTGGAGTACCTAGTATCTTGCTCAACAGAATTGCTTCATCAATAATATACGCCTCTGATCCATATGCTGTCTACCTGACAGCCTTGAATCTGTCATACCGCAGAGATGATATATCAACCACCGTCTTCTCGCCGAGCACCATCTGTGAGAGCATCAGTCCAACAGCCGGTGCCGTTCCAAATCCATGCCCTGTAAATCCACATGCCAGTATAAGTCCCGGTACCTCGTCAACCTCGCTTATGACAGGAACCCCATCATAGCAGAGATCAAGCCAACCGCCCCAGGTCCTTACGATCTTGGCATCTGCCAGCATCGGTATGTATCCCATGATCGCCCTGCATCCGGCAGATATGGTGAGCGGTGAAGTCCTGAGCTCATCAAGTCCCATGTCCGTTGTCTCCTCAAGTCCTGAATCTGAGCCAAATACAAATGATCCGTGCTGTGACTGATGTCCGTAGAAATCAGCTGATGCAACGCCAAGCATGATATCAAACATATGAGGCTGCACCTCCGTAACCAGTGCCTCCTCAAAGTATTTTGTCATCGGCACATCTATTCCAACTGTCCTTGCGATGAATCTGCTCTCATATCCGGCAGCCAGTATGACCTTGTCCGCCTCGAACACCTCACCTGATTCCAGTATGACCTTTCTGAGTTTTCCCTTCACCTTCTCAAGTGCAACGACCTTTGCATCTGTGAAGAAATTTACCCCAAGCTCCGTTGCCCTCTTGTAGTAAGCCAGAGTCGTCAGCATAGGATTGGCATGTCCATCCGTAGGACACCAGCTTGCACCTATTATCTCGTCAGAGAGGTATGGGCATATCTCCTTCACCTCTTTGCCGTCTATGATCTTCATGTCAAGTCCGAGGGAGTTTGCATTTGCCGCAAGATTCCTGAGCTTTTCCATATGGGCATCAGTCTTGCCAAGTCTGAGGTTGCCCTTCTGATAGTATTCCACGTCAACTCCAAGCTCCTCGGAAAGTGTCGGCCACATATTCTGCACTGCATACATCGCGTATGGCAGCTCCCTGACATCTCTTCCCGACTGTCTGACTCCGCCTCCGTTTCGTGAGGAGCCTCCGTGTCCTATGCTCGGACTTCCCTCCAGCACTATGACATCCTTCATCCCGGCCTTTGCCAGATAGTATGCAGCAGCGCATCCATTTACACCGCCGCCAATGATTATAACCTCTGCTGTATGTTTACTCATGAGCCTCACCTCCATCTCTCGCAAGTATGCGCATCTCTGTAGGTCTCATAGGTGCCCTTGACGTGGCCGGCTCTATGTCAAGAGGTGACACATGAAGTTCCCTTGCCACAATACCCTTCACCAGCTTGCCACAGGTCTGTCCCTGACACAATCCCATCCCACACCGGAGGAATCTTCTTATCTCTTCTATTGTCAGCATTCCCGCATGGACTGCCTGCCTTATCTCGCCCTTTGTGACCTCCTCGCACCTGCACACCAGCATGTCGTCATCCGGTGCCGGAACATAAGGTCCTATGGCGTCAAGTTTTTCTCTGATATCTATCATAACCGCACCTCCTTGAAAAATCTTGCCTTCATCACCATGTTCTTCGGCACCTTCATTGTCAGCAGATTGGTATGGTCAAATGCTTTTGCACTTCTGACACTTACGACCTCCGCCTCGCACACCTCATGACCATCACGGCCAAGTGCCACGCCCTTTGTTCCTTTCTCTGGAATAGGCAGGAACTCATATGGTAATGTCACCGTTCCATAGCCATCCCCGGTGTCCTCGTCCACCAGGAATATGGCCTGTCCTGAACAGCTTGCAACACACATGCCACATCCTATACATGGATTTTCCGTCACTGTCGGAAGAGAGGTTATATTTGCCCCTATGCTTATGCACCCCTTCGGACACGCATCCTGGCACGGGTTGCACGGGATGTTCTGGGTGCACTCTATAACCGGATGTATTCCCTTCCTGTGAGTCACTCCCGGATATCTCTCTATCTCGTCATCTGCCACAAAGCCGTGCTCCAGCAGATTCATTGATACATCTATGCCTTCCTCTGTTTTCTCGATCAGCTTGCCTCTGTTCTTCGGTGCAAACATTCCCTCACGGAGGCTTCCAAGTGCATCCTCAAGCTCCGATGCACGCGCTTCCATCTCTGTTTTTTCTATAAATCCGAGATCCTGTGATATGACAGAGCCCGCTATTCTGCCCTCGATCATGGCTGAGCTTGCCTCCTCGATTCCTGACACATCCCCGGCTGCAAATATTCCCGGCACTGAGGTTCTGCCCCATTCGTCACACTCAGGAACGTATCCGCCCGGAGTATCCTTCATCTTTACGCCCGCCTGCTTTAAAAGCTGTGACATAGGTGAAAGTCCAACGGCAACGCATATCGTATCGACATCAAATGTCTTTTCGGTTCCCTCTATGAAATTGAAATGGCTGTCGACCTGTGCGATCGTAACTCCTGTCACCCTGTCGGTTCCACTTGCCTCAACGATCGTATGTGACAGGTAAAATGGAACTCCACATCTCGATATCTTCGCAGCATGTACTCCGTATCCTCCGATCCTCGGTGCCGCATCAACCAGTGCCACTACCTCACAGCCTGCCTGCATGAGCTGATAGCTGACTACAAGTCCTACATTTCCTGAACCGAGCATCAATATCCTGTTACCCGGCTTTATGTGGTGAAGATTCATCATAGTCTGGGCGGCACCTGCGCCGATGACTCCCGGAAGTGTCCAGCCCTTGAAGGTTACCATGTTCTCGCTGGCCCCTGTCGCCACAAGCACACTGTCGCCCTTGAAATGCTTTATCTCATCACCGATCCTGACTGTTACCTCCTTCTCATCATAGAGTCCAACAACTGTGGCATTGAGCCTCACATCCACGCCCAGCTTATTTGCCTCCTCAAGAAGTTCGTAACCTATGTTGAATCCTCTTATCTTCGCCTTGTGTTCCTTTGAACCGAAGAACTTGTGTATCTGCTTGAAGAGCTGACCGCCCGGCTTTGCATTCTCATCAAATACTATTGGCTTCATTCCGTTCTTTGCAGCCTCTATCGCAGCGGAAAGTCCTGCCGGACCTGCGCCTATCACTATCAGATCATATCTCTCTATCATAGCGGTCACCTCCTAAAAATCCCTCTCTGCCGATGCACCATACTGTGTTCTCACGTCCATTCCCTCTTCCAGAGGAGTGATGCACGTTCTTATATTTGGTTTGCCATTTACGACCATGACACAGTCCGTACATCTTCCTATGGCACAGAACACCCCCCGCGGCTCATGTCTCTTCTTGGTATATCTGTGTGTCATGACGCCCGCCACTCTGAGCGCCGCCGCAATCGGCTCGCCCTCTATTCCCTGAAGCGTCTGTCCATCATATGTAAAATTCACCAGCCTGCCCTCCGGGGTGTCCCCCAGTATCGGGTGAGTTAATATCCTATCCATAGCCATTCCTCCTTTTTG
>CAKQIY010000027.1 GCA_934247115.1 uncultured Coprococcus sp.
GCTTTCACGACTTTAGCGTGATAAAGTAATATATACTATATACCACTTTCTTATAATTTGCAATCTTTTTTGATCCACACTGAAAGTCCCTGTCTGTTGACGTAGAACTCGCCACAGCCCTCATCGTCTATCCTGATATCATACTTGGCATTGCCCATGACATCAGCGAAATGTGCACCGGCAAACTGCCTGCCCACGTACATCCTCTTTGTTCCGCCCACACCATCAGACATAACTACCGCCAGTCCGGAATCCTTGTGCTCGTCATCGCCCTCACGTGTCCAGCCAACAACCTCACTGTGATCAAAGTAGTCATGCTGTACTCCGTATGCATACTTCTTTCTGAGCTTCAGCAGCTTGTTGAGTATGGTCTTCTTCGACTTAACCTTTTCCTGTGGTATTCCTGCATAATCGCCAATATACAGACATGGATATCCCTGTTCCCTGAGCAGTATGACTGCATATGCAAGTGGCTTGAACCAGTCCTCCACATATGACTCAAGTATTCCGCCGACCTGAGACTCATGGTTGTCCACAAATGTAACGGCTCTCTCCGGGGTGCTCATCATCAGTGATCCCTTGAGCAGATCCGCCATATTGTATGTTCCATCAGCTACAGAAGCATCATGGAAGTTGAAATGTAATGGCACATCGAACATAGAAGTCTGGTTGTCTGTCGCCTTGATGTAGCCATTAAGGTACTCAGTGTTCCAGTGCCAGAAGTCTCCCACCGAGAATATATCTTTGTGAACATATTCAGGAGCTTCATCTGCGGCTTTCTTCCTCGTGACAACCGGCACGTCAGATGCAGCGGCAACGAAATCCTTCACAAACCATGCAGGTATCGCCTCTGCCTCCTGGAACCGGAAGCCGTCCACGTCTGTGGTCCTCTCATACCACTGCGCCCATGACATAAGCTCGTCATAGACCTCCTGGTTGTAAAAGTCAATCTCACCTCCAACTATATAATCATACTTGGCAAATTCTTTCTCTGCTTCCTCGTAATCCCTGCCCTCAAGCGCGCATATACGCTTCTTGAACTCTTCCTGCTTCCAGTCAATTCCAGCAAAGTGCTTCCAGTTCCACTTGAATCTGGAATACTTGGTCTTTCTTCCCGGGAATGTAAACTTCGAGAGAGCTCCAACAGTCTTCTTGTTACCTATCATCTGCGGAATATCCTTGCTGTTGAAATCAGCTGCAGTGACCTTCTCTATCCTGTCCGCACCAAGCTTCTGTCTGACCGCTATATCCGCATATACATCGATCCCCACAGCCTTCATGGCCTTGATGGCTGCTATGTACTCATCCTTTGTTCCATAACGGGTTCCAACCGAACCCTTCTGATCAAATTCTCCCAGATCATACAGATCATAAGGAGCATAACCCATATCCTCTTTGCCCTGCGCACCCTTTGTTGCAGGTGGAAACCATACAGCCGTAGCCCCCATCTTCTTCAGAACCGCAGCATCCTCCGCTGCCTTCTTCCACAAATCCTGGCTGTCGGTCGTATTCGCTGTAAAATACTGAACCAAAAGTCCGTTATCCTTCATCTCAATACCTCCGTTTTTGGCTTTTAATCACCCTTATGAGTCATTATATCAAATCTGAATATATGAGTAAAGACCGACAGACAAAAACAGTTCGGGACTTCACTCGTCAAAAGGAAGTCCCGAACTGTTTTTATATAGTATAGCATACGTATGAAAAGCAATCTTCATAGTGTCTGCGCATATCATAAGCAGTCATCGGCTAAAGTCCTATGACCATTTATGACATATTAAAGATTCTTTATTCTCTCTATAGCCTCAACTGTATTCTCATAAGTTCCGAATGCAGTAAGTCTGAAATATCCCTCACCACTTGGTCCAAAGCCTGAGCCTGGAGTTCCAACTACATTGGCATTCTCAAGCAGGTAATCGAAGAAATCCCATGATGACATGTTGTTCGGTGTCTTGAGCCAGATATATGGAGCATTTACACCGCCTGATACAGTGTAGCCTGCATCCTTGAGTCCCTGTGAGATAACCTTTGCATTGTTCATGTAGTATGCGATCTGAGCCTTTGTCTGAGTCTTGCCCTCGTCTGAATATACTGCATCTCCTGCTGCCTGAACGATGTATGGAGCACCATTGAACTTTGTTCCATGCCTTCTTGCCCACAGGCTGTGCATTGACACGCCGTCCGCATCCTTCAGATCCTTAGGAACAACCGTGTAACCAAGACGTGTTCCTGTAAAGCCTGCGTTCTTCGAAAAGCTCTTCAGCTCGATGGCACATGTCTTTGCACCCTCGCACTCATATATTGTATGAGGGACATCATCCTCACTGATATACGCCTCGTACGCAGCATCGTAAATGATCACCGCACCTACCTTGTTGGCATAGTCAACCCATTCCTGAAGCTGATCCTTCTTGATAGTAGCTCCTGTAGGGTTGTTAGGGAAGCACAGATATATGATATCAGGTGTCTCCTTTGGAAGCTCCGGTGCGAAATTATTGTCTGCTAGACATGGCATGTATATTACATCGCTCCACAGCTCTGTATTCTTGTCATATGTTCCGGTTCTTCCAGCCATTACGTTGGAATCAACGTATACAGGGTATACAGGATCGCATACAGCAATCTTGCTGTCCGCTGTGAAAATTTCCTGGATATTGGCTGAATCGCTCTTTGCGCCATCACTGACAAATATCTCGTCAGCAGATATATCCACACCTCTATCAGCATAATCATTCTTTGCTATAGTATTTCTCAGGAATTCGTAGCCGAGATCAGGTGCATATCCCTTAAACGTCTCAGCAACAGCCATCTCGTCAACAGCCTTATGAAGCCTCTCTATGATCGCAGGCGCAAGCGGCTGTGTCACATCACCTATACTGAGTCTTATAACCTTCTTGTCAGGATGAGCAGCACTGTACTCTCTCTGCTTTCTTCCAACTGTTGAGAAAAGATAGCTTCCCGGAAGCTTTAAATAGTTTTCATTTGCCTTAAACATGTCGTTCCTCCTGTTAAAATATATCAATACGACCATCGAATACTGCCCTGGCCGGTCCTGTCATGTATATTGTGTCTTTCTGTCTGTCATATTGTATATCAAGCCTGCCGCCGGCAAGCTGTACCTCTACCTGTTCATCTACTGTTCCTGCCAGCATACACGCCACCGACGCTGCACACGCTCCTGTGCCACAGGCTCTCGTCTCTCCAGAGCCGCGCTCCCACACACGCATGCGTATACTGCCTGGGCTGATCAGCTGCACAAATTCGACATTTGTCCTGTCAGGAAATGCCCTGTCGCACTCTATGCACGGTCCCAGCCTGCCAACCGGTATATTCTCCGTGTCAGTCACCACGATGACCGCATGTGGATTGCCCATTGACACCCTTGTGAATCTATATTCTTCACCACAGGCCAGCACTGTCTCCTGCTCAAGCGTCTGCATCAAAGCCCTGTACATGGGTATATTGTCTCTTCCGATCACAGGCTTACCCATATCTACCATGAGCACACTTTCCCGTGCGTCTCCGGATATATATCTGAGAGTCTTTATCCCCGCCAATGTCTCCACAGTCATGGCATCCCCTGATATCAGGCCATGATCATAGGCATATTTGCCCGCACACCTTATGCCGTTACCGCACATCTCGGCGCGGCTGCCATCCGAATTGTATACTATCATGCTGAAATCCGCTTTATCTGAAGGCGCTATCAGTATGAGGCCGTCGCCGCCGATTCCCAGATGCCTGTCGCTCACAAGCCGTGCCAGCCGCCCCGGATCCTCAACACATTCCTCAAAACAGTTCACATAGACATAATCATTGCCAAGTCCTTCCATCTTCGTAAAGCGCACGGAAAGCCTCCCGAGAAACTTTTTTAGAAATCCGATGAATTATCCAATATCATATAAGCCATCTCAACTATATTGATACCATGATCCATGCTCTTCTTCTGCAAATAACGATGAGCGCCCTGCTCATCATACTCATAGTCATTCATAAGCTTGAGCTTTGCCGCTTTGATAATCTTCTTCTCTTCTTCTGTTCTCTCTTTCGGGCTGGATTTTCTCTTTTTTCTCTCCCACAGAAGATTCTCTATGGTGAGACTAACTGTATTCACAAAATCCGCTGACTTCAGTGGCATCGACAGACACACTACGCCACTATCACGGACCTCCTCATAGTTCTTCTTGCTGCTCAGAACTATCATGTCAAAGTACTTTGGGATGAAATTCTCGAGATCTATATACATCATGTCTGAGAATTTGTAACCGCATATTATAACTCCGTCATCGCAGGCATCAGCCGCCTGGGCAGCCTGGGCTCCGGTTGTGCACACCTTAGTAACATTTATACCATTGCGAACGAGCAGGTTCTTGATACTTTTTGCTTCTTCTATTTTTGGAAACACTACTATTAAATTTACCAATTTCCCAGCCTCTCTATCGTATGTGTATAGTCATTATCAAATATATAGGTAAGCAGTCCTCTCGTCCTGCTTACCTATACTACTCATCATTTTATAAAATTTACAATGTTCCTCTGTTTGTGAACACCCTGAGTGGCTGATCAGACCTTATACAGGTAGTTTGAAATCTCCCACTCTGTTACCTGTCTTGTGTACTCATTCCACTCGTCCATCTTGGCATTGGTATATCTCTCAAAGATGTGATCTCCAACTGCTTCTCTCATGAACTCACTCTCGCTCATGGCAAGTGTTGCCTCTCTGAGGTTAGCTGGAAGACTATGGATATGGCGCTCCTTCTTCTCCTCCGGTGTAAGGTTGAATATATTGGTATCTACACTTGGTGGAACTGGAAGCTGACGCTTGATTCCATCCAGACCAGCCTTAAGGCATACTGCCATAGCAAGATATGGATTGGCTGTTGGATCCGGGCATCTGAGCTCTACTCTTGTACCGGCACCACGTGCGCTTGGTATTCTGATAAGCGGACTTCTGTTCTTTGCTGACCATGCTATGTAGATAGGAGCCTCGTAGCCTGGAACAAGTCTCTTGTATGAGTTTACAAGAGGATTTGTGATGGCTGTCATCTCCTTCATGTGCTCCATGATACCAGCAATGAACCAATATGCTTCCTGGCTGAGTCCAAGCTTGTCGTTCTCATCCGCGAATATATTCTTGCCATCCTTCTGAAGTGACATGTTCATATGCATACCTGAACCGCATACACCATACTTTGGCTTTGGCATAAATGTTGCACAGAGACCATGTCTCTTGGCGATAGTCTTGACAACGAGCTTGAATGTCTCGATGTTGTCGGCTGTCTTAAGAGCCTCTCCGTACTTGAAATCTATCTCGTGCTGTGCAGGAGCAACCTCGTGATGGGATGCCTCGATCTCAAATCCCATCTGCTCAAGAGTGAGTACCATATCTCTTCTTGCATTCTCACCAAAATCCAGTGGGCCGAGATCAAAATAGCTTGCTCTCTCGTATGTATTTGTAGTAGGCATGCCATTGTCATCTGTCTGGAAGAGGAAAAACTCGCACTCAGGACCAACGTTCATCTCGTATCCCATCTCCTTGGCATCTGCCAGTGCTCTCTTAAGCACATATCTAGGATCTCCCTCGAAAGGTGTTCCATCAGGCTTATACACATCACATATAAGTCTCGCAACTTTTCCCTGCTGAGGTCTCCATGGGAATGTCTCATATGTATCGTAATCAGGATACAGATACATATCTGACTCCTCTATCCTGGCAAATCCCTCGATCGATGAACCATCGAACATAATCTTGTTGTTAAGCGCTTTCTCGATCTGGCTTGCAGTTATCGCTACGTTCTTAAGGTCTCCAAAAATGTCTGTGAACTGGAGTCTGATAAACTCTACGTCATCTTCTTTAACCTTCTTCAATATGTCTTCCTTTGTGTACTTTCCCATCGTTATACTCCTTTTCTACACATTGTTTGAACAGCCGCATACAAATACGCTTTCGCGCAGTGTCTGCGTGCTGCATAGCTAGAGTAATAATAAACTTTGACAGTCTTTTTGTCAACACGGTTGAACTGATGCATTTTTATCAATATTTTTTATCATTATCTGTCGTTACCGCAGATCCCGTCTGCGCATAACGCCCCAGGCTGCCAGTATCATGGATGCTCCATACACCGCAGCAACCGCAAGTGATATACCCGCATGTCCCCAATCTATATTCCATTCACTCATCTCGCCCACCGAGACAAATGGCAGATATGACAGAGCCTTATCGAGTCTGTCCGACTGGAACAGGAGTGGCATGATGCTGAGTCCCAGATCCACAACAAAGAAGAACAGTATATTCACAGACACCGATGCAGCCTTTGATGTAAGCGCAAATGCCAGAAATACACTGGTCATGAACATCATAGTCATCACAAAGCCCTCGCACACTATGGATCTGAGCATATACAGCGCGACCGTACCTGTGAACGTCCTGCCAAAACCGCCGGCTATTGAAGCCCCGGCCACGTATATAATGATATCTTCCATAGATAATATCCATATCGCCACAACATATACTATGATCTTCGAGATCAATATATGACCACGGCTGTGCCCCTGCGCTATGGCACACTGTATATCCCTGGACTTGTAATCACTGGTAATGAGTGATGCTGCCATAAAGCCGAACAGCATACCGGACACAGTGCTTCCTGAAAATGACGTGAGGAGGCTACAGAACTGTGCAAAACCATTCAGCTCAAGTCCCAGGATATCTCCAACAAATCCAACAGACAAAAGGTAGATTATATCCTGTGCAAGGAACACTAAAAGGCATACCCTGAAGCCCACGCTTTTCCACAGTTTATAGAATTCAGCCGATAACAATCTAGCCACGTGCTCCACCTCCTATCATCTTGATGAAATAATTCTCCAGACTTTCCTCCTCCAGATGATACTCTGCCACAAATACCCTTTCATTGTACAGCACCCATGCCAGTTCATCCGGATTCACAGGCTGTTCTATCACCATCTCCGGGCCATTTACATACACCTGTGTTATGTTGTATCTGGACGCAAGTATATCAAGCACCTTCTGGACATCATTTGTTCTCAGATGTATGCGTCTCTGACATCTGGCATCCAGCTGCTGCGCCGATATGCAGTCCCTGATGCAGCCGCGATCTATGATGATATAATCCGTAGCCAGCTCGTGGAGCTCTGTAAGTATATGGCTTGATATAAGTATGGTCACTCCAAATCTCTGGTTGAGCTGTTTGAGCAGATTTCTGATCTCCACAATTCCCACAGGGTCAAGTCCGTTTATAGGCTCATCCAGAAGCAGCAGTTCCGGCCCCGAGAGCATAGCACATCCTATAGCCAGTCTCTGCTTCATACCCATGGAATAATTCCTGAACTTCTTGTTACCAACTCCCGCCAGCCCTACGTTGGTTATGGTTCTCTCTATAAGCTCATCATTCTTTATTCCTCTGAGCTTCATATTCAGTTTAATATTGTCTCTTGCATTGTAGTTGGCATGAAGTCCCGCATGCTCGCACACCATTCCAACTCTTCTTCTCGCCTGTATCATTCCGGCCTTGTCCGATGCACCGAACAGTTCTATCGTTCCCTCATCCGGGAAAATCAACCCATTGATATGGTTGATCATGGTCGTCTTGCCTGCACCATTCTGTCCTATGAAGCCATAGATCCTGCCCCGTTCCAGTGATATGTTCACATCCGACAGAACCTTGTTCTTCCCATACGACTTGCTGAGGTTGCTGACCCTTACTATCGTCTCTGCCATATATCCCTTTACCTTCCTATCTGTACTTTCTAAATCTGTACTTTCTATCCGCACTTTCCCTCCTGCGGTTGTAAAATGCCGGAAAACCGGAACAAAAAAACCACTATCCAATAATAACATTGAATAGTGGTTCTGTATATACTTATCACTGATAAGAATTAATCCTGAACGTATGGTAATATTGCGATCTGTCTAGCTCTCTTTACAGCAATAGTGATTGCTCTCTGATGCTTAGCACATGTTCCTGTGATTCTTCTAGGAAGGATCTTACCTCTCTCTGAAATATACTTTCTGAGTGCGTTTGAATCCTTGTAATCGATCACAGCCTCTTTATTAGCACAATACTCGCAGACTTTCTTTCTTCTACGGATATTTCTTCTCTTCATTGGAGCGTCAGCTCTATCAGTCTTATTGTAAGCCATTGTATTTACCTCCTGTTTTACTTGAATGGTAAATCGTCCTCAATACCTTCCGGTATACTCATGAAGCCATCTGCGCCTGCATTGCCCGGCTCAGGTCTTCCTGCTGGCTGATATCCACCGCCTGATGACTGTCCGCTGGCAGCTTTGCTCTCAGCAAACTCCTGCTCCTCAACAACAACATCAGTTGTGTATACCTTATTACCATCCTTATTCGTGTAGCTTCCAGTCTGGATCCTGCCAGTTATGGCAATCTTGGTACCCTGCTTCAGGTACTTCTCTGCGAACTCAGCACTTCTGCCGAATGCCACGCAGCCTATGAAATCAGCATTCTGGTCGCCATTTCTATTGAATCTTCTGTCTACAGCCAAAGTGTATCTCGCGATAGCCATCTGACCATCACCTGAGTTTGACTGTGAATATCTAACTTCTGGGTCTCTTGTAAGACGGCCCATCAATATTACCTTGTTCATTATAGAATACCTCCTACTCGGCGTCTAATCTAACGCAAAGATATCTAAGAACGGATTCCATAATACGAATGTTAGCCTCGAGCTGAGCTGGAACGTCAGCATCTGCATCAAACTGAATGAAGTAGTAGTATGCTTCGCCCATCTTCTGAATCTCGTAAGCAAGCTTCTTAAGTCCACACTCGTTAACATCTGTGATAGTAGCGTTAGCCTTCTCAATATAAGACTTAACTCTATCAACTACAGCTGTTCTGGCTTCCTCATCAATCTTTGCACTAACAACTAAAGTCAATTCATATTTGTTCATTACATTGCACCTCCTTATGGTCTCTGGCCCACAGCTGTCTGTGAGCAAGGAATATGATTAATACATCACAAGTTCAGATACTATCATATTTTTCCAGGCAATTCAAGTGCTTTTTTGAAAAGATGCTACATAAACTCTGTAGCATGCTTTCTTATCCATATTGGGAAAAGATTTCTCTGACACCTGTAATTCTGTCTCTCTTCTACAGCTGTGGCACGGAAGAACGCCTTCCACATATCCGTGTACTCGTCCTCCTCATACTCCGCCTGGCCAAGCACTGCGAACTCTTCATCTGTAAGACGTCTCACATACATGTCTCCATCAGCAGGGTGGATCACCGCGGTACGTCTGCCATCGTCAACTATAAGCCAGTGCTCCGACGGCATCCTGTCGGCGAAATGATCCGCCACAAGCATGGACACATCGCACTTCGGTTCAATATGACAGACATACACCTTTCTGTCAACCGAGGTGAACCTGGCCATCTCCCTGAACTTGTGGGATTCATTGCTCACATTCCTGGACAGCTCCATAACCCGCATGGCCTCCGGCCGTATAAGCATGTGTTCAACCCGGCGGCCTTCCCTGAACGCCAGTATCAGATACCTGTACACCGCATCCACCGCCTCACCGCAGTCTGAAAGCAGAGCGTAGAACACATTCCGGTACACAACAGGTGATATGCTCCTGACTGACCTCGTGAACTTCTCCGCTATATCCTGCTCTCCATCTATATGCACATACTCCGCGAACATGTCCAGCTGTGCTATGGGTTCCCTGAGTATCTTCACCTCACCGTGTCCTGCGGCTCCCTGTCCCAGCCCAAGCGCATACTCCCATGCCCTGTATATACAGGTGGCCTTATCCTCATAGCTGTCTCCACATGTAAAAATCTTCATACCACATCACCCCTGAAGTCCCATATCAAACAGCGTGAGCTGTCTGTACTGCTCATTCTGATGAGCAACCTGCCAGTTCTCGTTCCTGCTCATGTCCGTCATCTCCCTGACTATATAATCCCGCTCTATCGGGATCCTGTACATCATACGTCCACCACAGGTTATAAAGTAATGTGCCCGCTTAAGCACCACCCCCATCTTCTTAAGACTGTCAAAATCAAGGCTTCCATATCTCCGTGCCCTGACTATCCTTCCCGCCGACTTCGGACCTATCCCCGGGATCCTCAGGAGCAGATCATAAGAAGCCGTCTGGACCTCCACAGGGAACTGATCCAGATGCCTTACAGCCCAGTTGCACTTGGGGTCCATCCTATGGTCAAGATTCGGCTCACTCTCAGACAATATCTCCTCAGCGTGGAAGCCATAATACCTGAGCAGCCAGTCAGCCTGATACAACCTGTGCTCCCGCAGAAGCGGAACCGCCGTATCCAGAGACGGAAGTGCCGAGTCCTCGTTGATCGGTATATACGCAGAATAAAACACACGCTTCAGATCATATCGCTGATAGAGTCTCTGCGCCGTATGTATAAGCGTGTAATCCGACTCACCACCTGCTCCCACTATCATCTGCGTGCTCTGCCCCGCCGGGGCAAATGCTCTCCTCCTGTCAGTATCTCCAAACATGACAGGGAGAGGTGAAGGTCTACTCAATATGTATGATGAAGAAACTTCCTGTTTTTCGTGCACTGCCTCATTCTTCGTCTCTGCAGCATCGGCACTACTTTTATCATCATCCACGCCTTCTGTGAACACCTCTGCTGTTGTTCTCTGTGACACACCACGGCTGCACTGTCCTGCCAGCTCTGCCTTATATGCTTCCAGATCTTTCTGCAGATTCTTCTCGTTGAATATGCTTCCAGTAAGATATCTGTTGATACCGCTCCTCTCCATACGCGCAGTCTTGCCCACCGCCAGTCTGTGGGATTCTATAGTGCTGGTCAGCTTGCCCATGGGATCAAGTATGGTGCCAAAGCTCTTGTTCGGGGCAAGCTTCTTCAGACTCTCCTCAGTCGGCAGCTCCATATTAACACTTATCCTGTCCGCTAAATATCCCACCATGCTTATTAGCTCATCCGATGCCCCCGGAATGGTCTTCACATGGATATATCCATTGAACCTGTACTTCGTCCTGAGAAGATACAGAGTCTCACACATCCTCTGCATGGTGTATGTCGGATCCCTGAGCACACCTGAGCTCAGAAACAAACCTTCTATATAATTCCTCTTGTAGAACTCTATGACCAGATCGCACAGCTCCTCCGGTTCAAATGTCGCTCTTGGCACATCATTGCTTCTGCGGTTCAGACAGTACTTGCAGTCATATACACAGTGGTTCGTCATAAGAACCTTAAGCAGCGATATACATCTTCCATCCGCTGCAAAGCTGTGACATATACCACATGATACACTGTTGCCCAGGGCTCCCTTCTGTCCCTTCCTGTCCACTCCACTGGATGTACACGCCACATCATACTTCGCCGCATCCGCCAGTATATTCAGTTTTTCCTTCGTTGTAAGTCCTGTAATTATCTCGTTCATGCATAATATTATACGAACATTTGTTCGATATTGCAAGAGGTAATTTCTGGCTGCCGGTTAAAGCATGATATTACTTATGGATGGCGCAGACAAAAAAAGACCAGACACACTCTGAACGAATGTATCCGGTCTTCTCTATGCGAAAGGCTCTGGACTACGACAGCTCCTTTCTTCTATATGATCCTAAGCTATATCTTAGAGCTGTGGGCCTGCTGCAACTAATGCCTTACCTGCTGCATTACCCTCGTACTTAGCAAAGTTCTTCTGGAATCTTGCTGCAAGATCCTTAGCCTTTGTCTCCCACTCTGAAGCATCAGCGTATGTGTCACGTGGGTCAAGGATTGCTGGATCTACGCCAGGAAGCTCTGTTGGAACCTCGAAGTCGAACATAGGGATCTTCTTTGTAGGAGCCTCATTGATAGCACCGCTGAGGATTGCATCGATGATTCCTCTTGTATCCTTGATTGAGATTCTCTTGCCTGTTCCATTCCATCCTGTGTTGACAAGGTATGCCTTAGCACCGCTCTTCTCCATCTTCTTAACAAGCTCCTCTGCATACTTTGTAGGATGCAGCTCGAGGAATGCCTGACCGAAGCAAGCTGAGAATGTAGGTGTTGGCTCTGTGATACCTCTCTCTGTACCAGCAAGCTTTGCTGTGAATCCTGACAGGAAGTAGTACTGTGTCTGCTCTGGTGTAAGGATTGATACTGGAGGAAGTACTCCAAACGCATCTGCTGAAAGGAAGATTACGTTCTTTGCAGCTGGTGCTGATGATATAGGTCTTACAATGTTCTGGATGTGATCTATTGGGTAAGATACACGTGTGTTCTCTGTTACGCTCTTATCAGCAAAGTCAATCTTGCCGTTTGCATCAAGTGTAACGTTCTCAAGAAGTGCATTTCTCCTGATAGCGTTGTAGATGTCTGGCTCTGAATCCTTGTCAAGGTCGATAACCTTAGCGTAGCATCCACCCTCGAAGTTGAATACTCCGTTGTCATCCCAGCCGTGCTCATCATCACCGATGAGGAGACGCTTTGGATCTGTTGAAAGTGTTGTCTTACCTGTTCCTGAAAGACCAAAGAAGATAGCTGTGTTCTCACCGTTCATATCTGTGTTAGCTGAGCAGTGCATTGAAGCCATTCCCTTAAGTGGAAGGTAGTAGTTCATCATTGAGAACATACCCTTCTTCATCTCTCCGCCGTACCATGTGTTAACTATAACCTGCTCATGGCTTGTGATGTTGAATGCTACACATGTCTCTGAGTTAAGTCCTAACTCCTTGTAGTTCTCAACCTTAGCCTTTGAAGCATTGTATACTACGAAATCTGGCTCGAAGTTCTCAAGCTCTTCCTCAGTTGGCTTGATGAACATGTTTGTTACGAAATGAGCCTGCCAAGCAACCTCAACGATGAAACGGATAGCCATACGAGTATCAGCATTTGCTCCACAGAATGCATCAACTACGAAAAGTCTCTTGTTTGAGAGCTCCTTCTTTGCAAGCTCCTTAACTGATGCCCATGTCTCCTCTGTCATTGGATGGTTATCGTTCTTGTACTCATCTGATGTCCACCATACAGTGTCCTTTGAATTCTCATCTACTACGATATACTTATCTTTAGGTGAACGGCCTGTATAAATACCAGTCATAACGTTAACTGCGCCGAGTTCACTAACCTGTCCCTTCTCGTATCCCTGAAGGTCAGCCTTTGTCTCTTCCTCGAATAACAATTCATATGAAGGATTGTGTACGATCTCTGTTGTGCCTGTAATGCCATACTTAGTTAAATCAACTGTTGCCATTTTTCTTAACTCCTTTTCTTTAAATGTATTTCATTGATAGGTGCATGTCGCCTGTACCCTACCGGCACCGCAACTATACAGCACTCAATAATCTGAAAATAAATATGAACACTTTCTCTCATATTCAGTTGAAAGTATACCCAATTAGTCAAAATAAATCAATATGATTATTGAGTTTTTTTTGTAGTTTACAGAAACTTCTCATTTATAATCTGAATTTTATATTTATTACTTGCATAACCTAAGATAATGAGCTTCCACGTCTCTTCTCAAGGAATTTTGACTTCACTATCAGAATATCACCTGTCTGTATCTTCAGATCACCTGTCGGAAGTATAGACATATTATCCCTGAGTACCATATATATATTCACACCATACTCCTCCGTAGCCTGGAGTATGGTCCTGCCGCAAAACTTGCTCACATCATCTACGAGCAGTTCTCCAATCTCGTCCACATCAACAACTTTGGACTCCTCGTTGGCATTGTTCTGGTACTGCTCAACAAAACCCGCGCTGATGATACCTGTAGGTATGGCAACCAGCAGGACTCCCATGAACGCTATAACTATCGCCATACATTTGCCGAGGAGAGTGATCGGGTAAATGTCTCCATACCCCACGGTGAGGACTGTCGATACCGCCCACCATATGCCGCTGAAGGCGTTGCTGAACACTCCCGGCTGTGCGGCATGCTCAGTGCTGTACATACACAGGCTGCTCGCCATCATCAGTATAAATATGATGAACATGGACGATATGATCTGTCTGCTCTTTCTCAGCAGGACTATCTTGATGACATTGAAGCTGTCGTATCTGGAATTGATCCTGAACAGATGGAATATCCTGACTACCCTGAGCATCCTGAACGCCACGAATCCTGACAGGAAGAACACAGGTATGATCGTGAGAAGATCCACAACTCCGTCGTATGATATGAGAAACTTTCCTATAGCCTTTCCTCTGGTGCATGTGGGATACAGGAAATCCGCCGTCCATATGCGGAGAATGTACTCAACACAGAATATGCCTGTAGTCACCCACTCGATAACACTCAGCAGTCCATAATATGGTTCAAGCTGATCGTAGGTCTGCAGGAACATCACCGATATGTTCGACAATATGACAACCACTATGAATATGTCAAATGCCCTGCTCGCCAGATTGCTTTTGTCTCCGATCTGTATGATATCAAATATTTGTTTTTTCAGCTTTGTCTTGTTTACCGCCATTGTATTCCTCTTAGTTATTCTTGTTATTTATAGTCTTTTCCACTCGAATGATCTAATTGCACACTGCCTGCTGTTCCAGCTTCCATCCTGTTGGACAACCTATTTGTCCTTGAGAATGTCCATCATCTCGTCTATCATCTCTTCGTCCTGAAGCCTGAACTTGATCTCCACGCGTCTCGACGCTGCCATGTCCACGGTGCCATCCTTCTTGTAGACCGGATTGCTGTAGGACTTGCCATTTGCCGTGAGCACGGTCCTCAGCTGGTCTTCCTGTCCACTGCTTATGATGCCGTTGCTCTCCGTCAGGCAGTACTTTGCCACTGAGAACGCACGATGCTGTGAAAGTTCAAGATTGTATATGTAGGAACCATTCGTATCCGTGTGCCCCTCTATGATTATCTCCGAAACGTATTCCCTGTAATCATCGCTCAGAAGCACACTGCAGTACTTCGGCAGGAACTGGTTGATGAATTCCTTTCCATCCTCCTTCAGTTCACTGTCCGACACGTCAAACAACACCCCAGCGTCAAATGTGATGGCTCCTGTCTTCTCATCTATCTTGACATTCAGTGAACTGCCTGAGAACTCATCCCGGAGAGCCTTTACCAGATCACTTCTGATCCCCGCGATCCTGTCAAGCTCTTTCTGCTGCTCATCAAGGAGCTTCTCCTGCTCCGCTATGATCTTCTTCTGTTCATCCAGCTGTGCCTGCTTGCTCTCATACTGTCTCTTGGACTGCATGAGCGTGAAGGATATGATAAGTATGAATATCAGCAGCAGAGCCGCCATCATATCTGAGTATGACAGCCAATAGGAGGTCTCTTCTTCCTCCGGTCTTCTCCTCTTTCTGCTCATGCCTGCTCCTCCCTGCTGACGCCTATGGCTCTCGGCCTGTTAAGCCTTCCCCTGAATATATCGTTCTGATCCTTTGTGAGTATTCTTATGTCCTCTATATTCTCTCCCATGGACTTCAGATAAGGCAGAAGCTGTTCTTCTATAGCCTTCTGTGTGGCTATGACCGCCTCCAGCTGCTTCTTCTGGAACTCCAGCTCCAGATTGCCGTTGTCATAGGTTGCATCCGGGCGCACATAACGCTTGAACTCAGATATGAACTCATCCAGCTTATGATATGCCTGCTCCAGCACTGACTTGAATATAAGATTGAAGGTCAGTGAGAATATCATTCCGTATATAGAAGTATGGAACGCCACCTTGATACCATCCATCAGAGGTCCGATACTGTTCGTGATCTCCTCCGCAGAACCGGTATTGAACGCCTGTAAACCTATGGACAGACCGATGAAGGTGCCAAGTATACCAAGCCCCGTCATAGCTCCCGGAACCAGGGACAGCCGCCCCTTCTCCACAGCGTCATCGATGAGCTGATAATTGATGAAGTCCTCGATATCACAGGCATATCTGCCCTCCTCGTCATTCTCAAGGCGCTTCATCTCCTCTATGTAATCCACGTAAGAATTCCTGAGGTGCTCCTCGTTAAATATACCATACCTCGTCTCCGTGCGATAGAGTTCCCACAGAAGCTGCTTCTCCTTGGCGTAATCGCCCTTTATGTAGCTTATCGCTATATGAAAGTCCTCTCCCATCTGATCAATGTGCTTCAGGTGCTTGTAAGCATACACGAATATACCACCCGTTATGGCAAACATACACACACTTATAAGCACATTCGCCATATCCAGACTGTCATTCGTGACATTCAGGATAATACATATCCCCAGCATCACCACATAGACAACCGGAAGCCACTTCTTGTTCAATTCCACCCTCATGTTCTGTTTCTTGCGAAACGATCTCGCCGCCTTCTCATTCTGCGGCCTGACTGTTTTCAGCCTGTTTCTTTTGTTCATGTTAATTTCCTCCCGCACTCTGAACATCAGCCAATTAAAGTGGCTTTACTCCCCCCGTGCCACCAGACGTTCCCGCTGGCTGCGCACTCATAATTGCCCTATATAGTATCATAATTAATAATGGTCTTTTTTACCAGTTGAAATACTTACTCTTTTATCTATTATTTACATAATTACGCAGGATTTACATGAATTAACAGGTCACTGTGCATACCGCACAAATGGCTATTTCCTTTTTGTGCACATTGAAATATGTGTCATAAAATCTTTAAATTTTGCGGATTTTATTTTGCAAAACGTTTTTTTTCTGTACATATTCTGTTCATATTTTGTGTATATACTGAACTCAGTTGTTCAAGAGAAAGTAATTTACTCTTTGTTGTTTGAGTTGTTGTTAAAAAAAGAACCGCCTAGTTATATCAGGTGGTTCTTTTTTTGTGTCTAAAATCCTGAGGGCGGTTGTCTTGTTGTCCTGGGTTATTGTCCGGGATGTCGGGGTGTTTTGTTCCCCCTGGTTATTGTCCGGGGTGGCAGGGCGTATTGTTTTCCCCGGGTTATTGTTTCGTCTTGTCGTCCCGGAGCGTTGATTCCCGGGTTGTCGGAGCGTCGATTTTTATTTTCTCTGGGAAGGAATTTTTCAGGGATTTGAGCACAAAATTATCTCCCATTCCGCCAAAAAGGCTGAAAGGATACAAGTTCCAAGAATTTTGTATCCTTTCAGCCTTTTACTGTAATCTAGTGATAATTTTGTGACCAAATGAGCCTATATAATGCCCAATAGTTCATAATGCTCAATAGTCCATAATGCTCAATGGTTCATAATGCTCAATAGTTCATAATGCCAAAGAGTTCATAATGCTCAATAGTCCATAAAAAATATTACTCCGTAGGAAGCTTTGCCTTCTCGAATATCTCAACAACCTTGTCGTCAGGCTTCTTTGTGAGAAGTGATACGACGATAGCTGTGATGAATGCTGCTGCAAATCCTGGAACGATCTCATAAAGTCCTGTTGGTGTTGCAAGGAACTTGTACCAGAGCATGTCAACAGCAAATCCGACTATGATAGAAGCAAGTGCTCCATTGTAATTCAGTCGCTTCCAGTACAGTGACAGAACGATGACCGGTCCAAATGCCGATCCGAATGCGCCCCATGCATTTGACACGAGTGCCATGATACCCTCGCAGTCTGGATTCATCGCTATGGCAAGTGCCACAACTGAGATGATGATGACCACAATTCTTCCTGCCCAGAGCATCTCCTTGTCGGATGCACTCTTTCTAAATATAGGCTTGTACACATCAGACGAAAATGCTGATGATGAAGCAAGGAGCTGTGAATCAGCTGTACTCATGGACGCTGCAAGGATAGCTGAGAGAAGTATACCAGCTACAAGCGCAGGGAACACGCCTCTTACAAGTCTAATGAATACCTGTGAGTTGTCTGTAAGTCCACCGCCAAGATACTTAAGGCCGACCATACCAACTACGGATGCCATAACGAGGATGATTCCCGTCCAGCAAGTACCGACTATTCTGGACTTCTTCATCTCCTTCTCTGACTTGATCGAAATGTATCTTATAAGAATATGTGGCATACCCATATATCCAAGTCCCCATGCAAGTCCTGATAAGATATTGATCACACTGGTCTTGTCAAATGAACCGCTTATAAGGGCATTGTAATAATTGTCTGGAATGACAACATCAGGTGCTATAAATCCAGCACCCTGCATGGTGATGACCGCAATGATAGGTGCGATCATGAGAGCTGCAAGCATCAGAAGTCCCTGGAAGAAATCAGTCCAGCACACTGCATTAAAACCACCAAGGAATGTGTATACGATGATGATGACTGCAGCGCCGATCATGGCTGTATTTCTGTCGATTCCCATAACTGTGTTGAACAGAGTACCGCAGGCCGATATACTTGACGCTGCGTATATACAATATGCAACCACAAATATAACTGCACATATTATGAGAAGCAGCTTATTGTCTGACTGAAAACGATTTGTCAGATACTGAGGTATAGTGATCGAATCGTTGTACGCTATCGAGAATCTTCTGAGTCTCGGTGCTATGAATATCCAGGCACATGCTGTTCCGATGAACAGACCAACTGATATCCACATGTTGCTGAGTCCTGTCGCATAGAATGCTCCGGGCAGTCCCATGAGAACCCACGCACTCATATCAGATGCTCCGGCGCTGAGTGCAGCCACCAGACCATTCATATCTCTTCCTCCAAGAAAATAATCCTTCTCTCCGGCATCCCCCTTGGATTTGAAGAAGAAATAAATTCCTACACCGATTACCAGGACAAAATACGCTATAAACGCAATCATCTCGTAAACATTCATTAGTTAATCCACCTTCCATAATAATTATAATTTATCTGCTCCGCACCAACTTTACCACTGCAGTGCAGTATCTCACTGTCAGCGCACATAACAAAGCAAATTCTACACGGAAACATACCAAAATGCAAGGTTTTTCAGCATTTGGCGATTTTATCTGTTTTGCCAGTTTTCCGGCGGCAGGCCTCACAGCTGATGTCTGCCGGCGCAAGCCTCCCAAGATCACTGCCTGACTCCTGCCTGATCCCTGCCCGATTCCCGCCTGATCACTGCCTGATAAAACAGCCGGCTCACGGCGGCATGTCCGGTCTCGATCCCGGAAAGCTCGCCATTAAGCCGGCTGTTTATATTTGACTACCCAATCTTACCGATTAGAATCCGATATGTCTGTTATCTGTGATTCTCTTCGCCTTGCCCTCTGAACGTGGAATGGTCTTAGGTGGAACCAGCTCAACCTTTGCACTGATGAGCAGGGTCTGCTTGATATCAGTCTTGATGCGGGATGCAATAGCCGCAAGCTTTGCAGCATCGCCCATATCCACATCTTCCTTGAGCTCTACCTGAACTGTCAGCTTATCCTGTGAATTCACACGATCAACCACGAGCATATAATGAGCTGAAGCCTCCTCCACACCGAGGAGAACTGACTCTATCTGACTAGGGAATACATTTACACCACGGATTACAAGCATGTCGTCTGTACGGCCTGTGATACGGCTCATCTTGACTGTTGTTCTTCCACATGCACATGTGCCGTGTGTAAGTGTACATATATCATGTGTCCTGTATCTGATCATAGGTGTACCTGTCTTGGTAAGGGTTGTAAACACAAGCTCCCCAGGAACGCCGTCTGGAAGCGGCTCCTCTGTGACCGGATCAATGATCTCTGCAAGAACATGATCCTCGTTGATGTGCATTCCGTTCTTCTCAAAGCACTCAAATGCAACACCAGGTCCACCGATCTCTGTTAGTCCATATATATCAAATGCATCGAAGTCAAGAAGCTCCTCAAGGTGCTGTCTCATCTCCTCTGTCCAGGGTTCTGCTCCGAAGAAGCCTGACTTGATCTTCAGCTCTGATGGAGCGATGCCCATCTCCCTGATGGTCTCTGCGAGGTATGTAGCATATGAAGGTGTACAGCAAAGCATGGTTGCGCCGAGCTCTTTCATCATCATGATCTGTCTCTGTGTGTTGCCTGATGACATCGGAACTACCATGGCACCAACCTTAGTCGCGCCCTGATGTGCTCCAAGTCCACCTGTGAACAATCCATAACCGTAAGCTATCTGGATGACATCATCCTCTCCGCCACCAGCGCACTTGATAGCTCTGGCTACCATCTCCGTCCACACATCTATATCGTTCTGGGTGTAGCCAGCTACAACAGGCTTGCCTGTGGTTCCTGATGAACCCTGGATTCTGATGATGTCCTTCCTGTCTGCTGCAAACAGTCCAAATGGGAAGTTATCCCTGAGATCTGTCTTCTGCATAAATGGCAGCTTGACGATATCGTCTATGCTGTTTATATCCTCCGGCTTTACTCCCGCCTCGTCCATTCTGGCTCTGTATGCCGGTACATTTGCATATTCAAGTTCTACTGTCTTTCTAAGTCTCTCCCCCTGAAGCTTTCTTCTCTCCTCAGGATCCATACACTCCATCTCTTTATTATAGATGTAATGAATCTTCTTCTGTCTCATAACTTCACTGTCCTCCATAAGATAAATCAAATCAGCATTTGTGCAACCTGCTGATTTTGTATGACACTTTAGCGCGCCAAACAACTAAATTGTACATACATATGTGGGCTGTGTCAAGGAAAAGCCATCAATCGCAGTACATTTTCCGTATATTTTCGAGAGAGCTTCGAATATTTGCGGCCAAATGGCATATTTGCCTGATAGATTACTCTTGCATTCCGGGTTTTCAGGTCGTATATTATTATCTGACAACAGAAAACGAGGACGCGGGAGCTTGTAGTACAGGCTGAGAGGAAGGTGTGACCTTCGACCGGAAACCTGATTTGGATAATGCCAACGTAGGGAAGCCTGATAGCAGACGTTTGTTAAAGTGCAGACTTTATTGGAGTTACCAGATCGGTAACTCCTTTTTTTGTGCAGATAAAAGACTTTGGAGGAAAGGGCTATGGTAACAGTGAACGGAAAGGATCTCGACGTTGCCGGGCAGAATCTGGCGGCATTTCTCGAGGAATCGGGCTACAAGCCGGTACGCATAGTTGTTGAGATCAACGAGGAGATCATACCGAGAGAGACATACGCAGACATTACATTTAACGACGGCGACTGTGTGGAGGTCGTGAGTTTCATGGGAGGAGGAGCATTATAATGAAAGAAGACAAGCTGATAATCGGAGGACACGAATTCAATTCAAGATTTATTCTGGGTTCAGGAAAGTATTCCATGAAGCTGATCGAATCAGCCATAAAGGACGCAGGAGCAGAGATCATCACTCTGGCCGTCCGCCGTGCAAACACAAAGGAAGAGGAAAATATTCTTGATTTCATCCCGGAGGGAGTTACTCTCCTGCCAAATACAAGCGGCGCAAGGAACGCCGAGGAGGCCGTGCGCATAGCAAGGCTTGCAAGGGCTCTGGGCTGTGGAGACTTCGTCAAGGTGGAGATCATGCGCGACAGCAAATATCTCCTTCCCGACAATCAGGAGACTATAAAGGCAACCGAGGCACTGGCAAATGAAGGATTTGTGGTACTGCCTTACATGTACCCGGACCTGAATGCCGCCCGTGATCTGGTAAATGCGGGAGCCGCAGCGGTCATGCCACTGGCATCACCTATAGGCTCCAACAAAGGACTGGCTACCAAAGACTTCATCCAGATCCTCATCGACGAGATCGAACTTCCGATCATAGTTGACGCCGGTATCGGAAGACCATCCCAGGCATGTGAAGCCATGGAGATGGGTGCTGCCGCCATCATGGCCAACACTGCCCTCGCCACAGCCGGAGATCTGCCACTCATGGCATCGGCATTCAAGGACGCGATAAATTCAGGCCGAAAGGCTTATCTGGCAGGTCTTGGAAGAGTTCTCACCAGAGGGGCATCCGCTTCAGATCCACTGACCGGATTCCTGCATGACTAAGGGGGTGCACTCAGATGGAAAACCACTTTCTGATAGACTCGGAATATCTTTCGCCGGAAGCGCTGGAGATCAAGCACCGTCTGGAGACAGATCCATCGTCAAGAAAAAGCCATATGGAATACCTTCCGGGCATGGAGGTTATTGAGTCTGACATCCGCAGCAAGGTCATGGAGCACATGAACAGCTACGACTACAGCAGTTACACAGGCAGAGACGTCATGGCGGCCCTTGAACACGAGACGTGCAGCATAGAGGACTTCAAGGCTCTGCTCTCCCCCGCCGCCGAACCATTTCTTGAGATGATGGCGCAGCGCGCAAGCCGCGAGACAAGCAGGCACTTCGGCAACACGGTCTACATGTTCACGCCGCTCTACATAGCCAACTACTGTGAGAACTACTGCGTATACTGCGGCTTCAACTGCTACAATCACATCAACAGAATGAAGCTCTCAGCAGAGCAGATCGAGAAGGAAATGAAGGTCATCGCCGACAGCGGCATGGAAGAGATCCTTATACTGACCGGCGAGAGCCGCAGCCAGAGTGACGTAACTTATATCGGCGAGGCGTGCAAGCTTGCAAGGAAATACTTCCGCATGGTAGGCCTTGAAATATATCCGGTGAACACCGATGAGTACCGCTACCTCCATGAGTGCGGTGCGGACTATGTGACAGTGTTCCAGGAGACCTACGACGCAGACAAATACGAGACTCTTCACCTGATGGGTCACAAGAGAGTATGGCCATACCGTTTCGACTCGCAGGAGCGCGCCCTCATGGGCGGAATGCGGGGCGTTGCCTTCTCAGCACTGTTAGGGCTCTCCGACTTCCGCAAGGATGCACTGGCAACAGGCCTTCACGCGTATTTTCTCCAGAGAAAATACCCACACGCAGAGATGTCACTCTCCTGTCCAAGACTGAGACCGATCATCAACAACGATCAGATCAACCCCCTGGACGTGCACGAGAAGCAGCTCTGCCAGATACTGTGCGCATACAGGATATTCCTGCCATTTGCCGGAATAACAGTATCTTCAAGAGAGAGTGCAGACTTCAGAAACGGCATAGTGAAGATCGCAGCGACCAAGGTATCGGCGGGCGTGTCAACCGGAATCGGCGATCACGAGAGCAAGTACAGCGGCAAAGCTTCCTGCAGTGAGCAGGGCGATGAGCAGTTCGAGATCAACGACAACAGAAGTCTTGAGCATATGTATTCAGACATAGAGGGCGAGGGACTGCAGCCCGTACTCAACGACTATCTGTATGTGTAACAGCTTTAGAAAGGAAACGGAAATGTATACATTTGATCCTACTTTATATTTTATAACCGACAGCACAGGTCTGTCCGAGGAGGAATTCCTGTACAGAGTGGAGTGTGCTCTGGACGGCGGTGCAACGCTCTTGCAGCTCCGCGAGAAGGAGCGCACCACACGCGAATACATTCACCTTGCAAATCAGGTGCACTCCATCGCGCGCCGCTACAACGTACCACTCATCATAGATGACCGGGTAGATGTGGCTCTGGCGGCGGACTCCGAGGGTGTCCATGTGGGGCAGACCGACATGCCTGTCTCCATTGCCAGAAAACTCATGGGACCCGACCGCATCGTGGGTGCAACCACCAAAACTGTCCCTCAGGCCGTGGAGGCATATGAGCAGGGGGCTGATTATCTGGGAGTCGGGGCTATCTATCCAACCACCACCAAGGTCAAGACAGTGCTCACTTCCACAGACACGCTGAGGGATATCTGCACAGCGGTTCCCATCCCTGTAAATGCCATAGGTGGGCTCAATCCAACCAATCTGGATGTCCTATCAGGTATACCAATTGCGGGAATCTGTGTGGTATCTGCCATCATGAAAGCGGACGACCCGCGTGCAGCAGCCAGAAAATTACTTGATTCAGCAAAAAAGTTAAAATTTAGATTGAAATAATAATCAATTACATATATTATAAGATTATATTGAATAGTAACGCAGTGTTTTAGCAATAGAAAAGAGTGATTATTATGGATAATACAAAAAACAAGCAGAATAAACCTGTAAACCAAAGGAATAATTTCATACGTGGATCCGTTGAGCTGATGATTCTGCATCTTCTCAGCCAGCATAACAGCTGTTATGGTTATCAACTGACCCAGCTCATAGACGAACTTACAGGCGGTATCATTCAGATTCCTATCGGTTCTCTGTACCCAGCCCTGTACAGGCTCATCGACGCGGGGTATATAAGCGACGATAAAAAACTTGTGGGAAAGCGCATGGAAAGAGTTTATTATCATATTGAGGATACCGGCAGAGCAAGGCTGAAGATTCTCATGGATGATTATTCTGCAACCACATCTGCTATCCAGTCTGTATTATCCTTCAGTCAAACAGGTGATTGCTCAGCATCAGATAAATCAAAAAAATCCCAATGACCGATGGTCATTGGGATTTTTTTGGTTCAGTCGCACACACTCTCTAATCTATGCTATTGAAACAATTCATATCCGTGCACTCCCGTTTTGGTAATTAAGAATATTGCTCCATTCTTAAATAAGAGCCACTCTATGAAAAAGAATAAAACGAACATTCCAAGCTCTCCCAGAACCCTCACAGTATCCGAATATTTTGTTTTAACTGCAAACTGTGATATTAGGGAAATCATAACCAGTCCAAGTATTCTAATCACGATACCGAGCTTAAATCCCCACGGAAGTGCCGAATTTACCGCAAGCACAAACCCCAGAATCTGGGGCATAATAGGAGTTCTGCTTTCTACATATGTAATCTCCCTCTCACCTGTTACAAGATCTCTTCCATCCACGAAAAGGTGTGCTTTAACCTTCGAACGATCTTCCCACGGGTAATACATGTGTTCCACCTTTACTCCATCAACTTTAAATACATGTTTTGCACGTGTGGTTCCCGGACTAGCTTGAATAAATTCTCTGAAAGGTCCAAGTCTCTCTCCATCAACATAAAGATCCCACCATACATCTATTGTTATTACATGTGGTTTATTATTGATCACTACATTCCATGTATTCTTCTCCTGATCATACGTCTTAACTTCTAACATCGTTTTTTCCCTTCCTCTTCTTACGACACCATTCCCTGTTTTTCTTAATATCATCAACCAGTTCTATCACCATTCTTATTTTTAATTCCACATATCCTACCAGTGCATATCCACTAGCTCCTATTGTCGCCATACTTCCCCTCCATCTGTTTCTTTTCGCGCTCTCCATACTTCTTTGATCTGCTCTTTCTCAAGTCTATTCTCTTCTTCTGCCACTATTTACACTACAAAATATATCACTCCATTTGTATATAAAATCCAGCCTATCAATGCGTATAAAGCAACTACCCCCAGCTCGCACAGCACCCTCAGTCCTGCACGTATTTTGTCATTAACTGAGAGTGATGAAATAACAGGAATCAAGATTAAACCAATCACTTTATACACCACACCTATTTTTCCCCACGGGAGTCCCGCATTCACTAAAAATAAAAAGCCGCAAATCTTTGGTAAAATCGGCGTCCTGTGTTTTACATAAATAATCTCCGGTTCACCTGTTATAAGATCTTTCCCATCCATAAAAAGATGACCTTTTGTATCTATAGGACTTTCCCATGGATACCACTTATATTCTACCTTTTCTCCGTCAACCTTAAATACCCATTTGGGTTCTCGTGTATTAAGATCTATTTGGTAAAACTCCTTTAACGGACCAATTTTCTCTCCATCAACATAAACATCTTGCCATATATCTCTTTTTATTTCATGCTTCTTATTATGAATCTCAACAATCCATGTATACTTTTCCTGATCAAATGTCTTAACCTCTAACATCACTGTTTACCCTGTAATCAACACACTCTTTACTTTTTCCCTTCTAGCTATCTCTTCTGGATTGCTTTTATAAGATACTTTAAATTGCAATTCGTCACATATATCACTCACGCTTTTCACAACAGGTAGTTCTCCTCCCTGACCTATTGTAAACTTTCCATCTATAGCTGATACATTACCTACAGATGGAAACGTCATATCTAGGCCACCAATAGTAGGTTGTACACTCGTATTCGTTCCATCAACATTTTCATCTGTACTATTTTCCATATCATTTCGTGCCTTCCTACCTCGGGATACACTTTCTTTGTCCTTTACCAAAACTTTCTCCCCTGTCAGGGCATCTGTTCCAGCATCAATCACATTTTGTCCATAATTATCTTCTTCATCATATGTGCCATGATAAATATTTTCCACTACAGAAACTATACAGCTAACAACAAGACCTACATACCCTTTTCCCATTACACCTGTCACTTCTTCGAGTATCAACCCAGATCCAATTCCCACTGGTAGTGTAATAATATCAATTTTCATATTTTCATTAAACGAATCCTTAAAATCCCTTTTATAATTTCCACCCTTAATGGCTGATACAACCCCAGACACAATACTGTCCAAACATACATTGACTACCATTCCCTTCACCTGATTTGCTACTACCGACTTTACTACTTTTTTCGCAATTTCCTCGCCTACTAACTCCTCTGCGCCAATCATACCCTCTCCGGCCAGCGCCTCTCCACCAATTGCTAAAAACTCAGGCTGAATAATTACTATTGCAACAACTGCTGCAACCACTCCAACAGCAACTACTACCTTAAAGGTTTTAGTTTCATAAAAGTAAGGCTTACCCCTAAGATTTCCCATGTCATAGTTTGATAACAAATTTTTATTACACGCAGAATAATAGTCACATATTATTTGAAGTTGTGTTCTCAATGTATCCAACTGTTTTCCAATATCCTGCAGATCCCTACTGCAGTTTTTTAGCACTTCACAGTTAAAATATGAAATACGATCACTTGCCAGGACTTTTATATTAGTTATTTAGATACTTTTCAGAGAACAAAAATTCCTCCATATCTATATAACCAATACAATACACTTTGTCTATCTGATCATGATTAAACAAGAAATTCTGATCAATCCTAAGAATTCTGATGTGTATATTTATTATCTATTTCTATTACTGCGTCTTCCGCAACCCTATACATAGCTTCTATACACCTTGCAAGGTGATCTCTTGTCGCATTCAACCTTGACATGTATTCATCTGCTGCCTCTCCCTTCCAATCATCGGGCAACTCACGCAATAATTCTCTTCTTCTGCCACTATTTACACTACAAAATATATCACTCCGTTTTTATACAAAACCCAACCTACCAAGGCGTATAATGCAACTATCCCCAGCTCACATAGTACCCGTACTCCTGCACGCATTTTGTCATTAACTGAGAGCGACCAAATAGGGGAAATCAAAATTAAACCAACCACTTTGTACACTACTCCTATTTTTCCCCACGGAAGTCCTGCATTCAACAGAAATAAAAAGCCAAAAATTTGGGGTAAAATCGGTGTACGGTGTTCTACATAAGTAATCTCCTGTTCACCTGTTATAAGATCTTTCCCATCCATAAAAAGATGAGCTTTTGTTCTACTAGGTTTTTCCCAGGGATACCATTTATATTCTATCTTTTCACCATCAACCTTAAATACATATTTTGATCGATTTGTATTTAAATCCATTTGAAAAAACTCCCTAAAGGGGCCAAGTAGTTCTCCGTCAACATAAAGATCATTCCATATATCAATCTTTATTTCATGATTCTTATTGTGGATCTTAACATTCCAAGTATTTTTCTCCTGATTATATGTCTTAACCTCTAACATCGTTTTCTTCTTTCCTCTTCTTACGACGCCACTCCCTACTTTTCTTAATATCATCAACCAGTTCTATCACCATTCTTATTTTCAATTCCCCATATCCTACCAGTGCATATCCACTAACTCCTATTGCCGCTATGCTTCCTTTACTTCCCGTAGGCCCTATAATATCAAAAAAATACACTAACCCAAGTATTACTGCAAAGACAAACATATCAAGTACAATTGACAATGCCAGTTTTCCCGCTAAAAATTTTATATTATCTTTCCTCTTAAGCTCCCTTTCCTCCTCCATCTGTTTCTTTCGTGCCTTCCACGCTTCTTTGATCTGCTCTTTCTCAAGTCTCTCCTCTTTTTCTCTATACTTTCGTGCCACCTCAGGTACATCCATATCATAACATGTAACATTGGCCGGAACATTTTGATCATATATATATAAATCATCTATCTCTATGATCAAATACTTATTATACAGTTGATTAAAACGTTCATCCTTTTCTATCGTAATAAGCAATGACGAATCGCCAAATTGAGCAAGCAGCCAGCCTTCTCCCTCATAGCGTATCATTGTGAATACCATAATATTTTTATTATCAACTATTTGGATATGGTATCCTTCTGTCTTGGAAACCTGAAAATCTTCAAAGCGATATTTACCTTGGGGGGTCAAACTGACATGATACTCACTTAATGTAGGCGGATTATTGCCTTGCCATAAGCCTTTGGCTACGCCATATCCCGTATCAATATATACTATGTCGTCCTCTATCTTCTCTATTTTTATTTTCAAGCCAGACTTTACTCCTTAATAATAATTTTATATACTTTTTTATCCATTTCCTGGGCTGACTGCCAACCCTATAGCAATTTTTCCTTCATTGGTCTCATACCACGGTGTTTCTGCATATAGGTTGCACAGAGTCTG
>CAKQIY010000028.1 GCA_934247115.1 uncultured Coprococcus sp.
GGAATCAAAGTTCCAGTAGGAAATCAGACACTTGGACGTCTGTTCAACGTGCTTGGTGAGACAATAGATGGCAAGGAGGATCTCTCAGACACAGAGCACTGGGTAATCCACAGAGAGCCGCCAACATTTGAGAATCAGAGTCCTGTCATCGAGATACTTGAGACAGGTATCAAGGTCATAGATCTTCTTGCACCTTACTCAAAGGGTGGTAAGATCGGTCTGTTCGGCGGTGCCGGAGTTGGTAAGACAGTCCTTATCCAGGAGCTTATCCAGAATATAGCATCCGTACATGGTGGATACTCAATATTCACCGGAGTTGGAGAGCGTTCAAGAGAGGGAAATGATCTGTGGACAGAGATGAGCGAGTCAGGCGTTATCGACAAGACTGCCCTGGTGTTTGGACAGATGAATGAGCCACCTGGAGCCAGAATGAGAGTCGCAGAGACAGGACTTACAATGGCAGAGTATTTCCGTGATGTAAATCATCAGGATGTGCTTCTGTTCATCGACAATATATTCAGATTTACACAGGCTGGTTCGGAGGTTTCATCACTTCTCGGACGTATGCCATCAGCCGTTGGTTATCAGCCAACACTTGCAAATGAGATGGGTGAGCTTCAGGAGCGAATCGCTTCTACCAAGGAAGGATCAGTCACATCAGTTCAGGCCGTATACGTGCCAGCCGATGACCTTACAGATCCTGCCCCAGCCACAACATTTGCACATCTGGACGCAAATACAGTTCTTTCAAGAAAGATCGTTGAGCAGGGTATCTATCCGGCAGTAGATCCACTGGAGTCAAGCTCACGAATCCTTGAGGCTGATATAGTCGGTGAGGAGCATTACGAAGTTGCAAGACGTGTGCAGGAGATCCTTCAGAAGTACAAGGAGTTACAGGATATCATCGCAATCCTCGGTATGGAGGAGTTGTCAGATGAGGATAAACTCACAGTTACCAGAGCCAGAAAGGTTCAGAGATTCCTGTCACAGCCATTCCATGTTGCCGAGAATTTCACAGGTATTCCTGGAAAGTATGTAAGCCTGAAGGACACTATCAAGGGCTTTAAGATGATAGTTGACGGTGAGATGGACGAGTATCCGGAGTGGGCATTCTTCAACGTAGGTACTATAGAGGAAGTAAAGGAAAAGGCCGAGAAGGGCCAGTAAATATCAGAGGATATCAGGAGACATCATTAGATATCAGAAAAGGAAGTGCGTAGATGAATACATTTTATCTGAGAGTTATTTCCAGCAATAAGATATTCTTCGAAGGCCGAGTAGAGAAGATTGTTCTTCCACTTGAAGATGGAGAGAAAGCGGTTCTTGCGCATCACGAGAACATGGTCATTGCCACCAGCATAGGCGAGATCAGGATCACCACCAGCAAAGGTGAGCAGGTAGTCGGTGTTGTCGGTGAGGGTTTTGTTCAGATAGTAAATAACCGAGTTGTCCTTATCGTGGATTCCGCGGAGAAGCCGGAGGATATCGACAGGGTCAGAGCCAAGGAGGCAAAGATCAGAGCGGAAGAGAGACTCAGACAGAAAGAGAGTCTGAAGGAATACAAGCAGAGCGAGGCATCCCTCGCCCGTGCACTCACAAGACTCAAAGTAACAGAAAAGGTGTAAAACCTAGCGCAGAAACCCCAAGCGCCTGCTTGCAGGCATTTGAGGGGTTCAAGCGGTTTTAACGAGAAGTCGTTCGGCGTAAGCCGAACATAGAGCGCGTCAGCGCGGGACTTTGAGTCTAGAAGAGTCCCGTCTGTTCGAAGCGTCAGCGAGACGAAGGCAGAGCGCGTCAGCGCGGGACTTCGGGTCTATTATTAAAGGCAGTGCCAGCAGCGGGACGATGAAACCGATGTGGCGTTGCCTTTTTATGTGCAGACACAATAGGTAAAATGTTACTTGACAACTTTTATCTTTGCTGAGAAAATAACTAGATAGTATATGGAAAATTTATGAAAAAAAGGACAAGGAGACGTGTGCATGTATATGCACACATTTTTGAGTTAAAGGTATTTGGTTAGAGGTATTTATGTTAAGATTTATTTGGGTAATAGTTTCGTGTGTGTTCCTGATCATGTACTATGTGCCAAAGATGTCGTATTATGCCAGACACCCGGAGAAATATGGTGAGGATATATGCTATCAGATGGCACAGGTTATGTGTAATCATGTGAGACGCCGTGCATTTATCAAGACGGTGGCGACGGGGATGGAGAACCTTCCTAAGGAAGGCGGCTATATTATGTACGCCAATCATCAGGGTAAATATGACGTACTGGGGCTTATAGTATCCCATGACAAACCGATCACGTATGTTATGGATGCCAAGAGATCAAAGCTGTTTATCGCAGACCAGCTCACGGATCTTCTGAAGGCCCAGAGACTGGACAAGGAAGACATAAAGCAGCAGGTACGGGTTATAAATGATGTATCAACAGAGATCAAGGCGGGAAGAAGGTATATATTATTCCCTGAGGGTGGATATGACTACAGCCACAATGAACTCAAGGAGTTTATGCCGGGAAGCTTCAAGATTGCGAAGAAGGCGAAGTGCCCTATAGTGCCAGTGGTGCTGTATGACTCATTCAAGCCATTTGAGGGTTGGTCGCTGAGGCGTGTGACAACACAGCTTGCGTTCCTGGAGCCTATTCCGTATGAGGTCATAGCGGATAAGACAACCACCGAGATAAGGGACATGGTTGTGGACAGGATACAGAAGAAGCTTGATACCATGGAGACTATGAATTGCTGGTAAAATCATACAGATAGATATATTATGGTACGTCGGAACGGGCAGGTCATTTATGATCTGCCTGTTTTGGTGTTGTGCAGTAGCTTGGTGTTGACTATATCAAATCAGGTGAATACAATATAAAAGGGTGAATAACCACAAAATAAGGATTGGAAAGTAGAGATATGGGACAAATGGATTCTGAGAATAATAAAGTAAATGTTGCGGATGAGCAGGCAGATAAAAGTGCGGAGAGGAGAAACGGGTTTCTGAAGAAACTCATAATAGTTCTTTCGGTGGCTATAGTGGCCACATTTATAGTGTTCTATGTTATATACTATAGGTTTTCGTATCAGGCAGACAAGCTTGCCAAAGATACCGCAAGAATATATGCATTTGGATCAGGGGAAGCTATGGCATATAAGATGGCACCCGGTTATATTGAAAAGTATGAGAGTACATCCAAGGTTCTGTCGGTGAGCGACATTCAGGACATATATATAGATAAGTTCAGGGCCTATACAAGTGAACAGGTCGGAGAGATAGATAAGATAGAGTGTAAAGTCACGGGAATACAGGCTGTGAGCAATGTCGAGGATCTTCAGCAGGAATTTGCAGACAATGGAGTTACCGGTGTTACACAGTACAGAAGTGTAGATGCGGACTGGATCGTGACGGGCAAGGATGGAGCTGAGGTCACTATCAAGGTCCAGGAGTGTGTGCTGAAATGCGATGATGGCTGGTATGTGGACTATGTCCGTATGCCGGATGACATAAACAGCATGAGTACCCCGGTAGATACCGGTGATGCTGACAGCGAGGATACAACTGAGGCTGAGACCGCTGAATAATATTGTGTGTATATGATTGGAAGGGCATACAGTATACAAGAAAGAAGGCTGACAAAAAATGTATGATGTGAGATCCATGAAGGCAGAGGACTTCATAGATGATGGTGAGATCAGGGAGACGCTGGACTATGCGGATCAGAACAAGGACAATGTGGAGCTTATAGACAGTATCATAGAGAAGGCAAAGCTCAGGAAGGGGCTTACCCACAGGGAGGCATCCGTGCTTCTTGCGTGCGAGATGCCGGACAAGATAAACGAGATATATGATCTGGCGGAGCAGATCAAGAAGGATTTCTATGGCAACAGAATAGTTATGTTCGCGCCTCTGTATCTGTCCAACTACTGTGTAAATGGGTGTGTGTATTGTCCGTATCACATCAAGAATAAGCATATAGCCAGAAAGAAACTCACCCAGGAAGAGGTGAGACTTGAGGTCATGGCACTGCAGGATATGGGGCACAAGAGACTGGCCATCGAGGCCGGTGAGGACCCTCAGATGAATCCTATAGAGTATATACTTGAGTGTATCAATACTATTTACAGTATAAAGCATAAGAACGGAGCGATCCGCCGCGTAAATGTAAACATAGCGGCAACGACCGTTGAGAATTACAGGAAACTTCATGAAGCTGGGATAGGAACATATATATTGTTCCAGGAGACCTACGACAAAAAGGCATATGAGGTGCTTCATCCTTACGGACCAAAGCATGACTATGCATATCACACAGAGGCTATGGACCGTGCTATGGAAGGTGGTATAGACGATGTGGGTCTGGGAGTGCTCTTTGGTCTGGACAAGTATAGGTACGAATTTGCGGGGTTGCTGATGCATGCGGAGCACCTTGAGGCTGTTCATGGAGTTGGTCCGCACACCATCAGTGTGCCAAGAGTCAAGAAGGCTGATGACATAGATCCTGAGGCATTTGACAACGGAATAAGCGACGATGTATTCTGCAAGATCGCAGCATGCATCAGAATCGCCGTTCCTTATACAGGAATGATAATCTCCACAAGGGAGAATCCAACGGTCAGGGATGAGATCATAAGACTTGGAGTGTCGCAGATAAGCGGTGGTTCAAAGACCAGTGTGGGTGGCTACTATGAGCCGGAGCCAGAGGATGAGAAGTCTGAGCAGTTCGATGTCAGCGACACGAGAACTCTGGATCAGGTCGTCAACTGGCTGATGACCAAGGGATATATACCATCATTCTGTACAGCGTGCTACAGAGAGGGAAGAACCGGTGACAGATTTATGAGCTTGTGCAAGAGCGGACAGATACAGAACTGCTGTCATCCGAATGCGCTCATGACGCTGGAGGAATATCTGGTAGATTATGCATCTCCGGAGACTGCGGAGATAGGCAGGAGACTCATACAGGATGAGCTTAAGAACATTCCAAATGAGAAAGTCAGACAGATAGTGGTCGAGAGACTTGACAGGATAAAGCACGGAGACAGAGATTTTAGATTCTAACACATTGTGGAGGAGCAAAATGGGTTTAAACGATACACCATCGGCAAACAGAGTGCATATAGGGTTCTTTGGATGTAGGAACGCAGGTAAGTCCAGTCTGGTAAATGCAGTGACAGGGCAGAGCCTTGCTGTTGTGTCGGATGTGGCGGGAACCACAACGGATCCGGTGTACAAGTCCATGGAGCTGCTTCCACTTGGGCCAGTAGTCATCATAGATACACCGGGAATAGACGATACCGGCGAGCTGGGTGAGCTCAGGGTTTCGAAGACGAGACAGGTACTTGCGAAGATAGATGTGGCCGTGCTCGTAGTTGATGGCACGGCTGGATTGTCCGCGGCTGACAGGGAGCTCACGGAGCTTTTTAAAGAGAAGAATATAAATTATATAATTGCGTACAATAAGAGTGATCTCGTTAAAGATGATACAATGGTTCAGAATTCAGCGGAGAATTCCATATGGGTCAGCGCAGGGCAAAGCCAGGGAATAGAGGAGCTGAAGGAGCTGATCGGAAGACTTACGGTGACAGACACCATGACCAGACGGCTGGTAGGAGATCTGATACAGACTGGAGACATGGTGGTGCTGGTCATACCGATAGATTCTGCGGCACCGAAGGGCAGACTTATACTTCCGCAGCAGCAGGTCATAAGGGATGTGCTTGAGACTGGAGCCACGGCTGTGGTGTGCAGGGACACGGATCTTGAGGATACTCTTAGACGGCTGGAGGGAAAGGTATCTCTGGTGGTCACGGACTCCCAGGCATTTGCAAAGGTTATGAAGATAGTGCCGGATGACGTATATCTGACATCGTTCTCCATACTGATGGCAAGATTCAAGGGGCAGCTTGATGCGGCGGTGAATGGTGCATATGTTTTGGACAGGCTGAGGGGTGAAGGGCAGCGGACAGATGCGGACAGCAGACCTCCAAGGATACTCATTGCCGAGGGCTGCACCCATCACAGACAGTGTGATGATATAGGAACTGTGAAGCTGCCGGGATGGATACGCAGATACACGGGACTTGAGCCTGAATTTACATTTGTCAGCGGAACAGAGTTCCCGGAGGAACTGGCTGGATATGATCTGGTGATACACTGCGGAGGCTGTATGCTGAATGAACGTGAGATGAAGAGCCGTCAGGACAGGGCAGAGAAGCAGAGTATACCGATGACGAATTATGGAGTTGCAATAGCCCACATGAATGGGATTTTGGACAGGAGTCTGAGAATTTTTCAGACAAAGATGGACATATAAATAATTGGATGAAAGGTGATTGATATGGCAAAGACAGGTTTGGTACTTGAGGGCGGTGGCCAGAGAGGCATATATACCGCCGGAGTCCTGGATGTGTTCATGGACAATGATATAGAGGTCGACGGTGTCATAGGGGTGTCGGCGGGAGCCATACATGGACTCTCCTTTGTTGCGAGACAGAGGGGACGCAACATGCGCTATAATATAAAGTACAGGAACAACAAGCACTACATGAGCCTGTACTCTCTTATAACTACAGGAGATATATGTGGTGAGCAGTTCTGCTACCACGATATCCCGGAGAAACTGGATCCACTTGACTACGATGCATTCCTTGCAAATCCTACGAAGTTCTATGTGGGATGTTCCAATCTGGATACAGGAGAGGCGGAGTATCTGGAGTGTACAGACATGAGAAAGCCTGAGGATGTGAATAAGGTGAGGGCTTCGGCATCCCTTCCACTGGTGTCCAATATTGTAGAGGTTGATGGAATGAAGCTGCTGGATGGAGGTGTATCTGACAGCATACCGATATTTGCATTTAGAAGAATGGGCTATAGGAGAAATATAGTAGTTCTGACAAGACCGGAGGGATACCGCAAGGGCCCGGACAAGATGCTCAGGCTGGAGGCCGGAAGGTACAGGGAGTACCCTGAGTTCGTTAAAAGATGTCACATGAGACACATGTATTACAACAAGACTCTGGACAAGCTGGAGGAGCTTGAAAAGAAGGGGGATACGCTGATAATCAGACCGAGTGAGACTATAGAGATATCAAGGCTTGAGAAGAAGCCGGAGATGATCGAGGCCATGTATGAGCTGGGTGTGTACGATGCAAAGGAGAAATTGCAGCAGGTTAAGAAATTCCTGCGTGAGAGTAAGGAAGAAAGCAGGGACTACACACATGGACAGGCGCAGCAACAGACGGCGGTTACACAGCAGAGCCGATAATGGAATATATGACAGATTGATACTTTCGGGAATGGACATTCCTGAGAGTGTGGATACACAGAAGAAGGCACAGGAGAATCATAGCAAAATGGCTGAGACTCCTGTGCCTTCTCTTATACTGTCACTTTCTGTATCCACAATATTCACCATGCTGGTTGCAACCTCCTACAATATTGTAGACACTTATTTTGTCTCAGATCTTGGAGAAAGCAGTGTGGCCGCAGTGGGGATCATGTTCTCTGTTATGGCATTGATACAGGCTGTGGGTTACACCTGGGGCATGGGAGCTGGAAGTGAGATAGCTAGACTCCTCGGTAAGCAGAAGAAGCGTGAGGCGGAGCAGACGCTTGCCACGGCGCTGGCAGGAGGAATACTGTCTGGTGCAGTCATGGCGGTTATATTTGCTGTGTTCAGGGACGAAGTGGTAAGACTTCTCGGGGCCACGGACACAAGTCTTGCTCCTGCTGGGCAGTATGGAATATATATCATGCTCGCGGCTCCGGTCATGTGCGGTGCCTATGTTCTGAACAATGTTCTGCGGGCTGAGGGGCAGCCGTATCTTGCCCTGCTGGGTATTCTGGCAGGAGGACTGTCAAATGCGCTATTTGACTATATATTGGTGAGAGTTCTCGGACTTGGAATAGCCGGTGCAGGCATAGCAACCCTTGCCGGACAGGGGATAAGCCTTGTCATCATGTATATATGTGTCAGATCAAGGTGCAGCGTGGTAAGGCTGCATATATCGGACTTGTGGAGCTTCAGATATGGGATAAGAACAGTCAGGACAGGGCTGCCGTCATTCCTGAGGCAGGGGCTCATGTGCCTTGCAGCGGTCATGATCAGTAGAAGCTGCAGACAGTACGGAGATGGAGCCATGGCGGGAATCACGGTTGCAAATAAGATATTTGCGGTTATATTTGCCGTGCTGGTGGGCTATGGACAGGGTTTCGCCCCGGTGTGTGGGTTTGCCTATGGTGCAGGACTTGCATCCAGGGTCAGGACATCTCTGAGATTTACCATGATAACTGCGGTTATTTTCATGTGTGCCATGGGTGCCGCGGCCTGGGTGTGGGCATCCGAGGTGGCCGGTGTATTCTTGCATGAAGGTGGCACTCAAGCTATGCAGCTTGCGGCGCTGTCTCTCCGTGCACATGCCATATCCATGCCGTTTGCGGCTGTGTGTCTGGTGACCGGAATGTACTATCAGGCTCTTGGAGCATATGGAAAAGCCACCCTCATATCCGCCCTGCGGCAGGGAGTATGTTTTATACCATTGGTATTCATACTGCCGCGCATGTATGGCGTAGACGGGGTGGCTTCCGTTCAGGCCGCCGCCGATGTGCTGGCGGGTATTGTCTCGGCCTTCTATCTGTTATATACAAATGAAAAATAGTCCGTGTTTATCATCTCGTCCGATATGTACAGACGATTCTCAACCTCCTCAATCATCTGATCCACATATCCATCTGGGATCTGTGATTCAGGGACGAAGTATGAGGTCTCTCCTGTGCTGGCGTCATATCTGACCTTGTCGGTCATGAAGCTCTGGTCTGCGAAGATCACAAGCTCATCGGAGTCGGACAAAATGTTGCGGCCCGCCAGAAGTCTTGAGTCAAAGTCGGCTCCTAGAAGATTTAGTACAGTTGGAAGTATGTCCACACTTGAGCAGAGCTTGTCGACAACTACAGGCTTCTCCATGGATGAGCTCCATATGCCAAACTGGTTGCGGTGAAGTTCAAAGTCATCACTCTCTATGTCCTTGCCCGCAAGCTCGTTGTAGGTGCCGTCACTGAGTCCGTAAGGATAGTGGTCAGGTGCTACGATGAACAGAGTGTTGTCCAGCTTGCCAGCTTCATCCAGCTTGTCCATCAGGAATTTCAGGGCCTTGTCCAGCTCCATCTGTGCCGCTACGTATGCGATAGCCTCATCCGAATAGCCCTCTCCCCCGAGTGTGGCTTCTGCATCCTCCCTGTTGATGAGACACAGATACTGATTCTCATAGTTATATGGAAGATGGCCGGAAAAGCTCATAAAATACATGTTAAATTTGTCATCCTGAATGAAATCCCCATATACAGCCTCCATACATTCGAGATCGGAATACATAACGTGGTCAGGAATATCCAGTCCTGCGCCGATGGCCTTGAATGTGGTGTAGCCCATATTTGGATGAGTCCTTGTTCTGTCGTAGTATGTGGCATCAAAGTCGTGGTAGCCGTAGCTCTTGTAGCCCTGTGCGTTCAGAACGTTGCCGAGGGCGTATGGCTGATAGGTGTCCGCGGATGCCTCAAAGCTCCATTTGGAGGATGCCGGATACTGGCTGAGGCAGTTGGTATATTCGCCGTCTATGGTGCTGTGATACCACAGTGGGTTGTAGAAGTTAGTAAATTCAAAGCCTTCGTGATAAATCTTGTACAGTGTCGGTGTGGCCTCCCTGGATATTCCATATGTACTGAGACTTTCAGCGGTGACAAATACCACATTGTACCCCTCGAACATGCCGGTGTATTCGTCCGTGTAAGTTGGCTGTACTCCCGAGAAATATGCCGTCAGGCTCTTAAGCTCCTCGTCATCTGTCTGATTGTACAGACTTTGGAAATCTATGCTTTCATCGATCTGCGGAACATATACAGGCTCGTCGGCCTGGGTTGATCCTGCCGCCTGATCTGAGCCGCCGGTCTGAGAAGCTGATGAAAAATCTGTCTCGTCCGCAGATGCGGCATTGATATCTGATGCGGCAGTCTGTGCATCTGACTGATTATCTCCAATATCTGCAAGCTCAAATGTCTTGCTCTGGCTGCTCTGAGTCACCATGGTCACGCAGTCTCTTCCCGTGGTGACCATGACTCCAAGCTTGTTCATGGACAGTTCAAGTACATAGCGTCCGTGGAACAGCGCATATGGAGTGTAGGCCGCAGTCCCGTGCACTGCCAGAATACAGATGGCAAGTACCCATGCAGCTGCGGAGATGCCCAGCTGCACCAGCACTGCCTTGAGCACACCAGGCTTCTGCCCGATGCGGCATCTGCCAAATGAAAACCAGAACCTGTTCATGACGATCAGGCATATAAGTGGCAGCAGGAACAGCACTATGATATACCAGTTGGACTTCAATGCTGAGAAAAGTACAGTCCTGAAATTCATGGCATCCTGGGCACCGCCGATGGACACCAGACTTAAAAATGTTCTGAATATCTTATAGTATACAAATTGTGCAATATAGTAGATCGTAAATATACCCCACAGCAGGTAGGCTATGGCTGCATTTGCATATCTGTGCCAGAAGGAGGTCAGTGCTGACAGGGTAAGGCCGCATGCCAGTGCAAATGTCAGGGGATGTAGTATGCTGCTGCCCGCAGAGCGGTAAATTGCAATATGGAACAAAAGCTCCATGTATATGAATGCCAGTGGAAAGAATATGGAGCGCCACAGCATGCCGCTGTGTCTGTTTGGGGTGTTATCCTGTTTCATCCGGTTTCTCCTTATTCCTGTGCAAGTATGTCGTCGAGAGTCTTCCTTACTCCTATAGGATCTGTGACCAGAAGTGTATGGAAGCCAAGCTTTGAGGCGGCATCAAGATTCGCCTGTCTGTCATCGAGGAAAATGGATTCCTCAGGGACAAGGTTATATTTGCTGCAGAGATGCTCATAGATGGCGGCGTCTGGCTTGGTCACGTGGTATTCATAGGAGACCACTCTTCCGTCCGTGTAAGGCAGGAAGTGGAATCTAGGCGTGTGAAGTGCGAACAGTCTTCTTGGGTAGTTGGACAGGAGATAGATGTTGCAGCCCCTGTCCTTGAGATCCTTGAGCCACATGTCGGCTCCCGGGAACATGTCCACCACTTCATCGAGATTGTTCATGAACAGGTCTATGTAGCTGCTGCATTCCGGGCTGAGTTCCTTGAATCGCTCGATGAGCTCTGACTCAGGTATATCATCCAGGTCAAAATGATTCCACATAGGGTGATTGATCATGTTGTGATCAAGGGTATCTATCACGTCCGCTGGTATGCCGAGCTTCTCCATGGTACTTTTCCAGTGGAAATCTATGAGGACCATGCCAATATCAAAAATTATATTTTTCATAGGTATATTCCTTTCGTGTCGTATGCTGCCGTATAAGCGCAGATTATGTCGTCACAGAAATTTTAACTCATAATAGGACAAAAATATACCCAAATATTTGCGGAAATGGTGACAAATACCTAATATGCTTGTTTACAGTTTTCTGGTCACAGTGTTACAATAATTAAATCGGCAATGTAAGGGGAAATACAGTGTATGATATACGTATTTGTGGACTTTGAAATGAATATGATAGATTCAGAGTATAAGAAGGAAAAGAAAATATGTAAGAGCGAGATCATAGAGATCGGTGCGGTTAAACTGGATGAAGATTATAATGAGATAGATTCGTTTAAGAGTTATGTGAAGCCGGCATATGGAACCATGGCTTCGCGTATAATAAAGCTCACAGGAATAACAGATGATATGGTGGAGGATGCTCCTTCATATGCCATTGCCATGGGGAGCTTTATAGAGTGGTGTGCCGATGCCGATGTGATATACGCATGGAGTGAGAATGACCTGAGACAGCTCCGCAAGGAGGCCAGATTGAAGGAATACACGCACCCCAGGCTGGAAAGTATCATATCAAGGTGGAAGGATTTTCAGAAGGAATATGCCAAGCTCATAGGAACGTCAAGAAGGATATCACTGTCGGACGCTGTGTTTTATCTGGGAGAAAACTTTCAGGGGGCAGAGCATGATGCCCTGTGGGATGCCAGGAATACCGCTGAGGTGTTCAAGCTCTCAAAGGATGAGGAGAATTTTTTCAGGATCATGGCTCCGGTCATCGATGTGTACAAGCCCAAGAAGAATCTGACATATTCCCTGTCCGAGGCATTTGGAGATATACATCTGGATGAATAGAGATAATTTCTGATTACATATAATAATTCGATTTTTTAGGAGGATTTCATGAACTGGAATAAGAGGGATACGGTGAGAATAGCGCTTATATTGTGCGGTGTGGTGCTGTTTGCATATGTACTGTTTAATTATGATAAGGTGTCAAGCATGTTCAGCTGGCTCATCAATATACTCATGCCATTTGTCATAGGTTTTGCCATAGCATTTGTGGTGAATGTACCTATGAAAGGACTTGAAAAGGTATTGTTTAAGAATAAAGACAGCAGACTGTACAGGTTCAGGAGACCAGTGTGCCTCATACTGTCGTTCCTGTGCATAATAGCTGTTCTCACATTTGCAATAACTATGATCATACCTGAGATGTCCAAGACTATAACTATGTTTGCAGAGAAGCTGCCATCGGCCATGGATGATATACAGAGGAAGGCGATCAAGCTGATGAAGGATCAGCCGGAGATAGTGGATAAGATAAAGAGTATCAATATTAATTGGGATGCACTTATATCAAATGTGGTTGGTATTGTGAAGAACGGCGGCAGCAGTGTATTGTCTTCCACGTTCTCCATCGCCAGCAGTGTGGTAGGTGCCGTGGTCGATGTTCTGGTGGGATTGTTCTTTGCATGCTACATACTGGCTCAGAAGGAGACTCTGGAGAAGCAGGTAAAGGGTGTACTGTATGCGGTGTTCAGGGAAGAAAAGGCGGACCGATTCATTCAGACTTGTGTTCTTGCGGATAAGACCTTCTCCAAGTTCATCTCAGGTCAGTGCCTTGAGGCGTGCATACTTGGACTTATGTTTTTTATTACGATGACCATATTCCGTATTCCGTATGCGCTTACGGTCAGCATCATCATAGCAGTATTTGCACTGATCCCGGTTGTTGGAGCATTTGTCGGATGTTTTGCCGGAACGATTATGATCCTGGTGGAGGATCCGAAGCGTGCCATAGTGTTTCTGATTATATTTGTCGTGCTGCAGCAGATAGAGGGTAACTTCATATATCCTCATGTTGTTGGTGGTTCTGTGGGTCTCCCATCTATATGGGTACTTGTGGCGGTCATGCTTGGAGGTGATCTGTTGGGCATTCTGGGTATGCTCATATTTGTACCGCTTTTCTCCGTCCTGTATGCGATGTCTGAAGAATATGTGGTTAAGAGACTCAGAGACAAGGGCATATCGTGGAGGAAATATAATCTGGCATGTAATATCCCCGAGGGGCGATGGAATGGAAGGCTGGATGAGGAATGTGCGTCTGATGTCAGTAAGGTGGATGCCGGACAGACCGGGACGAATGAGTCAAATGCACCGGGCAGTACAGTCGGAAGCGGCAATTCTGGAAGAAACAACACAAGCAGAAACAGTAACAGAAATAAAAACTACAAGAAGAGAAAAAAATAACGGCGTATATATGGCATCATCTGTGTGGTGATACATATAGCCGTTCAGAAAGAAGGATATACACATGTACAGAGACATAGCGAAATTGGTTTTATACAGAGATCTTGGTGAGGACAGCATACTTATGAAGCTGTCTGGAATATTTGAGGATTTTGATCTCAAGAGGTGTGAGAATGCGGAGCTGTGTGCCCGCATATACGATCAGATCAAGAGACTTCTGGATCTTGCTACCAGCTATGGATTCGATAAGAATCTGTGGCACAACTATCTTGCATTTATACTCATCACCAATGAGAACTCATTCAGTATAACAAGTGAGAAGGTAGGAGCAAATGACGGAACCGTTAATTATTTCGCCAAGAATGATTTCAGGATATTCAAGAAGCTGTTCGACTTTGATTTCTCAGAGATAGAGAGCGCACTTGGAATAGATTGTTTCTCAACCATCAACAACTATAGGTCCATAGGCAAGAAGGAGAGAATGTACAACAAGAATGTCAGCGAGAAGGTTCAGGCTGTCAGCAATGCGATAGAGGAGGCTGAGAACGAGGACCAGATATTTGACATAGTGACATCATTCTACAAGGCATATGGTGTTGGTATGTTCGGTCTCAACAAAGCGTTCAGGATCACCCGTGAGCACGGAGATCTGGAGTTTGTACCTATCAATAACACTGAGGATGTCACGCTGGATGACCTCATCGGATATGAGATCCAGAAGAAGAAGATCGTGGACAACACTGAGGCATTTGTGGAGGGCCGCAAGGCAAACAATGCACTTCTCTTTGGTGACAGTGGAACAGGAAAGTCAACCACGATTAAGGCTATCATCAACGAGTACTATGACAGAGGACTTCGTATGATAGAGATATACAAACATCAGTTCCAGGATCTGTCGCAGGTCATATCACTTATCAAGAACAGAAATTACAGGTTTATCATATACATGGATGACCTTTCATTTGAGGAGTTTGAGATCGAGTACAAGTACCTCAAGGCTGTCATCGAGGGTGGACTTGAGATCAGACCTGACAATGTGCTTATCTATGCCACATCCAACCGTCGTCATCTCATAAAGGAGACATGGAACGACAGGAATGATATGGAGAATAACAATGGTATTCACAGAAGTGATACCATTCAGGAGAAGCTGTCACTGGTCAACAGATTTGGTGTCACGATAAGCTACAGCGCGCCTTCACAGAAGGAATACTTTGAGATCGTCAAGGGACTTGCTGAGAAGGAGCACATCACTATGGACGAGAAGGAGCTCTGCGCAGAGGCAAACAAGTGGGAGCTTGCACATGGCGGCATAAGCGGACGTACTGCACAGCAGTTTATCAACTACCTTAAGGGGCAGGGATTGTAAAAGATATTGAACTATAATATATATTTTGTTATTATTAAGTTAATTTTGTAGAGTAAGATACTTTGATAAGGAGTGTGGGAAGATGATAGATCTCAGCAGCAAGAAGGGTAAGACTTTGATATCGAGAATCATCGTTGTGATTCTGTGTATCGCTATGGTTGTTACACTTTTAGTTTCAGCATTCTAATAGGAAAACAGGTCGAATTGGAGAGTAGATATGAGAGGAAAGTTTGGAGAGCACCAGACGGTGCGATCGATACTTAAGAGTCTGCCACGTACTGTCCACGACGATGTGACGAGAGCCGGAATAGGAGATGACTATGCCCGGCTCTTGTTGCGTGATGGGGGTAGCGGAGACACCGGCGCAGCGAAAAGCGTGAATGTTGCGGCTGGTGTGTGCAGTGACTGCGGATATATTGGACTTAGACTTGATATAGCGAGACTTTACAACAGTATAAGGATTGGCGGATATATGCCATGGGCGGCAACAGATACCATAGTTATGCCTGATGACGATGAACGACGCATGAAGAAACTGCTCAGAAAGCTTGCAGGCATATGTGCGGAGTACGGCGTTGATATAGTGACGGGGCATACTGAGGTGAACAGTGCTGTTGCTGAGCCGGTTATAAGTTTGACAATGATGGGAAGACCTGCAGGACATGGTGATTCCGGTTTGTGTGGATCAAAGCGCCTGACAGGAATGGACATTGTCATGTGCGGACAGACCGGCGTTGGAGGAACTTTGCAGCTCTATTATGACAACCAGAAGGAGCTTTTTGAGAGGTATTCGGAGAGCTATCTGAGACCTGTGGAGCAGCTCGAGCAGCTTATACTGCTTGGCGGTCAGGTTGATATAGCATTTGACCATGGCTGCATATATTCACACGACATATCAAGAGGTGGTGTCTTTGCGGCTCTCTGGGAGATGGGCGATGCGCTGAAGTGCGGGCTTGAGGTATGTCATGACAATATACCGATACTTCAGGAGACGATAGAGATATGTGAACACACCGGGGATAACCCGTATATGATAGACGGTTGTGGCTCTGCACTCTTCGTAGTTCCGGATGGGAAATTGCTGGCTGATAAGCTCTATGAGGCAGGATATGAGGCTTCAGTCATAGGACGTCTGACGGAGAATAGTGACAGAGTGATAGTGCATGAAGATGAGAGGAGATTCCTCACACCGCCAAGGTATTTATAGGAGGAGCAAAATGTTAAATATAGTATTACACGAGCCAGAGATCCCGGCAAATACAGGCAACATAGGAAGAACATGTGTGGCAGCAGGTGCAAGACTGCATCTCATTGAGCCGCTGGGCTTCCAGATAAATGAGAAACAGTTAAAGCGTGCCGGACTTGATTACTGGGACAAGCTGGATGTGACAACGTATGTTAATTTCGAGGATTTCCTTGCAAAGAATCCCGGGGCAAAGATATACATGGCGACAACCAAAGCCAGGAAGAAATATACAGATGTGAAGTTTGAGGATGATGCATACATCATGTTCGGCAAGGAGAGTGCGGGTATACCTGAGGAGATCCTGGTTGATTATAAGGATACATCCATCAGAATACCAATGTTCCCAGACATTCGTTCACTGAATCTGGGTAACTCTGTGGCAATAGTGCTGTATGAAGCACTCAGACAGAATGATTTCCCAGGCCTAGAGGAAGCAGGAAATCTACATCGTCTTAGTTGGGACATGTAGTGATAGAGGGGGAATATACATGGCGTATCCTACAAGTGGAAAAAAGATGCTGAACATATGCATTCTGGACATACTGAAGAAATACACAGACTGTGACCACACCATGGATCAGAAGGATATCATAGCGAAGCTCAAAGACGATTATGATATCACTGTGGACAGAAAATCCATAAAGGCAAACCTCAACTGTCTGGTGGATTATGGTTATGACATTGAGTACACCGAGACGGAGAGGGAAAAGAAGGATGGAACAAAGGAGATACTGACATCGAACTGGTATTACAACCACGAATTTGACGATGCGGAGCTTCGAATGATGATAGACAGTATCCTGTTTTCCAAGACCATACCGGCTGGTCAGGCGAGCCAGCTTATAGACAAGATTGCAGGCCTGTCAAATATTTATTTTACAAATAAGATGACACATGTCAGCAGTCTTCCGGGACTTGAGCACACCAGCAACAAGCAGACACTGTTCAACGTGGGAATGATAGATGATGCCATATCTGAGAAGAAACAGATATCATTTGTGTACAATAATTATGGTGAGGACAAGAAGCTTCATCCGAGGCGGGAGGAGCCGTACGTAGTCAACCCGTATCAGATGGTGGCAAATGACGGAAAGTATTATCTCATTTGTAACTATGACAAGTATGACAATCTGTCGAATTACAGAGTGGATAAGATGACACAGGTCCAGATAGTTGACAGGCCTGTGAAGAACCGCACAGAGGTAAAGGGAATGGAGCATGGACTCAACCTTCCAAAGCATATGGCTGAGCATATCTATATGTTTGCCGATGAGCCGGTGACCATAGTGATGCGTGTCAGAAAGGCTGCCATATCGGATGTGGTGGATTGGTTTGGAAGAAACTTTGATGTGGTCGATGAAAATATAGCCAGACAGTACGAAGGCTTCAGGGAGACTGAGGATGATGTAACTTACGTGCGGCTTGTGTGCAGCCGTCAGGCGATGGCGCACTGGGCGATGCAGTATGGAACCTCGGTTGAGGTTATATATCCCACAGAGCTCAGAGCCCAGATCGGTGAAGCTGTAAAGGAAATGAATAACAGATATAACAATTAGCAAGAGAGCTGTCAGTATGATAAAAACTGACAGCTTTTTTAATAAAAATTTTTATTTAAAATCGCTTTTGTTGCAAGAAATCGGAGATTTTGATCGGAATATATATCAGAAGGACAAGGGGAGGTGAATGATATAGTAACCAGGGATAATTATATATCGAAGTTGAGAAGGCATAATGAAAAAGCGCTGGAATTTGTAGTCCGGGAGTATGGTGGGCAGGTAAAAGCTGCTGTGTACAAGAACCTTTCGGGAATGCCGGAGGAGATTGAAGAGTGCATGGACGATGTGTTTCTGGATGTATGGAACAACATAGACAGATTTGACGAGAGCAAAGGCTCGTTTAGAAACTGGATAACGGCGATTGCAAGATTCAGATCCATAGATTACCTGAGAAGATACAGCAGAAGATGTTCAGAGGAAGATATATCAGAATATGAGAACAAGCTTGCAAATGATAACATGCTGGAGATCATCAACGAGGATATATCGGACAGTACGGAAAAACTGCTGGGTGGCCTGTCAGACGAGGACAGGGATATCATTCTGAGATACTACTGGGATGATGAAAATGTAGAGAAGATAGCAGATGACTATGGTGTATCTTCATCATCTATCTACAGCAGAATGTCCAGAGCCAGAAGACGATTGAAGCAAGGGTGAAGGTGGTGAATGATCATGAAAAACGGAAAAGACAGAAATGTATATGACGTTATGAACGATGTAAATGTGGATATTGAGACCATGGATATGTCGGATGAAGAGAAGGATGCCTGTGTGAAGAGGCTCAGGCACAAGGTGAAGACGAGGGAAACCGGAAGAAATCATGGATGGAAGACGGCGGCAGCGGCAGTGGCGGCTGTTCTGATCCTGTCGGGAGGCGGACTGACATATGCGGCGGAGACCGGATCGCTGGCGTGGTTCTTTGACAGTCTGAGCAAGGAGACAGGAAGTGTTATTCCAGAAAAATATGTAGATAAAAGCTATATTAACAACGAGTATGACAACAAATTAGATGTGATAACTGGGTCTGACGCTAAGGTGAGCTTTGAACTCAAGAAGGCCGCGGTGGCTGGTGATCAGGTAAATATTGCCATGGTAGTAACATATGATGACTTTGATGCTGATAAATATGATCACTTTGAAGCAAGGATGATGATAATGGACGATGACGAGAATATCACCAGCAGCTTTTCAGGCAGCATGGCATTGGGAGATGGGATTGCACTTACGGATACGCAGACAATGACGGATGTCTTGTATAAACTGAATAGGAAAAATGCATATAATGTGGGAGATATCATCACCATGGAGTGTGACAGTCTTATTCTGTTCGGCAGGGCAGATACAGAAGATGGTCAGACAAACTGTGAAGAAGAGCGGGTGTATGGTCCCTGGACCTTGCAGTTCAGGCTCCAGGAAGATTTGAATGGACGTAGCGTAGATGTATCAGGTATGGATGGCATCGGCAAATGCACAATAAATGCAAAATCAATAACTATGGACATTACAGAACCAGAGGTAGCTGACAGTGATTCATTGGAGACAGTTGTTCTTGAGATGACTGACAATAAAAAGCTGAAAAATGTAATATATGGAATTAGTGAGACAGGTGGTGATGAAGAAATACAGAGCGTGGAGATGGCCTTCACTAAGCCTATAGATATTTCACAGGTGAGAGCTGTGTGGATGGATGGGAAGAGATATAACGTCAATTAAAAATACCCCGGATGTCGGAGCAGATTTGCATCTGAAGCGATATCCGGGGTTTTATAGTCTATGAGATATTATGAATCCTTGATCCTGAATTTGCCATTGCTCTTCACGCCAGACGATGATACGTCTGTAGCGGTGTGGTGTTCAGTGTGTTCGACATGTACAGGCTTGATAGGAACCTGCATATCCTTCTCCTTAGGAAGGGAGAAGATGAATTCACTTCCCTCGCCCTCCTCGGATGTGAGGGTGATCTGTTCGCCATGAGCCTTGATGATCTCCTTGGTTATGGCCAGGCCCAGACCGGTTCCGGTCTTGTCCTTGCCACGGCTCGGATCCGTCTTGTAGAACCTCTCGAATACCTTCTTCTGGGCATCCTTTGGAATTCCAACACCCTCGTCCTTGACGCTTGTAAATATCTTGTTGTCCTTCTCGGTTACCTGAACTCTGATCTGGCGTCCCTCAGGTGTGAACTTTATGGCGTTGTCAACCAGGTTGTATATAACCTGCTGTATCTTGGTTCTGTCGGCGTATACCACTGTGTTGTCAGTGAGGAATACGCTGTCCAGGAAAATACCCCTGTCTTTGCACCTTTTCTCAAATGTGTTGATGGTAGGTGTGATTATATCCCTTATATCAAAGTTGGATTTGTCAAGCTGCAGGTCAAATGAGTCAAAGTTGTTCAGCTCCAGAAGTCCCTGTGTCAGCTTGGTCAGTCTCTGAGCTTCATTTAACACTATACCGAGGTACTTCTCATGCTTATCCAGAGGGATGGTACCATCCAGCATAGCCTCTATATAACCCTTGATGGAGGTGAGAGGTGATCTGAAATCATGGGAGATATTTGATATAAATGACTTCCTGTATTCGTTTGAACGGCTCAGCTCATCGGCCATCTCCTCCATATATCTTGCAAGCTCGCCAAATTCGTTCTTCACTGTCACATTGACTCTGGCGTTGAAGTTACCCTGGGCGTAAGACTTGGATGTCTTGATGATCTCACGTATAGGTTTGAGCAGGCTGTTCGACATGAGCATCAGTGCGATCATGGCGATCAGCATGAGGATAAGGAATGGAACAAACGTTGTGGAAAGCATTCGCCCACTGATATTCTTCTTGAATGTCATAGGTGATGACAGGATGATCGTTCCCATGTAATTGTTCCATGAGTAAAGTGGCTGTCCGATAACCAGGGTATCCTCCGGGAAGTATCCGCCAAATGTATCTTCGTAGCAGAAGGATGTCAGAAGATCCTCGGATTTCACATAGCTTTTCAGATTGTCAGTGCCCTTTACGGTGTAAGATGCACTGTTCTTGGAGCTGCTGTCAGATGAGGACTGGGAATTGCCAGATCTGAACACGATGTTGTTCTTGTCATCGGTAAGCCAGATTCCCATATTCAGGGTATCAGCCGCATGCTGCAGTTCGCTGTATAGCTGCATATTGTCTATAGTGCCGTTGCTGTAATCGGTCATGGGGCCGTCGGCAAGCATTGTAATTTCATTCTTCATGGTGGATTTGCGCTCTGAGAGTACAGAATTCTGTGCTGTTGATATACTGTATACCATGAGCAGTGTAAATATCATCACAACCAGAACTACGAATCCGACCACGATCTTATCAAATGCGGTTTTCTTCATCATGATCTCCATTCAAACTTGTAGCCTATGCCCCATACAGTGGCAATGCTCCAGTTATGATTGTTGTTCAGCTTCTCACGAAGTCTCTTGATATGTACATCCACGGTTCTAGTGTCGCCCACATACTCGTATCCCCACAGCTTGTCCAGAAGCTGCTCTCTGGTGAACACCTGATTAGGCCTGCTGGCGAGAAAGTAGAGGATCTCCAGCTCCTTTGGCGGCATCTCGAGATTGTGTCCCTCAAAGGTTACAGTGTAGTTGGAGATATTTACGACCAGCCCGTCATACTCCACAAATGTACCTACATGGTCCGCACTTGTGACATCGTAAGCTGCGCTCTGTGGCTGCTTCTGTGCACTCTCAGTCATTGCTGACCTTCTGAGAAGGGCACCGACCCTTGCCACAAGCTCATTTGAGTCAAATGGCTTGACGATATAATCATCTGCACCGATCTTAAGCCCCAGCACCTTGTCAAATACCTCACCCTTGGCTGAGAGCATAATGATAGGTGTATTCGATGTCTTCCTTATCTCTGTGCACACCTGATAGCCGTCCATTCCCGGAAGCATGACATCCAGGAGAACCAGATCGGGCGAATATTCCTCAAATAACTGCAGAGCTTCGGTGCCGCTGGCGGCTATCTCGGTCTCATAACACTCTTTGTTGAGGTAGAGTGATATAAGCTCTGCGATGTTCTCGTCGTCGTCAACGATGAGAATATTATTTTTGCTCATATATATAAACCTCCTTACAACTCCACTATGGTAACTCCTGCATCGCCCTCTCCGAACTCTCCAAGACGGAAGGATTTGACATGTGGCTGTGATTTCAGAAATTGATGTATTCCTTTTCGGAGGGCTCCGGTACCCTTGCCGTGGATGATGGTGACTCTGTGCAGATGAGCCATGAGAGCATCATCAAGGAATCTGTCCACAAGGGATGTGGCTTCATCGACCGTCATTCCGAGGACATTTATCTCAGGCTTGATGTTCATCATCCTGTTCATGCTCTTGCCACCTGTGACTGTGGCCTTCTGCGGTTTCTTCTTCTCATGCTCAACCAGCAGGAGATCAGTAGGTGGAAGAGCTGCGCTGATTATACCCATCTGGACCTTCAGCTTGCCCTTGGAGTCAGCCAGTGCCATGATGGTTCCCTCGGAATCCATGCTGATAACATGTACGGTATCGCCAACCTTGAAGTCGGATGCTTTGTGGTCTGACTTTACAGTCTTGCGCTTCTCCTCGTTCATCTTGCCGAGGTCGTTGATCTTCGCGCGGAGTTTCTGTCTCTCGGCCTCCATCGCCTTGGCATCTGCCTTTGCCGGGTTGGTGGTCCATTTGTTGTATTTTCTTATGGCGGCATCGGCCTCAGCCTTCGCCTCCTCTATGATCTCGGATGCCTCCTGGCGCGCCTTTGCCAGAATCTCAGCTTTCTTGTCGGAGAGCTCGGAATCCTTCATCTGTGCACGCTCCTGAAGCTGTTTTGCGTCCTCCTTGAGCCTTGCGATATCAGCCTTGTCCTGCTCGATCTCACGTTTGCTTCTCTCAAGATCTGCGATCAATGTCTCAAAATCTACGGTATCGCTGTCGATATTGGCCTTGGCACTCTCAATGATGCTCTCGTTGATTCCAAGCTTCTTCGCTATGGCAAAAGCATTTGACTTTCCAGGAATACCGATCATCAGCTTGTATGTTGGCTGGAGTGTTGCCACGTCGAATTCGCAGCTTGCATTCTCGACACCCGGTGTGCTCATGGCAAATGTCTTGAGCTCACTGTAGTGTGTGGTCGCCATACATCTGACACCCATGTCGTTCAGGTGTGACAGGATGGCGATGGCAAGTGCTGCACCCTCTATAGGGTCCGTACCGCCGCCCAGCTCGTCGAAGAGGACCAGACTGCCCGGAGTTACGTGATCCAGTATGTACACGATGTTGCTCATGTGGGATGAGAATGTGGACAGGTTCTGCTCGATACTCTGCTCATCTCCGATATCGGCAAACACATCGTCAAATACATTCAGCCTTGAACCATCAAGTGCCGGAATGTGAAGTCCAGACTGTCCCATGAGGGAGAAGAGACCGAGTGTTTTCAGTGACACCGTTTTACCACCGGTGTTCGGTCCTGTCACGATGAGGAGGTTGTAGTCCTCACCAAGCTTTATGTCCACAGGGACGACGGTGTGCTTCTCCAGCAGTGGGTGTCTTCCCTGCCTGATATCGACGATGCCGTCGGTGTTGAATATCGGTTCGGTTCCCTTGTAGCTTCTTGCAAATGAAGCTCTGGCAAAGATGAAATCCAGTTCAGCCAGAGTGTCAAAATCGTATTTTATGTATTCAATCTCTGCTGCGGTCTGCGCTGACAGAGATTCAAGTATCTTCTCAATCTCGGCAAGCTCCTGATTGTCCAGCTCCTTCAGCTCGTTGTTCAGGTTCACGATGGCCATAGGCTCGATGAACACTGTTGCTCCGGTCGACGACTGGTCGTGTATCATACCAGGGAAATGGTTCTTGTACTCGGCCTTGACCGGGATACAGTATCTGCCGTTTCTCATGGTTACCAGGTTATCCTGAAACATGGTCTGCTTGCTGGTATCGCTGACAAGCTTTGCAAGCTGGTTGTGCAGCTTTTCATTTGTCAGACGCTTGTTCCTTCGCACGGCCTTGAGCCCTGATGAAGCGTCATCGGCAAATTCGTTCTCGGAAATTATGCATCTGTGGATCTCTCTGGAGAGATGCTCCAGAGGCATGAGCTCCAGAAATCTCGTGCGCAGGCTGTCCGGACATGTGGTGCCATCCGGGTTCATGCTCAGACCAAGCATCTTGTTGGAGGCTTTCTCCTCCTCGATCTGCTCCTGACTGCGCCTTCTTGTATCGGTCATGCTGGTGCCCTCGTTCTCGCCGTATCTCTTGGCGGTGAGTGCGAGGTCCAGCATGCTTGCCATATCAAGCAGCTCAGCGGTGGTGAGGATACCCTCGACCTCAAGTCTCTTGAGTGAAGCGCCGATATCCTTGAGCCCTGCAAATGACAGATTGCCCTGGGTGTTCAGACGGCGGAGAGCATCCCTTGTCTCCTGCTGAAGAGCCTCGATCATGGCGAGATCCTTGCGGGGTTTTATGCGCTGGCACTTCCTCTTCGCCATGGGTGATGAGGCAAATGTGGTCAGCATCTCAACTATCTTGTTGTATTCTATAACTCTTAATGTTCGTAGATTCATTTTCTATGTTCCTTATTATTTAATATATTTATTTGAATTTGGTGTTTATGCAAATGCATTTATATTAATATGTTTATATAAATGCAGAGCTGCTAACTTCATATGCATGGGAATGAATCTTGTGGGCATATGATAAATTGGATCAGTATTTAACCAGATCAGAGCTTAATCCGCCCAGTGCTTAATTCAATAAGCGCTATAAAGCATAATTAACGATGCATAAAGATTCTAATTATAAACATACATAATTGATTATACCCCTTATAATTATAGAGCGTCAACATATTGCAGGTGTAGAAAAACATACATTTTTCCCTGATTAATCAAAGCGAATGGTTGCGGGAGGAAATCAAAGCTGATATTATGAAAAAGATAGGTTAAAGGGTGACTGGGCAATATATTTACAAAAGGAAGAGGAGAAAAAGCGGATGAAAGAGTTGTTGCAGTTTTTGTTGGGGATAGTATTGATGATAGCAGGCGGTGTGATGTTCCTTAAGAATGTCGTCGTATCCGACTGGGGACTTTTAAGTTCACTGTTTCGTATAGGTGGTGGTGTGAATATTGGAGGAATCTTTATTGTCCTGCTGGTCATCGCATTTATCGCACTTCTGGTTAAGCCAAACATGGGAACAGGACTTGTGTTCACAGGACTTTGTATAGCATTCTTTGTATGCATCATAATCTCACTGAATGTTTCACTGAGATATATGTCAGGACTTGAGCTTACACTTATCCTTGGAACACTGTGCGTTGGAATCGCATTTGTCATCAAGGGACTGTTCGGTGTGAGAAAGCTTGACAGGGAAGAGACCAGAAAGAATGGGAAGGCGGCTTCTGATAAGCTGCATGAGTATGATAAGATGTGATGTGCGGAAATATAGTAATATAGGCGGTTGTGGAAATGTTCAGTAAATACTGGATTTTCATAACCGCCTATTGTATTCTTATATATGATTAAAATTAAAGCATACAATAATAATTAAACATAGAAAGAGGAAAAGAAAAAATGGTATTTATAACAGATTTCAACGAAGGCGACATGATATCGAATGTCTATCTCTGCAAGAACAAGCAGACAGGAACTACAAAATCAGGAAAGACATATTACAACCTGGAGCTTGTGGATAAGACAGGAAGCATAGCCGGAAAAGTCTGGGAGCTGACAAATGCTATAGGGCACTTTGAGGCAAAGAATTTCATCAAGATTGATGGTCAGGTGACATCGTTCAACAATGAGCTTCAGCTCAACATCAAGAAGATCAGGATTGCAGACGAGGGAGAGTACGTTGAGGCTGATTATATGCCATGCACCAAGAAGGATATAGAGCAGATGTACAAGGACCTGATGGCACTCGTAGAGTCACTCGACAAGGATTACTACAAGGTGCTTCTGAAGAAATTCTTCGCCGAGGATCCTGCATTTGTCAAGGAGTTCAAGAACCATTCAGCGGCCAAGTCAATACATCACGGATACATAGGAGGCTTGCTTGAGCACTCACTGGCGGTTGCCAAGATGTGTGACTACTACACCACATATTATCCGGTGCTCAACAGAGATCTGCTGATCACAGCGGCACTTCTCCACGACATTGGCAAGGTCTATGAGATCTCCAAGTTCCCTGAGAACGACTACACAGACGCAGGTCAGCTTCTGGGACACATAGTCATGGGAACGATGATGATCCGCGACAAGATCAATACCATAGACAATTTCCCTGCAAAGGCGGCAAATGAGCTGGAGCACTGCATACTGGCTCACCACGGAGAGCTTGAGTACGGCTCACCGAAGAAGCCGGCACTCATCGAGGCACTGGCACTGTCCATGGCGGACAACACAGACGCCAAGATCCAGACATTTATCCAGGAGCTGGATGCGGCAAAGGACAACAATGGCTGGCTGGGCTTCAACAGAGCGCTCCAGTCCAACATCCGAAAGACGTCATAGGGACGTTGCTTTTGTCACGAGGAGTGTCCCTGTGTCACGAGGAGTGTCCCTGTGTCACGAGGAACGTCCCTGTATCAAGAAGAACGTCCCCGTGTCAAGAAGAGCGTCCCCGTGTTACGAGGAGCGTTCCTAGGTCACGAGGAGCGTCCCTGTGTCATAAGGAGTGCCTATGTGCCATGAGAAATGGTATCATACTACGGTTAGATTAAAACAGAGGGACAATCTTCAAGTCAGAAGATTGTCCCATGCTTGCAATAGGAAGAGAGATAGTATATGTCAAATATTAGGAACAATAGAAGACCTAAGAACAATAGACGAGTAAATGGTGTGCAGAGAAAAAATACCGGGGAGGCAGTGAATAGTGCCAGTTCAGATTTTAGAACATCCGGAACAGATGCGGCAAATACTGGTGAAGTCACACTTGTCAAAAATGAGAACTACCAGGTACTCATTGAGGACATGGGCAATGATGGAGAGGGCATTGGACACGTTCAGGGCATGACTGTATTTGTCAAGGATGCCGTGGTGGGCGATCTGGCGGAGGTGAAGATCGTCAAGGTGAAGAAGAACATAGCCTACGGAAGACTGATGAAGCTCATCACACCATCTCCATACCGTGTGGAGCCGGTGTGCGACAAGGCGAAACGATGCGGTGGATGCACCATGCAGCAGGTTTCCTATGGGCAGCAGCTCGAATACAAGTGGAACAAGGTGAAGAACTGTCTGCAGAGGATCGGCAAGATGGAGAACGTGGAAACAATCATGGAAAAACCTGCCTATGGCATGGATGATCCATTCCACTACAGGAATAAAGCACAGTTCCCTGTCGGAAGAGACAAGAACGGCAATGTGGTCATCGGATTCTACGCAGGAAGAAGCCACGACATCATAGACACAGAGAGCTGTGCCATCGGTGCGCCAGTGAATGACCAGATAGTTGCTATCGTCAGAAGCTTCATTGAGGACAATCACATATCGACCTACGATGAGGAGACTGGAAGAGGTCTGGTCAGACATATCCTTATCAGAGTTGGATTTACCACCAAAGAGATCATGGTATGTCTGGTGACAAATGGCAACAAGCTTCCGCACAGTGAGATTTTGATAGATGAACTGGTTAAGATAGAAGGAATGACATCCATTTGCCTGAACGTCAACAGGGAGAATACAAATCGTATACTCGGCGATAAGTGCATAACCCTCTGGGGACAGTCGTACATCACGGACTATATCGGCGACATCAAATATCAGATATCCCCATTGTCCTTCTATCAGGTAAATCCTGTCCAGACAAATGTTCTGTACAACAAGGCTTTGGAGTATGCGGACCTGTCAGGCGATGAGACCGTGTGGGACATGTACTGCGGAATAGGAACCATATCATTGTTCCTCGCACAGAAGGCAAAGAAGGTATACGGAGTGGAGATCGTTCCACAGGCTATAGATGACGCAAGACACAACGCCGAGATCAACGGGATCACAAATGCCGAGTTCTTTGTCGGTAAGGCAGAGGAAGTCGTTCCCGACATATATAAGAAGGGTGGCGACGGCTCCCACGCGGACGTCGTGGTCGTAGACCCACCACGAAAGGGCTGCGATCAGGTTCTTCTGGATACTCTGGTCCACATGGCACCAGAGCGTATCGTCTACGTGAGCTGTGACCCGGCAACCCTGGCAAGAGATGTGAAGATACTTCAGGAGAAGGGGTATGAGGCGAAGAAGGTGGCGGTAGTTGATCAGTTTTGTCATAGTGGGCATGTGGAGACGGTTGTACTGCTTTCCCACAAAAAGCCAGACGGACATATCAACGTAAAAGTTGAGTTTGGCGAAGGTGAGGGAAAAGTTCCGCTTGATAATATCGCTAAAAGAGCCGAAGAGTACAAGCCCAAGGAACGAGTGACCTACAAAATGATAAAGGAGTACATAGAAGCTAAATACGGCTTCAAAGTACATAC